>NZ_JBQFSM010000014.1:0-97294 GCF_056538005.1 Ruegeria sp. BI11 | reverse complement strand
CCCGACACAGGCTCCACTCAACCCGACACAGGCTCCACTCAGCCGGATACCGGCGCGAACACCCCTGACGCCGGTGAAGCCGACGAGGGCGAGGAACAGATCGACCTCGGCGCAGCAGAAGAAGACGAGGGCGAGGAACAGATCGACCTCGGCGCAGAAGAAGACGAAGAGGACGACCAGATCATCTTCGCAACAGAAGAAGACGGCGAGGATCAGAGTGAAATCCGTGTGGACGAAGCCACCGACGAGTTGGCCGCAACCGATCTGGATTTCCTTGGATCCGAAGTCAGGCAACCATCATGGCGCTATAATAACCTCAACGACGATGATGGCTGGGGCGGACGTTGGTTCAGTCGGTATGAAAATCGGCGCAGCAATGACAGGGAAGATCGCCAGGATGACGAGCCGGAGTTTAATTTCCAAGGCCTGTGGGATCACTACTCTGATTTGTTCGCCTAACGGCAATAATCGCTGAAAAAGTGAGCGATTGATCATAGCGGCCCGGGCGGGATTCAGGATTTGAACCTCGCCCGGGCCTTTTCTATCCAAACACGTAGCGAAACGTGGCAGTTTGAAAGCATACGTTTCGGAGTTCGGTTTTCATTCATCACAAAGGCTGATCACGTAAGCCGCGTCAGCCTTTGCCGCATTGAGCCAGAGTGACTTTTTCTGCACCCGGAATTCCGGACATCCAACAGACCGGGACAGGATTTTGAAGCACTGATGATTGATGAAGGCACCGCGCAACCATCCTTTGATACGATCGAAAAACAGTTCGGTTTTAGCGAAAGACCAACTATCCATATTCACAACGTGATAAATATTGGACTGCAAATCAGAGATTAAAAATTCAGTTCAACATTCCAGCGGGCCAACCTCGCATGAAATTTACGGGATACTAGAAATGAAGCCTGAGAAAGTTATGACGAGTTCCAGAAGCTACCAAGCGTATATGAATAGCCCGTACAAAAGCAGCAAGCATTCGACTTATTTTGATGTGTATGACCGGCTTTTTGCGTCATATGTGGGAAAGAAAATCACTTTCATCGAAATCGGAGTGCTGAGCGGTGGCTCTCTGTTCATGTGGAGGGAATTCTTTGGCCCCGAGGCGCGTATCATCGGGGTCGAACTGAACCCCGATGCGAAACGGTGGGAAGAAGAAGGTTTCGAAATTTTCATCGGCAGCCAGAGCGATCCCGAATTTCTGGAAAAGATTGTGAAAGAAGTCGGCGACATCGACATCGTTCTGGATGATGGCGGCCATACCTACGAACAACAGATCATCACCACCGAATGCATGCTTCCGCACATCAAGGATGGCGGGTTGCTTGTGGTCGAAGATACGCACACCTCGTATATGGAAGGCTTTGGTTTCAAACATCGCTCCTTCATCAAATACGCCACCAAGATGGTTGATCGTATCAATCACCGCTTTTCCCGGCTGATGTCATCTAATTCTGAAAACCGGGTCTGGGGGATCAGTTTTTTTGAATCCTTCGTCGTATTCGAAGTGAACAGGAAGGCAACCGCGGTTGTGTCCACCCCCACCGAAAACGACGGCACAGATTTGCACACAAAAGATTTCCGACACGCGGACAATCAATCCTACGAGCAGTTGCTGCAGACCTCCAAAGGCCTGTCATCCCTCAAGGCAATTCCAGGAATGAAATCCGTGGCTAAGCTCGTCAGAGCAATCCTGTCCCTGCCATCCAACATGAAGCGTGCCCGCAGACTGAAGAAGTATTTTTAATTTGGAGCATCGTTTTGCTACGCCAGTTTTTTTCCGAATTTTGGACAGATCTTCCTTCGATACTTAAAAATATTGGTCAAACAATCCGCACCTTCACAGCATGGCTGATTGCAGTCAGGCTGGACATACTCATCGCCTTGGCGATCGGGGCTTGTACTGCTGCCGTAACATTTTCACTCGCTGAACGCGTGCCCGATACGATGCTCGATATTGAACTGAACCTTTGGCCCTGGTTCAATTCCGACATCCTGAGGGTCAAGAGCACGATGATCAGCCTTGGCGGTGATCATTTCAGGACCCAGGTACATCCGCTTGCATCAATCATCATGTATCCGCCGACCAAATTGATGCTGATCGCCGGGTTTTCTGAGCGCACCGCGATGACAATATATCTGGTCGCCGTAAATCTGATGTGGTCCATGGCGCTGTATGCGGCTCTTCGCGGGCTAACTTTACAACGCGTTGATGCAGTTATTTTCACTGTATTCGGAAACGCAACGGCAAGCGCCATTTTCTGGATGCCAATCGTCGAAGTCTACAGCACAGCCTCTCTCACCGTAATGCTGACATTGGCATTGGGCACACAGATCCACAAAGGCAAGCTGCCCCAATTCATGCAGTCGGTTGCAAGTGCACTGTCGCTTTCAATGACAACCACAAACTGGATGGCTGGTTGGTTCGTGACGATGGCAGGCAACAACTACCGGCGCTTTCTGCGTATTACGTTCGACGCGCTTCTGATCGTCACGCTGATTTTCGCTGTGCAAAAGATGCTTATCGTCAGAACGCTCTTTTTTGTTCCAAATGTCGGTCTGGAAATGACATACATGTTCCATGACTCTGCGCTTGGTATTCCCGAAAAGCTGCGTGCCTTTTTCATTTACAGCTTTGCCGCGCCATTTCCTGAATTTAAGATGCACATCTACGATAACGGCCTGATCGAACGATATTTCAGTTTCCAGGGGGCTTCGTTTTGGAAGATGCGGTGGACCGGCCTCGTCGGTCTCGCAGCGGCGCTTCCTCTGCTTGTTTGGGGCATCTGGACCGCCTGGCGTGGGAAAACGACTTCGCGCCTTATGGGACAGGCCATATTGGCCTTCATCGCCCTGCAATGTCTCTTTCATTCTTTTTGGGGTGATGAAACGTTTCTTTACTCGATGAACTATATGCCCGGGGTCATTCTTCTTGCCGCCATGGGCGCATTGACGAAGGCCCGTACAGCGGTGCTGGCTGCTGCGGTCCTTGCGAGTGTATTGCTCGGCCTTAACAACTTCGCAGCATTCGAATTCTCACTGCAAGAAGTCGGCACCTATCTCGCGGAACAGGCTGTACAATAAGATGACATTTCAGCGCCCCATCTCGCGCCCGCAGACTGAAAGAGTTTTTTACCAAAACCTGTCCTCTGGTAGATTACCGCCCAACCAGAGACAGCAAAAGCGCTTTGGAGTCGATCAGCCGGTCCGATTGTTCGCGAATTGCAAAATGGTTTCTGAACGCTTTCTCCGGAGCGAACCAGAGCATGCGCGACAAGCGATACGTAGTAGCCGGTGGCTCAACAGCTGCGACAAGGGCATCGCCGGATGTGACATGGACTGTCAGATCCCCAAAACTTTTTATCGGCTCTTCTTCACATAGTCCGGCAGGGCATATGATAAGCGCAGCAGTCGATCTGTCTGCCCAATCGCGCCGCACATAAACATTGGCGACAAAAGCGTCATTGCCGGTCACATTCCGATCAAACCGCTCCAAGTAATCCAAAGGCGGCAGAAATTCCCGGAGCGCGGTGTTCAGGTTCAAAACCGCCTGGGTGCTATAGTCATCCCGCAGGTCTTCGTGCATCCAGATCGCAACTGCCTGCCTCTGAGGCCCATGCTCAAGTTCCCACACCGCAGGACGAACAAAGAAAAGCGCCACGATAACGCCTGCCCCCCAAGCGTATCGAGGCACCATCCCGCGGCCCAGCCCGGCGCAATACGCTGCCAGAAGAATTGCACAAGCTGGGACCATATGATGCAAAAGAGAGCGGAAGCCCTGCGTATAAAAGAAGCCCCCATAACACAGCCCGACAAACACCAGGATTTTCACGATCGCTGGGCCGCGAACCAATAGTATCGGCGCCGCCAAGACCGGAACGATCGCTGCGGGTAGCAGGAGATATGGCAAGCGCTCAAAATCGACGAGGGACATAAAACGAAAGCGGCCCGGGGCGCGGCTTACGACCTCAAACTCATGTCCGGGAAGCGGCCAGCCCAATGAGTGCAAAAGCGCAATCCAGACCTGTACAAGCAGAACTGCCGCGAGTGTAACCGCAGCGACTTTTATCAAAAACACGCGCCTCCCTTGTCCTGCAAACAAGAACATCAGACCCGCAAAAAATAGAATAAGAGCACCACCCGTGGGCAATGCAAAGACGGACAGAACCGAAAAGACCGTAGCTTCCGCAAAGTGCCCCGAGACGATGTAGCCGAAGGCCGCCATAAACATCGCACAGAATAGAACTTCGCGCGCATAAGGCATCGCCATATCAGCGTATTGCTCGTAGCTGGCTGAATAGCTGAGGGAAACGGCAAAGACGACCAGCGTAGAGGCAACCAATGCAAGATCGACGATGGACAGGCTGCGCTGCTTGCGGATCACTAGGCTTAGGCGGCAGATGCCTAAAAGCAGAATGCCGGTTCCGACGGGGCCAACAAGGCGTACCGCAGGCTCGGCTTCGCCCAACACAAGAGCGAACCATGTCGACGGGACATAATTCATAATCGTGTCTGCAGCAGGATAACTATTCAATCCGTAAGAGCCGGGCGGCCAGAACGGAGTGCCCTCACGGATAATCCGGATGGTGCTTTCCAGAGCTTGCGCCCCATCGTCGTTAAACGATTCGAAATATATCTTGGGGGCCAGAATGGCAGCAAGCACCCAAATGAGGGCGATGGCTGCAACAATGACTCCGCCGCCTTTTAAACTAATTTCACGGGTTTCTTGTCGGCTGAGCAATACCAGGCCCAGCAGCAACAATATGCCGCCGCCAGCAAGGGCGTGAAATGGCGTAAGCGGCCCGGGAATGACAGCCTCGAGCAACAGCGCTAGTACGGGCATCGCGATAAGGCCCACCCCGACACCACCGAGGACAACATCCAGGATCATTTCCGATCGCCTTGCGCCGATATAGGCAACTGTACCGGGGCCAAACAGCCATAACACCGCGCAAATCGTGAGCACAGGAGAGGCCAGTGCGAAGAAAAACGGATCGGCGGCAACACGTGATAACCCGTCTTCAGAAAGAGGTGAGAAACCAAGCGCGCTTTCGCCAATAACGGGGCCATACAAAAAGGCGAAAATAAACCCTGCAAGCGAAAGCACTGTCAGGCCATATGCCAAATAACGAGAACTCATAACAAAACCTCTCCTGCGGGCGCACCAAAGATGTACCGCCAGTCGCCAGAAACCCTGGGTTTAAGCACCGATGGAACAACGGGCGTGAAAAGAAAGACCCCAGAACAAATCAGAAATGCACGCTCTGCGCGTTGATCAGGGTTCTTAACTACAAACATATTTTAACTGTGTATTTATCGGGGTTTTGTGGATCACTCGAACTCACCAGACTGATTGCTCACACCTATCCTTTCTCGTCTTCTCCGCCTGAGACAATCTCCTGGATAATAAACAAGGGACGTCGTTTGGATTCCATAAACAGTCTACCCAAATACTCCCCTATTACCCCCAAAACGATCAACTGACCGCTGCCGAGAATCAAAACCACCGACATCAACGTCGTCCAACCCTGAAGCGCGATACCGGAAAAATAGCTGTAGGCCGTGTATGCAAAAAACAGGACGCCAATCATCGCGCACAAGAACCCAATGTAGATCGACATGCGCAGCGGAGCAGTAGAGAAACCGGTTATAGCATCTATTGCGAAGGCAATCATTTTTCGCAACGGATATTTAGTGGACCCGGCAAAGCGTTTATCACGGACGTATTCGATGGGCACTTGCTTGAACCCCAGCCAGCTGACCATTCCCCGGATGAACCTGTTGTGCTCAGGCATTCCGTTCAGTGCATCAACCACCGGTCGCGTCATGAGGCGGAAATCGCCGGTGTCTTGCGGAATAGAAATATCAACAAACCGGTTGATAAGCCGATAGAACATATGCGCTGAGAGCTTTTTGAAGGCCGTTTCCCCCATGCGCTGTGAACGACGGCCATAAACCACATCAGCGCCCAGCTCGATCATCTTGATCATATCAGGCAGCAGTTCTGGCGGATCCTGCAGATCCGCATCAAGAACAAAGATCAGCTCACCCCGGCATACGCTCAGACCGGCGGAAAGAGCGAGTTGGTGCCCGTGATTGCGCGACAGTAATATGCCCACCACATGCTGATCATCTTTCGCAAGGTCTCTGATTTTCTCTCCCGTACCGTCGCTTGAGCCGTCATCAACAAGGCAAATCTCATAGTCATCTCCAACCCCAGCCTCACAAACTCCGGTCACGCGTGTGTACAATGTCGACAGAGATTCAATCTCATTGTAGCACGGGATCACAACCGAGAGCCTTGGGTGTGAGATAGTGGGGCGTGTTTCGACCATAATGCTTACCTTCTAATACCACCTACCTAATATTACTCATTTTTGAATAACTGCCGCCTCATATCCAACCCAATTGCAACAAATGATCGTCTTGTTGCCCAGCTGAATGACACCTTAGGGAAGAACTTGGTGGGGCTGTTCAAGCAAACGCCGGGCGGGAACGAAGCTGAACACTATCTTTGGCTGAACTGTTCTCGTCCCCCCCTGAGGTCGCTTTCATTCACTGTTCTGCACCAGGCCCTGAGCCCCGAGAGTTGAGGGGCCGTCTGCTATCTCTAATACATCCCTGTGCCTCAAAGCTTCGGCAAGCATTAGAGTGAACTCCACTTTGTCCGAATGATCCAGATGAGACGCGTCAGGAATCTCAAATCCCGACATTCCCGGGTCGTCCAGAAAGTGGATCGTTTCAGCATCGGTCAGTTCTGCAATCACGTCCCAATAAACCTCGCGCGGAAGAGCGGCCGTTTCAAGCTGAAGCATGTCTTCGCTCACAGGCATATAAACAACAATGACGCGACCTCCGCGATCTTCGATCCTTGAGACGAGGCGACCAAAGTCTTCGGCAATGAACGCCCGCCACGCATCAGGGTCCAGGTGCGTTTGCGCGGCCATCATTCTGACCATGGAATCGACGCGGGATTTTCTGAGTGCCGGGACATTGACGTTCTCGAACCGCATAGTCGTTTCCCGATTTATATCCGTGGTTACATAATCCGGCGGGCCAGCAAAATTCCCGTGCTTTAACAGGTTTCGCAACAGCCCGATGGCGCGATAGTGATGATCGCCCAGAGCCAATCGCGATGTCACCTGATCCCCCAGCCAGGTGTCGATGTATCGGGCTTTGTTCCAATGCCGGTTGTAGTAGTCGACATTGGGCATTTGCTCCTCTCGGGCGGGGCCGGGCATCATCAATGACGGGATGATCGACAACACGACCAAGCCTTTGAATTGGGAATTCTGCGCTAGGTCCTCAAAGGCCGAATAGGGTGCGGCACCTGCTACAGCCAATTGGTGAATCTGAACACCTCCAAGCGCCTCGGACAGCGTTGAAAGTGATACATTCGACTGCATGCGGGATGCGCCAAGCAAGGCAATCGAGTCAGCATTGGTATCTGCTTCCATTTCGGACCGTACGAGCGCCCAGCGTTCCGCCGAATAATCAACACTGGGTATGCCGCCTTCGCTGCGAATGTGAAGCTCGAGGGCCCCAAGGAGAAGTATTGCCAGCACCAGAGACGTGAAGATTGAAACCAGGTAGAGGGACCCGTTTCTGGTCTTGATTGCAGGCGTCTTTTCTGTGGCAACTGCATCTAGCGTCTTTTGCTCCATACTGTCCCCTCAATCCCTAAAACTGAAAATAGATGAACGCATCGGAACTGCTGCCGATCACCGCGATCGAGAGTATGGCCAAAGTTCCAAGAGCCGTGACAATGGGCAATGGCAATGCGTCGACAACTTCCCGAAGCGGCCGATGGCGCAATTGCCAATGTGCAGCAAACAGCCCCAACAGGCTGAGCAAAACAATCGCAACTTCGAGTTTTGGCACCACACGGTCGCTGGAACCGGAGGCAAACAATGACGTGAACATCGAGCTACTCTGCGTCAGGTTTTCGGCCCGGAACAACATTGCTGACTGTGAAAACAACAGCATTGTCAGTGCCCAAAATGAAATCTTTGCCGCAGTGGTTTGCCAGACGGGCCAGTGCCCGAGCTTGTGACGCAAACTCAGTTCGGTCACCAACACCAGGCCATTGAACACCCCCCAAACGACAAACGTCCAGTTCGCCCCGTGCCACAGGCCAATGATCGTCATCGTAAGCAACTGCGCATACATGGTGTTGTAGATTGTGCGGCTGCGCGTCGACCGGATGCTTGCGTAAAGATAATCCCTAAACCATGTCGACATGGATATATGCCACCGATGCCACAGATCGGCATACCCGATGGCCGAAAATGGTGCTCTGAAATTTTCTGGCAACACGAACCCAAGAGACAGCGCAACACCAATCGCCATCAACGAGTATCCGGCAAAGTCACTGAATATCTGGCCCATGAATGCGAAATTGGCCAGGATAACCATATATGCTGGCAGTATTTCGTTATGTTCATGTTCGTAAACCACATTGACGACAGGGGCGAACAGCCCATCTGCCAAAACGACCTTTTCGAACAACCCGATGACAAACAAAACCAGGGCCCAACCCAACTGATCGGCACTGACCTTGGGCTTTACTTTCAACTGAGGCATGAAGCGGCGGGCTCTGACGATTGGGCCGGCAACCAGTTGCGGGAAGAAGGCAACAAAAAGAGCGAAATCCAGAAACCCCGCGTCAGGGCGCATGCGTCCTTTATAGACGTCAAGGGAATAGGTCAGGGTTTGGAAGGTGTAAAAGGAAATTCCAATCGGCAACAAAACACTCCAGGGCATCGGCTCATACACGATACCAAATTGCCCAAGCAAATCCGTTGCGCTCGTCAGCAGGAACTCACCATATTTGAAATAGCTGAGCACCCCAAGGTTCCCCACCAAACTGACAAACAACCAGAATTTTTTTCCGCTTGAGGAGTCTGCGCGGTAGATCCGCTTTGCCGCGTAGAAATCCACGCAAGTCGAGAAAATGATTATCAGCAGATAGGGTAGGTTCCAGGCGGCATAAAAAAGCCAGCTCATCACCAGCAGAAAGACCTTCTTCAACCGCCACTCGAAATTCAGCTGGTAGCAAACGAAAACGATAAGAAAAAAGGCTGCAAATAAGTATGAGTTGAAAACCATTGATGAAGAACCAGAACAAAACGCCGCATACTATTGGTACCCATTGAGCTCTGCCTTGTGAAGTTAAGCTTCGAGACCAGTGATCGGATTGGAAACATAGCCGCGAAAAATGTTTCGCCGTGAGGATTAGTTCAGTCAGGTTGGGCTGATTGTTTCATGGCGACTCATAGCGGTTGCGGGACCGCGTTAATGTCTGGTCTTTTACAACCTTGGTCCGAAACCAATCCGGATCATATGCAAGTACCCGGTACCGCTTAGGACGGTGGCTATGTGGCATGATTAATAATTTGCGTCACTCACACCTGCGGTCCATCTTCAATTCAGGCAGTTCCATCAGCGCTTCAAAGTAACGCCCAGCTACATTTTTTGACCCACGATTATTGTAGTGCACGTCATCCGCCATGAACCGATCAGACCAAGCCTTCGACATATCGACCACGATGATCCGAGACTCAGGATTTGAAGTCTTTTTGGCCAGAGAGGCAATCCCCTTGTTCATGGATGATACCCGGCTCTGCAGATTGGCGTCCATGACGCGGCTATGACCGGGTGCGATCTGCTCCAAGAAAATTACAACCTGTGGATTAACCGCCCGGAATTTTTTGATTACCTCGCCAATGTTTCCAACGATTTTTTCGGTGGGTTCATTGGTCTCGATCAGGTCGTTTCCGCCGATCCCAAGCAATACGATATCGGGTGGGCCCGTCCGCCTGAGAAAATCATCCAGATTGGCAAGTAAATCCGTCGTTGAATACCCGATGGCACCTGCGTGATCGCGATCAAATGGATATTTTTTCACCTTAGGATAGTTCGCTGCGTCCACGAAGGGCCCGACGAAATCAAAGGCGACGCCCTGGGTTACAAGCAGTGACCAAAGCTCATGCCGGTAACTTTCAAAACGAGGGCGATCCCCTACCACGCGGGAATCTCCGACCGGCATTATGGTCGTTGCCGCACACTCATTCTGGGTAGCCGAAGATACACCCGGAGACAGCAACCCCAAAACACATATCGCCAATATCAGAAGCAATGGCTTGACGTATCTCATGCCAGATTTCGCCGGACTAAACATCGCTCACATTACCCTAACACTCATTTACAACCCGTCTTTCGGGTTCTATCGCAAATTTCTTTGCAGACAGCATAGAAGGAGAGGCCCAACAGATCACTATGCTCGTTTTGCGAACTGTTGTGGTGCCTCTGACGTCTGTGTGACAATCAATGATCCGTTGACAGCGCAGCTTAACAATGCAGTGGCAATTGTATCGAATATTGATGAAATAACACTGTTTTTGGGCCGCTGATCTGACTTAAAAATACGAAGAGCACGGTGGAAATTTCGTGGCAACGATTGAAGTTTTTTCATTATTTCAAAATCTTAGCGCTTATACTCAATTGGGTTCGCCGCGATCTTTCGACGGTCCTTAGCTTGAAACAAGCTACCGGGCTTGCCAGAATTGCTCTGACTGCGGATATAGTTGAACCCGGATTTTAGTATCGAGGCGGTTAGTGGTTTTGTGGCAAAAGAGATTGTTTTCGCAATTTAACACACACACCGTAATCCAGTTGGTTCTTGGATTCACCATCATCGCTGCTGCGCTCGTGGTTCTTGCCTCTTTTTGGCCCGGATCCATAGGCTGGGATTACGACATAGTATTGAAAGAGGCCGCATTGGGGTCTTTCCGGGGACATCAACCGGCACCTGCAGGTATGTTTGCCTGGGCGGTGACATTCGGAACATCGTATCCGGCACCAGTTTTTGTTTTAAAGGTTGTTGTCTTTTTTGCAGGGGCGGCTGTTGTTGTTTTTAGCCGCGCACCGCTGATTGTGCGAATAGGCGCTACACTGCTAGTTCTGTCTCCGGCTGTGTTGTATCACGCACCATTGCTAAGGACGAATACCATCGAGGCCGCATTTCTGGGTCTCGCATTCGCGATCGGCATGACGGGACATTCGAAAACACGCGCCGCGATCGCCTGGCTTTGTCTTGTTTGCGCCGCGCTGCACAGCCAGGCGCTGAACCCCGGTCACGCTGGTCTAGTCATGCTGTATTTCATGTGGAACTTTCCGGGATGGTCGCTGCTCCGAAACTTTCTATCGGCAGTAGCGGTTGTCATTTCAGTGTGGGGGGTTCTGGCTGCAGCGAATGCTGTTGCGGGCAATCCCAGTCGCAGTTCTACGCTATATGTCTCGACGCTCAACGGAGTGGCTGCACTGCATAAAACCGGGGAAACAACATGCCTGAGCCCCGAGCTTGTGCGCGGCGGAGCAAAAACACCCGAAGACGTGCTGGACGAGTATTATGCGCATCCGCACATCGGAACTCTGCTGTGGCGAAAAGGAGAAGGGCTGCGCCCGCCTCTGTTCCTGTCCGAACAACAGCATACCGCCGTCATGGATTGCTGGAAGCTTACCGTTGCTGAAAAACCCGGGGCTTTCATACGCGAACGCGTACGTCTTGCGCTCATGACGCTGCGCGCATCGCACATTGATCAGCAATTTGTATTTCTCCGGGAAGGTCCCTGGCTTTTACAGAACAAGGGTTACGCTGCAACGCTGGATCTTCCGGCGGTCTCGCGTGCAATCCTGAGTTATGGCCATTGGGGGAGCCGGATCAAGTTGACAAAGATGTATCCGTATCTGGCGCTTTTGTTGTTGGTTGGCGCCGTGGTATTTGCCCTTCGAAAAGAGCATCGGCTTTTTGTGGTTGTGGCGATACTGACGGTGATCGGATTCATGTTGCCACAGCTCTTGCTCGCGCAGGCGCTGAGCTTTCGCTACTATCTGGTGTCGGCATCCGTGACATGCTGGATCGGTCTTGCATTTCTCTGGGTGCTGAGCGACCGCTCACGGCGCACTCTGCAGAATTGAAACAAGCAGCTACCGGGTACATTTGGCGCGCCTAATTAGCCCGAACCGGTCGGCGGCTTGAAAATGTGCCGAAGCACCAGGAAGTTCACCGCAAAGGTAATCACAGCGGCCGCGCCGAGCCGAAGGAAATCGGCAAAGGCACCTTCGCCGGGCAAGGTGTTTAGGACCACAATCAATACAAACCTCAGACCCAGAGCTCCGGTCGCACTCACATATGTCAGAGCCAGCCGTTTCAAAGAAATGGAAAAGTGTTCACGCCGAAACACCCAAGCCTCGAACAGAACGTAATTGAAGGCAACTGCGACCAGGAAACCCGTTACCCCACCCAGAACAAGAGAGGTGCCCAATCCCACGCGCAACGTCATTGCTATCGACAAATCGACCGCAAGACCCGCAACAACAACAACGGTATAGCGCAACCCCTTGCCAAGCTGAGAGCGCTGGCTGGTGTCATACGCCCCTCGTTTCATCCGAACAGATGCCTGCCGTCAGCATCTCTCCAGGCATCATTCATCAATCCGATCACCTCAAAGAGGTCATAAACATTGTCGATCTTTGCTCCCATTATCGAATACAGACCCGGCACGTCGGTATGTCGATGAAGTACAATCGGTCTTCCATCGTCACGCTCGTTCTTTGGCAATACAGTTTTCACTTCGAACAGTGATTTCGCAAAGCGAAGCTTTGACAACGCCGGGACGTAGCGCTGTGAATCAAGCATCATGTGCCTCCAGCGCGTTTCTTTTGGCAGTTTCTGCGCAGTTGCATATGCGGGTAACCCGTTCGGCTCGTCCACCCAACTGAAATGGGGCGTGTAACGAACATGAGTGAGGGAATACAAACCCTCGGAAGGGTAAGGCATCGTGGAAAAGAAAGGGCCGTCCATGACAGTGACCGCAAGGCCGTGAAGCTCATCCGGTGGTTCGACCAAGGCGATTTCAGTGAGCTCATGTTTAAGCTTCAAAAGCTCCAGCCCGCTGTTCAAGAGTATCCCATTGATATTGGAATACGTCACATTGAGCACGGTGCCTGCGCTAACAGACGAACCGCCTGAAAGTTCAAGCGTCAGTTTCCCCGGGGCTTGTACGACACGCTCTGCCGTGCATTGAAGGCGTAGATCGATCTTGCTCCGCTCCAATTTCTGACTGAGCAGGTCGCGCAACTTCTTCCAGTCGAAGGCAAATTCCTTGCATTGAAATACTTCCTCGATCAGGTCCGGGTTAAACAACGCCGTGTGCCCACGCGCAGCAGGTGCAATGGGCGCGTTGAGGGACTGAAACATCCGAAGAAAACGGTTGGCTGAGACCTTGGAACGGCGGCGTGCAATCGCATAGAGCATGTCGAAATCATCGAGGATGGCCGCCTCGAAATCTTTCACGAACTGGCTTTGCAATGAACGTGAACGCATGGCTGTGACAAAGCTGCGCGGATAGTGAAATCCGGTATGTACACGAGCCTGATTGATGCGCGACGCGCGCAGCATCAGCGCCTCTTCGCTTTCAAGCACAACGATCTTATCGGCGACAGTCTTCAGGTATAGGGCCAGACAGCATCCGAAAAACCCACCGCCTATAATCGCGATATCGTATTCAGGCGTTGTCATTGGCCTGACCGCGCCGTTTTTCCGGGTTTTCCGTGCGTGGCGCGTACTGGCCTGCCAGAACCTTCAACGCCACAACCACGATTTCAACAAGAGGCCGGATGCCGTGGATCTTTGTCGGCGTTTTGCCCTTTTTAGGGTATGTTCTGCGCGTTGGAATTTCACAGACCCGGTAACCCAATTGGCTGGCGCGCGCCGTGAGGTAAGCAAGCAGTTCATACTTCATGAACACATCGCGAAAAGGCTGCGTGCCAGCATCCAGGAGGAATGCGCGCGAATAGGCCCGAAACCCCTGTGTCGTGTCGGTGAACCAGTGCCGCGCCGCCAGGCTCTGCAGCGGAGCATGCACAAGCCGTATCCCAAGCGTGCGCATCAAGGGCGTGTTGATACCGGCGCCGCCCGCAATGAACCGCGAGGCCTGAGCATAACCGAAACCGTCTTCGAGGGCTGATATGAATTTGGGAATGGCCGCAATTTCGTCTTTGCCATTGCCATCGATGGTGACGATGCCCTGATAGTTCTCCAGCAGTGACCAGGCATAAGCGCAACGAAGCTGCGCGGATAGTTTTCCGGGCCCGGTTTTGGTCAACAACGCCCGTACACCCACGTCACGCAGGAATTCGAGCGCCAGCGAACCATCGCTTGACCCCCCATCCACGATGACGACATCGGCCATATCACAACAGCCTGACGCTTTCATTTCAGACAGTTGTTTGCGTATGCGCTCACCTTCATTGATGACTGGAATAACAATCACCCACGGCTTTCGGCGCTCTGCCAAAACATCGGTGCGAAAATCCGGAACGCTCCACCCCCGCGTTTTGAATGCCTCGATCATCCCGTCACTCATTTAGGCGGTGTCCTGTCCGGTGCTCGACATTGAAATCACTGGCCTGATCGAAATAGGTGATGTTTGCGATCTCATCAGTGATGGTCCACTTCTCACGGCCGTTCATTGTTTCGTAGATTTCAGCCAACCCCAGAGACAGGATTGCAAGACCGAGGGCAATGAAAGCGACCGCGCCTGCCTGTACAAAATTTGTCGAGAACCAGCCTTCCTGCAATGTCTCCAGAAAAATCAAAGCCCCCACAACGTAAATGCCATATGCAATTGCGCCCACCAGGACACACATGGAAAGCGCGGCAAACCCCTTCAGAAAACGCGGTGCCGAACTGGCGACCAATTCGGTTGCCAGAGCGAAACGTTCGGAAAATCTGGCAGAGTGGAAATGGCCGCGTGTCGTGTCGCAAATCTCTCGCTGATAATTGCGCCCCGCCGCCTTTGGCTCGAAGCGCAAATCAAGCGTGGCCGTCGGCCGTGCGAGTATGTTTTCCAACCGCGCACGCGGCAATGCGACCGTCTTCATGTCGTGGCTGTTGACCTTATAGCTCGACATGGCCGCAAGCGTGAGATGGAACAGCGGCAACGCCGTGCGCCTGCGCGCCGACCTGCCCATGATTATCTCGTCCTGCTTGTACGCCTTTGATGCCAGGTCACAAAGGTCGAGATAATCCAGATCTTCGAACGACGAAACAACGACAACATCACCAATTGCCTCGGACGCGCATACGACACGCCGTCGATACGAACCGACCGCATTGTTGACGATGATGATGCGCAGGTTCTTGATTGCCGAGATCTGGCTGCCAAGGGCGTCGACGCTGTGGCGCATACGCTCACCGACGACATAAACGATCTCCCAGTATTGCAGCTGTGACTGCATCCTGGTCGCCAGTTCGACAATCTTTGAGAATTCTTCAGCCACGCCCCCTTCTTGAACCAGACAGAACGATGCCAGAAAATCACTGCGTTGCGGGGTTTCTGTCATGCGACTGATGCCTTCGCCTGTGCCAACGCGCCCGCCGCCGCCGCAAGAGACGACGCAATCGTTTGCATTCTCAAACTTTCAACGCGGCGCATCTCAATCGAGAACCAGCCCTGGTATCCTTGTCGCATAAGTTTGGCTGAAATCTCAGTCAGCAACGTCGCATCTTCCGGCGCAGGGGCCAATCTGGGTTCGCTGATGTGGGCATGTGAAATACAGGACGCCTTAACATGTGTCCGATCAAGAAAGTCACGGATCTCACCATTCATTTGCAGAGCGCCAAGATCCAAATTTATCGTAATCGCCGGATGATCTACCAATGCGGTAAATGCGGTAACCTCGTTCAATGTATTAAGGAAATTAGTGCCATATTCCGCAGGGTTGGGCTCCATCGCAATTTTCGCACCCGACGCCGCCGCTGCATCCCCCAATCTGCGAAATATTTCAATCGCTTCTGCCACAGCTGCCTCACGATCCATCTCATCCGGAATGGCACGCGCATTGGGCGATCCCATAACCAGGTTGCCAACCCCCAAAACATCGGCCAGACCAATTGCACGTTTGATGCCTCGGACAAAATTCTCTCTTTCCGACGGCGTGCCGAACAATTGTGCGTTTTCCACGCCAAAAAGCAGCGCCTGCATTGAGATAAGCTCGACATTATGCGCAGCCAACTGATCCCTGAAAAGGCGAATTGCACCCGCGGTCGGCTTAAACGGATCGGCCTCACCCGGAAACGCAAGCCCCGGGGCCACTTCAAGTCCGGTGGCGGACATGTCTTCCATGAGCGGCAAAACTTCAGTCAGTTCTTCCGGGAGCCAGGCAATATTCGAGATCCCGAGCTTCATTGTGCCGACTCCTGCAGGAAAAAAGCTCTGAGGTCCTTCAACACGCTCTCTTTGTCATAAAGATATGGTCCTTTGCCTCCGAACACCGCAGAGTGTTCTGTTCTGACATCTTCTGTGACGCGTGCAGGACCATCGTTCTCGTAAGAATAACCTATCAGGTCCTGGTGAATTTCCCGGGCGCTCATGGATTCGGAACAAATGTTGAGGGATTGGATACCCTGCTCCAGACATACCTCGATGTCGTCTGCCAGACGTTCTACATTGTAAAACTGATATCGGCTGTCTGAGTTGGTGAAATCCCGGGCGGCAATTCCCACCCGCTCAAAAGCTGCCTCGAGCTCGCTCAGCAAAGGGGTAGCTGCGATTTCGGATCGCCGCAGCCGCCACATGCCAACCTCGTCGTCAAACACATAGGCCTCGGCTATTGCCGACAGTTCGGACGGTTTTAATACCTGTCGGAGGCTTTCGAATTTATCCGCTTTCAGAAAGGACGGCGCCGGATTGAGCAGGTCAAAAATGAAGTTCTTTTTCAACCCCCGGCCGAACAAGGCCGGCAAGCGGATTATGCGGACATCGGGAAATGCCCCGAGCAAGCCAACCTCAAGATTGCGCCGATTTCGGCCATACGCCTTGTCGGTCTCATACCGAGCTGAGCTTTCCGTGTAGCCAGCGGCAACATCATCGAAAACGGCAACTGTTGAAATCAAGATGACAGTTTTTGGCTTTGCCCTCGTAATGTTCTCAATCAGGAAATTTAGATTAGCGGCATCTCTGGCTGGATCGTTATTTGCCATCCACATCGTAGCAGGGGCGCCCGCGCAGATGAGGGCATCAAATTCTTGGTCAGCGATTGTTCGAATATCAGAAGAATTATAGCAGTGTGAGAAACTGCACTGAGACAGGAGGTTTCCCCCTACAAAACCCGTATGGCCTACCAGGCCAAGGCGATCGGCTGCTCGCAATCCTTTCATCCTGGCACTATTCCACAACTAGTAACATTAACGCATCAAAAAGCTCGTAAATAGGCGTCGGGCAGCAATGCACCCGTAAAGAAACGTTCCACAGAAACACACCACAGTGTTATCATAGGGTGTGATAAAACCTAATGAAAACCTTTACCGCTGGCGGTCTCTTTTTCTGGCCTGCCAGATTTTCTTTTTCTCGCCAGGCATGTTTGGTGCATTGCACGCAGCCAATCTGGACAGCGACGCATTGGCATCCGAAAGCACGGTCGGCAGCGTGGACGTCGACACCGAAATTGTGCTGGCCATAAACGCCTCATGGAGTGTCGATTTAAATGAGCTGTGGTTACAGCGAAACGGCTTTTCGGATGCGTTGAAGTCAGCAGATGTTGAAGACGCAATTCACTCAGGCCCATTTGGCAGAATAGCAGTCACCTATTTTGAATGGGCCGGGCCGGGCAGTCATCGGGAAATCATCCCCTGGATTGAGGCAACAGATGCTGATGATCTTGAGGCTGCAATCGAAAGTCTCGATGACGCTCCACTTTCATCGGGGCAGGGTGCTTCGCTGTCTGCCGCAATATTGAATTCTCTAAGTTTGTTGGAAAGCAATCGGTACCACGGACAGAGGAAAGTGATCGCGCTCGTCGGTGCGGTTGAAAACAAAGACGATCCAGATCTGGAAAAGGCACGTAATGCTGCCTTGCAAAAAGGCGTTGAAATTGTCGCTATGCCACTGATGATACGATCCCCTTGGGCGGGCACGAACCTCGACGCGTATTACGAAGAGAATGTCATTGTCGGCAAAAATTCCTTTCTGGTCCCCGTAACAGACGCCTTCGAACTCGAAGCCGCAGCCAAAGAATTGCTAACATCCAGTATTCGCGAAGTGCAGTAGGCACGTGACAACGGCAGAAACGGGCCAAAAATCAACCAGGCCTGCCCCAGCCAGTACGGCCTGCTCGAAGATGTAATGATGCGCTGATTTGGTTTTAAAATCTTTTTACAAAAATAGGTTAAAGCCCATTATACTCATATGCTTTAAATTTTGCACAGCACCATAAGGGACAGTTTTTCTATCACTTATATCCGATAAGTATCCCTTATCAGGATTAATTGATTTTCCCGCGGAAACAGCGCGGATTAGCTGCCATACTACGAACACATCGACATTGCCGAAAACCCGGCAACAGATCTACTGGGGGAGCTTGCCAGATAAACTTCGCAGCGATTGTCAGACTTATTATTCCAACAATCCATCCAGATAGGCCCCGTATTCGTTCTTGGCGAACATTTCCGCCCGCTGGCGCAACTGCTCGTCACTGATCCACCCCAGCTGCCAGGCGATCTCTTCCGGGCACCCCGTCTGCAATCCCTGCCGTTCTTCCAGCGTGCGCACGAAATTGCCTGCATCCAGCAGGCTGGCATGGGTGCCGGTATCCAGCCAGGCATAGCCCCGCCCCATGGTTTCCACCCTAAGTTGGCCTTTTTCCAGATACATCTGCAACAGGTCGGTGATTTCCAGTTCACCGCGCGAGGATGGTTTGACCTGTCTGGCCCGCTCTGGCGCCGAGCTGTCCAGAAAATACAGGCCTGTCACTGCATAGTTCGAAGGCGGAACGGATGGCTTTTCGATGATTTCACGCGCACGACCATCGGCATCAAAGGCGACCACGCCATAACGCTGGGGATCGGCCACGTGATAGCCGAACACCGTGCCGCCCTCGGCATGCTGATCCGCCGCAGCCAGCAGCTTAGGCAAACCGTGGCCAAAAAAGATGTTGTCCCCAAGAACCAGCGCCGAAGGCGCACCGGCCAGAAACTCTTCGGCAAGGATAAAGGCCTGCGCCAATCCATCAGGACTGGGCTGCACCACATAGGTCAGGTTGACCCCCCATTGGCTGCCATCCCCCAGCGTGCGCTTGAACTGATCCTGGTCCTGCGGCGTGGTGATCACGCAGATGTCCCGAATACCGGCCAGCATCAGCACCGACAGCGGGTAATAGATCATTGGCTTGTCATAGAGCGGCAGCAGCTGTTTCGACACGGCCATCGTGATCGGATAAAGCCGGGTGCCCGATCCTCCCGCAAGTATGATGCCTTTACGTGTACTCATGACGCGTTTTCCAAAGCCCTCAGAATATCACTTAAACCCCGCCGCCAATCAGGACGTGTAATGCCAAAAGTTGTTTCCAGTGAGGAACAATCAAGGCGGGAATTCAATGGCCGTCTCGCGGGGGTGGGATATTCGCTGGACGGAATGTCCGTTACATCACAATCAGTCTCTAATTCGGAAAAAATCGCACGGGCAAACTCGGCCCAACTGACATCCGGTGTGCCCGCAAAGTGGTAGATACCCGTTTTACCCGCATCCTTGATCAGTTGCTGCGCCATGGACAGACAAGCCGCCGCGATGTCCCGCGCCGGGGTCGGGCCGCCGATCTGATCGGCCACGATGGACAGCTGATCTCGTTCGACCCCCAGCCGCTGCATCGTCTTGACGAAGTTGTTTCCATGGGCCGAAACCACCCATGAGGTGCGTAAGATTCCATAGGTGCCCCACGCTGCAGCAATCCCCTGCTCCCCTGCCAGTTTTGAGCGCCCATACGCCCCCAGCGGTCTGGTCGGATCTGAGGGCTTCCAGGGAACATCACCTGACCCATCAAACACGTAATCCGTCGAAATAGAGACTAAAGGGATGCCCAATGCAGCACATTCCTGCGCCATCGCAGCGGGTGCCGCCGCGTTGATAACAGTTGCAAGCGCCTCTTCTTCCTCGGCCCGGTCAACGGCCGTAAAGGCCGCCGCATTGATCACCGCCTGTGGCGCTGCAGAACGAATGGCCGCCGCACAGGAGGCAGGCTGTTCCAAGTTCGCACCGGAACGGCCCAGGCATGTCACACCTGCATGCGCTGCCAGTTCCCGTGCCACCTGCCCGGTACGGCCAAAGACAAGGATGCTCATGCCTTCACACCCAGTCGCTTGCCAACGCCGTCACGGTTTTGCAGCGCGCGCCACCAGCTTTCATTGTCTAGGTACCACTGAGCGGTGCGCTCCAGCCCCTCTTCGACGCTGACAGAGGGCCGCCAGCCCAACTCCTGTCGGATACGGGTCGGGTCGATAGCGTAACGTGCATCATGACCGGGACGATCAGCAACAAAGGTAATCAGGTCGCTGTAAGGCGTAGCCGCAGGGCGCAAACGATCCAGAATACCGCACAGCATCTGCACCAATTGCAAGTTGGAGCATTCGTTTTCACCGCCGATGTTATAGCTGCGCCCGATCCGGCCTTTCTGAACCACCAGCAGCAGCGCCTCAGCATGGTCTTCCACATACAACCAGTCTCTAACATTGGACCCATCGCCATAAACGGGCAGCGGCTTGCCCGCCAGAGCGTTTAGAATGATGACCGGGATCAGCTTTTCGGGGAAATGATACGGCCCATAATTGTTCGAGCAATTTGTCAGCACCACCGGCAGACCGTATGTTTCGCACCAAGCGCGCACCAGATGATCGCTGGCGGCCTTGCTGGCCGAATAGGGCGAGCGCGGATCATAAGGCGTCTCTTCGGTAAACTGCCCGGTTGGCCCCAGCGAGCCATAGACCTCATCGGTTGAGATGTGGTGGAACCTGAAACTGTCCGGCCTCCCCTGCCCGTCCCAGTACGTTCTGGCTGCTTCCAGCAGATTGTAAGTACCGGTCACGTTGGTTTCGATAAAAGCACCGGGTCCGTCAATCGAGCGATCCACATGGCTTTCTGCCGCCAGATGCATGATGGCGTCCGGGGCATATTCGACTAGCGCCCGATCCATGGCAGTCCGATCCCGAATATCAGCCTCTAAAAAGGTGTAGTTCGGGTCATTTGCTACTTGGGCTACATTGTCGAGACACGCCGCATAGGTCAGTGCATCCAGATTGACCACCTGATGTCCGTCCGCAATTGCTCGCCGCACCACGGCCGAACCGATAAAGCCGGCGCCACCTGTCACCAACAACTTCATGGCTTGCCCTCCCAGATAAAGGGGCTGTCGAACTCGGTCAGTGCGGGCGCTACCGCGTCCTTGGCGGACAGGACCGGATTGCCCGTCAGCCCCCAATCTATGCCGCAACTGTCCCAGCGCACCGCCCCGTCGCATTCAGGCGCGTAATAATCGGTGCATTTGTAGCAAATCTCGGTATCCGGCACCCGCGTGACGAAACCGTGCAAGAACCCCTTGGGCACCAACAGCTGTTTTCCATTCTCTGCCGTCAGATCGACGCCCAGCCACTGCCCGTATGTGGGTGAGCCCTTGCGGATATCGACAACCACATCGAACAGCGCCCCCTGCCCGCAGCGCACAAGCTTGTCCTGCGCATGGGGTGGAGACTGGAAATGCAGACCGCGAAGCGTACCGAGACTGGCAGATACCGAATGATTGTCCTGCACGAAATCCAAGGCGATCCCGTGATCGTCCAACGTTCTCCGGTTCCAGGTCTCGGAAAAGAACCCGCGCGCATCGCCAAACCGTTTTGGCGTCAGGATCAAAACACCGGGTAAGGCGGTTTCTTCAATCTGCATGTACTCGAAACCCATTTCCACACAACGTTTTCATAGCAATTGAACACATGGCTGTCATGAATGTAATCCCAATGAAACAGGTAGTTGCACCCGTGTAAGAGACAGCGAGAAAACCGGAAAATTGTTGACTCGACCTCTCCCATCCGAACTATCGAGCCATTCAATTGATGATTTCAGCGCAGGCGGCATCTTGTTGGTCAGTAATATTCCCGAAATCACAATCAACCCGCCGGGAAGGAATATTCGCAAATTTCTCAACAATCGGGGGAATACTTTAACAATGTTCTCAATCGATCGATACTTTTCGTCCAAAACAACCAAGGTTGCGGCATTCAGTTCTGCGCAGATATCTGGAACCGGGATATTCGTGCACATTACCAGCGGTTGGCCGCACCCGGCCTATGCAAGACCTGAACTTTGATTGGTATCCTGAATTGACGCTGATGTGCCCGGAGACCGCCCGATGAACCATTCCACTACCGCGCCGGGCCGCAATGAACTGGCAGTGCTGGCGCTCATCCTTTTTCTGGCAACAGTGCTGAGGATCGCCGGCCTGAACGCGCCGCTGTGGTACGATGAGATCTGGACCGTCGACACGCATGTTCGCCTTCCCTGGGGCGAAATGATGCGTGAATACTCGATGAACCATCACTATTTTTTCAGCATGAAGGCCAAGCTGTTCTCTCAGTTTTTTGGAGACGAAGCCTGGGCCTATCGCTTTCCGGCCGTATTGTTCGGCGTTGGTGTCGTCGGAACGACCTGGTGGCTGGCAAGAGGGATTGCTGGTACCGCGGCCGCGCATGTGTCCGGCCTGCTCGTGGCCCTGTCTTACCATCAGGTCTGGTTTTCGCAGAATGCCCGCGGCTATACCGAACTGGCGTTCTGGAGCGCACTTGGCCTCATTTTCTTTTTGCGGGGTGTGCAACGCCCGTCCATGGGTATCTGGGTTGCCTTCGGCTTGACCGCCGCCGCAGCCGTTTTCACCCATCTGACCGGCGCATTTTTCTTTGTCGCTCTGGGGTTCGTCTGGTTGCTGTCCCTGGCAACCGGGTTTGGAAGACCTGACCTGACACGTGCCTGGGTGCTGCAACCGCTGATCGGCGTCGCGATTGCGCTGGTTTTGGTGCTTTTGGCATATCTGCCGATTTTCCCAAGCATCGCAGACACTATGGGCGAAATCTCAGCCACATCTGCGGTCGATCCGATGCAGGAATATCAAAACCCGCTTTGGACCGTGGTGGAAGGTTTGCGAACAGCAATCGGAAACACCGGGCCACTGACTTTGATTGTTGTCATTGGCGGACTGGTGGCCCTCATGTTTGGCGCGATTAGGGCGCATGCCACGCAGCCGTTGTTTTTTCCGTCCGTCGTCATGCACATCGCCGTGACGATTGGCATTCTCATGTCCTTTGAGATGCGGATTTGGCCAAGGTTCTTTTTTGTCGATATCGGCCTTGTCATCATTCTGACCGTTGTCGGCTGTTTGTATGGTGCCGATGTTGTTGCACGGATGGTCGGGCGACCCGGCCTTAGGGCGGGACTTTTCGCTGCAGGCACCGTGGCGATGATCATCCTTTCGGTGCTTCTCGTGCAGCGAAACTACGTTGCGCCGAAACAGGACCTTGCCGGGGCTTATGCTCTTGTCGAGGACATACGGGACCCAGCAGAGCGGGTCTATGCCATCAATCCCGGCGGCCCGATCTTCAAGATCCATTTCAACGCGGATTGGACAACCATCGGCGACCCTGAGGGGTATTCCAATGCAATGGCCCAACCGGGGCCTGTGACACTGGTCGTTCTGTTCCCGAACCGTATGTTCCGCGCCATTCCGGAACTGGAACGTGATGCGCAAGGACAATTGGAGTTCGTGCGTAAATTCGCCGGCACGCTAGGAGACGGCGAGGTTCTTATCTACCGGCGCAAGTAAGCGGAAGCGGCTTTGTTTCGCGCGCGAAACACTACTTCCCCCAGGCTTTCAGCCAATCTCGCAGTTCCAGAAGGAACGCTTCGGAAACACCTTGGCCTGACAGCGTGAGCTGCGCGCCGTTTCGACTCTGTTTCAGGTGGATGTCCCCGATTTTTTCCACCTCCGGCGCCGCAGATTTCGGCTTTTTGTGTGCCTGCGGTTCCAGATTATGCACGGCACGCGTCAGGATCTGCCCCTCATCATCTGGTGTACTGACTGGGGTATCCGCTAAGGCTCGGATGAGTTTTGAACTGGCTTTAGGATTCTCTTTCAACGCTCCGGCAATTGACAACCCCAACCGCTCGGGGATGGCCGAGGCAAAGCGCAAATGATCATCCAGCGCGTGATAGATTGTGACGAAGGACCCGATCTTTGACCGCTTGGCCCGGCTGGCCGAAGCGAACAGACCACGCAGGGCGGCAGCCTCATCTGGGTAAACCCCCTGCTCTACCGCACGCGCCACGATCCGGGCGCGTTCGTAATAGCTCAGCCCGACGCGGATCTCGTTTTCTTCGACCATGGCCACATAGGCATCGGATGCGCTCTGTGGTTGTCTGAGGAACGCCCGGACGGTTGCAATTCGTGCCTCACCTGTTTCCGCCGCCAGCGCCCGCAATGCGGTCATGCGCCGCCAGCCGGAAATCAAGCCATACCGCCCGGCGTCCAGTTCCACGACCTCAATGGGTGTTTGTTGACCGCGCGCCTTCAGGCTTTCCTTCAATGCTTCCATTTCCGTATCATCCGCAGCCATCCGATCGCGCACCAAATACGTCTCTTCGATGGCATCCAAGGGCAGATCCTGCACCAGACGACCTTCGGCACGGGCAGCGCGCAATTCGCCAGACAGCTCTTCCAGCGCGGCCTGAGCAGCCGTGGCACCCGCCACCTGTGCAACCGGGGGCGCGGATCGTGGCGTCTCCGTGGGGAACATGGTTTTCACCCCAGGGGCAGAGGGAGCATCCGCCAGATAATCCGGCCGGGCAGGGGTCAGTCGTTTGCGTTTTGCCATCACTTTCTCCTTTTCCGGCGCAGTTCAGATGTGTTTCGCGCGCGAAACATGTCCCTCACAGCGTCAGTTCCGGCGTTCCCGCCTCTTCGTTCTGTTGGGCCAGTTCTTCGCCCCGCCAAACCCCGATCAGCAGTTTCTTGAACGAGGCATAGGTGGCATCAAAGGTTTCCCGTCCGCGCACATAGGTCTCGCGGTTGAAATCGCGGTAATCGGCCTCGTAGATGCCATTGACCTGTTCCCCGGCCTGCCCGATCAACGCCGTGTAGCCCTGCCAGTGCGGCGACAGAGTGCGACCCAGATAGGCCTGCATCAACCCGGCCAGCTCCGCCTGTTGGCTGCCGTCATAGCGGGTGATGACCGTGCGCACCGCATCCCACTGAAAGGCCATCTCGGGGCGTCCCAGCGCGCGGGCGGCCATGTTCTCACCCTCTTCGATCGACTGGAAGGTGGAATGCAGCATGTCAAAGAACCGCCCGGTGGAATCGAATTCCAGGAACGACGCGCCCATGGGTACCAGCAGGATGTCGGACGCAGCCAGCCCGTTGATCGTCAGATAGCCAAGGGCAGGGGGGGTATCGATGAAGATGATATCATACTCATCCAGCACGCCATCTTCCTCTAACATGTCGGTCAGCGCATCCCACAGCTTCCAGCTGCGGCCCTGCATACGCCAGACCGGGATCTGGAACTCGGCCCAGTAGAGGTTCAGCTGGGCGCCGATCAGATTGATATTGGGCCAATGAGTGGGCTGGATCAAATCAGCACTGCGCACCTTCAATGCGTCCGAGAGTGTATCGTCGATCGGATGCGGGGCTTCACCTCGGTCAAGCCGCCCCTGATTGTCTCGGCGCAGATGGGTGGCATAGTGACGGGCGAGCAGAGGAAAGACGGTCTGCCATTCATCCGTTACCTTGCCGCCGAAGATCGAGGTCATCGACCCCTGACTGTCCAAATCAATGACAAGAACCTTGTAGCCGTCCAGAGCCGCCGACATGGCCAGATGGGCGCAAGTCGAGGTTTTGCCGACGCCACCTTTGAAGTTTGCCACCGACACGATTTTGGCCGGCAGTCCCTTAGGGCGGTAGGGGCGGTACTCTTTGGCTTTTGACCCTTCCGAGGCGAAATGTAAACGCAGGCGTAGGACTTCATCCAACGTGAACCACTTGGCCCCGCCTTCGGTTTCCGACTGCCCTTGTGGCAGATCCGGGTTGCCCTTCAGGACCCGGCGGAAATGAGCAGGCGCCACGGGGATTAAATATTTGGTAATCTCCCAGGTAGAAAACAGCCGCAGTTTTTTCTGGCCGTCCTCTTCCAATCCCCGGTTTGCCAGATCGGCCCGACCCCGGGCACAGGCATCCGCGATGTCCGAGAAATCATGTGTACCGGTGGGATCTCCAAGCTCTGCATAAGCCAGATCCGGATCGATATTGAAATACGGAGGGGTTCCCTCTGGAGTGCCTGCTCGCATTGAAAAGCTGCCTGTATGCTATGTTTTCCTCAATATACCATAAAAGGTGGCATATGGAAGTATTTTGAGCACAAAACCGAATTTTCTAAGCAAAAATAACAGATAAAGGCTGTCTGAGAGGTGGATTTGAGGCGGTTTGCAAAAATTTATTCTGTTAGAATCCTGTTATCTTTTTAGTTACGGGCCCTATCTTCTTTATCTAACTACAAGAAAAAAAAGAGATTTTCATCATTTTTAATATCCATACTGAATCTGATCCCACGATAGAGTGACTCTGAACCCACGTTGAACTGACTCTGAACCCACGATCCGGCGGCTTTACGCCTCCTGTGGATAACTTTACGGTGAGCGTCAATAAAACCACGAACGAAGATTCGGGCAGGAACATATGGGCAGGCTGATATGAGCGGGGCAGGGGCGCTGTTGCCCGACCGCCATCCGACAGGTGATTTTTTTGTATGCGATATCTTCGATGCGCTACCAAAGACCGATATGGGGTCGATGGAGCATCCGATGTTTTCGCTCTCGACCCGGCCGGACCGGCGGATTCTGAACTACGAACATAACGGGGTCGGGATCACGGTGACGCCCTCGGTGCGGGGTCTGGCGACGATCCATGACAAGGACATTCTGATCTTTTGCATCAGCCAGCTGATGGCGGCGATCAATGCGGGCCGGACCGTCAGTCAGGTGCTGCATTTGACTGCGCATGATCTGATGGTGGCCACCAATCGCGAGACCAGTGGCGACGGCTACAAGCGTCTGCGCGAAGCGTTCGAGCGGCTGGCAGGCACCCGGATTACCACCAACATCGTCACCGGCGAGAAAGAGACCACAACCGGCTTTGGCCTGATCGAAAGCTGGGAGATCGTCCGGCGCACCCGGGCGGGCCGGATGGTCAGCGTCAGTGTGAAACTGTCAGACTGGTTGTTTCGTGCGGTACTGGCGAAATCCGTTCTGACCCTCAGCCGCGATTATTTTCGCCTGCGCAAACCGCTGGAACGGCGGATCTATGAGCTGGCGCGCAAACATTGCGGGCGGCAACCTGAATGGCGAATCTCGGTCGAGGTGCTGCTGAAGAAATCGGGTTCGGCCTCACCCCGGCGGGTGTTCCGAAAAATGATCCGCGACATGATCGCTGCCGATCATCTGCCCGATTATGAGATGACCGAAGAGCCGGGCGACTTGATCCGGTTCTCGCGCCGCGGTCAGGTGGTCGAGGGGCCGGACAAGCCGATCCTGCCGTCAGGCGCACTGGAAGAGGCCAGGGCGATGGCACCAGGCCAGGATGTCTATGCGCTGGAGGCGGACTGGCTGGCCTATTGGGCCGCGTCGGGCCGCCCGAAGATCAGAAATCCGCACAAGGCATTTCTGGGATATGTGGCCAAGAGGGTCGCCGGGCGGGATTAGATGGTTCAGCCGGAATAGGCGGGATCTTGTTTCCGGGTGCGAAGTTTAAACGAGCGGATGGCGAAGATCGCGATGATGGCCACCAGAATGAACATCCAGCCAACCAGCATATAGGCCCCGAATGCCATCAGGATGGAAGCACCGGAGTACAAAGCGATACCCCCGGCGCACAGGCCGACAAGGATAGCCAATCCGATAATCCCCATCATGTTTTCCGGCCCTCCGGCTTTGGTCTTGGTGCGAGCGCAACCCAAAGTAGGCGATGGTTTATGCCACGGGCAGGCGCCCATAATGATTCCGCGACGAAATCATGGCAAAACTGTGAACCACCTTGGGTTAAAATTTGATTATTTTACCTGACGGGGCTTTGCCCCACTACTCGTTCGACACTGCGTATTTTTGAGGCACAAATATGCCTAGACCAATTATTCCTTAAATCTGATGCAGCGGCAATGTTTTGTAAGGGGGGTTCCCAAAATTGTGCAAAGGTTCGCTTGTTGGCCACAGCACCGCTGGCCTGGGCGTAGGCGTGCCAGTCAAACCATGGCGTCAAGTCTGTTTGACCTGCGAAAGGATGAATACGCCGATCACTACAAACCCGATTCCAGCGATTTTTTGCAGGCTCAGAGATTCCGAAAACAGGATATGGCCGATAATGGCTATGCCCACCATCGCAAGCCCGGTAACGGTCGGGTAGGCAATGCTTAGCTCGACACCCCGGATGGCGACAAGATAACCGCCCAAAAGCAATACGCAGCCTATCAACCCTGCCCAGGCCCAGGGTGCCGTCAGCAATGCGCGGATGTCGAACGATCCGGAAAGCCCAAGCACGGCCAGTTTGAGCGCTACGTTTGCAAAAACATTTGCGCAAACGGCAAGCAACAGTGCAGACCAGTAGATTGACATGGTTTCTCCTTGCGGTCTCAGGCTTGGTAAGGGCGCTGGAAGAGAACGAGTTCGTGACGATACCAGAGCATGTCGATGTCCTGCCTGTCCTGTACGATAAGCCCTTCCTCGGCGCCCCAGGTCAAAATATCGTCCAGATCCACGTAATGAATCCATTCCCGGGCGACGATCAGGTCGTGAAAGCGATTGAGTGTGGCGCGCCAGATCGGCCGCCGGGCCATATCCTTGTACAAAAACCACTTACCCGGTGACACATGCGCAGCGGCCTGGGCAAAAACTGCACGCTGTGCGGTCGGGGGGACGTGGTGCATGACGTCAATCATGGAAATCAGGTCGAATTCCCCTTCCGGCCATGGTTCTGTTGCATCCAGATGCTGAAAGCTGATGTCATGGCTGTCCGGTAATTGTTCCGTCATGGTCTCAGCTGTGGCAATCGCCGCAGCACTGCTGTCAAACCCAAGCCCACCCGCAACTTTTCCGGTAGCGGCCAGCGTTCCCAGAAAAAACCCCGCACCGCAACCGACATCCAGAACCTTGATATTGGCAGGAACCTGATCGAGCAGCACATGGTAGGGACAGATCAGGGGGCGCCAGTGTTGCAGCTTGCGCATTACCAATGGGCCGTCACGATAGATCTGCCGGGCGATATCCGCGATTTGCGCCGTTTGATAGGTGGTCATTTCCAGGCGTCTCCGTCAAAAAGTCAGATATTTGGCGGTCAGAGTAATCAACACGAAGGCACCTCCGACCATGAGGCTTATTCTGTCACGGAGCGCGAACAGCACCGGATCGTCGGTGATCCTGCCGCGCCGGGCACCGACCCAGATGCGATTTCCCCAGTAAAGCAGCATCAGGCACAGAAGCCACAGGATTTCGGGCGTCCTGTAAAACCCTTTCACCTCGGGGCTGTTGATGTAGAGCGCCAGAATGACAACTGCCGCGGTGATATTGGCAACACCCAGGCTGAACATGGTCTCACTGTCGGCATGAGAATAATCGCGGCCATGCACATTGGTGTCATGTTCCGGGGCGGCGGCCACCTCAATATATCTCTTAAGATAGCCAAGGCTGACAAATATGAACATCGAAAACGCCAGAAGCCACGAGGACAGAACGATACCTGTGGCGGCGGCACCCGCGATGACGCGCAAGGTATAAAGCGATGCCAGTACCATGACGTCTGCCGTTGCGATCTGCTTTAGCCAGAAAGAATAGCTCATGGTGATGATAAGGTAAGCGATCAGCACGACTGTAAAATCAGTCGGCAGGAAGATCAGTGAAATAGCAAAAGCGACAGCGGGCAGGGTAATGGCCCCAGCAACGCCAGCATGCAGGGACAGGTCGCCTGCAGGCAGTGGGCGGTACCGCTTGCTTGTGTGCTGGCGGTCAGCTGGCAAATCCACGAGGTCATTCAGGAAATACACACCAGACGCACAGAGGCAGAAGCAAGCAAAGGCCAGAAAAGCCACCAGAATTACTGAAAAATGCAAAAAACCCTGAGAGGTGAAGAGCGGCACAAAGATCAGTGCATTCTTGGCGTATTGATGTGGCCGCATCGATCTGAGAAAGGCCCGCCACAGCGGTGGGCGCGAATTGATGATCTTCTCGACCGTCCTCGAGGCCTGCGCAGCGGCCACCTCGGATGCCGGGGCATTGACGAATATGCCCGATCCGGCAGCCGCCCAGATCGGTCCGTCGGCTGTACTGTCCCCGGCATATGTAAACGTGTCGCCACCGGCAGCATCGCGCATGGCTGCCAGTTTGTTGGTCCCTTTCAGGTTCCGGTTGGTATCGGTTGCCAGAACGGAATCGAATATGCCCAGATGCGCTGCAACCTTGTCGGCATATATGCGATGCGAAGCGGTTGCGAGAACAAGGTGCCTACCGTGCTCTTTCTCCTGCTTCAGATATGCAAGAAGCGGGGTTTCGTATGGGAGCGTCTCAGCCCTGAGAGCTACCTCCTGGGCAATGCGTTCCTTGGCGTAGGGAATACCTTTGAACAGCCACAAGATAATGGGAAAGATATTAAGCGGGTTGCTTTTCAGGAACTGAAGGATGGCCTCGACAAATAGATCAGTTCTGACCAGTGTTCCGTCCAGATCAACAAAAATTTTTTCCGGCTTGTCACTCATTACTGAAATTCTACTTCTGACGATTACATCATTGAAAGTAAGTAATTTTATTAACCTTGTTTCTGTTCCAAAAATGCCGGATGCGTTACGCAGATCTGTTGTGTTCAGAGCTTGACGAGCCTGCCGCCCGCCACCGTAATCCCTGCTTTTTCAAAGACATTGCGCGTGTCAAAGATCAATGCGGCCTCACGCGCGACCAGATCGTAATCCGGAGCGCTGTGATCGGTGATGACGGCCGCTGCCGCATAAGGCTTCAAATTCTCGGCCGTCAGCGGCACAGAGGTTCGACCTGCAAGCTGTGGGTATTCGCCGCCTTCCGGCAGGCACGGGAAATACGGGTCGTGATAATCCACCTCGGCCCCCAGCTTCTCCAGCTCGTCCAGCAGCACCAGAGCCGGGCTGCGGCGGGTGTCTTCGACATCGCGCTTATAGGCGATGCCCATCAGTAGAATCTTCTGTCCAGTCAGCGGCTGCCCGGTTTCCGCCAGCGCCGAGCCGTTACGAGCCGTCAGTTCCGCCGCCATCCGCGCGGCCAGCATCTGTGGGACGGCGTCATTGCTAGAGCGTGCCAGGTTGATGATCGGCGTATCCGAGCCAGCATCCGCCGCACGCCAGGACAGATAGGCGGGGGATACCGGAATGCAGGCCCCGCCAATGCCGGGGCCAGGATAGAAGGGCATGAAGCCAAAGGGTTTGGTGGCCGCGGCCTCGATCACTTCCCAGACGTCCACATCCATCGCCTCAAGCGCAGTTTTCAACTCGTTGACCAAGGCGATATTGACGGTGCGAAAGCTATTTTCGACCAGTTTCACCGCTTCGGCTGTGGCGGCCGAGCTGACCGGCACGGCGCTGGTGACGATGGCGCGATAAAAATCTTCGACCAGTTGCCGCGACAGCGGGTCGTCGGCACCCACCACTTTTGGAATGCTGTGCGTGTCGAATTTGTCATTGCCGGGATCTTCGCGCTCGGGCGAGAAGGCCAGAAAGAAATCGCTGCCCGCACGCAGACCGCCGGCCTCAAGAATGGGCTGGACCAGAGTTGTCGTGGCCCCGGGCCAGACACTGCTTTCCAGTACCACCAACTGACCGGGGCGCAGATGCTGCGCGATGGTTTGGGCTGCGGCAGCAACAAAGCGCATGTCCGGGTCCTGCGCATCGGTCAGCGGGGTTGGCACGCAGATCAGCACGATATCGGCCTCGACCAGTGCGGCAGGGTCCTGCGTGGCGCGAAAACGCCCACTGTCCACAGCCTGCGCGATCCGGTCGGATGCCAGATACGAGATGACCTGATCGCCCTGATTGATCCGCGCCACCCGATCGGGGTTTAAGTCAACACCGGTCGTGTCGAACCCCTCATCATAGGCGGTCAGCGCCAGTGGCAGGCCGACATAGCCTAGCCCCACTACAGCGATCCGCGCGTCGCGCGCCGCGATAAGCTGTCTGAGGGACTGATGGTGCGAGGTCTCGTAGTTCATAATTTACCCTGATCTTACAAAGTCAGACTGAAATCAATTCACGGTATGGCTGTCGAAAATTCTAACCCCTTCCACGGATAGGGGGGAAGGGGTGCGAATCCAATATATTTGTCAGCCTGGTTCCAGACTGCACTACCGTGTTTCCGAAGGAAGCTCAATTTTGGTCATGAGGTGGTATTGTTGAGAGTTTTTCAAAAAATAGATCAACGGGAGAATTTAATTATTTTGGGCGTAATGCCCGCCGAAATGACTGCTCAGCCAGTTCCGCACCTTTGTCCCAACTGAAACTTAAGGCCTGCGCCAGCGCCTTTTGTGACAGGGCGTTTTGTAACCCGGGTTCGGTCAGCAGGCGGATGGCCTGATCCGCCAACGCCTGGCTGGACTGAGGGTCGAAATACAGCCCGCCACCGCCCACCACTTCGGGCAGGCTGCCGCGATCCGAGGACAGGACAGGGGTGCCGCATGACATTGCCTCAAGCGCGGGCAGGCCGAATCCCTCCCACAGCGAGGGGAAAACCAGCGCATCGGCCGCATTGAGCAGGGCGGCGAGTTCCGGGTCGCCAATCTCGCCGGTGAACAGGATGCTTTCGGATCGGGCGGCGTCGGCAGCGGCGCTGGCCTTGAGGTCCTCAACGTTGTCCCAGAACCGCGCGCCGGTCGTGCGCCCGACGATGGCCAGGCGCGCATCCGGTACCTGTGCCAGGATCCGAGGCATGGCTTCGATCAGGCGCAGGACATTCTTGTGCCGGTTAAACCCGCCCAGATAGACCAGAAGCGGTGCGTCAGGAGAGATATCGTAAGCCTGTCTGGCCTGTATTAGAGCCTGTTTATCGTGAATGGGTCGAAAGACGTCCTCGGCCCCTTCGGTGATCGAGTCGATCCGCGCGCGGGGGATGCGCAGGATACGCGTCAGATCGTTCGCCGAGGCGTCTGAGATCGTCATCACCCGCGTAGCCTGCATCTTGGCCAGCCAGCATTTCGCCTGCCACAGCCGGAAATTCAGACGTTTGGGAAAGATCAGATCGGGGAAGCGTTCCGGGATCGTATCGTGATAACACACCACCGTTGGGCGTCGCGCGGGCAGGGGGAAATACGAATAAACCGCCGGGTAAAAGAAGACATCACAGTCAATGCGCCGGGCTGCCTTGGCCATCGTCAGCAGATCGGCCCCGCCCCGGGCCTTCGCCCCCGAAGAGGCTTCGGACATCGAAAATTCGGACCCTGCAACAAGGGTTTCGACCCCATTCGGTACGGGTTGTGTGGGTTCCTGATCGAACAATAATGTATAGCGAAAGCCGGTATCGCGGGCGGCCAGCGCGGCGATCAGATTGCGGGTGAACCGGCCAAAGCCGCGCTCGTTCTCCCAAGGCGTTGCGTCAACGGCAATATGGATCAAATGTCTTCACCCCTGAAATGATTGGGTAATCTTAAATACAGCGGGATTATTTTCCATAGCGGGCTTCAAGATAGGCGCGGGTGGCTGCCAGCCCGGCCTGCAGATCATAAGCGGGTGCGTAGCCCAGTCGGGTGCGGGCATGTTCGACTCGACAGTGCCCCTTGGTCGCAAATAGCTCAAGCATATAGCGGTCGGGGTGCATCTCACCCTGCGCAGGCAGTCGCCGTTTAATCGTATAAACCAGCTTTTCGAATCGCTCCCGCCCGATCCAAGTGCGCGCGGCGGCGCTGATCCGGGCGGCGAGCGGTGGGGTGTCGGGGACCTCTCCGGTCTCTTCCGGCGGCAGCCCGTCTTTCAGGGTATCCAGCGGGACGTGCCGTAGGCTGCCCCGCCCTATGATATCAGCATATCCGGCCAGCAAATCCGACCAGGCGAAAGGGGCGGCGCCCGATATGATGAACCGTTCTTGCCCCAGATCATCTAGCACTGCGGCGCGCAGCATGGCCTGAACCAGATCGTCGACAAACACCGCGTTGCACAGCCCCTCGGGGTCCGGCAGCACCACGCTGCCTGCGGCCATCCAGTCGGCCAGCCGGTCGGTCCAGAGCATGCTGCCCGGGCCATAAACCAGCGTCGGCTGAAGGATCGCAACCGGACAAATTCCCTGTATCAGAGCCTGCTCCATCGCCATTTTGGCCTGCCGGTACGGTGTGCCTCCGGCTTGGGATAACGGGCTATCCTCAGTCAGATCCTCCTGCGGCCAGCCATCATAGACGACGATGGAACTGACATGGATGATCCGCCCGACACCTGCGGCCTCGGTGGCCTGTCTGAGGGTGTCGAAGGTTGCAAGGTTTTCAGCTGCAGGTGCGCGCATGTCATAGGCCAGATGAAACAGTACGTCCTGATCGCGCAGCGCGGTTTCCATGTTAGCTCTGTCGCCAAGTGCACCGGTTACGACATGTGCCCCCATCGTCTCAAGCGCCCGCGCGCCATGGCGGCTGCGCAGCAGAACGGTGACCTTGGCACCGGTGTCCAGCAGAGCCGGCACAAGCCGTTTGCCGACAAAACCGGTCGCCCCAGTCACTAAGACGGACTTGCCCTTAAGGTGGTCCAATCCGGAGATGTTCACAACGTCATGCCCCTCTGCGATACCGCCTTGTCGGCAACTACGGCCTTTCAGAAACCTAGCGTGGAGGCAGCGCCTGTGCTACTCCGCTTATAAGTGAATTGTTGTTAAAGATGCCGGGTGTAACCCTGTTGCGCACCCGTGATTGTTAATGAGGAATTGAATGAAGATCGGTGTGATCGGGGCGGCCGGAAAGATCGGCCAAATGCGGGTTCAGAACATTCTTGAGTCTCCTGACGCTGAATTGGCGGCGGTTCTGGATTTGGAGTTTCATCGCGCTGTGGCTGTGGCGGATGGCGCGCCGGCCTTTACCGATCTCGACCGGTTCTTTGCCACACCGATGGATGCGGTGGTGATCTCGACCCCGGCGCATGTACGTGAACCGCTGTGCCTGCGCGCCTTTGACGAAAGGCTGCATGTGCTGACCGAAAAGCCACTGTCCCCGACGGTCGAAGGCGCAAGGCGGATCGTCGATGCCGCGAAAAAGGCGGGTAAGGCTTTGGGGGCCGGGTTCAACATGCGTTATTACCCGTCCTTCGCCCATGTGAAAGAGGTCGCATCCTCGGGCGAGATCGGAGAGATCGACCATGTCCGCGTCTATGGCGGCCATGACGGGTTGGGCCATTTCACCCATGACTGGGAGTATCAAGCCGAATTCTCAGGCGGCGGCGCCCTGTGGGATGTGGGCATTCACATGACCGACATGGCGCGCTTCATTCTGGGCGAGATTACCAGTGTTTACGGCGTGGCCACCAACACCGTTTGGAACGTGCCAGGGTCCGAGGACAACGCGGTGGCGATCTTCAAGAACCCCGACGGTATTCCCGCGATCTATCAGGCTTGCTGGAACGACTGGAAAGGCTATCAGAGCGTGATCGAGGTATGTGGGTCGCGCGGCATGGTGCGCGGAGCCTATGCGCCTATGCAGAACCTTGTCATCACCATGGACAAGCCGGGTGGCGCGCCCAAAAAGGTGCGCAAGTTCTACCCCGAAATCATGGTGCGCGAGAAACTGAAATCCTGGAAAACGACCGCGATCCTGTCCTTTGGTGACGAACTGGCCGACTTCATCCGTCTGACCCGTGGTGAAACCGGTCTGAACTGCGCCGACGGTCATGCGGGCCTGCGCGCAGTCGAAATCGCCGCCGCCGTGCCGGAAAGTACGCGCAGCGGTCAGCCGGTTGAACTGGACAATCTTGGGGACATGACAATCCAATGAGCAGCGATCCGACCCTTTCCATCGTTCTAACCATCGTGCAAGGCGGCAGCTATGTGCGGGATTTCCTTGAAGCAGTGCGCAGTTTTGACGACCCGCCGCCGCTGGATGTGATCATTCCCTATGACGCCAGCGTCGCGGATGTGGCGCAATACGCCGATGACTATCCCGAAGTGCGATTTCTGGACCTTGGCGTGATCGACCCCATTCGTCCGATCACCTCCGAGGCGGGCAAGCACGAGCTTTATGACCGCCGCCGTTCGGCCGGACTGGCAGCGGCCACGGGCGATATCATCGGTATTCTCGAAGATCGCGGCCTGCCGCAATCCGACTGGGCGCGCACCATCGTGCGGTTGTATGCAGAGACCGGCAAGAACGTAATCGGCGGCGCGATTGAATGCATGGAGCCGGTCAGCCCCTTGAACTGGGCCTTTTACGTCACCGATTTCGGTCGCTACGGGCGACCGTTTGAAACCGGTCCGGCGGATTGGGTGTCGGACGTGAACCTGACCTATAGCCGCAAGGCATTGGATGAGACGCAGCACCTGTGGAAAGACCGTTATCACGAGCCGATCGTGCACTGGCACTTGATCGAACAGGGTGAGGAGCTGTGGCTGTCGAACGAAGTGGTCGTACATCACCATCGCCCCAAGGCAACCTTCCGCGAATTGCTGCCTGAACGCTTCGACTGGGGCCGTCTGTTCGGTGAAATCCGGGTGCGCAATCAAAGCAACGCGAAGCGTCTGATGCTGATCCTGGCCGGCCCGCTGATCCCTCCGCTGCTCTGGGTGCGTCACTATAAGCTGCAGGCCAGCAAGGGTCGGGGGATGCGCTATCTCAAGGCGTTGCCCTATGTCATGCTGCTGTCGACGGCGTGGACCCTGGGCGAGGTCTGGGGCTATATCACCAAGCGCCCCTAACGCGGGGCGTTATCTCTGGCGGCCCGCCAGATCGTAATAGGTTTTTTCGAATTGCTGATGCACCCAGTCCGGGTCAAACCGATCCTCACGGCTGCGTTTCAGGGCGTTCTCGGCCAAGGTTTGGCGGCGGCCCTCGTCTGACAGGACATCCGCGACCGCCGCGCAGATGGCATCAATATCGCCAATGGGAACAACCGCCCCGACGCTGTCGTCGATTAGTTCCACCACCCCGGAACAGGCGGTGGCAACGGCTGGGGTTCCGGCCTGAAACGCCTCGGCTATGGTAAAGGGCAGGGCCTCCCATCTTGAGGTCAGCAGAAACAGGTCGGCGGCGCGCAACAGCCGGATCGGCTTGTCGGTGCGGCCCATGAAGTGCAGGTGTTTGCCAAGCCCCTTTTCCTGCGCCAGCGCGTGCAATTGCACCTCGTCCGGACCGTCGCCCGCGACCACGAAGCGAAATCCGGGGTGGGTCTCTTTCATCCACGCGACGCAGTCGATCAGGATGTCGATCCCTTTCTGCGGCAGCAGGCGGGCCAGCGTGACAATCAACCGGTCGCCATCCCCAAGCAGTTCGGCCCGCAGCTCGGCAATTTCTTCCGCGCTGTCGTCAGGCGGAGGGGAGACGCCCAGACCGATCACCTTCAGCTTGTCCTGCGGCACATTCCCGATAGTGGCCAGATCCTCGGCTGACCGATGACTGGGTGTGATCACCAGATCGCATTTCGCGGCGATCCGGCCAAAGGCAGCAATCCGTTCGGGTTCCGACCCGTGATAGGTGACGGCCACCGGAATGCGTCGTCCAGTGCGGGCCAGATTGGCGACCAGGGCTGGGGCAGATTCATGGCAGTGGATCAGATCGACCGGATTGTCCGCCAGCCAGCGGCGCAACCGCCAGGCCGCGACTGCCGTATGACGCAGCCGGTTGACGATACTGCCCCCGTCGCCCGAAACATAACGGGTGGGCAGGTCAAGGAAATCCGATTGCTGGTCAGGCCCGGCCCAGATATCGGCGGTGCCGGCCAGCGTGACACGATGATCGTGCGCCTGCAGCCAATCGCTCAGCCCAAGGATATGCCGGGTGATGCCCCCCATGCCAAACTGGGTGCCCATTTCGACAACATGAAGAGGGTCTGAAGGGGAAGAGGTCTGCATCTGAAACGGGTTCGGGCCAATTTTCTGAACTATTTCCCAATCATAGCATGTGCGCCGCATTTGCACATGCTGTGGTCACGGCCCATGGCTGCCCGCATGTATTTGCAGCATGTCCGCAACACCGGTGGTGAGCCGGTTGCCCGCGTGGCTTGTGCCTTTCGATTGTCACAGGGATCGTGTTTGATACCGGAGAGTCATTAGTAACTTGGTATATTTTACATGCAATCGTTGCGCATTTTGATGTTCACCACATTTTACCCGCCGCATTCCTTCGGAGGTGACGCTGTAGGGATTCAGCGCATGGCCCGGGCGCTTGTGGCACGGGGTCACGACGTGACGGTGGTGCATGACGAGGACAGCTATCTGATCCTGGGCGGAAAGCCACAGCCTGAGGGCGCCCCGGATGGGGTGCGGCGGATCGGGTTGCGCAGCCGCAATGGCATGATATCGAACCTGCTGACCCAGCAGTTGGGCCGGCCCGTCGTACATGCCGCCCGCATCCGCGAGATACTGGCCGAGCGGCAGCCGGATATCATCTGGCACAACAACACATCCCTGATCGGCGGGCCCGGCCTGTTGCCGATGGGCGAAGGGCTGAAGGTCTATGAGGCACATGAGCACTGGCTGGTCTGCCCCACCCATGTTCTGTGGCGGCATGGGCGCGAGCTATGCGACGACCGCCAATGCCTGCGCTGTGTGCTGAATTACAAACGCCCGCCGCAGCTGTGGCGCTATACCGGCGCGCTGGATCGGGCGCTGGATCATATGGATCTGATCATCGCCAAAAGCGAATTCAGTCGCGCCAAGCATCGCGAATTCGGATTGCGTCAGGACATGCAGGTACTGCCGTATTTCCTGCCCGATCTCGACCAGAGCACCCTGCCGGAACCGGCGGCGCATGATCGCCCCTATTTCCTGTTCGTCGGGCGGTTGGAACAGATCAAAGGGCTACAGGACGTGTTCCCGGCCTTTGAGCGTTACCCGGATGCCGATCTGTTGATCCTTGGCGACGGCGATTATGCGGATGAGTTGAAGAAACAGGCCGCAGGCAACGACCGGATCAAATTCCTGGGCCGTAAAACCCTTGAGGAGCTCAACGCCTACTATCGCGGGGCCATCGGGCTGATCGTGCCGTCGGTCTGCTATGAGACCTTCGGCATCATCCTGATTGAAAGCTTCCGGCTGGGCACACCGGTGATCGCCCGGCGTCTGGGTCCATTCCCCGAGATCGTCGAGCGGGCAGGGGGCGGGTCACTCTTTGAAACCGAGGATGATCTGATTGCAGCGATGAAGGGTCTGCAACATCAGCGTGATCGACGAGATGTGCAGGGTGCTGCGGCACGCAAGGCTTTCATCGACATCTGGCACGAGACCTCTGTGCTCGGGGCTTACGGTGCAGCGCTGGCGCGCGCGGCGCATGAAAAAGGAGACCGGGCCCTGTCCCGCGCTTTGGAGGCTGGTGCATTCGAAGTTGGAACAGGGACGAAAACGTAAGAGCAGATTGGGCTAGCGAAAGGGAAAACTTAGGGGTTCAGACACGGACAGATGGCATTGGCGGGGGCGTTTACACCGCGCTGAATTGAAAGAAATTGGTATGAGATAAACTGAAAACTTCGTACCATTTGACTATGCAGAGTGCGCATATGGAATATTGGTAGAGAGTTTATTTGGGAATGTTTGATTACTTCAAACGCGGGTGGAGTCATTTATTTGAGGGGCTGACCAAACCCTCGATGACGGCACTTTCAATCGTGTTTTCAGTTCCTGTCCTCTGTGTCCTATCAGCAATCATCGTAGGACCCCGGTTTTTGACCGGCGATTCCTTCAAGTACTTTATGGTGGACTCGTTTGATCGGCATACATTGGTCAGCCACCGGGTCCTAAGTGGCATTCCTTCTGATCGTCCTGCAGTGACGATCCTGGGAACGTCCATCATGGATTTTTGCGTCAATGAGGCTTTGGATTTGGATGGCCTCGTCAGTGCGAAATCAGACAAAGAATACAGGGTTCTCAACCTGCCGACATCCTCCCAGACGCCACTTGAAATGGCCGCCATATTGGCCGAGCTGGATTTTCCACCCGACAGCGTTGTCATTGTCGGCCTGAATGTTCACACGTTTTTTAAGGCAATCGTTGGTGAGGAAGCCAGCGAGGTGAATGAAACTCTCATAAATCCGCGTTTTGCGTTCCATTCTGAGGTGTTGGAGGAGGAAGCGGCGCTTCTCGGACTGCACATGCCATTCCGCCCTGGTATTTACGCTCTGGAAAATTCCAAATTTTTCCTGGCCAGAAAGAAGGAAATTCTGCTCAACCTGCTTCGGGGCGGTCGCGAATCTGCGGATCCGTTGACGGCGTATTGGGTTGAAATAGTGAACAATGATGAGTTTCGCGCCGGTGAAATGGCTAAAATAGAAACGAATGCTGAAGAATATCGAAAATGGAGTCAGCAGAATTTTGCGGCGCTCCATCGGATGATTGACCGGGAACGCGCGCGCAGTGGAGCGTCGTTCATTTTGCTGCAGGCGCCGATCAATCCGGGATGGTACAGGATTCCAGCCGGTGAAGCATTGTTTGAGACCTTCAAACAGGATGTGCGCGATTTAGCAGACGCCAGCGGTGCGACTTATTTCTCGATTCAAGACCACGTGCATTTTCAAGAAGACGAGTTTTTGGACTTCGAAGGCCATATGAAGACTGACGAGGCGCGCCTGAAATGTTCGCAGGCGATGGCAATATCATTGAATGAATTTCAGAGGGGGTCATGAACGAAAAGCATTCAAGAATCGACTGGCGACTTGTCGGACAGATCATTCAGGGGATCGTGCTGGGCTGTCTGCTGACGCTGGCGCTTGCCGAGATGGCGACCCTGGCCGGAGATGTTCGCCTGTTTCGCTATCAGAAATTCTGACAGCACGCGGTTTTTAGATGATCCAAAGCCCCATATTCTGGCTGGTCCTTGCGACAACGGTACTGGTGTATTGGAACCTGCCGCAGCGATTTCGCTTTGCGTTCCTGGCGTCCGCTTCATATCTCTATCTGGCATGGTTAGAGCCGATCGGATCGACGATATTGATCGGGTTTGTGCTGGTGTTTTTCTATTTTGCCCCTCAGGCCGTGGCAGATAACAGGCGCGGTCACCTCACCCTTTTGACGCTTGTCGGCACCATTCTCGCCTATCTGTTCTGCTACAAATACCTGCCCGCTCTGATCCAGCTTTTGGGGGAGGCCACGCCCGGGGTGGCCATCGCTGCTCCGCTGGGGGTCAGTTATTTCACGTTCAAGCTGATCCACTATGCGATTGAAGTTGCGCGCGGCAACATTACGGACAGATCGCTGTCGCGGTTTTTCTGCTATATCTTTCTGTTTCCGATTTTTACCGCCGGTCCGATCGAAAGATTTGACCATTTCATCGCAAACACCTCCGAGACTTGGGACCGACAGTTCGCTATCGATGGCCTGACCCGCATCATACATGGTCTCATCAAGGTTTTTCTGCTGGCGCAGTTACTGAACCCTTTTCACTTTGCCAGCATCATGCCGACAAGCAGCGAGAATTTACTGACGCATTTTGACAGCTACACTGCGTTTCAGATCTGGATTTTCCTGGCGATACTGTACCTGTACGCCTATCTGGATTTCAGCGCTTATACGGACATCGCCATCGGCGCATCGCGACTGTTTGGCTTCCGCATTATGGAAAACTTCAACTGGCCGATCCTGGCCGTCAATATCCAGGATTTTTGGCGACGCTGGCATATGACGCTGGCTGGATGGTGCCAAAGCTACATCTATCTTCCGGTGCTGGCGCGAACCCGAACGCCCTATGCCGCTGTTTTTGCCACGTTCACCGTTATGGGGTTGTGGCATGGCGCCACCGCCGGCTGGCTCATGTGGGGCCTTTATCATGCGACCGGCGTCTCGCTTTATATGACTTGGGCCCGATATGCGCGCCGGTTTCCCTTGTGGCGCAAACTGGTGCAGAGCCCTTTGAAATATCAGGGTATCCTGATTACCTTTGCGTTCGTGTCAGGAAGCTATGCCTTTTCATCCATGGGCGGAGGCCTTGGGGATTCACTGCGCGTTTTCCTGGCCTTATTCGGTATCAGACTATGAATAATGCGCTCGACGAAACCCCCAATAGTGACTGGCTGGCAAGTGGTTTTTTGCGGTCCGCCGCGGCGTTCCCTGACGCACCGGCGCTGTCCATAGCAGGTGCTGAGATCAGCTATGGTGATCTGCTGGACCGGGTCATGAGCATTGCCAGCGCGTGCGAAAGCACTGCGGTCGGAGACAACCGTTTGACCGCCATTTTGGCGACCCATAGTGCTACGGCATATGCCGGGATTTTGGGGACGCTTTTTGCGGGGAATGGCTATGTTCCCCTCAATCCGAAGATGCCGGCGCACCGGTTGAACTTCATGCTGGGCCATTCCGGTTGTACATCCGTTATCATTGATCGCGAACGCGAGGCTTTGGTCAAAGACGTCATTCAGGACTTCAAAGGGCTGACGTTGATTTTTGCTGATCGCCACGATGTGTCCGATCTGGCGAGAACCTATCCCGATCATAAAGTTCTTGGCGTCCCGGCGGTTGCTCCGCCGCTGAAGCCGTCTGTGCCGCCTGTAACGGACCCGGCCTATATCCTCTATACCTCTGGCAGTACCGGAGCCCCCAAGGGCGTTGCGGTGTCTCATGCCAATGTGGCGCATTTCCTTTCGGTTGCGGAACACCGTCTGGATCTCTCGGCCAATGACCGCTTTACCCATTTGTTCGATCTCAGCTTTGATCTGTCCGTCTTTGATATGTTCATGACGTGGAAGGTTGGCGGGTGCATGTGCGTGCCGACCGAGGAAGACCGTGCCCTGCCGGTTGAGTATATCACCCGCGAACGGATCACCGTCTGGTTTTCGGTTCCGTCGCTGGCAACCCTTATGGATCGGTTACGACAGCTTGAGCCGGGGCGTTTTCCGAACATCCGAGTAAGCCTCTTTTGTGGCGAGGCGCTTTTGACGGAAACGGCGCGTGCTTGGCGCGCGGCCACGCCAAACGCGCCATTGCACAACATCTATGGCCCGACCGAAGTTACCCTTGCCTGTACGTGGTACGCGTTCGACGATCAGGCGGACCATGGCGATATCGTCCCCATCGGCGCGCCCTTTGACGGAATGACCGCGCTTGTGGCCAACTCGGATTTTTCCGAAGTCGCGCCCGGTGCGGAAGGTGAGTTGCTGATGAGTGGCCCGCAGGTCGCGATTGGCTATTGGCGTGATCCTGAATTGACCGCAGGCGCATTTGTGACTCATCCCGAGAGTGATGCGCTTTATTATCGTACCGGTGATCTGGTCACGCGCCCGGCCGCCGCACACGAGCCAATTCAATATGTCGGGCGGCGCGATCATCAGGTCAAAATCCGTGGCTTTCGGGTCGAGCTGGGCGAGATCGAAGCAGTTGTTCGCCGTGCCAGTGGCGCGACAAGATCTGTCGTCCTTGGCTGGCCGATCCGGGACGGGCAGCCACAGGGGCTTGTTGCGTTTGTCGAATGCACCTCGTTTGATGAGGTCGCCACCCGGGCGTCCATCGCACAGGACCTTCCCGAATATATGCTGCCAAAGAAGCTGGTCGCCGTGCCCGATTTCCCCAATAATACGAATGGGAAAATAGATCGTCGCGCATTGTCCGAGCTTTTGTAGGATCGAATTTGGAGGAATAGATGGCATTAACGAAGGGCGCAGTCATTGAATATCTGACGGACATACACAGTGTGGCTTCGTCCGAGATCGGCGGTGAAACCCCGTTGTTCAGCAATGGCCTGATCGACTCTTTCGCGATGATCGATCTGGTATCGTTTATCGAACAGAGCCTCGGCACACGTATGAGCCCCTCAGACATCACGCTGGATAATCTGGACACCGTAGACAGGATCGTCGCATTCGCTGAAACCCGGGTGTAACCGATGGCACAAACGCAAGGGATCATCGTTTTAAGTTGCCCGCGATCAGGGTCGACCCTTTTACGGCGGTTGCTGGGGGGGCATTCGCACATTTCAGCCCCGGGTGAGACCTATTTGCTGTCCGCCTGCGCCCGTTTCCTGCGCGAAGCCCCCGTTGTGGATGGAATAAACGTGGGGGTTCTGAACGGGCTGGGCTTTCTTGGGTTTTCCGATGACGAGATCATCGCGCGACTTAGAAAGTTCGCCTTTGATTTTCATAGCGAGCATGCCGCGGAAGAAGGCAAGACCCGTTGGGTAGAGAAAACCGCCATTGACGCCTTTCACGTTAGCGAAATCGAACGGTTATGCGCAGAGCATGCGCAATTCATCTGTGTTGTCCGGCACGGTCTGGACGTTGCGTGTTCCATGCTGGATTGGGTAGTCAAGGCTCAGACCATTCCCGATGAGATCCACGATTACGTCAAGCGGACCCCGCGGCTTTTGGAAGCTTTTGCGCTTGCCTGGCGCGACAGTACCGATGCCATTTGCGATTTTGTCAAGCGCCATCCGGATAACGCCCAAATCATCCGCTACGAAGACCTGGTGGCAGATCCGAAAACAGTCCTGGCCGCAGTGCTGAAAAACCTGGGCGAAGAGTTCGAAGCCAATATGCTCGAGGCGGCCTTGCAGGAACGTGATCCCAAAGGGTTCAGCGACTGGAAGACCTTCTCGAAAAGCTCGGTACAGGAGGGCAGCGTTGCCCGCTGGAAAAAGCTTTCGCCCGACACGATTGGCATGCTTGCACCGATTGTAAATCCGGCTCTGAGCCGCAACGGATATGACGAAGTGCAAGGTGCGACGACGCAGGATCAGAACCGTGCACGGGACAGATATCTGACCGGATTGCTGCTGCAGTCGCTTCGGTAGCAGGTCGTTTCTCTAAGGAGTCGATGACCCAATACGATGTGCGTTGGCCATGACCGAGAAGGTGATGGTCGTGGCCGGGATGCTGGGCAGGTTTGAGGCATCGACAAGATGCACCCGTGACAACCCTTTGGGCCGCCCAAGGATATCGGATTGCCCCGAACTGGGTGCTTTGGCCATGGGGACCGAGCCGCCTACGTGAAAGCTTGACCCCACATCGCCCGGACGGCGGGCAAAACTCAGCGGTATAAGCCCCGCCAGCTTCATGATCTGCGCCAGCCGGGATGTTGCCTGCCCCATAACGGTTTCGGTTTCGTCATTGGCTTGCACAGTCGGGACAAGCCGCCCGTCCGCGGCCAGCGTCAGATTGATCCGCGCAGAATGGGCCGAATGCAGAAAGGCCTGCGCCACGATCAGCCGTCGCGCCAGCCGCCGCCACAAGGGGGCCGATCCGGGCAGTTTAGAGCCGTAACTGTTGATCAGGTCATGGGCATAGAACTCGTTCCAGGTATAGACCTGCGCATGGACCAGATGGGGCGAGACCTCGGAGTCGTCCAGTTCTATGAATATCTGCGGCAGGGTGTGATAGGGCCTTTGGTTCGGACGGCGCGATGTGCGCCAGCGGTGCAGGCTGGGCAGAAAGAAATGCTGGCTGTCCTGCAACTGCAATCCGGTGGTTGGGTCCGGTGATGAGGACAGAAGCAGACGCGCCGTTTCCAGAACCCCGGCGGCAACAAAGACACGGGCCGCTTGCAGGGTTTCCCCATTGTCCAGCGTGACCGCGACGTGGTCGGCATGTTCCTGGAACCGGCGGACCAGACCGGTGCGGTACTGAAACGCAGAGTGATGGCGCAAGTCATCGAACGTTTTTCTGGCTGAATAGATGTACCCCCAGGGGCATCCATGCAGGCATTGACCGCAATACCGGCAATCGGGCTCAACGGCCAAACGGGCCAACCCAGCATGGGCACCCAATACTGACAGGTCGCTTTTCTGATGCTCCAGCAGCTGCAACATCTGCTGCGCCTGTGGGGACGGGATCAACGGCACCCGATCCTGCATCGAAAGGGCGGGGAACAGAGCCTGCAATGCATCCTGTCGGCCGCTTATTGGAAGGAACTGAGCAACAGCCCGGTAATGCGGTGACAGGTCCTCAATTCCGATCGGCCAGTCGGCGATATCTTCGGCGCGGTTGGGCAAAACCGCCGACCCCCAAAGGTTGGACAACCCGCCAGTGGCATGCGAGGCACGCAAGCCGATTTGAGCCGGCGACACCAGTGTCTTGGCGCCTGGCACCATGGCGAAATCCGATCCGAACCGGCGCACTTGTCCGGGCGGCGTGTCGAATTGTGGGGCTTGCCAGGCTTTTTCGTCATCAACGGACCAGGTGTCAGGATCCAAAGCCGCCAATCTGTCGCGACGGTCTTGCGCAGGGGCTTCCAGCCGGCCGCCCGGGTCCAGCATCAGAACCTGGCGTCCCCGGTTCAGCAGAGCCATGGCCACAGACACGCCGGACGGCCCCGAGCCGATCACCAGATCAGTCACAGGTGGATACCTGACCACTCATGCACAAACCGGGGACTGCATTTCGGTAATGATGTCCTCGATGATTTGCTGCAGCGTAAGCATCGGACGGAAGCCGGTCACGCGCTCCAGCTTTGACACATCGGGCAGCCGACGCTGCATATCCTCGAACCCTTCGGGATAAACCGCGTCATAAGGGACATAACGGATGTCCGAGCTGGACCCGGTGAGCTCAATGACCTTTTCAGCCAGGGCGCGGATCGTGATTTCTTCGCTTGAGCCGATATTGAACACTTCGCCTTTTGCCTGCGGCGTGCTCATCAGCAACCCCAGCGCCTTGACCACATCGGCCACATGACCGAAGCAACGCGACTGCTCGCCGCTGCCGTGCACCATCAGGGGCGCACCCTCCAGCGCGGCTTTCACGAAATTCGGCAACACCATGCCATAGCGCCCTGTCTGTCGCGGCCCGGTGGTGTTGAAGAACCGCAGAACCGTGACCGGCAGGCCGGATTCACGGGCATGGGCCAGCGCCAGAAACTCATCCAGTGTTTTAGCACAGGCATAGGACCAGCGCAGGTTGCGCGTGGCGCCGATGGTCAGATCGTCGTCTTCCTGAAACGGGAATTTCGTGCTTTTCCCGTAAACCTCGGAAGTGGAGGCGACAAATGTATAGGTCTTGTTCGGCAAGGCCGCATCCAGAACGTTCTCGGTGCCCGCGACATTGGTCAGGATCGAGCGGCTGGGTTCATCCATGATCAGTTTGACACCAACGGCGGCGGCCAGATGAAAAACAACGTCGGCCGGGGGAACCAGATCGGTGACCATCTGGCGATCCAGAATTGAGCCTTCCGTGAATGTGAAATTTGGGTGGTCCGCAACAGAGGCCAGATTTGCCACCCGCCCGGTCGAGAGATCATCAAAGACCGTGACCGTGTGGCCATCCCGGATCAGCTGTTCCGTCAGATGAGAGCCTATAAACCCGGCGCCTCCGGTAACCAGAATATGCATTTGTTCGTACCTGTTACTTGTTGAAAACCAATATACCCGGATCGTACAACCCGCGCTGCGTATCCGGCTATAGCCGCAGACGGAAAAGATCTGTTCACCACGGTTTCCCGCGTATCGCCGCGCGTACCCCCCGCATTGTTTTGCGCGCCGCCAGATAGGCTTTGCCGCGCCCCTCCAGATGCGCAGTCCAGCGGGCGATGTCGGTAAAATAAAACATCTCAAGCCGGGGCAGATCGTGAATATCATCCCCCGCTTTGGCCACGCCCAGCCGGGTGCCGACCGAGGTGTCGTAATGCTGCGCGACCTGTCTGAGTACGCTGTTGTTCGATGCCCCGTAAGGTGGGGCGAAATGCCGGACAGGCTGGCCCAGCCGCGCGGCAATGTCCTGACCGGATCCGCTCACTTCTTCTTCCAGCATGAGCGTATCCAGCGTGGTGAGATCGGGATGGGTGACACTATGCGCGCCAAAACAGACCCCTTCCCCTGCCAGAGCTTCGATCTTGTCCCAACCCATCAGGGGGCGGGGCGGGATGTTGCCACCGGCCCAGCGGTCCATGCTGCCCACCAGGCCCGAGGGCAGATAGACAATCGGGCAGAACCCGTGATCGCGTAGGATCGGCCAGGCGGTATCGGCGAAATCTTCGAACCCGTCATCGAAACTGATGATGACCACACGGGGGCCGGGCGGGTTGGCCAGCGCATCGGGTGTGACCACCGGCAAGTTCGAGTCCGCCAGCGCCTGCATCTGGGCCTTGAACACCTCGGGCGCGATTGAAGTCGGTCCAGGCGCATCCGAGATCGAATGATACATCAGGATATCGGCCTGCCAGGCGGTCATTGGTCAGTCTTCCACCACATGGGTGGCAAAGACCTCGCGATATTTATTCCATTTCGCGCGGTCGACCTGCCCTTTGCCGTTGATGCAATCCGCTGCGCCATAGGCCATGGCAAAGGCGTGGTGGGTGTTGTCATGGGCGAACAAACCCTGACGTCCAAATACGAGCAATCCGTCCAGATCTGAGAGCCACTGATCAACCGCATCAAACCGCACCTCGTACCCCACATCATAGACCGGATAGGCGTGGCTCAGCCGCCGGGTTTCGCAGCGGCGGACCGGAACGGTAACCGGCAGACCCAACTGGTCCAACCATTTGGTGAACTCCTGCCCCAGTTCCTCGTCGGACATGGACCACCACTTTTCATCTGGGTCACAGGGCAGTTCGGCACACAGCACGGTCACGCCTTTCGGCGCGCCACTGGCATTATAGTTCTTGGGCTCTGACATCCGGCTGATCGGGATCGACAGTTCCGGGAAGTAATGCGCGTCGAACTCGGTGAACTGGTCTGTCTCGAGCACCAGATACAGCAGGATCATACCCCGGAACCGGATGGCGCGGGCAGCCTCGACCACCTCCGCCGGAGGCGCGTCGATCAGGCGCGTCAGGCCGGTCAGCGGAATGGTCGACAGGATCAGATCGCCGGTCACATGCCGCTCGCTATCGCCGTCGCGGATCGTCAGGCCGGTGATACGGTCGCCGTCCCGGTCAATCCCGGTGATTTCGGTGTTGAACATGAAGGTGGCGCCATTTGCGCGCGCGCTTTCCAGCATCGCGTCCGAGATTTGTCCGAACCCTTTGCGCGGATAGAAGAACCGTCCGGCGGTTTCGCTGCGCAGCCCCGGCAGCAGGCGCAGCATTTTCATCAGGATCTTGCCGACCGATCCGCTGCCGACCCGGCGCTCGGCCAGTTTGACCGCCAACTTGTCCGGGTCCAGCCCCCACAGCTTGCGCACGTAGGGGAAATAGAAATTGTCCGAAATCGTCGGCCCCAGCCCGTCATAAAGCACGGTCGAGAATGTCTCGGGACCCGTGCTTTTCTTGCGGAACGGCTTCAGCACCATGTCCCCTATCAGCGACGCGGCAAAAGGCTTGGGCAGGCGCATCAGCGCATCGGTCAGTTTTAACGGGAAGTGAATCCATTTGCCGCCCAGCCGGATGCGGCCATGCCGTGGGCGCAGCAGCAGATCGTCACCGAGCAAAGTTTTCACATCAGCCAGCACCTCAGGCTCTGCCGCTGGATGAAACCGGTGCGAGCCATAATCGCAGATCACGCCTTCGACCGGGAAAGAGGCCGAATTGCCACCTGCAATGGGTGCGCGTTCGATCACGGTCACCTTTGCCTGCCCGGTCAGGGCGTAAGCGGCGGCCAGACCTGCGGGTCCGGCACCGAGTATGATGATTTCAGGCTTGTCCTCGCCTGTTGGTCGGGAAACATCCGTCACTTGCACTCTTCCTTTTGGGAATTTGCCGGAGCGCTGAACCGCATCCCGGACATGGTCAGAACCAGCGCGCCAAACCCGCCCGCTGTAAACAGAACAACCTGCCAGACCAGCCCGGCGGCAACGACCGCCGGCGCGCTGGCGCCAAAGGGGGCCAGAAAGCCCGCCAACGTTGCCTCGCGCAGGCCCAACCCGTTCAGCGATACGGGTAGAACTGCGATAATCTTGGCCAGCGGCCAGGCAAATATCCACGGCCCGGCTGCCACATCGACACCGGCCGCGATGGCCAGCCACCAGGCCAGCATGACCAGCAGCAGCTGGATCAAAACCGACGCAATGAAGGCAACAGCCAGCGTGCCCGGCTTGCGCCCCATCCCGGCTAGCGCATCGGCCAGACGATGCGCAAAGCCCTTGCCGGGCAGAGACGGAATATAGCGCCAGGGCAGGGGCAGCAGGCGCGGCAGCGCAACCATACCCGCCAGCGCCGCAAGCAAGATCAGCGCCACTGGCACGATCATATGTCCGCCCTCGGCACGTTCCCATGTCAGGACAAGTCCCAGACAGGACAAGGTCAACAAGGCCACCATGTCGATCAGCCGATCCACGGTTGCGCCCGCGACGACCCGTGCCCCGTCTTTCATCGCCGTCTGCGCTATCCCGGCGCGCACTGTATCGCCGCCAATCGCACCGGGCAGACACAGATTAGCGGCCAGACCGGCAAAATGCGCCCGGATGGCTAGCAGGGGCGGAAGCCCCCGACCCAACAACAGCCACCATTTCATCGCCGCACCCACATGGGCCAACAAAAACAGGACCAGTACGCTCAGGAACACCCAGATCGGGATCGCCTTGAATGCCGCCACGATGGCCTCGGCTGGAAGGATCCAGAACAGGATCGCCAGCACCAACGTCGACCCGACCACCCGGATCAGCCAGCGCCGTTGATTTGGATCGGAAAGCATACCGCCGCTCATGTCAGGGTCTGAGGTGCAGCCGCGAAATCATGTCGGCGATCAGCCCCAGAGACCAGATCATGATTGCCGCCAGGAAGGAAAACACCGCTGTTTCGCTGAGGTTCCAGTAGAACATGTCGATAATGAACTTCACCGTGCCCAAAGTGAAAAACGCCAGCCCCAGCGGGATGAACACCCGCAATGGGTTGAACAGGGTACTGATGCGCAGGATCAGGATGATGAAGTTCAGAAAGTCGATCGGCCGGATTTTCGATTTGCCCACCCGTTTGCCGTACTCGATCGGTGTATAGATCATCCGCTTACCATTCGAGGTCATGCACAGCGTGATCGTGGTGGTGAACGAGAAATTCTGTGGAAGCAGCGGCAGGAACGGGATCAGCTCGGATTTGCGGAACACACGCAGCCCGGAATTGAGGTCGTTGATCTTGCGCTCAGCCAGGAATGAGGCAAAGGCGAACAGGAACTTCTTGGCCGGCCGCCGCAGCAGCGGCACGTTCTTCATTGCGGCGCCCCGATCGCCCACCACCATGTCCTGATCGCGGCACATGGCCAGCATCCCGGGCAGATAGCGCGCGGGGTATGTGCTGTCAGCATCCAAGATGGCCACATATTCATACTGCGCCATCCGCACGCCCCGTTTGAGGCTGGCGCCGTAGCCGGAATTGACATCGTTGAAAGTGACGGTGGCGCCACTGGCCTCGGCCTCTGCGCGGGTGTTGTCCTGGCTGGCATCGTCGACCACGATGATCTCGTACGGAATGCCCAGCGGTTCAAGATGGGTGCGCACGTCCTCGACAGTGCCACGGACGGCGTTCTCTTCGTTATAGGCAGGGATGACCACGCTCAGGCTCATGCCTGATGTGTCCGGCGCACCGGTTGTGGTGTTGTCCGGGGTGATCTGCTCGGCAACCTTGTTCATGAAAATGGAAACCCTTTACGTACTTAATATATATTCTGCCCCGCCTCGTTCGTATGGCATGCGTGATATTCAGCGTGTGACGGGCTCAATTCCTTCCGCCGCCTATAGTATTCAAACACAGACAAGCTGAATATAGACAATATTTTTGACCAAATTCGGGTTTTCTAGCATCAAACCTTGTGTGTCATCTGCCGTATTTTTTGCCACCGTGTTGTAATCCTACCCTGTATTTCAAAAATGACAGCAAGGGCTTTGGCGGTATCCATGGAAACAGGCCCGCTCAACCGTGGGGTTTTTTAGGCTGTGGCGCCTTGGCACGATTATTTCCGAAACGGCACCTATAGTGGCCTCTTCACCCCTTTGATCCCAAAGTGGATGAAAACTCCTGCCGTGCAGCGCAGCTTACCGTTGGCGGATTATTGAGACGTTGGCAGGATAAACCAAAGGTCTGCGACTCTTGTCCGAAGGGGTTTGAACAGGGGTTGGCCGTCTCGACAGTATTATCCGTCAACAGCTACGGTGCAGCTGAGAAGGCAGGCGGTTTCGTGTCGCAGCTAAGCTGCGGGAAGGGGTTTGATGACACTGGAACGGCGTTTCACCAGCGGTGTAGCCTGGATGTCCGTCGGAATTTGGGTCGAGCAGGCCTTCAACTTCATCATTTTCGCCATTCTGGCCCGGCTTTTAGGGGTCGAGGCGTTTGGCCTGCTGGCGATGGTGGCGGCATTTGTGTTGTTTTCCGAATTTCTGGTGCGCGAAACGATCTCGGACATCCTGCTGACCCATGATGCGCTGTCGCCCGAACGGTTGAATTCGGTTTTCTGGCTGCTGGCGTTGTTGGGGGCGGTTCTGACCCTCGTGCTCTATCTGGGCGCACCGCTGATTTCGGATTTCTATAAGGAACCGGCTGCGGGTCCGTTGCTGGTCGGCCTGTCCCCAACCGTGTTGATGATCGCATTGACGGCGGTGCCAGTGGCGATCCTGCGGCGCGAGATGCGGTTCCGCGTTTTGGCCATCCGGGCGGCCTTGGGGGCTATGGTCGGAGGGGTTGTTGGCATCGGCATGGCCCTGGCTGGGTACGGAGCCTGGAGTCTGGTTGGTCAGCGGCTGGCGATGACGGCCACCAATATCGTGATGGCCTGGGGCGCGGTATCCTGGCGTCCGGCCTTTCAGGTGTCCCGGGATCATATACGTGAGATCTTGCATTTCAGTCATCGCATCATTGGGTTGCGGGCCGCCGAACTGGCCGCGGTGCAATCCCCGGCGGTTGTCATCGGCGCGGTTCTTGGGCCGGTGCAGGCTGGATATTATTCGATTGCCTGGCGGGTGATCGAGATTGCGTCATTCCTTTTGATCACGCCATTGCGCACCGTCGCTCAACCCGCTTTCGGAGCGGCCAGCGGAGGAGAGGAGCGGGCTGTGGATTTGCTGTTCAAGGTCATGCGGCTGACCGGGTTTGTGGCCTTTCCGGCCTTTGCCGGACTGGCGGTTCTGGCAGAGCCGGCACTGGTGTTACTGTTTGGACAGAAATGGGCTCCGGCTGCCCCGGTTCTGAGCCTGATGTCGATCTTTGGAATGTATCTGTGCGTCGAGAAGGTTCAGCAGACCTATTGTCTGGCTGCAGGTAAGGCAGGCAGACTGGCCGTTTTGTCCTGGATCGAGGTGGCACTGGCGGCGGCTGCGATCTTCCTTGCCGCGCCATACGGGATCACGGCAGTGACGGCGGGTTTTGTTGCCGCATTCCTCATCGTATGGCCGTTTAAATTCGCCAATCTGGCAATGATCTCAGAGCAGCCGGTTCTGGGCCTTGTTTCTATTCATATTCCGCCATTGGTCGCGGCGGGAATTATGGTTGTAGGTGTTTGGGGGAGTTTGCACCTTATTCAAGGTCAGCCGCAAATCATGCTGCTGGTTACAGGAACGCTGTCAGGTGTCGTGATTTACACCGGGCTCGCACTTGTGTTCATGCGCAACAGGTTTGTTTTGCTCAAAGTATTGGCGGGCCAGACCTGAAGCGGCAGGTTTACCAAATGGGTCGTCCCATTCGGAAGGTGACGATGCGCTCGGTTCCATCCTTTTTTGTGAGCCGGGCAGTGATTTCGTTTTCCGAAATGTCAGGTTCATACCGGAAATACGCCTGCGCTGTTGCTTCATGCGGCAGCAAATCGACCGGCTGGGCCGCGTCACCGTTGAATGCGACCGAGGCGGTGTCGACACCCGTTTCCCCGACCAGCAACTCGATATCAAGCGGAGTGCCGTGCCTGAAAGGGGATCTCAGAACCAGGCGGGCCTCAGACCCGGAGGCGTCAATGGGGTGGACGACCGTTGACACCTGGGAACCGGGGCCATGGCGCGCATACCCGGCGAACAGAACGCCCAGCAAAAGCAACACATAAGCCCATCGAAAGATCCCCATCCCGCGCCAGACGCGCCTGAGGGGCCCATACTGCGCGGCTTCGGGATCAAGCCGTGCCGCGAAAATCAGGGCACCGGAAAAGGCAACGCCAATGGCGGCCAATCCCAAAAACACCCAAAGCACTATTGAAAAAGCGCCACCCCAAGTTCCATAATGCAGTACGTTCATCATGTAATTCCAGCGGGCAAGCCCACCGTTATCCTCGGGTGTGAAGGCGCCAAGAATGTCCAGCGTTGCCGGGTCGATGAGGACAACTCTTTCCCCCCAGAATTCTGACACCCCTTTCACGTGATCGATAAACTCGAGGCCTTCAGATATGTCGCGGGGCAGGACCAGGACCGTCGGTTCAAAGTTCGGTAATGCGGCGCGGGCCTGGGCCTCGGCCCGATCAATCAAGGCGGCATCGAAACCGGGCGGAAGGGTGGACGAGCGCGCAACAGGCGATTGTGGAGTGGGGTAGGAACTCTTAAATCCCAGCTCTTCAAACATGAAATAGAAACTGGTCACTGCGATCACAACGATCAAAGGTGTGGCCCAGACAGCGGCCAGCCGATGAAAACCACCAGCCCATGACCGGAGACCACCGGAGCGGGATGGCCATCGGAAAAACCCCTTCCAAAATCGCCGGTAAGTGATCAGTCCGCTGACAATCTGAAAAAACAAGAGGACCGATGTGGAGCAGATCAGAAGGAATACTGCGGTTTTCCCGGTTAGAAATGAGTCATGAAACTCGCGCACAATGCTGCGCAGGTTTGGAGTTGTGGCCTCATAAGCTGCCGCAACCTGTCCAGTTGAAGGGTCCGTCCAGAAATTAACTGGTTCACCCCACCCTGTGCGACCATAAGAAAGCACCGCAAACCAAGGGGCCGGGTGCTTTTCGATTACAAAAACACTGCTTTCGGGATGGGTCCTTTTGATGCCGTCATAGATTGCTCCGAAACTGGCGGTGCGGTCCTCTTTGGCGATGGTTGTCCAGATTCCCGGCCGTCCGATCGACGTGAGTTCGACCCCGGCAACAAGGAACGTACCTGTCAGAAACATAAGGGTAAAAAAGACTGACAGATGCAGCCCCAGCCAGAGGTGAATCCTGAAGAGGATGTTGCGCAGTTTACGGTTCATATGAACAATTAAAGACTATTGAATTGCCCGACACAACAATCGGGCAGGTCCAAAAGGGCAAGTATTTCAGCCGCATTCGCGCAAAGGATTAGGATGAGGCGGTTGTGGTGAATGCCGCGAATTGTGCTACGCATCTGGCGACAGGGCTGACCGGGTTTTTCCAAATCGGCCAATCCTTCGGCGTGCACAATGCAAAGGGTGGGGGCGTATTGTTGATCCTGTTGCCGGGCGTCATTTGATCTGCATCCCTCAATACTTTCAAACGTAACGCGATTTGAACAACTGATCCAAAGAACGCTGGATGGGAATGACCTGTCGAACCGGTCCAAAACTGCTGTGGGTCTCTCTTGCTCTCTCCGTCAGGAACCAAATGCTTTATTAATTCAATTGGTTGCCGGAGGTCAGAAAACAATCCTGCAAAAGGTGATTGCTCATTTCCAAGATGAATGCAGCGTGGTTACGGCCTAAAGTTTTCTGACCCTCGCGCCGGTTTTTCCATCTGGTTGTTAAGTGGCGCGCATATAAAAAACCGGAAAGATGGCATCCTTTTGGGGTAGCCAGATATCTACCCAGGTGAAACGATTCCGCTATTCTGACGCCGAAACAGAAATTGTCTGTGAATCAGAGGGAACCTCTTGTAGCCTGATGCAAAGGTATTGGTATGAGTATGGGTGTTAGTCATTTGAAACAGGATATTGTTCCAGTCGTCATTATTGGTGGCGGACCCGCCGGGCTGACAGCAGCCTATGAGCTTCAGAAATTAAGCGACACGCATGTTCCTCAGGTCTATGAGGCCTCGGACATGGTCGGGGGCATTTCGCGGACCGAAACCCACAAGGGCTACCGTTTCGATATCGGGGGACATCGGTACTTCACCAAGGTACGCGAAGTTGAAGATATGTGGCACGAGGTGATGGGCGACGATTTTATCACCGTTCCGCGCCTCAGCCGTATCTTCTACCGAGGAAAATTCTATGATTATCCGCTGCGGATTTTCAACGCGCTCGGGAATATCGGACCTTACGAGACATACCGGATTATCGGCAGCTACATCAAATGGAAGCTGCGGCCGAAAAAGCAGGAAGACACGTTCGAAGAGTGGGTCATCAACCGCTTTGGCGGGCGGCTGTATATGCACTTCTTCCACAGCTATACCAAAAAGGTCTGGGGAATTTCGCCATCTGAAATCCGGGCCGACTGGGCGGCGCAACGGATCAAGAACCTGTCTTTGCCAAAAGCGGTTTGGAATGCCATCTCAGGCGCCAATGACACGGCCAGCCTGATCGAAGAGTTCCAGTATCCGCGCCTCGGCCCCGGAATGATGTGGGAAAAAGCCCGCGATCTGATCCGGGAAAAGGGCGGCACCGTTCAGATGAAATCGGAAGTGGTGAAGGTGAACCGTGATGGCAATCGCGTGACCTCGGTCGACATTCGCCGGTGGGATGAAAATGACGGACAGAGTGAAAAGATCGAGCGGGTCGAAGGCGAGCATTTCGTCAACTCGATGGCCGTCCGTGATCTGATCCATGCTTTCGATCCGCCGCCACCGCCAGAAATCGTCGAGGCGGCCGACCGTCTGAGATACCGCGACTTTCTGATCGTGACGCTGATCCTTGATCACGCGGACCCGTTCCCTGACAACTGGATTTACATCCACAGCCCGTCAGTCAAAGTGGGCCGTATCCAGAATTTCCGCGCCTGGTCCAAGGAAATGCTTCCTGACCAGAACACGTCGTCAATCGGGATGGAGTATTTCTGCCAGAAGGATGATGGCCTGTGGTCGGCTGCTGACGAAGATCTCAAAGAGCTTGCTAGTAAAGAACTGGAAGAGCTTAATCTGGCCAAAGCCAGCGATGTCATCGATTGTGCCGTGATCCGGCAACCCAAGGCCTATCCCGTTTATGACGGTGACTACAAAGAGGCCCTTGAGACGGTCAGTGGTTGGTTGAAGACGCTCGAAAACTTCCAGACTGTCGGACGCAATGGCTTGCATCGCTACAACAATCAGGATCATTCGATGCTGTCGGCGATGTATGCGGTCCGCAACATCATGGGTGAGGACAACGACGTGTGGGACGTCAATGTCGAACGGTCCTATCATGAGGAGTTCGAAGCCAAGTCCGTAAGGGATGCAACCCGAAGACAAGACACGGACGTTCAGAACCACTATTCGAAAGAGCAGAAGGCCGGTTAAGTATGCCGACGCTATTCCTGCCGGAAGGTATTGCTGCTTTCATCATAGTAAAGAACAGGCCGATCCGGGAAAGCCGCGATAACCGCGGCATTGCTCTCGGGGCCGAGATCTGCGGCGTAGACGGGCTTGTTTGATGGAAACCAGGGATCATTCAGGAAGTACGCGGATGCGAGCTGACGGCCGGTTTTGATCAGTAGAAGCGGTTTTGCACCCGCCTCTGTTTCAGGGAGCGCAAGCAAACGATAGTGGTCACTATAGGCGCGGTGATCGTGATATCTTGTAAGGCCTCTGTAGCTTAGAAAGACCGTGACAGAGAACAGGCACAGGATGAGCAGCACCATGTTCAGCCGGCCTGGCGCGGATCGGAAGCCAGCGGCTTCCAGTCGTGCGCCGATTGCCACAAATCCTTTGGACGAAAGTATCACCAGGGGAATGAGGGTCATGAACCAGTATCTGGGTCCTATGTAAAAGATTGCGACAAACCAATAAAAGGCATGTGCAACGATGATCACCGCTATGATCGCAATCATCATGCAGTCGGTCCCATTCATGCGCCCAAAGAGCAGCAAGGCCCAGACCAGGGCAAGCGATCCCAGCCCCCAACCAAGAAAGTCTGTATGAAGCGCACTGATATTGGCGAGGGTATTCACGACGCTCTCAAACAGAGAATGCTCGTGTTCATACAATTCCATGAAATCCCAACCGGGCACCGGACCTACATTTTGTCCAAACCCAAAAGCGTTGGAGCCTTCTAACCAAAACCGACTCGTGTAGTCCGACAATGGCGTGAGGAGCGGGTCTCCGGTGAGGTAGGCATTGTAAAGGAAGATCAGACCGCCGACCGCCACACAACCCGCGCTGTAACTGAGCAGGGTGAGCGGATGACGTAATACGCCACCACGCCATAACAGAAATAGGCCGGTCATAATTCCAAGCAGCAAACCATCAAGGTTACGTGACAGAAATATCCACCCCATCGCCAGACCAGCGACAAAAACCATCAAGACTGCTGTTCCCAGCCTGGTCTCTTCGGCTTTGAGGATGCAGAGCCAGGCAAGCAAGAGAAGGAACAATGTAAGGGTGTGGGCCATAAAAGACGCGGACATTGCGATAAGCCAGGGGGATGTCGCCAACAACAAAGTACCAATTGCCGCCAGACGGGCGTCCGTTAATCTTCTCAATACGCCGTAGGCCAGAAGGATCGACGCGGTGCCGAGGGTGGGATTGACCAACCAGGGTGCTCCGATCAGAACACCCACGGCCAATACAGCGGGCCATCCGGGCGTCACGACGGAAATCCAGCGTTCATTTTGGGTTTCCATCAGAAAATGGGAAAATGCATCACGGGCAGCTTCTGGTAAAGCGGGCACAAACAGCGCGCCGTTTGCGTAGGTTCTGGCTTGGAAAATATATGCAAGTTCGTCCTGAACATGCATAATCCGCTCAAAAGAAAACCATGCCAATAGAAGTGTTGCAGCCAGAAAACCAGCCGCCAGGCAGCACACCCATCGCCAGCCGGTTGGCAGGGTTATGCCTTTGGGAAGTGTCAACGCGATTGCGATGACTGTTGCCAGATTTGCGGCAATAAGGCCTGTGCCAACTGTTAATTGCACAATGTAGCCGCCGATATCATCCAAACGAAGATAGTTGAGAATCGGAACTGTGAATGCGCCGCTTAGCAACAGGAATAGAACAATCCGCATTATACCGAATGCATCGGTGATGCGTTGCAGTGTACCGCGATCTACGCGCGATAAGATTACAGCAAAAGAGATTATGGCCTGTATCAACACTAGGCCCAACATCGCCGTTTCAATTGTCGAGCGTGGCGGAAGATAAAGCTCGGGATACCAAAGCGGCTCAGTTGCGTAGAGTTGGGCAGCCCCCCCTATGAACAAAAGTAACGTCAAAAGGCCCGATAGCATTGCGCCCCATAGTGTAAACAAGGCCATAAGGATCAGCGCCCAAGCCGCCATCAGCAGCCACCAACGGGCCAGTTCGCGCAAATCAATGAACGTATGCTGCACGGCAAGTATGAATGCCAGTATTGCGGCCAGGCTGGCCAAGGCTGCACATGTGATCCGCCATCGCTGCGTGGGTCGTGGCGGAATATCGTCAATCGTGCCAGTTGTACCCATCTATACTAATATCCTTCGCGAACTCTTTAACCATATTCAACTGTCATACGCGGCAAAGTGCCTAAAATCAGAAACGTAAGAATGATAAGGTTGAGGCATAGTTTCGCGCAACAGTATGGTTCCATAAGTCTGCGGTTTTTAGCCCCGGAAAATTGAGCTGACCCGAGAAAAGCTAGAAAGCTTTTGTCGCGACCCTTGTTGCGTTTGCCATCAGCGTGAATGTCAGGTTCTTGGATGGCAGCGCCGGAAAGACCGATCCATCGACAACGAACAGATTCTCAAAGTCGTTTGAGCGGCAATTCTGCGTGACAGTAAATTCACCCCCCGTGGGTGAAATCGGCAATGTCCCAGAGTAATGCACGCTGGCTCCGGGGCTGCGTATTTGGGTCATGCCGGGAACAAGCGGAGCCCCAAGATCGCGCATAAACCGCTTTAGCCGTGACAGCGCATCGGCAATTTCCTGATCCTGTCCCTCGGGAGATCGATACGTCAGCGACAGTGCGGGCCATCCGCCTGCGTCCTTATGAGGATCGAGGGTCGCGTAATTTTCCGCCCGGCGGGTGTCATTGAAATTCAGGTTCACGACCCCCAGCGCTGACCGGATCGTTCTGAATATCTGCCGCCCGGCATTCATGCCCAAGGGGATTTGCGCAATGACCGGGTGGGCGCTGCCGGTTGTCATCGTTGTGATCTGCCCGTGCACGAATTTTGCAGGCTGCCCGGCCTCCATGCCGACCGCCAGCTGATGGTATTGATAGGATGACGGGTCATAGCTGTGACCGAACATGGACAGGTTCAAGAATGGGGCCAGCACTTGCTGATTGTCCATGAGACCCGGCAACCTGACGATTTCGCCCGTGGCCTTGTAGATCGTCCTGAGAAACAGGTTGGCGCTGCTGATCGTTCCCGCGGCCAGCACAAAAGCCTGCCCTGTGATTTCTTCAACCTCTCCGTTGGTGGAGTAAGTGACCAGACTGTCCAGTTCCTTTGATCCCGTGGTGACGAAATGGCTTGCAAAGCGACCCGATGCATAGGTGAAACGGGGGTGCTTTCTTAGGACGTTCAATGTCAGGGACGGCGTATAAAATGCTCCGTTGGGACATCCCCACAGGCAGCGGCCGCATTTGGTGCAGGCATCGCGCGCGCCAAGGCTGCGTGACAAGGCAGCCTGCCGCGATCGGCCCAGGCGTATACCAGGATGCTTCTGCCCCAGCTTGTCTCGCCGGATCTGATATTTTTCGATCAGGGCTGCGCTGCTTTGGTCCAGTGAAATGGGCTCGCGCAAACCGTCATGCATGGGATACCAGCGCATCAGATCATCGGCCTGCCCACCGATCCCGATCCGCTCGGCAACCTTCGCATAATATGGCGCGATATGATCGTGACCGAAGCCAAAGTCGCGTAGATCGTCATCGTTGAACGCATAGGCCCCGCCAGTCCAGCACTCCGCCAGACCGCCCGCAGCAAAAGACACAAGCGAGGACATGCCATCCGATTGCATACTGAAACGATCAGGGTGTTGAAAGACATAATCTTTGGACGCTGGCAGGCCGTAATATTCATCGTTTTGATCGGCGGCGGCTGCCGGCAGGGTCACTGCATTGTAGTGCTCACCCAGAAAATAACGCACGGCATCGGGGTGGGTTGTTTTCAGATCAAAAAACCCGGCCTGCGGAAGCGGCGTATCGGCACCGGTCTTTCCCATGTCGACAATCGTCACATCATGCCCGCGTTCCAGTGCGGTCAGAGCGAAATGTACCCCGCTGGGGCCTGATCCCACGACAACGACATGCATCTTATTCTGAACCTGCCGTCGGTGCCGGGGCCGATCGATTCATCCAAAAGCGCACTGGAAGAAACAGCAGAATCCCAGCCAATGTAGCGGCCCCGGACGAGATACCGACACCGGCCAGCCGCAACAGTGCCCGGATGGGGCCGATATCTGGTGATCCGTCAAATGACAGGTGTGTTGCCGCGTCATTTTCCAGAATTGCGGCGCACAGAACCTGCCGTCGACGCAGCGCACCATGCCGGTCTGCAAACCCACAGAACCCGTCCACAAGCCACAAGCCGATCCCACCGCGGCGAGCAAGGGACAGAGACATCTGGTCAAACCGGCTGCCTTCATTCAGCATGCCAAGCTCGCTCAGCGCGTTGGAATAATGTCGGATCGCGGCCTCGGTTGGCTCTTGCCCGGTCATGTGTTTGCCAAGCGCTTTCGCCTCGGTTTTTACATCGTCTTGTGACGTCGCGGGCCCAAGAGGGGCAGTTGGCCCATCCTGGTCGTCATTTTGGGAACCCGCGCCGATCTGATCATGCAGCGTTGCCATCTGCGGCTGCAAAGCTTCCACCAACCAGTTCGGTGATATCGTGGAGTCATTACCAAAAACTGCAAATTGCCCTGCCGTCGCAGGCATCACCGGACGTGCAAGCGGTTCCAGTATCGCCAGCGGCCACTGCACCAATCGAAGCGGCAGTTTCATGATCCGTGGCGTTCGCCCAAAATGCAGCTGCGCTATTGTGCTTAAGAACGCCTGCATCGGCACCACATCCGGCCCTCCGAACTCCAGCACTTCATTGTTGAATGCGTCGCGGTTAAGGATTTCGATGATCCCCCGCGCGACATCTTCAACAGCAACCGGCTGAACACTGACAGGGCCGCCTTTCTGCGGCAGAGGCACAACCGGCAAACCCGCCAATGTGCCCATGGCATCCGCGATCGGGGACCCTTTGCCAAGGATCAATGTCGGTCGCAGGATTGCGTATAGCAAACCGGACTCCATGAGATCCTGCTCAGCCTGCGCCTTCGCGGCAGCATAAGGATAAAAGGACTTGTCCGTATATCCGGCTGCTATGGAACTGACGAACAGAAAGCGTTTGACGCCCTGCGCTACGCAGGAGGAAATCAGATGTTTCGTCGCCTGCCGGTTTACCCGCTCATGCTCTTGCTTTGATGCTTTGCCGGTCAGCGCACCAAGATGAAGAACCGTTTCAATCCCATCGAGAGCCGCGCGATAGCTGTCTGGGTTTTCCAGATTTCCAACGCAGATTTTCACCCCATCGGGAAGGTCTTTCCCGCGGGCTGCATCGCGCACAAGAACACGTACCTGCCAGCCCTGGTCAACAAGAACCGGCAATACATGCTGCCCCAGAAACCCTGTTGCTCCGGTGAAAAAGATCGTGCGTGTCATGACGAAACCACCTGATCGGCGTCCTGCCTATTTAGTTGCAGGACAATAATCATGACTGCAAACAGGGCCAAAAAAGCACCAATTGTCGCTAGGCGTGAACTTGGAAATATCTCTACATCTGGCGCATGAAAGGCCCATACTTGGGCAAGATTTTCCGAACGCCAGATCAGCAGCGCCCCAAGTGCGGCGCATGCCGAACTCAACCACCCTCCTGTGAAAAGCAGTGCCAGCGGAACGGCGAGTAATACAAAGTCATAAATATGCAGCGGCGCGACCGCGACGATGATGGCGCTTGTAAGCCCATATATCTGCCAGGCCCTGACCTTGGGGTCGATTGCCCGCGTCATGCACCCGGGACCAACACAAAGCAGCAAAACGAAAATCAGCGCGATCACGGCGGCTGCGGGGTTTCCAATGTCAATATCGGTCAGCTCCCACAGAACCAGCCGGACCCCGGTCATGGATTGCGGAAGATTGGCGGCCGTGAACCCATCATATGCCCCCATGTTGTGCATGAAATCGAAGATGGAACTGTGCGCCGTCGCCAATGATGGCAGCATGAGGAGGATTGAAAGCCCAAACGCGATGGCAACCACCTTGCGCGAACGCGGATCAAGAAAAAGCAGCAAGATCGCAATTGGCGCCCCGATCTGCGGCTTGAGCATAACCAGGGTCAGCCCGACCGCTTCGAGGAAGAGGTTCGTGTTGACCCTGCTCCAAAGCATGAGGGCAATCCCAAACCCTATGATCAGTGTCGTCTGCCCGACCGAAAACAGGATTGCGGTGGCCTCCAGCAGCGCCATGAGAAAAAACAACACGCTGAAGACGGGGAGGAAACTCAAACCCCCGGCGCGCTCGGCGATTGCCTGACCGTGCCCGGGGAACGCCCTTAGGAACGCGCTGGTCGCCAGACCGCAAATGGCCATGACAAGAACAATTCCGCAGATGTTCCAGGCAACATTCGCCGCATTCAAATCCAGCGCCCCGAAGGGCGTGACGAAAGCCCACCATGTTGGCGGATAGACCCACATGATCGGTATATGCCCCGTATCGATCTTGGCAGCACCTGTCGCCTCATAGCTGCTGCCATACGGGTTTATGCCATCAAGCCACATATCCCCCGCCAGCCAGATGTAGCGAAAGTCGAACCCCGGCATATCCGCCAACTGTACGATCTTGAACATCAGGTAAGCAAGCGCCAGGCCGCACAGGATGATTGCAAGGCAAAGGACGGCGAATTTCGGAACATGGATGGGTGCGGGTGTCTCTGACGGTCTGTCCGTAGGGCGGATTTCCATCGACTCCGTCATGCCCTCGAACTCATCCATCAAAAATCACCGTCACTGAACGCCCAGATCTTGCTCATGACGTAGGTAAATGTCGGCACAATCGCGATCATGACACCTAGCGACACCCAATAGGGTTGCCCAAACATATCTGAGACGGTGAAAACGATAATCTGGTTCAGAAACAAGTTAATAACTGAAATTACAAAGAACTTCGGCATCGACCTTCGAATCTGCCCGGGCGACCGGAAGGAATAATTCCGATGACCAAAGTAGGACACGAAGAATGCCACCGAATACGCCACAAGGTTGGCATCGAACGGATCAAGGCCGCCAAGGTGATGTGCAATCAGCCCAACCGCGACATGAACAGCTGTGACGATCCCCCCCGTCACTACGAAGGTAACTACGCTTCTGACCGACATGCCAATCCGCCAAATTTAATGCATCGTGCATTTTGCCGAGTGATCGCCCGGAATACAAAAACAGGGGGGGCGGCTACTATTGCCCACGGTTGGAGGATGATCGCTTTCGTCATGTTACCCCTCCGAAGGGTCTTAGTTTCGGCTGACATTCAGTTTTTGCTTCTGTCTGAGCACATGATACTCAAACAGGCACCAGACATAGATACTGGCTGAATAGACATAATAGACCTGATGATAGAGCAGGCATTTGAACGCGAACCACGGCCCGCCATGCCCAGCCATCGTGCGCACCAGATCAAGGTTGGCGACAAAGGCCAGCGTCAGGAACAGCAACGGCAGAGGCCACGTCCCCGGCCAGAACGGCAAGGCCAGAACCGACAGCAGTAAAAGCCCCGCAATCGCCGCCCGCGCCCGTTCAGCGGTCGAGGTGTTGAGATCATCCGTCAGCCCCTCGCGCGAGATCATCAGCCGGGCCCAGGGCAGGGCGCGGCAGAAGATGTCCGTGCTCAGGCTGTTGGGGATGGTCCAAACCTTCAGATGCTTGCCCTGCAGGCGGGGCTCGACAAGGATGCGGCGCCCGGTATTGGCGATCCGATAACCCAGTTCGATATCTTCGATCGACGGCACCTCATAGGTTTTGACATCAAACCCGCCGACTTCATTGAACACATCCCGCCGAATTGCACCACAACCGGCCCAGAAGGTTCGTGCCTCGCGCTGCGCACGCTGATGGTGATAACGATGCAAAAGGTTTTTATAGCGTGAGAACCACGCTTGCCCGTCCGGCGCATCATCATAAGAGCCGAATACTGCGGCGACATTGTCTTCGGACATCGCCCGGCGAATATGTTCCGGCCCATCCGGCCAGGCGATGACGTCAGAATCCACAAACCACAAAACATCGCCCGTCGCGTGTTTGGCTGCCAAATTGCGCGCCGCCCCCGGTCCGCCATTGACGGGTGTTGTCAGAACCGTCGCCCCCATTTGGCTTGCAAGTGCGGCGGTGCCGTCCGGAGATTGGTCGTCGACTACCAGAACTTCTTGCACCTGACCCGCCTCAAGCATATCAATCAGCGGCGGCAAGACCCGCGGCAGCAGATGTTCGGCCCGATAGGCAGGCATGACTACGCTGATCGAAAGGGCAGCATCTGACATCGTTAAATCCTTCCGGCATTGGGCCGTAGCGACAATGGCCACCTGACAAGAAAAAGAAAGGCAGCGGTAAATGGCAATAGCCACATGACCCGCGCCCCGTAACGGTTTGCGGGTTGGGACAGGCCTCCGCAAACCAAGGCGTTAACCGCAATCCCGGCCAGAATAAGCAACGCGAACAGTTTTATTTCACGCGGCACGCTGCCCGGCCAAAGCAGCAGGCACAAAATGAACACAGACGAAATTGCGTAAACGGCATGATGAGCCGCTTCAATATACGGGATCCAACTTTGATCCTGTTTCAGCAATCCGTCCGGGATCAGGTCAAATTGGGTTTCGTCCAACCTGGCCAGTTGGCGTGCGTTATCCAGCATGTCGTCTGACGGAATTGTCATTTCAATACTGTAAGTCAGAAGCTGCTGAAGCGCATTTCCTGCCAGAGCCAGAGAGGTCGCGACAGGTCGCGTAATCAGAACTTGCAGGGCAAAGTCCCGCTGGGAAAGGGCCACGGTTTTCTGATCATCAAATGACAGGTGCCGGTACGATCCGAGCTCGGGGGAGAGTTCAAAAATTATGTGGGATGCCGTCAGCCGCTCCGGGTTATCGGACCAGGAAAGCGCCTCGTGCAGCGCGCAGGTCGGTATGTTTTCATCCGGGCAAACCTCGTTCAAATAATCCATCCCCGGCCCGTCGACGATCAATCGAGCGGTGATGTGCGGGGCATAGACAACCTCTTTGTCTGTCTTGGTGACCACGACAACCCGAAAGGCTTCCCGCTCGGCAATTGCAAGCACCAGAATCAACGCAAGCAGGGCCGGGGCACGCCAGCGGCCCGATACCTTCCGAACCAGAGCCACCAGACAGACAATAGGGATCATTAGCGCCTCGATTGCGATATGGGACGGGTGCAAAACGACGGCGAACAGTGCCAGACCAGATATCAGCAGAAGCTCCCAAAGGGCCATCTTATGACCGAACGCACCAAGCGCGGCTATCGCAATCAGAAGGACCGGTGCGAATATATCGGGCATCAGGTATGCGATGTAAAACGGCAGTGCGGCGCAGGAGGCAGCCACCAGCGGAATTGCAATCATTACAGTTGTTTGCCGAGGCCCATCCAGAAACCGGCTGGCGGTTCTGGCTAGCAACCAGGTCGCAAGCAAAACTGCCGCCAAATGCACGACGGGAACACCCCAAAGGGAGTTGGCCCGAAAAAACATCGCCACGATCAACCCGTAGATTACGGATCTTGAACCGCTTGCCGTGCCATCATCATCGGCGGCCCCGTAGGTCGAGGCCAACGTGCCGTCCGCCTGAACCGGTGGGGGGAAGACGGTATTCAACGCCACGGTACCCTGGCGAATATAGCTGCCAGTGTCATAGTAGAAGAGAGGTCCACCGTTGATTAGCAGTGCTGACAGGCAAACAAGGGCGACCGCGATCACCAGCAATAGCACTCCGACCCGCCCGGTCGGGCTGTCAGAGCAGGTGGAAATGCTCATGTCTCTTGGGCAGCACTCTCTGCTGCTACGGTTATTTTCCGGAAATAGGCGATCGTTGCTTCCAACCCCTCTTCCAACGGTACCCGAGGCGCCCAATCCAACTGATCACTCGCACGGGTTATGTCCGGCTGGCGCTGAATCGGATCGTCCTGTGGCAAGGGATGGAACACAAGTTCCGAGGTTGATCCGGTCATGCGGATCACGTTTTCCGCCAACTCCCGGATACTCGATTCCACCGGGTTGCCCAGATTGATCGGCCCGGTCACCTCTTCCGGCGAGTTCATGAGCCGGATCAGCCCGTCGATCAGATCGGACACAAAGCAAAAGGATCTGGTCTGGCTGCCATCCCCATAGATCGTGATCGGCTTCCCGGTCAGGGCCTGCATGATGAAATTAGAAACCACGCGGCCGTCATCAGGGTGCATGTTCGGCCCATATGTATTGAAGATACGCGCCACTTTGATCGGCAAGTTGTGTTGTCGATAATAGTCAAAGAACAAAGTCTCTGCGCAACGCTTGCCCTCGTCATAGCACGAGCGGGGGCCGATTGGATTGACGTTGCCGACATAGTCTTCTGTCTGCGGATGTATCTGCGGATCGCCATAGACCTCGGATGTCGATGCCTGCAGAATGCGCGCGCCGACCCGTTTGGCCAGCCCCAGCATATTGATCGCACCATGCACTGCCGTCTTGGTCGTCTGCACCGGATCGTGCTGATAGTGGAATGGTGAGGCAGGGCAGGCCAGATTATAAATCTCATCCACTTCGACATAGAGAGGAAAGGTCACATCGTGGCGCATGACCTCGAAACGGGGATGGTTCAGTATGTGGCGCAGATTGGCGCGCCGCCCGGTAAAGAAATTATCGGCGCACAGAACTTCGTGCCCCTGTTCCAGCAACGCCATGCAGAGATGGGATCCCAGAAATCCGGCTCCGCCGGTCACCAGAATGCGCTTGGCATTCAAATTCATGTCGCTGGGATAAAAGTCAGGCACATTCATCAGTACACTCAATAACTACGTTTTGGCCAACACCCATCAGAACCGCCTCTTCAATGATTGGGAAGGTACTATGATCGGTAAAAAATCGACTTCGGTCATAAAATCAGGTGCCAGAATTCAGTATTCACGACTGGATTGAAGCTACACCAATCTCAGCGTGCAACGAAGCCTAAATGCAAATGACCTCCAGTTTTGTTCTGATCCCAGGCTAAGCGCGGGCCAACCGCCCTGCCATGAACTGCCTTTTGTAAACAATCGTAAGGCATGCACCTCTTTGTTTCACCCCTTGCGCGCAGAGCAGGCCCTCGTTTTGGCAATACCCTTCCTCCTGCCTTAGGAATGGGCAACCTCACAGAGAGATGTGCGGCCGAGCTCATCCGTAACTTTGGCGGCAAATGACAAAGCCGACAAATCTCTTAAGTCGCCAAATAATCATAAGAAAAAGGCCGCCGACGCGTTTCAAGATATTTCGACCCCAAAAGGAACGCAAAAAAGATGAGCGCATCATTGCGTTATTGAGAGCTGCAGTCTGCCTAAAAAAAGCCACAATCCTGCAAAGAAGGCTTCGTGATCAGGTAACTTTTGGTTATAATCCAATGAGAGGGACCACGCCAAAGATACGTGCGGGTTGTGTATGAGTGGGATTGAGGGTGGAAGCCAGATGCTTAGAAAATTGAAACTGATGGCGACAGTACTTGCTGCTTCGGTGTTCATAGCAGGTGCGGCCAGCGCAGCTACAGTCTGGAATAATCACAATCACCGCAGCATCAATCCAGACACCTTGTTTGTGGGTTCGGTTTTTACCCAACGCCGGGCCAGCGTGTTCAAATTGGGCTCCTACTCAAATGTTAAGCGCGCTAATCGTCCGAGGAAATCGTCGATCACGGTAAACATTCTGGGGTTCTTTCCCGGCCTGACAGTGAATTGGGCCGACGCCATAGCGGGTACTATTCGGGGCACGTCGGGCGTGAAACCCGGTATTAACACGCCCCGATCGGTATCTACCGGCAACAGCCCAACTCAGAATCTGAGATTTGCCTGGTCAACTACCAAACCACCGTCAGGGACCAACGGTAACACTGACGTGGCAGCTGTTCCGTTGCCAGCTGGTGGATTGCTGCTCTTGACTGCCCTTGGTGGCCTAGTGTTGATCAGCCGCCGCAAGACTGCGTGATAGCTGCACAGGACCTGTGACAAGGGGCCCGTTTCACGGCCCCTTTTTATTTGGCCAGATTCAGATCGCACCACCGGTTGCTTGGCGCAGCATCCAAATCATGCGCTGACATCTCAGGCGGAACAATGTCGCGATTGCCCGCAAAACCTCACCAGTCGAAGTCAGCTTGCCGCTGACTAAAATTTTTGGGGTATGCACCACGGCGCTGGCAGGCATCGCCGCTGCCCGGACAGCCCAACGCAAACGCGCACGTAGTCCCGTCCCGTTCAGTTGATATGCTTCTTGTGTGGTCCTGCGCCATTTCGCCTTGAGCGCGCGCCAATCCTGCCGGGAGGGGTGGCTGACCTGCAAACTGTCTTCATAAATTAGGCTATAGCCGTGCTTTACCGCACGCATGGTCCATTCCCGGTCTTCCGACACCCCATTGATGAATCCGCCGATGGCATCAAATACGTCGCGTCGGGTCAGCAGATTGCCTGCGCCGGAACAACCCTGAACCTCAATGTATCGGCGAAAATTAAAGGCAAATACCGCCTCAAACGCCTCGGCCCCACTGCGCGGGGGCGGGGTTTCATCGAAAACATCGACCCGACCGCCAATCAGGTCGGCACGATCAGCAATCTGTCGGCCGACGGTCAGCCAATCGGGTGCGGGAACACAATCGGCATCGATAAAAAAAAGTCTTGATGCGGTGGTCTCGGCAACCCCCCGATTGCGGGCATGCGCCGCGCCCTTCCGTGGCTCTGTCACAAAACGTATCTCGGGGAAGGTCTGGCACATATCGTCCAGAGAAACCGGCGACGCGTTATCAACAACGACAATTTCCGTACCCGCCAGATCATTTTCCCGAAGAGCGCGCAGACACCGCTCTAACCTTGGCAGGTCGTTGTAGTGGGGGATGATGACGGCATCGACCGGGGCCGGGTCAGTAGGCGCCGTACTCATAGCCAAAGGCCCCGCTGATATAACGGCATTTGTTCAATACGATCCCCATGACTTTCGTCAGCTCAGCCAATTGCCGCTCGGCCACATCAATATGGTCGATGCTGGTCTCCTCGGCCGCGGCTAAAAGCAGGGCGCAATCGACGTTTCTGAGGAAGCCGTGGCTATCATCGCTTGCCATCAGAGGCGGGGTATCAAACAGGACGATATCGGGTTTGTATTCCTCCTCGATCTGCTCAAGCATTTCGATCGTCTGGCGGCTTTGAAGAACTTCAGCCGGATTGCGCGCCGAAACATAATTCAACCCGAAAATCACATTGTTACCGTGACGCCGGGCGTGTTCGTGAAACGGCACCTTCCCCCTAAGAACATCGGCCATACTGTGTCTACCGGTCTGCTTCAATATGTCGGCCAGCCCTCTGCGACGCATATCGAAATCGATTACGATCGTGCGCAGATCTTCCTGCCGCCCCAGGCTGAAAGCCAGATTGGCCGCTGATGTGCTCTTGCCACATCCGCTGTAAGGAGAGGTCAGTGCCACGCGACGCCAGCCGTTGGTCAAAGTTTGCTGCAGCATCTTGGTGCGCAACATATCATAAGGTGTTGCCTCAGGGCCGCCCTGATACGACATCAGACGATTGCGCGATATGAATTTCTGATCGATCACGATCTCTGGGAGGCTCTGCCAGAGATCATCCGTATTGTCCGCCGGAGGGTGCTGTTGCAGCGCTTCCTCCAGGATCAGCGGTTGGGTTTGGCGCGTCTCACGCGCCTGGCGGGCTTTCTGAATCGCCATCTGAAGACGGTCCATTACTTCCTCCCAAGCCTGATCGTAGTAAAAGTCACCAGTATACCTCCAGCCTGTCCATCACTCTCTCAGCGATTAGATCAAGGGGCAGGTAATATGTGTGTACCGCCCAAACACCTGCGGGAACGCCAATTAGAATAGCCAAAATCACTGCCACCCAGGCGACGCGCTTTACCGCGATTTCACGCCGGGTGGGAACATAAGGGATGGTGGCGATTGGCCAGACCTCAAGCTTGTTGATTATATCTTCGGGTCTGCGTGCATATCGGGTCAAAAGTTCCAGCAGAAGGACTAGCGCCAACCCCGCACCGATACCTGCGAACGTGCCACCACCGGCAATCATCAGGCGGTTGGGCTTGCTCGGTGAGGTTGGCGCGGTCGGGTGTTCGATCACCGAAATGCGCTGCCCCTGAGATGTGACTTCGATGCGTTCTCCGGTCGAGGCCGCAGACAAGCGATCGACGGCATTGTTGTACTGTGTCTGTATGTTGTCATGGTCACGCTGCAGTTCCCCCAGTGTGATCGCGTTTGCAGGGGTCTGATCAATGGTCAGTGTCAGCTTCGTAAGACGCTCTTCAATCACGATCCTCTGATCCTCAAGCGCCGCGATCTGAGAGTCGAGCTGAGCCAACTGGAGGTCCAGGGCAGAGTTGCCGGTTTCAGCTTCGGAGGGGTTTGCCGCTTGCTCGGCTGCAACAACCTCTTCAAGCCTGCTGATCCTGGCCCGCAGCAGTCGGATTTGCGGGTTGTTTTCAGAGTAAATCACCAGTTGATTGTCAAGTTGACTGCGCAACTCGTCCAATCGTGCTTGGGTTGGCGTCATGTTTTGTTGCCCGACACCGACGACCTGCCCGGTTGAGCCGTAGATTTCCAGAAGGTTTTCCCGCTGGCCCTGGCGCGCAAAAATCTGCTGGTCGGTTTGTTCCAGATTGGTCTGCAGCGCCCCCTGCTGCGCCAACCGGAATTGCAGGCTGTCGGGAAGAGCGCCCGAGTTTTCATTCTTGAACTGAAGAATAAGTGCGCTGCGCTTGGCAAGCTCGTCACTGAGACGCTCAACTTCCTGCTGAAAAAAATCCAATGTGCCAGAGGCGCGCGTCTTGCGGTAATCCACGTCCAGTTTCTGGATTTCCGTCAGGTATTCGTTGAGCACACCCGCCGCGATTTGGCCGGACCGGGCCTCGAATGCGATTGTCATCAGGTTGGCCTGATTTAGACCCGCATTAATCCAGATGGATGTATTTCGGCGCATGGTATCGACGATCTGATCCGGGGTTGCTTCGGCCTGATCTGGTAAAACCTCGAACTGCCGCGCGATATCGAGCAGAACCGGTCGCGTCAGCAGGCGTTGCTCGACGATTTGAAGCTGCTCAACCGCAGGTGTGTTCACGGTACTGGCCGCCAGATTTCCCGGAATCTGCGGAGATTCAACGATCAACCGCATCTGCGATTGATAGGTGGGCGGCAAGTTTATTGCCACAACAATAGATACGGCTGAAATAATCGTGGCGACGATCAAAAAATACGGAAATCGCCTCAGAAATATGGAACTATAATAACGAACCGGGCCCATCTCAGACTGTCAGCTCCTTCTCAAGTGAGTTGCCACCAAAGAACACGCCATCCTCGATCACCTGATTGACAATCCCTTCATCCACTTTCTCGGATTCATTTGTCCAGGCATAGAGCAGGGCGAAATCGCAGAACTGGTTCACCAAGCGCGGGACGCCGCGGGTTTGGTGAAAAATCATCTTGCAGGCGTCTTCCGTGAATTCCCCGCCCGAGCCGCCAGCGATTTGCATTCTATGTCTGATGTAGCGCTCGACCGAGGTCACATCCATCCGTTCCAGATGAAAACTTGCAGCCACCCTCTGCGTCAGCTGACGCATCTTGGGATCCATAACCATATCCCGCAGCTCGGGCTGGCCCACCAGAATGAGTTGGATCAACTCATCCGTGTTTGCGTTGATGTTGGTCAACATGCGGATTTCTTCCAATCCCTCGACCGTCAGGTTCTGCGCCTCGTCAAAAATCAGAACGACACGCCGCCCTGCGGCATATTCCGAGACAAGAAAATCCTGTAGCGCCCGGAACAGCTGCACATAGGCTGCATCTTTTTCGATCGGCAGGCCCAAGGCATGCAGCACCCACTGCAGCAGCTCTCCCCGACCGCCCTGAGCGTTCGAGATCAATCCAACCGTAATCTCCCGCTCCATTTCACTCAGAAGTTGTTGAATGAGCGTCGTTTTTCCGGCGCCAATCTCTCCGGTCAGCACCGTAATCGGCGCACAGCTCATAATGCCGAATTGCAAGACCGAATAACCGCGCTTGTGCAGCGGTGACCAATACATAAACCCTGGATCCGGAAGCAGTGTGAAAGGCCGCCGGTCAAGCCCGAAAGAATCTAGATAAAATCCATCGTTGGACGCCATTGCACCACGGTTGCCTTCCGCCTTGTCAAACCTCGTACTGGCCCCCCCGAGATCACCCAAACCCATACTCTGAACCACCAGAAAACCCTTACACACCGTATATATCACATAAACCAGAAGTACTTGGGTATTACTCTGCCACAAAATCAATGTAGCAAGCATCACTTAACTTCACACATGATGAATTGACGCCCCAATCAGGGCGGTTTCCGATAATTGTTTCCACCAAGACTTAAATTAGGCAGGCCAGGACAGCGCAAACAGATCGAACAGGACCAGCGCCGAGTGTTCCTCTGCACGCTGCCGATAAGCCCTTATTTTAGATCAATATGCGCAAAACAAGATCATTGTATCGAAATACGAAACAACATCCTCAGAAACTTCACTGGGACAAATCAAGCAGTGGGCTTCAGCACCGCTGACAGGCTTACTTTTCCCATCGATTGCGGGAGGGGGCTGACAGGATTAATGTTTTGCAAACTGACCATAATTTGCTAACAATCAAAGGGCGGGGGCCTGCCAACATGTGTATAGCGGCAGGGCTTTGAAAGACATAAAAATATAACGGTTTTTGGATGTAAATTGAGGTCGAGCGTAATCGGTTCCTGAGTATTTGTGTGCGCTGGGGGTTTAAATAGTGACAAGTCATTCCAAAGAAGTGGCCGACGCTGGCGCGGGCTACTCGAATATTTCTGTAATACCGGCCACGGTGCATTACCCGGGGTTCTACAGAAGTAAGGGAAAGCGCATCTTTGATATTGTGTTTGTGCTGCTTGCGGCACCATTCGTTGTGCCGCTGATTTTCTTCCTCGCCGTGTTTCTGGCCTTTCAGGGCGTGACCCCGTTCTACCGACAGGAACGTGTCGGCAAGAACGGTCAGATCTTCAAAATGCTCAAGCTGCGCACCATGGTGCATGATGCCGAGGCGGTTCTTAAGAAACATCTGGAGGCCAACCCTGACGCACGGGATGAATGGAACCGCAATCAGAAGCTCCGCGACGATCCGCGCGTCATCAAGTTCGGATCGTTTCTGCGCAAATCCTCGATGGATGAGCTGCCTCAATTTTGGAATGTCCTGATCGGGGAAATGTCGATGGTCGGGCCACGCCCGATGATGGTGAACCAGCAAAAGCTTTACCCCGGTAAATTCTACACTGCCATGCGCCCTGGCATTTCGGGGCCTTGGCAGGTTTCCAAACGCAATCAATCCACATTTGCAGAGCGCGCGTACCACGATTCTGAATATTGGAAGAACATGTCGTTCGGCACAGATACTTCGATTCTGGTACAGACCATCACCGCCGTTCTGCGCTGCACCGGTTGCTGAGCTCCCGTACGATCGGGCGCCTCCAGCACCTAAGTGCTTTTCGTGAATTCTACGGGAGTGCAGCATTGAGCAGAACCCGAGCCGCCATCAGCAAATATCTGGCCACCGCCTGTGTTGCGATGACCTTGTTGCTCAGCGCCTGCGACACGGCCGAGGAACGGGCCGAAGCACATTACCAGGCTGCGCTCGCCTTTTTGGAAGACGGTGATGTCGCGCGGGCGATGGTCGAATTCCAGAATGTTTTCAAACTGAATGGCACGCACAAAGAGGCCCGTCTTACGCTCGCCAAGCTAGAACGCGATCGCGGCAACACTTCCAGCGCCTATGGCCAGTACCTGCGGCTGATCGAACAATATCCAGACAATCTCGAAGGTCATCAGGCCCTGGCCGAAATGGCCCTTGAGTTAGGCAACTGGGAGGATGTGCGCCGCCATGGCGCCTTTGCGGCGGAGCTGGCCCCAGACAATGTCGAGGTCAAATCCATCAACAATATGCTGTCCTATACCGACGCAGTCAGGGCCAACAATCAGGCCAATGTGGATTTAACCGTACGCACCGCTCGGGAAATAACTGAAAGCCATCCCGAACTGATGACGGCGCGGCTGACTGTGATCGATTATCTGAGCAGGAACCAGGACTGGCACGGTGTGCTGGACGCAACGGATAAAGCTCTGGCGATCTCACCCGAATTGAGAAGTCTTTACACGACCCGGCTCAGTGCGCTGCAGGAACTGGACAAACCTGCGGAAATCGAAGCACTGCTTAAACGGAAGGCGCAGGTGTTTCCCGATGATCCGGGCATAGAGCAGATGCTCGTGCAGCATTATATCGACCAGCGCAATCTGGATGCCGCCGAGCAGATACTGCGCAAAGAAATGGACGTGCAATCCGAAGATTATACGCCGGTTCAAAGACTTATCGCTTTCCTGAATGAACACCTTGGCACTGCGGCGGCAATTTCTGAAATCGATAAAATCGTTTCCGAAGACGGCCCCAATACATCCCGGTTAAAAACCTTGCGGGCAACGCTGAGGTTTCAATCCGGTGATGAACAAACCGCCATCGCAGAAATGCAGGCCCTGACGGACGGCGCGGAAAGAACCACCCAGACCCGGGAAAACGAGGTGGAATTCGCCCGGATGCTTTTCAACGCCGCACAGCCTGAACAGGCGCGCGTCCTGATCGAAAAGGTGCTGGCAGAAGATCCGTCTCAGGTGGATGCGCTCAAGTTCAAGACCTCGTGGCTGATTGAAGAGGACAATACAGGCGACGCAATCGTGCTTTTGCGCGAAGCGCTTGCCCAGGCCCCTCGCGATCCTCAATTGATGTCCCTCATGGCTGCCGCGCATGAGCGCAACGGCGACCGGGAACTGATGGGTGAAATGTTGGCCCTGGCGGTGGAAGTCTCTCGGAATGCCCCGGAAGAAACCCTGCATTACGCCCGGTTCCTGATTGCCGAGGACGATCCTGAAATAGCCGAACGCGTTCTGCTGGATGCCCTCCGTCAATCCCCGGATCACCCAGGTCTGCTTTTCCAGCTGGGCGAGGTCTATCTGGGCATGCAGGATTGGGAACGGCTGGAAGCTGTGCAGAGATCAATCCATAAGCTGGACGATCCCGAAGTCCGACGCATGGCAAATGAGCTGAAAGCCCAAATGCTGGCAACTCAGGAACGTTCGGAAGAATTGGCCGAGTTTTTGAATGAGCTGGCCAACGACCCCGAATTTGGCCTGCCCGCCGATATCGCACTTATCCGCTCCATGTTCGCCAGAGGAGAGGCCGCCGCTGCTTTCGAGCGTCTTGACGAGTTGCTGGAAGAGGATCCCGACTCTCTGCAGCTGCGGTTCCTCAAGGCACGGGCGCTGTCCGGCGAGGGAAACCTCGATGAAGTCGAGCAATTCTATCGCGCAATTCTCGAAGATCACCCGGACGCGACCCGAGCCTGGTTGGAACTATACGCGCTTGAGAACGAACGCGGCCAAACCGCAAAAGCCCAGGCCATCCTGGCTGAGGCATTGGCCGTGCTGCCCGAAAGCCCTGACCTTCTAATGTTGCAGGCAGTCAATCACGAGCGTGCCGGAGAGCTGGACCAGGCAATCGCGGTCTATGAAAAACTATATCCGCTCAGCAATCGCTCTTTGGCTGTAACCAACAATCTGGCAAGCCTGCTGACAACCTATCGCAGCGATGACGAAAGCCTGCAACGCGCCAATGATCTGGTTCGACGTCTGCGGGGCACGCGCGTACCCGCTTATCAGGATACTTATGGTTGGGTCGCGTACCGGATGGGCAATTACGAAGAAGCGCGGATCTACCTTGAACCCGCAGCACGAGCTTTGCCGGAGCATCCCCTGGTGCTTTATCATTTGGGCCGAACATATGCGGCCCTGGACAGAACCGAGGAAGCGCTTCGCGTCTATCGCACGGCTGAAGCCCTGAAGCCGTCTTTGGATGTCACACCAACGCTTGAAACCGAGATTGAACGACTGGAGGCAGCTCCTGCTGCCGGGCAATAAAAACAGGTAAGATACACCGCTGCATTTCTGCCGCATATTTTACCTATAACAATACTGGCCAATTGCCCCAGTGAATCGAAAAAGGCATAAAGAGGGAAAGGTGAAAGATATTCAAATGCGTACGGTAATCGGATTTTTTATTGCATTCGTCACCACAATTGTCGTGGCGAGCAGTGCTTTTGCACAAGGCTCTTATCAAATACAACCGAATGACAGACTGCAGGTTGAGGTACTGGAAGATCCCACCCTCAACCGGACGCTTCTGGTTCTGCCCGACGGTTCCATTAACTTTCCGTTGGTGGGCACGATGCGGGCAGCCGGTCAGTCGCTGGATGGTCTGAGATCGTCTCTCTCCTCCGCTCTGGCGTCGAACTTCAATACGCCGCCGACGGTATTTGTTTCGATCGCCTCGCTGGCGCCACCTTCCCTGACCACAGGACAAGGGATAACCGGACCAACAATTGATGTCTTCCTGATGGGAGAAGTCACTGTGCCAGGCAAGCTCCTGGCCTCGGAGGGGACAACCATTCTCCAAGCATTGGCTCAGGCTGGCGGCCTGACCAGATTCGCCGCCCGCAAGCGCATCGAACTGCGCAGGGCAGACAAAAAAACAGGCGTAATGAACCGATATCTTTATAACTACAATGGCACGGGCAGCAGCATCAAAGGCAACACGATTCTCAAAACCGGAGACGTTATAGTCGTACCTGCTCGCCGCTTGTTCGAATAGGGGTGAACACAAGTGGGGAAAATTCGGAACAAGCTGTCCTTCGCGCTAGCGAGCGGGACAGCTTGTATTGTTACTTTTGCACCGGCAGCCGGGCAACAAACAACGGCACAACAGGCATCGGTACCGCAAACCGGGACGCAGCAAATTTCTGCGACGCAGACAGCGGTAGATCCGACATCTACGCCACGAACTGAGACACAGCAGGCCACCAGTCAGCAGTTGATCCGAGATCTGGCGCGGCAAAACCCTGCGCGCAGAATTGGCCTGCCTGCCACTGGCCTGCAACAACAAGGCACGGGCGAAGGGTTGAGCTACACGCTCGATTACCTGTCGTCCCTCAGATGGGACGACAACCTTAGACTGACCGATCCCTCGCTTGGCTCTACAACGTGGTGGGAAAACTCTTTGGCGCTTAGCGTTCTCAATCAAGCGCCGGGTTCGACTTTGGCCTTCGATCTCTCGGGGCTTTACCGGATCGCCAATGAGCCGATCATTGGCACGGAGTCGAGCTTTTCTGACCCCTCCGCGCGGCTGAGCTATCAGCGCGACAGTAGCAACAGCCAGTTTGGAATACTGGCGGAATATCGCGAAAGAGATCTGGCCTTCAACCGCTCAATCACCGACGTCAATCTTGATGGCCGCATCGATTCCGCCGACGTTCTGGGCACCATCGGCGATCAGGTCGACAGCCGTGGAAATCTGACCTGGCAGGTCGGCATCAACGATCCGGTTGGGTTTCGCTTCACATACGATCATTTTGAACGAACCTATCAGGACACGATCGACCCGAACCTTTTTGATAACAGGACAGACTTCTATAGGCTGGAGACTTTTTTCCGGTTCAACCCGGTGCTACAGGGGAACCTCAACCTCTCGTATAACGACTTTAGGGCCGATGATACCCCGGAGACCGATACAAAAACGACGACGGTCACAGTCGGCGCCAACTACGAGGTCTCTCCGGTTACGACGGTCGATTTCAATGTGGGTTTCTCTCAGGTCGACGACACGCTGCGCGCGTTCAATACCAACACAGTTGATGAGGATTATGTGGCCTCGTTTGCCTGGAACAGGCAAGTTCCGGACGGGGTTGCAAGCATCCTGCTTGACCAGACTTTCGGGGTCAACGGCTCCAGAACGAATGCAACTGTCGGGCGCAGCTATGAACGCACCAACGGATCGCTGGATTTCAACGTCGGGTTTACGCGCGGGCCATTTGACGAAGTCACGCCAATTGGTGAACTCAATTATTTCCATCAACTGCGCAATTCCCAGGTGGCCGTCACGATTCAGCGCTTGGTCGGCACCAGCACGCAAAGTGAGGAAACCCGCCAGACAACTGGTTTCCTGACCTACGATTACTTCATCAACCCTGTTTCGGCGATTTCCTTCAACGTCAACTTCATCGATCAGGAAAACGAAGGGCCCACGGCAGCTGACCCTCGCCAGCGCGCTAGCATCTCTGCCGCATATACCCGAGCAATTACCAATGATTGGGCAATGACCATGGGCTACCAGTATGAAAGAGACGAACAGGATACCTTTGAAGGGACCTCAAGCTCTGTCTATTTCACGCTAGGGCGGCGGTTCTTCCTGAAGCCGTGATGTGGCTTTGGTTTGCATCGAGAGCGAAAACAAACGGCCCATTACAGCCGCATTTTCCCGGCTCCGGATCAAAAAATCCGGAGCCCATTTTCTGAGCTCGTTAGCGCCCCTCCATTTCGTGCATGATGAGCACTGACAGTTCATCTCGAATCGAAGGGCCACCAATGCAGGGCGGCAACCATACGATTGGAACCGCGCATAAGACCCTGCCGGCCATAAATGCCAGCGGGTTGTTCTGGTTCATGCTGCTTCTGGCAGGGTCGGTGCCAATCTTCTGGATCGGGATCGTCTCATTAGGTGCGGCCTGGAGCACCCCGGAATACAGCCACGGCCCCCTGATCCCCATCATCTCGCTGTATCTGTTCCTGCGCGAGCTGCGCAATTACCCGCCCCCACATCCCGCCATTCATGATCGTTGGCCGGGTGTTCTGGTGATTGTTGCGGCGTTGGCTATCGCCATCTTGGGCAATCTGACCCGCATCCCGGATATCGTTACCTATGCCATGATCATCTGGACCGGCGGTGTCATGCTGACCGTGTTCGGCTGGCAGCGCGGAAAACTCCATCAGCTGCCGGTGGTCCATCTTGTTTTCATGCTGCCGCTGCCGCAATTCGTCTATTGGAAGCTCACGATCTTCCTGCAATGGGTGTCATCCGAACTTGGGGTCTGGTTCGTGCAGATGGCCGGTGTTGCGGTCTTTATCGAAGGCAATGTCATTGATCTGGGCGTCTACAAGCTGCAGGTGGCCGAGGCCTGTTCCGGGCTGCGCTACCTGTTCCCGATCCTGAGTTTTTCGTACCTCTTTGCCCTGCTCTATCGCGGCCCGATCTGGCACAAGGTGGTTCTGATGCTCTCGGCCGCACCGCTGACCGTGCTGATGAATTCCGTCCGCATCGGCGTGATTGGTGTTCTGGTGAACCATAACGGCATCGAACAGGCCGAAGGGTTCATGCATTTCTTCGAAGGCTGGATCATCTTCCTGCTGTGCGTGGCCATTCTGTTCCTTATGGCGGTTGGATTGCAGCGCCTGACCTCCAATCCGAAACCCTTTGCCGAGACAATCGATCTGGATGTCGAGGGGTTCGGCCCCATTGCGCTGCGCATCTTTGGCATCAAAGCGTCTGCGGCGCTGGCCGCGGCTGCCATCTTGACGCTGGCCGTCTCAACGGCCTGGGCTTTGCGGCCCGCCTCGGACATCCAGCCCATCGAACGTGATCCGTTTGTTCTGTACCCGCGCCAGCTTGGTTCCTGGTCCGGTACGATCACCAGCCTTGACCCTCAGGTCGAACAGACGCTGGCTGCCAGCGATTACCTGAATGCCAGCTATATTGACAGGGAATCCGGCGATTTCGTGAATATGTTCGTGGCCTTTTACAACAATCAAACCGAAGGCGACGGCATCCATTCGCCCCAGGTCTGCCTGCCTGTGGGCGGGTGGGAAATTTTCAGCCTTGAACCACACGAGATCAATCCCGGCAACACCCCTTACGGCAGCTTCACCGTCAACCGCGCGGTGATCCAGAAAGAGCTTTCAAAACAGCTGGTCTATTACTGGTTCGAACAGCGTGGCAAACGCATGGTCAATGACTTCCGCGCCAAGATGAGCGTCATTCAGGATGGCTTCACCATGGGCCGTACCGATGGTGCCCTGGTCCGCTTTGTCACCCCAATCCTGCCTGATGAAACCGAGGCAGACGCAGATGCAAGGCTGCAAAAGTTCATGGAGCCAAGCCTGAACCGTCTGCCGCGCTTTGTGCCGTTTTAGCGGGTTTTACCCCTTCCAGATCCGCTTATAGGCCGCGATCAAGGCGGGCACTTGGTGGGGCCAGGCCATTTCAGCCTCAACCCGGGCGCGACCATAACGGCCCATGGTGGCGCGGCGTTCCTGATCGGCCAGCAACGCGGTGATCTTGTCCGCCATGTCCACCGGATCGTTGGCGCGCGCGTAAAGAGACGCCTCTTGCGCTGAATACCGACCTTCGGTCACGTCGAACTGAACGATCGGTTTTTCAAACGCCATGTATTCGAGGATCTTGTTCATGGTGGATTTGTCGTTCATCTCGTTCACCCTGTCCGGGTTCACGCAGACATCTGCGGTCGACAGCACCTCGAACAGGTCATGATCCGGCGCGCGGCCGGTGAAGGTGACGTAATCTGACAAGCCCATATCGGCGGACTGTTCCCGCAGCTTGTCCAGGCTGGGGCCACCGCCCACAAGGCAGAACTGGATATCGTTGCGCCCCTGGACCTGCACCAGATGCGCCACCGACTCCAGCAGCAGGTCGATGCCTTCCTGATCGCCCATCACGCCGACATAGCCCACCATATACTGTCGGCCGTTGCGCCAGTCGGGGTTCGGCGGCAGGTGTTGCAGGCGGCTAAGGTCCGGGCCCGAACGGACGACGAATACATCCTCGGGCGCCATGCCGCCGCGTTCGATGGCGATCTTGCGATAGCTCTCATTGGTGGCAATCGACACCCGGGCCGAGGCGAAGGTCAGCCGTTCGAACGTCTTCATCAGCTTCCAGAAGAAGCCGCGCTTGTTGAACTTGGCCTCATAGAGCTCGGGGTTGATGTCGTGGTGATCGAACAGATAGCGCACGCCAAACAGCTTGAACGGCAGCGCCACCAGAAAGATCAGATCGGGCGGGTTGCAGCCATGGATGACGTGGAAACCACGGGTGAACTTGATCTTCAGCGCCAGCCAGCTTTCCCAGAACAGTGCCGCGCCATACTCCAGCAGATATCCCAGCGCCCCGCTGGCATCCAAAGGCAGAGGGTGGCGATAGACCTTGATCCCCTCGTCTTCCCACACGCGTTCCCCATGGCCTTTGCCGGTGGGGCAGATGACCGACACCAGCGCGCCGGCGGCAGCCAGCGTGCGCGCCTCCATCCAGACGCGGCGGTCGAAGGGCACTGGCAGGTTTTCAACAACGATCAGAACTTTCAGCCCCTTCAGGGGTTGGGTCTGGCGCAGTTCCTCGAACGAGATCGGTTGAACGGCAGGCGGCGGGCTAGTCATATTCATAGGTCCGCACCACCTCTGTATCGCCAAGGTTCAGATCACGCACGATCCGGTTCGATCCGATCACCAGATCCCACGGTCCGGCCTCGGCCGTAGCCCGGCTCACCAGCAGGTTGCCCACATTGGGCAAATGGGTAAATGCATAGCCCAGGTTCTGGCCCCGCAGGTCGGCGGGTTCGATAGCCGGATCATAGACCGACAGTTGATAGCCTGCGTCCAGCAACCGCCGGGCAATATCGACATTGGGGCTTTCGCGCAGATCATCGGTTCCGGCCTTGAAGGCCAGCCCCGCCATCAGCACCCTGCCCCCCTCGGGCAGCCGGTCCATGATGTCCTGCGCCTGATATGTCTTGTGCGCCTGATTGGTCTGCAACAGGCTGTCGATCAGATGCGTATGTGCCCCGACCTCACTGGCGATATGCTGCAGCGCGCGGACATCCTTGGGCAGGCAGGACCCCCCGAACGCGCCCCCGGGACGCGTGTAGTAGGGCGAGATGTTGAGCTTGGTGTCCGAGACAAAGATCTCATGCATGGTTTTCGCCGACACCCCCATCCGGTGGCAGATGCGGCCGATCTCATTGGCGAATGCCACCTTGGTTGCGTGCCAGGTGTTGTCGACGAATTTGGTGATCTCGGCCTCTTCAAAGGCGGTATAGAACACCGGGGCATCCAGGTTTTCGTGCAGCGCATCCATCACGTCAGAACGGTTTCCATCCGCTGTTCCGACAACGATCTTGGGTGGGTTGAAGTAATCATCCACCGCCGACACTTCGCGCAGGAATTCCGGGTTGTAGATGATTTCAACGGCCTGTGCCGTCTGATCCCCCAGTGAGTTCCGGAAGATCGGCTCGATCAGTTGACGCACCGTACCGGGCCGGAAGGTCGACCGATACGCCACCGTCAACGGCCGCACCCGATCAGGCGATACGGTCTCGGCAATCTGGCGCGTCACTTCGGCCACAAAATCCATGTTATGCGAGCCATCGGTCGAGCTGGGCGTGCCGACACAGACAATGGCCAGATCCACATCGGACAGGTCCGGTATTTCCGCCACCGCGTGTATCAGGTTCTTGCCGAGAGCCTCGGTCAGCAGCTCGGCTACTTTGGGTTCCTTGATCGGAGGTTGCCCGACAGTGATTTCCGCGACCTTGTCGGCATTCACATCAATGCCGACCACCTCATGCCCTTCGCGAGCCAGACAGCATGCCGCCGTGAAGCCCACGTACCCCAATCCGAAAATCGCAATCTTCATTTCGTCCAGTCGCTCTAAAACCTAATACTTACTACTCTAACCATATTGGCTCACATTCGGTGCTCTGTATGGCTATCGCCCTTGCATGATTGAGATCCAATTTGTGAAAATTACGGAAAATTCCCCTTGGAGTACGAGGCACCCTTCTGACACAAAACAAAGATATACTTTAACATGCTGAGCAACTTTCTGACACGAAACAAAAAAATATACGTTCCTGGCTGGAAAAGCGTTCTGAAACTTGACTAACAGTCACCCGATCAGATTTCCAGATTTGAGATCACACAGGTTTGGGCGCTAATTTAAAGTTAGGAAAGGTGGAAACATTCCAATGTCAAACGGCTTATTGTACCAAAAATGGAAAGACGGCGCAGGTGCCACAGCCCTCTGATCCTAATCCGAACACCCAAGAGGCATCCAATCGCAGCACCACCCTGACCAAGGGTGCGGCAACATTGTTTGTGTCCGGGGCGTTCAGCCAAGTTCTGGGCATTCTGACGTTGGTTGTGACGGCGCGTCTGCTGACACCTACCGACTTTGGGATCATTGCCTATTTCATTATCGGCGCAGCATTTCTGGAAATCATTCAGCGCGCCATATCCATGGTGCTGATACGCCAGCCGGAAATAACCGACGATCATCTGAATACGGTCTTTACGATGCAATTGCTGCTTGGGATTTCCGCGGCGGTTCTCATCTGGATCACCGCCCCTCTGGTGGGATTCTTCGGCCTGTCGGAACTGACCTCGCTTGTTCCGGCCCTGTGTTTCATTGCCATCATAAGCGCGCTCAGAAGCACCCGCTTTCCCTTGTTGGAAAGAAATCTCCGCTTTGGTTTTCTCGCGGCCGAAGAAGCCATCAGCAGATTCGTATATACGGCACTGGCGGTTGGCTTGGCCTGGTTCTGGCGCGACTTCTGGGCCATCGTCGTGGCCAGCATCGCAACCCAGATCGTTCGAGTGACCTGGTCCTTTGTCGTCGCCCCGATGTGGCCCCGGCTGACTCTTAAATGCTGGCATGATTGCATCGATGTTTCGTCATGGTCTCTGGGAGCCCAGATTACACAGTTCCTGACCGTAAACATGCCTCAGATAATCATCGGTTTCTCACTGGGTCTGGCGGATGCGGGGATTTTCCGGGTGGGCTATCGCCTTGTAAATCTGTTCACCAACCAAATCATCGGCCCACTAGAGCGGGTGATCTATCCCGGGCTGGCCAGCGTTTCGAGAACCCAGGGCACCGACAAGCAGGCCTTTGAACAGGCCAATGCCGTTCTGTTGGGGATCGTCATTCCGTCAAGTGTAGGTCTGGCCTTGGTCGCGAACCATCTGATAGTGGTTGTCGCCGGTTACGAATGGCTGGCCGCATCACAAGTCATATGGGTTCTTGCACCGCTGAAAGCCATTGAAACGCTGCAGGCCAATGTCCGATCCGCAAGCTATGTTCAGGGGGACACAAAACGCCTGTTCCTGCGCAATAGCATCCTGCTGGTTGTCACGACCATGTTCATGTTGCTGGGCTCTAATCATGGCTTTCTGGGGGCCATATTCGGGGCGGGTGCAGGCAGCCTGTTTGCGATTGGTCTGGCGCTGGTCATGGCCAGAGATTTTGGCAGCGAAAGCTTTCTGGCTCCGATCCTCATCGCCTGGCGGACGTTCGCTGCGACCTTTGTCATGCTGATTGCCGTTTTGTTCGTCAGCAGCGCTTATGGCAGCGGCGACGCAGTGGGCTGGGCTTATAACACGGCAGAGGACTTACCGCTGCTGCGCATCCGGTTTGGAGTCAAGGTTCTGGTCGGCGTGGTTGCCTATGTCGGAACGCACTTACTGCTCTGGCAGTTGTCCGGCAGGCCCAAGGGGTTTGAAAGCCTTGCACTGGATATGGCCGCCAAAATCAAATCCAGATTTATCGCGGCGCACTAAGGCGCTGCCCCACACCTTGCCCCTTTCGAGGCAGGGTTTTTTTCCTGCAGGTTAGGTGGCAAGCGCCTCTTTCAGTTCGACCACGATATGATCGACATGCACCCCTGAAAAATACTGGTGCAACGGCAATGCCAAAGCGCTGTTCTTGATCGCCATCGCCTCATCCTGGCCTGTCCAGTCCAGATTGCGATTGAAGCCTGCCCACCAGGGCGTCGCACCGATCCCCCGATCCTGCAACCGCTGTACAACCCGGTCCCGGTTCTCAACAATGATCGGCATGTTGAGCGGGCAGGTCTCAGGGGTAAGCTCCGGCAGCAGCATGCGTATTCCTGACATGCCAGCCAGCAGATCCCGATAGCGGTCCCAATTCGCCCGCCTGATCGAAATCGCCTCGGAGACGGAAAAGGCCTGCAACGGGCGCGATGCAAAGAAACTCATGCGGGTATTCCGAAGGGCTGGATCGAAATAGTAATGCCATGGAATGTCTTCGAGTTGATCCTCAGTAGAATTGGCGACCGTTTCCGCCGGATCGCGCCCACGCAATGCTTGCTTCAATCCTTTCATGCGCTGTTGACCCAGCACATTTGCCAGCCCTGCGCGCGCCAACGTCTTCAGGACCTTTTTCTGCGGTGGCGATTGTGAAAACGGATGCGCAGTTGTCAGGTCTGGTGCATTGATGACCAGCGCACCGCCTTCGAGGACGGGAACGAACTTGTAGAAGCAAAACACCGACACATCGCCAATACGACCTTCTGCCGGGGACGCGCCGCTTAACAGGCTCAGCGCGCAATCCTCGATCAGGCGCAACCCGTGTTGGTCGCACAGCGCACGCAGCTCTGCCAAAGCCGGTTGGATCACGCCAAAATAGTGGATCACATAAATGGCCCGCGTTCGCTCTGTAATCAGCGGTGCAATACGTGCGGGATCGGCAATCAGGTCTTCAGAAACCGGGTACAACCGGACCGAGAGGCCCGCATCGATCAGCGGATCCGCCTCGGAGCCGCAATTATAAGCGGGCACCAGAACCTCATCCCCGGGCTGCAATTCCAGAAGATCGCAGGCCGCCCGGATCGCCACACGGGTATTGAAGCTCCAGAAAACCGAGCGGCCCTTGAACAGGGCCGTATACCCGCCCGCAGGATCGCGACGAAACAGATTGGACATCTTCATCGAAGGGTCAGCACAATCAGGCGCGGTTTTATGTGGGTTGGCACTCATATCAACTCGTACGTTTCAGTAACTCCGCCAGACTCTGCGGCGGGTAAACCGGTTCTCATCGCAATGCCCGACTGGTTGGAAACCCATTCTCAGAATATTGCGCCGGGACGGCAAATTGTAATCCCGGCAGTTGGTCAAAAAGCCTTCAACCCCCTCGGACATCCTGTTCGCGACAATCGCGCGCCAAAGCTGACCCTGCAAATTCCGGCCCCGGTATTGCGGCAGGACATAGACATGCCAGAACAACTCTTCCCGGTTGCTGAGCGGTACGAAAAAATCGCGGCTATGCGCAGCGTCCCGAACCCAGGCCAGCGCCTGAACATGGCCTGCGTCTTCCAACAGCCAGAGCCGCCATCCAGCCTCCAGCCACGCGACCGCACCCCAGTCATGCGAAGCATCGGAAGCTTTCAGAAAATCCAGATCTTCCTCAAGCAAGTCATCCGCCGAGATGACTTCCCGCACCTGTATCGCGTCACACCCGGCCCGGGGGTTTTGGTCAAACCCATCCCCATCCAACCGAAAAACCAGATGTCGCTTGCGCACGAAACTGTCCATCAGGGCCAGCCAGACCTGTCGGGCAAAGACCGTTGGCCCACGTTTCGCGGCCCCCCGGATCAACTGCACCTTGCCCTTTTTCGCCAACGTCATGTTCTGTTTTTCCAAGCGTTCCTGCAGGTATCCGGGCTCAGCCCGAAACCGCCCGTTTGACCTTTTTCAACTGCCCCCGGATCAGCCCCCGCGCATTCCCTGTCAGATAGATATAACGGTTCACAACCTTCTCTCGCGCGGAAATGCGCCGAACAACACGCGGGCTGAATTCCGATTTGTACTTGTGAATATTGAACTTCTTTTCGCCCGGAACCGGTGCGTGATACCCTTCAACATCCAGAATGGTGCATCCCTTTTCCTTAGCCCAGATCATCGCCTCCAGCCACAAGGCCGGAGCGATGCGCAGGTTGCCGGCAGCCCGCAGATTGTCAGGTTCGGTGGTGAAATGCCGCCCATGCACGACATCTTTGCTGCGATAGACCAACAGGCCTGCCAAAAAGACCTCCTGTTGCCAGGCCATCAGTACAGTTCCCAGATCGCCGGGGCGCAGTACATCCTCGAACGCTGTCTCATAGGCGGGGACATCCAGTTCTGGCAGTCCGCGCTGAACACGCATCCGGTTCATGCTTTCTATGAAATTGCGAAATTCGTCGGGCGTCTCTGCCGCGCGGATCGAAACGCCCTGCCGCTCGGCGCGCCGAACCTCGCGTCGCGCGCTTTTGGAGAATTCCTTCATGATCTCTTCGGGCGTTCCGGATATATCCACCCACCCGGTTTGGCGAAACCGGTCTTCTTCAGCGATGCGCCACCCCTTGCGACCCAGAACCGCATCAAGCGTTTCCGCATCCTCTTCGGTCCAGAACGGAGTGACGTTCAGACTGCCGACCCGGGCCAGCTCGGGGCGTGCGCACAGCATATCCAGAAATGCCGCCATTTCAGGTGCCCCATCACAAACCGGGCCACTCAGACAATGGGCACGGGACCAGGCACCAGACAAGAACGGGTGCGGCTCCAACGAAATCAGGGCGACACCTACAAGCGCACCATTACGGCTTGCTGAGGCATAAATCACCTTGCGTCCGAGTCTTTGTTCCGAATTTGCAAACAATGGAGATTGCCGGGGGTGCTGACGGTTGGCCGCATTCAGGAACGTCACCCACTCATCATGCCGTTCTGTGGTCAGGGCTTCAGCGCATTCAATCTCAACGCTATCTTGCCCCTCAGGGTGCTGCATTGCCAAACTAATACCTCAATGCACTGATATATTTACTTTGAATTTCACAGCCACTTTTAAACAACAGCCATCGTTTGATCATGTTCAGTGTATTCACAGATCGGAACAATGGCTAAACAATTTGAAGATGTGAGTGGTTAAAGAGAACAGGGTTTCATGAATTCATCGTCGCCCAGCCCGCATATCGAATGCGCTGTTTCCATCGTCATCGTGAACTGGAACACCCGGGATATCCTGCGTGACTGCCTGATCTCTGTTGCGCGCGAAACCCGACAGCCGCATGAGGTCATCGTTGTCGACAACGCCTCAAGCGATGGTTCCGCGGATCTGATCCGTGATGAGTTTCCCGATGTCCACCTGATCGCAAACGACGCGAACCGGGGATTTGCCGCCGCCAACAATCAGGGGCTGGAGATCGCGCGGGGCGACAACCTGCTGCTGCTCAATCCCGACACCATCATTCTGAACGGTGCCATCGACACCATGTTGGGCTGGCTGGGGCAGCACCCCGACGTGGGCTGTGTCGGGTGTCAGGTTCTGGAAGATGAGAACACCATACAGCGCACCTGTTTCGCCGATCCCGGGCCGGGCAATCTGGCGTTGATCGAATTCGGGCTGCACCGTTTGTCACCGCATAATCGGTTTCTGAGCCACGCTGAATACGGAGATTGGGACCGACAATCAGAGCGCAAAGTGGATGTGGTCTCGGGCATGTTCATGCTGGTGCCCCGTCATGTCTTTGACGCCGTGGGCCTGCTGGATGAGGCCTTCTTTGTCTATTCCGAAGAGGCCGATTGGTGCCGTCGCATCCGGGACGCCGGTTGGAGCTGTGTCTTTGCGCCCAAAGCGCAAATTCTGCATCTTGAAGGCGGCGGGAAAAGCACCGCTCAGATCCGGTCACGCATGTTCGTCCAGATGCAGAAAAGCAAGATGATCTATCTGCGCAAGCATTACGGCCTCTGGGGCGTTTTCTGGGGCCGGGTGATCTTTGTCGGGTCTTCCATCCTGCGGTTTGTCATGTCAGCTGCAAACCAGCGGGACGAGGCCACCGCACGGCGGCGTCTGGCCCGGGCCTCGCTTCGGTATCACCTGACCAGCCAGGAGCCGACAGAGTGAGGGATATAGGCACCCAGCTGATATTCAAATGGGTCGACGGTGCAGAGCCCCTTGAGGGTATGGCCGCTGAATGGGGGGATCTGGCTGAACGGGCAGGTGCGGATATTTATGCCACACCGGTCTGGGTTCTGACCTGGTGGGCGCATTTTGGGCACGGCAGGACACTTAGAACCCTTGTCGCGCGCGACAGCGAAGACCAACTGGTCGCCCTGCTGCCCTTCATGATCCATTCAGCTTGGGTCGGTCCGATCAGGATACGTATCGCCAAGCTGGCCGCAACAGACCCTAATACGGTGGGTCTTCAGCTTGCAGCCGAAAAGCACGTGCTCGAACAAAGTCTGGCAGAGGCTTTGACCGGCCTTCTGGGGGATGACCGCGCGCATCTGGTCAGCTTCAGCCCTGCGTCCGAGCGTGGTACCATACTCGCCGCCGTTCGCAACGCTCTGACCCCAGACAGTACCGCGTCGGCGCTGATCCTGACGGATACACCGTCCGGCACACACACGGTTTTCGAACTGCCCGATACGTTTGACGGATACCTTGCAAACCTGTCCAAGAAACGACGCAACCAATATCGGCGGGACCTGAAACACCTGCAAAAGGATCACGAGTTGACGTCGCGGCTAACCCACCCCGGCAGCAGCGCGTTCGAAGACTTCGTTGGCTTTCACAACCAACAATGGCAAGAGATCGGAAAAGGTGGCCATTTCGTGGACTGGCCTGGCAGCGCGGCGTTCTACAGCGATCTGGCAGAGGCAACTTTGCAGAGCCGTGAGACCTGGTTCGTCGAACAGCACGGTCCGCAAGGCCCTTTGGCCACCCAATTCTGCCTGGTCACGGGGCAGGTCTGCCAATGGCGGCTGCCGGCCAGATCAACCGATCCGGAACTGGAGCGCCTCAGCCTGGGCAAGATCGGCCTGATCCAGATGATCGAGCAGCTGATCAACGCAGGCGTGACACGGATCGAGGCTGGGATCGGCGCATACGGTTATAAGCTGGTTTATGGCGGTGAACCCGTACCCACCCATCGCCTGATCGTCTCACGACGCTCGGCGTGGTCGTCTTTCCGGCTTAAGATCTGTCTCGGCTGGGCCCGCTTTCTGCACCTGACCTATTACAGGCTCTGGTTCGGCCGCACCGCCCCGCGCCTGCGATCGGTGATCCCGCTGGCGCACAAACCTTTGTGGTCCACCTGGATCAGAACAAGGATATGAGTCCGGCATGATCACCGAACAGCTGTCCATACAGATTCTGACCGAAAGTGAATGGCCCGCACTCAGTGCGTCCTTCCGGGATCTGACCTATGAACAGAGTCTGACTTATGCGCGCGCCGCAGCGAAACGGATCGGGGCAGAGCCGCGTTTTATCATGCTTGCGACCCCAGCCGGGCACCCCATCGCCGCCGTGTGTCTGCGCATCAAACAGGTCCCCGGTCTTCGGCGCGGCATCGCATGGGCCGCTGCCGGGCCGCTGGTACGACACCGTGACCAACCCGATCCCACCCCTGACACACTGCGCGCCATTCTGGCTGCGCTGCGCGCATATGCCCAAAGCACCAGACATATTCTGCGCCTGCGGTTTCCGGCGACACCCTGGCATGATGCTCCAAGCCTTGATCAACTCGCCGCCGATGAAGGCTTTTATCCCACAGATCGCTCACCGCCTTACCGGACCATCACAGTGAACTGTGAGCAGGACGAAGACACGCTGATGCGCGCCCTACACGGAAAATGGCGCAACCCCCTGCGCAATGCGCTGAAAGCCGGCCTGGATCTGGACATCTTGCCGATTGCGCAAGCCGCCGACCGGTTTCACCCTCTTTACAGTCAGGTTCAGGAGGCCAAGGGCTTTTACCCGGATATCCCTCCGGAGTTTTATTACGCTCTGCAGGGTCCGGATTTTTCCCACGAGATCCTGTTCGCCTGCAAAAACGGAACTGATATCGCGGCAATGACGCTGGGACGGGCAGGAACCTGCGCCGTCTATCTTTTTGGCGCCACACTGGATGCCGGACGACGGCTGAATGCCGGCCATTACCTGATGTGGCAGTCTATACTGCATTGCCGGGAACAGGGCGTGAAAGACTTTGATTTGGGCGGAATAGACCCTGACACTAACCCCTCGGTCACACGTTACAAGCAGCGCACCGGTGGTACAGAGTTGCAAGCGGCCGGACCGTACGAATTCCGCCCCCCGGGTGCGATATCAACCCTGATCCGCGCCGCTGAATCAGCTCATACCCACCTGAAGAAGGCGCGTCAGTGACACATTCAATAGGCATAAACTTTCACGGTGTCGGAACACCTGAATATCCGCTGGATCCCGGCGAAGCCGACTATTGGCTGTCGATCGATCAGTTCGAATATGTCCTCGATCAAATTGCCGCTGCCCCCGATCCAAATGCCTTCACCATCACGTTCGATGACGGCAATCCTTCTGATCATGACGTCGCCCTGCCCGCACTAATCGCCCGAGGTCTCAAGGCTCGCTTCTTCGTTCTTACCGGGCGGATTGGGCATGCGCGGTCTTTGGATAAAGGGCAACTACGCGCCATGCGGGATGCGGGCATGATGATTGGCAGCCACGGGATCGACCACGTTGTCTGGCCCGAATTGGATGATGCCGCGCTGACCGAAGAATTGCGCACGTCACGCGCGCAACTAGAGCAGATCTGCGGCGCCCGGATCACCGAGGCGGGAATTCCTTTTGGTCGCTACGATGTTCGGGTGCTGCAAGCCCTGCGCGATTCTGGCTATGCAACAGCATGGTCCAGCGACGGCGGCGTTTACCGTCAGAATACCTTTTTACGACCCCGAACATCGCTGCGTGGTGACATGACCCGAGATGAGATGCAGGTGATCCTGGCAGGCCGGATGCCCCCCTTGCGCCGTCTGCGGCGCGCCATTGGCATGATGCGGCGGCGCTGGACAGTCACCGGGTGACCGATCGGGTCGTACGCGCCAGCGGCAGTTCACCCGGCGTCGCATCCGGAAAGCGCGTATAGCGGATTTTCTTGGCACTCTCGGCAGATTGAGTCATCTCGCCATCCTGATCCGACTGATCCTCTGCATCAAGAAACCAGACCCCTGCCCCCAGAAAAAACATCAGGAAACAGAACGTGGCGTCCCACAAGTGCACCGTGACGGCAGACATGATCAGACCAAACAATGAAATTAGATATCCCAGTCGGGCATCCGCTGTCGGCCCACTCAACGGCATGCTCCCAATCCGGAAGAACAGGATGGCCAAGGTACCAACTAGCAGGAACAGCCCCGGGAAGCCGTACCGCAGGGCGATCACAAGCCAGAAATTGTCCACGCTGTTTAGTGCCCACATCCAACTGGGGCGGGTCCATTCACTTAGACCAATGCCGAAAATCGGATTTTGCAGCACATCGTCAGATGCAAAGTTGAAAATATGGATGCGCATCCAGGCTGTTCCTGGCGACAACGTGAAATGCGTCGCAAAAACCTGAAACATGGTTCGGTTAGAGAAGATCTCACCAATGAAATACAGCACGGCAAAACCGATGATCAGAATTTTCCACTTGTTTTTGAGGAAATAAAGGCATCGGTCCCAAGCCATCAGCGCCATTTGTATAATGACATTCAGGAAGGCGCCCGACGAAATCGAAAAGAAAACTGCCCCCCCGACAATAGAAGTAAGACCGGCCCTGGAAGAAAGCGATTTATTCCACCCCAGCACATACCAAGTCAGCGCAAAGGCCGGCGCGCAGAATATCCCGAACAGGATCGGATGAGGCATCGTTGTCTGAGCTCGCATGAAGCCCAACCGCGGTTCGAACTTCCACCCCTGCCAAGAATATACGTTTAACACTTTTCCGAAAATCTCCAGCAGCGGGGCCTTTCCCGTACTAGCCTCAAACATGGCAAACGGCAGAAGGATCAAGACAAGCACAAAGAAGCACTTCACGAAATGCCTGAAAGCCCCAAGATTCCGTACATATGTCCGAGCTATGAAATATGGGACCAGAGTTTCAATAATAAGCATCCCGATGAATTCCCAAGTACTCGCGATACCATGGTTCACGACAAGCGAAAGCGCAGACCAAAACGCGAAACCGATGACTAGAAAATCGATCCCTCTGATCTTTCCTGCCCGACCGCTGAGCCAACCAAAAACCGCCGGGAACATAAAGAGAAGCAGGACCACCCGATGTCCATTGAGCTTCATCCCGCCCAAGAAAAAGAAGAATGGCATTGCAAAGGAAAATATCAAAAGCATCACCACAAGCGGCTTTGTCACCTCGGTTCTGGCTTTTGTTGATAAAAGCGTGGCCATCTAAACCCTTGCTCTCTTATGAATGACGCTTCCTGAAGCGCATAATCCAAAGGTCTGCCGAAGAGCTGGCCAGACCTTCTGGCCTACCGGGGCCAATGCCTCAGTTTCCCCAGTCATGCCTTACCTGCGCGAGGGGTAATTTTTTGCCAATGTCGAGCCAGCCTGCAACTGATCGACCAAACCGCCCTGACGCACGCCGTATTCATTGTATCCATTTCGCCGACCAACCGCATAATAGATGAACTCGTTATCGTAGTAGCCGCCTTTCGACGGGCTTTGGTTCTGAATGATTGCGTTATTGAGTACCGCCCAGTTACGCTGACCTTCGTATCCGATGATCGGCGCTGTCGCATTCTGTTCGATCACCACGGATGTCGAATCCGCTGAGATGTTGATGGTCGGGGCCGAATGCCCCCCCGGAACACTGATCAGCGTATTTTTTCGAATTGATATATTGTCCGAGCCATGGATCGAGATGCCATGGATATGGCCATTGTAGATCATGTTGTTTTCGACCAGCACATTCCGGTGCCGCATTTGGCGGTTGCCCAGGTCCTGACCGTCACCACCAGCCCAGATCGTCTGGGCAAAACCGCCGCTGCCCATATCAAAAACATTATCGCGAATGGTGATGTTGGAACTGCCGCTTTTATTCGCGCGCTGAATCTGGATCATGTCGCGGTGGTCGCTGGAACCGGCCGCATTGCCAAAGTTGTGAATATAGTTCCGCTCGACCCGGATGTTGTCGACGTTATCGAAGGCCAGACCGTCAGACCGGATCGAATGAATGTGGCTGCCGATAACACTCACACCATTTGAATTGACCGTCAGGATGGCTTTCCACCACTCTCTGAATTCGGTGTTGATGATGTCAATGTCGGCGGTATTGATCAGCAACAGGCCACGCCCGGTGCCATCGCCGTCGCCAAGTGTGCCCGTGCCTCTGGCGCGATCCCCGATGAAGGCCGAGTTTGAAATCTTGATATCGTTACTGTTCTGAATGACGAAGTAAGCGATATGTTCCGGCTCACCGCGCTTGAACGTGTAGTCAAAATAAATGCCGTCCAGATGAAGATTGCTGGCCCCGTCAAGAACCACACGGTTAAAGCACGCGGGATTGCCGGGATCAGCCGACCGGATCACCACCGGCGACCGAAACGACTTACCCAGTTTCAGGGCACCATAATTGCCCGGAGCAAGCAAATAGATCTCACCGCCCCGCGCATTCTGCAGCGCCGCCGCAAGACCATTTGCGTCTGCTATTGTCTGTCCTTTGGTCGACGCAGCCATGCGCGGCTTGAAATCCCGGCCCGCACAAGAGGTCCCGGCAGTCACCGCAGTACCCAACATCAACACAACCGCCCCTGCCAGAGCCAAAAGACTTGATCCAGGCATAATACACCTTTCCGATCTGCGCCTGCCTCAAAGTCTAGGCCAGCGATTTCAAACTGTCTATTGCGACCTGCCCCCGAAAACTCACACTCCCGGCACCACAATTGGCGATAAATCTCCCCCTGGACCTGCGGTTCATTTCGGGAACTCAGCAAGTTTACCCTAGGTAATCGGGCAATTCATTGCCGACACCTAGCAGAGATACGCGAGGACGCGCCGGAAAAACGGTTTTTTTATGGCGATTGTTGCGACACCGAAATCAATTATGGGAACAGTCAAATACCGCTAAGGGATGAGGAACAATTCCCGGTATTGAGTATCGAGTTCACTCGGAAATGAAGGCAATTGGGGCAAAACTGTCTCAATACAGGCAACAGTTTCCAGCATAGCCACATTTAGGCCCATTTGTCGCCCTTGTGCGATTGTTCCCTCTGTCCTGGGTGCGCGGAATCCCGTGCGCTGCCACTCACAGCGCCCATGAAACAGAAGGTGGAAGATGTCTACGACAATCACAGTAACCTCTGCGGCGGAGCTAAATCAGGCTTTGTCACAGGCCACAGGTGGGGAAACGATACTGCTTGCAGCAGGCGACTACGGTAGCCTGAACCTGCGCGGTGAACAGTTCGCATCAAATGTGACAATCCAATCCGCAGATCCAAATGCAATGGCAAGCTTCTCTGCGGTCAACATCAACCAGTCGTCGAACATCACGTTCGATAGCGTCTTGTTTGACTACAACGCCAGCTCAGGCGATCCGGAATATCTAAGCGTTTTCGGCGTCTACAACAGCACGGACATCACGTTCAACAATTCGGTCTTCCAAGGCGATATCTCCGGCGGCACCGGCACCGGAACCGGTTTGACCGTCCGCGACTCGAGCAACGTTGACATCACCAACTCCGAATTCAAACACTTCTGGAAGGCCGTCATCACCGCAAATACTGACGGCATCGATGTCATCGGCAACGATATCCACTCGATCCGCTCCGACGGTCTGGTCTTTGACAACGTCGACAATATCCGGGTTGAACAGAACCACATTCACGACTTCGGTGGCCTGGCCGGTTCCGGCGATCACCGCGACATGATCCAGATCCAGCGTGCCAACGGCAGCGGCAGTGACAATATCATCATCCGCGACAACGTCTTCGATATGGGGCAAGGGGACTTCACCCAAACCATCTGGGCTGGCGGTGACGGTGCCAACATCAGCGACCCGAGTGTCATACACCACAATGTACTGATCGAAGGCAACACGATCTACAACGGCCACCTGCACGGCATTTCGCTTTATGGCGTGGATGGGCTGACAGTCCGGAGCAACACCGTCCTGCACGTGGATGAAAAGACACTGTCAGGCAGCGTCGAAGTGCCGGTCATCAACATCTCGGAAGACTCGCAGAACGTAACGATCGAGCAGAACATTACGTCGAATATCCTGGGCTACACCGGCCAAAGCGACTGGACCGTCGTCAATAACGCGTTGATCCAGCCCAGCGAATACGCCCAGCACTTCACCTTTGCAGCGACCGCTGACGCAGATGGGTATAACAACTATGTCGTAAAGGCAGGCAGCTTGGCGGATACGCTTGGCTCCGGCTCCACTCTTGTTAACACTGGCGGACTTTCGTCCCCGAGCACCCCCGATACCACTCAGCGGGAAGAAGACACAGGCTCCACTCAACCCGACACCGGTTCCACTCAGCCCGACACAGGCTCCACTCAACCCGACACAGGCTCCACTCAACCCGACACAGGCTCCACTCAGCCGGATACCGGCGCGAACACCCCTGACGCCGGTGAAGCCGACGAGGGCG
>NZ_JBQFSM010000013.1:0-130201 GCF_056538005.1 Ruegeria sp. BI11 | reverse complement strand
CGCCTGTCGCTGCATCGATCCATGGCCCAGGCGCAGAAATATTACGACGACGTCGATATCGCCGAAAACCCAGCCGCAGACATGTTGGGGTGAATGCAATATCTACTCAATCGTTCCGCAGCATCAGAATTTTTTCTGTCGCGGCGCAATACCTCCGAAGACCAACTTCAGAGGAAAAACTACGGCGGTAACTCGTTGGCACAGAGAACTTGCTATTTTAATACCGCCCGCCCTGCCCTACCACGCCAGTTAAATAATCGACGTTTGTCAGATAAATCTGCGCATTCAGTTTTGGAGCGGCGTGAAACGCTGCATTCCAATAGTTACTTTTCCGATGATTAAGTAAGATTGAGCGCCTTTCTGGATTTGAAACCAGGCTTTGCTGGACACCAAGAAGCAACAATGCTCTTGAGGTCAATCATCCTTCAAAATATTGGCTCCGAGCCTGAATTCTAATTTGCACTACGCGACCTTCAAGCGCTTCTCAAGTACTCAGTAGAGACGTGAGTTAACAGCTGTTAACTTCAGAGCGTTTGTGCAGACCTTGCGGCCACCCACAAGTTATTGATTTTTCTCTTGACATGAATCGGAATACAAGTGCCTAAATGTACGCAAGTTGCGCAACCATACAAAAATGAGCAGGAAAACTGCAACTATGCTACAGACCACACCCATTGCTGCGGCGACGCAATCTCATGTTACACGTGAAATCTCTGATCGTCTACAAGTTGCACTGACAACCCACTTAACTCAGGCCTATTCTCCTGAGTTATCAAAGACCCTTCGCCTCTTCAGTGCGACAGAGGTTGCAGACCTATTTGGCACAACCGGACAGTACTTACGAAAGGGACATGCTGAGGGGTCACTTCCAGAACCGGAAGTCAACAAGAACGGCCGGCGCTTTTACTCCGGAGCCGAAATCAATGCGATGCGCCAGATTCTTGAAGGCAGCTCCAGAAAGCCCGGCAAATATCTCCCCGGCCGTCGCGATAGCGATCGGCTTCAAGTCATTCAACTCATGAACTTCAAAGGCGGCAGTGCAAAGTCCACCTCGGCCATTCATCTGTGTCACTATCTTGCGCTTCAAGGTTATCGCGTTCTTGCCATCGACCTTGACCCGCAAGGTAGTCTAACTGGATTCTGCGGAATTCAACCTGAAATCGAGTTTGAGGGAAACTCAATCTATGATGCTTTGCGCTACGAAGATCCGGCCCCAATGTCCGAGTGTATTCGTTCCACCTACTTCCCTAGTTTGGACCTTTCCCCCGCCCAGTTGATCCTGTCAGAGTTTGAAACAGAAACCGCTGTCTACGCTCGAAAAGGTGTCCCCTTCTATAATCGGCTCGCCAATGCTATCGAGACGGTAGAGGCAGATTATGATGTGATCATTATCGATAGCCCACCTTCTTTGGGCTTCCTCACGCTGGCGGGATTATTCGCGGCGACGTCTGTGATCGTGCCGCTGACTCCGAGCATGTTGGACGTAGCCTCCACGCAGCAGTTTCTTGAAATGACTTCGGCGTACCTTGAGGAGTTTGAAAATTCTGGGATTCCGATTGTCCATGACAATTTCCGGTTCCTCATAACACGAGACGACCCGTCAGATACCCCATCTCAGCAAATTGTCAGCCTAATGCGCGCGCTATTTCAGGATCGAGTGATCGGAGCAACTGCGCTACGAAGCACTGCCATCGCAGATGCCGCGATGCTGAAAATGACAATGTACGAAGTCGTTCGGTCAGAAATGACACGGTCGACCTATGACCGCGCCCGAACAAGCATGGATGCCGTTGGGCAGGAAGTTTCAAACATGATTCAAACAGCGTGGGGCCGTTGAAATGGCACTTAAGCAAAACAAAACCAGCATGGCTGCAGCGATTGCTGCGGCAGCCGGAAACCCGCCAATCCCTCCTGCAAAAACGGAACGCGCCAATGCGGCACTTCCACGTGGTACGATTGCATCGGTTCGTGTTGGAGCCGGGGGTATCCAAGACATCGATACCTCACTCATTTTACCCTGGGGCCCAAAAGACAGGCTTGGCATCGAGTTAACACCTGTTAACTCTGACGCCGAGGCGAACGTCGATTATGCCGTTCTGGAACTTGCTGAAAGCATCAAGGACGCAGGGGGCCAACAAGTTCCCGTTTTGTTGCGTCCTTCCGAGGAAGTCGACGGTCACTTCGAAGTTATTTACGGCCGTCGCCGCATCTTAGCTTGTCAGTATCTAAAGCAGCCAGTTCGCGCGTTGGTAAGGACGCTTGATGATAAAGAAGCACTTCAGGCAAAAGGTCTGGAGAACTCTTCCCGGGTCGACCTCAGTTACTACGAAAGAGCTAGGTTCGCCCGCGAAATTCTAAATCAGGGTTATGACCGTTCGGAAGCGATCACAGCACTGGCGATTTCTAAAAACACGCTGTCACAATTGGAGCGAGTCACAAACGATATTCCGGACGATTTGGGGGACATGATTGGCCCAGCACCAAAGTCCGGGCGACCTAAATGGACAGCACTCGCCGATGCGCTGCGGAAAAAGATGATAACTGCGGACGAGGCTAAGAAGCTCTTAGAAACCCTCAACGCGTCCAATTCAGACGATCGGTTAAACGGGCTTTTAGCTAGCTTGAACCCTAAGAAAAAAGTCCAAGAAGTCAAACCAGCACCCGACGTTGTTATCAAGACCTCCAATTCCGGGGTAAACATGACGATCAAAAGGGCAGGGGACAATGAAGCTTACGCAAGTTGGCTTTCGGAAAACCTTGGGCAAATCATTCAGGATTCCTACGAGCGCTTCAAAGAAAGCGCCGAGGAGTAAGCGGGTTAACAAGTGTTAACTCTGCACGAGGCAACGAGCAAAAAGGAGGAAAGCAAAAAAGAAACCCCCGAAACCTAAGGCTCCGAGGGCTGAAAACCAACTAGTGGTTATAGATTAGACACCTAAACCCTAACAGCCCGCGAATCGCGACACAACAAAAAACGCCTCTGGGTGAACAGGTTTTCTTTGTCTGCTGACAAAATCTCATGAATACACTATCTGCATTGGCTCCAAATGGAGCAACCTTGCCGGGAACGGCCGGGCAGGGGAGTAGTACGTCCAAAAAATGGAGACTTCTTCGCGCCGTTGAAGAGGCCAGAGAGCCCCTTGGGTTAAAATCCACATCCCTCAATATCCTGAGAGCGATGATTTCCTTTATGAGCGGGGATCAGATTTCCGCAGACCAGGATGATCATCACATCTGCTTCGCTTCCAACGCGGCGATTGCCAAACGAACACATGTTAGCCTTCAGACCGTTGAACGCCATATCTCTGCGATGGTTGAGCTTGGACTTATCCGTCGCGTCATGAGCGCAAACGGTAAACGTTGGGCACGCCGGGATAGACAGGGCAGGGTAGTCACCGCAACTGGGCTGTCCTTGATGCCTTTGTCTGAACGGCACGCTGAGTTCATCCAAGAGGCCCAGAGGCATGCTGATCGAGTTCTCGAGTACACTGTACTCCGCGACAAGGTTTCGGCCGCTCTAGCGCGCCTCAGGGAACTCCTGGCAGACGACGCTAAAATCTCGGGTTTGATGGTCACCGTGCGCAATGCTCTGCGTCGTAAGCCAGACGCAAACTTACTCCGCGACCTGCTAGCGGAAATTTCTGTGGAAATCTCAGAGATAAATCAGGAAGAAACGGAAAAATTGAGGGCCAGTGACAATGATATTGAGGGGCACAAAGAGGACTCTTTGAATCTGGAAGTTAAAAAAGAAAAACTTTCTCAAATTCGGGTTTCTCCCGACCAAATGGAGCGCAGTTTTCCAAGGTTGTGCTTAGAACTACGCTTCGCAAAAGATCAGCACCATTGCGATCGACTCATGGATAATATCGCCGAATATCTGATACTTGGCCAAACCTGGTATTCTATGAAGTCAACATATAGCCCAGCTATCCGCTTCATCGTTCTCGGATACATTATGCAACGCGCTGAAAAAATACAGTCTCCAGCGGCTTACTTGATTTCTTTGCTTGCTAAGATTGAAAAAGGAGAAATTTCTCCAATCGCAATGCTGTCGTGAGCCTCAAATGCTTCTTAGATTTTCGGAAGCTAGAAGAGATTTCTCGGCTTCAAATAGCCCCTCTAATCGATAATCGAATTGAAAAGCCTGAAAAAGGTGAGCAATAGGATTGACCTCTATAAATCATTTCGAGATGAATGGTGAGCTATAGAAAGGAACACTTTTCCTCACGATGTGGAACTGGCAGAACCCTGACTGGCCGACGTTTCGTTACGATGCCGCAATACTCGAACCTTACGAGCAACAATTCCTGTTGTCCTCAGGGGAAGTCCTTGGAGCAGTACGTCATGTGAGCGCCTCGGATCGAGATCAACTGCGTATCGACCTGCTAAGCGAAGTGGTAATGAAAACCAGTGCGATCAAAGGTGAGAGGCTGGATCGGCTCAGCGTGCAATCTTCCTTGCGTCGACATCTTGGACTGGCTCCCGGCAGCCATCCATCCAAACCGCGCGAGCAGGGTGTTTCAGAGATGATGGTGGATGTTTATTCAACCTATTCGGAGACACTGTCACATGACACACTGTTCCGATGGCAACAAATGCTTCTATCCCCTGGCAGGCATCTGGAAACGATCAGAGCCTACCGGAGCCAGAAGGATGCGATGCAAATCACATCAGGCCGGGGCGATCGCCCAACGGTATATTTCAAAACGCTGCCCTCACATCAGGTTCCAGCAGAAATGGACCAGTTCGTCACCTGGTTTAACCGGACCGCACCAGATGGTACCGAACCTTTGCGCGCTCTGAACCGAGCCGGATTGAGCTATCTCTATTTCGAGAGCATTTACCCCTTGGAAGACGGCAATGGTCGGTTGGGCAGAGCACTGGTTGAAAAATCACTGGCGCAAAACATTGGTCGTCCAAGCTTGATTGCGCTTGCTTTCACGATCGAACGAGAGCGCAAGGCTTTCTACGACCAGCTCGAACGTCATCAAAAGACGCTGGACGTCACACCTTGGCTTGTCTGGTTTGCCGAGACCGTCCTAAGAGCACAGCAGGTGACTCTTGAACGGGTTGGATTCTCTATATCCAAGACGCATTTCTATGACCGGCATCGTGATAAATTCAACCCTCGTCAAAGCAAAGTTATCGCTCGCTTGTTCAAGGCTGGGCCGGAGGGCTTCAAAGGGGGGGTGAGTGCTGAGAATTATATTACGATCACGGGAACGTCGCGTGCCACTGCGACGCGGGATCTGCAAGATCTAGTGGAGAAGGGCGCTCTGACCCGAACGGGTGAACTTCGGTACACACGCTATTGGCTAAAGTTGGACCGGGAAGGGTAGGGGGGCTGAACCTTCGGCACCAGCTTCTTTCGAACATAGTTGCACACGCGTCAGCTACCAAGCCGTCTTTATTGGGGTACAATGGTCGGGCAGCGGCCATTCGCTGCATTTGCGGGATCGCGGCGTTCGAGCTACTAAAGCGGACCCACGATAGCAAGCCGCTCCAAGGCTATGGAAGCGCAGCGACAGCCATGGGCTCTTCAAGCGGGATGAGATTTAGCATCGTCAATAGAAATAATACTAATCTCTCGGCGCCGAAGATAACGAACAGATGCAAGAGCCAAAGACTCGAACAATTGCAATTGAGAGTGCTCAAAGCAGTTTAATTTAATGGCACGCAGAAAAGCTGTGCAGTCATTCCGCTAAACCAAAAAAAACGCTGATAATTTGGGCGATCTTGCAGGTTAATAAAGAGTTTGATGGTTTTCGAATTGTGATCAACACAGGTGGGGTTCATTCGAGTCTTCATGAAACATCACCTGACCGTCGTTTTAGTCGAACAAAACCAAGAACGTGCCTTTGCAATTATAGATGCCTTAAAAGATTCTGGCGATGTAGACGTTTTTGTGATCGGCCATGTCTCTGGGCTGGCACGTAAAATAGCAATGCATAGCCCGGACCTTGTTCTGATAGACATAAACAATCCATCGCGCGACATGCTGGAAGAATTGACCGTTGCCTCGGGGCCTATGGAACGTCCAGTCGCAATGTTTGTATCCGGCGCGGCGGGCGGATTAGCCAAAGCAGCAGTCGAGGCTGGTATGTCGGCCTATGTCGTGGACGGTCTTCACGCCGATCGCATCAAACCTGTCATGGACACCGCTATCGCTCGGTTTCAGATGCTGCGACAGATGCGCGTGGAATTGGAAGAAACACGCCGCGCACTGGAGGAGCGTAAGTTGATTGACCGGGCCAAGGGGCTGCTCATGAAGGCACGAGGGCTTCAGGAGGATGAGGCCTACGCTTTGTTGCGTAAAACCGCGATGAACCAGAATCAGCGCGTGGCTGATGTGGCCAAAGCGTTAGTCACAGCATCGGGGTTGCTATCATGAGAACAGTAACCCTGCCCGTAGCCTATATGCCTTTGGTCGATGCTGCACCCTTAATTGTCGCCCGCGAAATGGGATTTGATCATTCCGAGGGTATCTCGCTGGACCTGCGACCGGCTCCGTCGTGGTCATCGCTGCGTGATTTGCTGGCGTTTGGCCATGTTGATGCGGCGCATATGCTTTCGCCGGTCCCTGTGGCGATGGCCTTGGGTCTGGGCGGCATGGCGACACCACTTTCCGCCGTTTCTGTCCTGTCCCTGAATGGCAACGTGATTGGGGTTGGCACAAAACTGGCGGATCGACTGGTCGACTTGGGATACGATTTCGACTTTAGGGATGCCGAAGCGGCAGGGGCCGCCTTGGCCAAGGCCGCTGGTGACGTTCTTGTTTTTGGGGTGCCTTTCCCGTTTTCGATGCATGTCGAATTATTGCGCTATTGGGTTGCAAGAACCGGGCTCGCCTCGAGGCAAGTCGAAATTCGCACTGTCCCGCCGCCATTGATGGCGCAGGCACTGGCAAGCGGAGAGATTGATGCGTTTTGCGTGGGTGAACCGTGGGGGTCTTTCGCCGTAGACGACAACGTCGGTGTTTTGTTGTTGCCAGGTAGGGCGATCTGGACTTGCGCACCGGAAAAGGTATTGGCCGTAAGAAGCGATTGGGCTGAAACTGAACCCCACCTGCTGGGCAGTCTCATCCGGGCTGTCTGGCGCGCTGCGCGTTGGCTTTCTAACCCGGAAAGTAGAACAACAGCGTCTGAGATGTTGTCGCGTAAAACCTACCTGAATGTCTCACCCGAGTTGATCGACCGCGCTCTTTTGGGCGAATTCACGATTTCCGCGCGTGGAGAACAGCGTCACGTGGAGAAGTTTGTCGAGTTCTTTGACGGCGCCGCCACCTTTCCATGGCGCAGCCAGGCGAAATGGGTCGCGCATCAGCTCGCAATACGAAACGGGTTGGATGTTGGGGCTGCCGAGCGTCAGGCCGCCAGGGTCTTTCGCAGCGATCTGTATCGCCGTGAGTTGCAGGGATTGAACGTTGAGACACCCGGCGCATCCGAAAAACTGGAAGGTGCGCTGACCGAGTCGACAGCTGTTGCTTCGGCCAATGGCAGCCTGATTCTGCTTCAAAACGAATTTTTTGACCGGCGCATTTTCGAGCCGACCGGGTAAGCCTGCACAAATTTTTTGCATTGCAGCATTAAGAGTCGCTGCAATGCAGAAAATCCTGCTCAGAAATAGCAAAACCTAGTGACGCCTCGATGTCTGACTGGCTTAATGAAGACATCGGTAGGCAACGACGCTTACCAACGAAATTTGCCCATACTCTAGGGTGTCTAACAAGAGCAAAGCCGCTCGACCAACCGCCATCTCCTCCCGGCGGTCTGTGTCGGCGGCTTTTTTGTTTGCCCAACGTGTTGGGCCGAACCGAAAGGGACCGAGATGAAAAAGCTACTTCTTAGCATGGCTGCGACAACAGCGCTTGTTTCTCCTGCGTTTGCCGAACTGGCGCTGGAAAAAGACGAACTGACCTTTGGTTTTATCAAGCTGACTGACATGGCGCCCCTCGCTGTGGCTTATGAGCAGGGGTATTTTCTGGACGAAGGTCTGTTCGTCACGTTGGAAGCACAAGCCAACTGGAAGGTGCTGCTGGACGGTGTGATCGACGGGCAATTGGACGGTGCGCATATGCTGGCGGGGCAACCTCTGGCCGCAACAATCGGTTATGGTACCGAAGCACATATCATCACGCCGTTCTCGATGGACCTGAACGGCAACGGCATCACCGTGTCTAACGAAGTCTGGGAAGAGATGAAGCCAAACATCCCGGTGATGGATGATGGCCGACCGCAGCACCCGATCAGCGCTGAAGCTTTGGCCCCGGTCGTTGAGAAATACAAAACCGAAGGCAAACCCTTCAACATGGGCATGGTCTTTCCAGTATCGACCCACAACTACGAACTGCGTTACTGGCTGGCCGCTGGTGGTCTGCATCCAGGGTTCTACAGCCCCGAAAACGTGACAGGTCAAATTGGAGCAGATGTGTTCCTTTCGGTCACGCCTCCACCGCAGATGCCAGCGACGTTGGAAGCAGGCACGATCTATGGTTACTGCGTGGGGGAGCCGTGGAACCAGCAAGCCGTTTTCAAAGGCGTCGGCGTTCCAGTCATCACCGACTATGAACTGTGGAAGAACAATCCCGAGAAGGTTTTTGGCATCACTGCCGAATTTGCCGAGGAATACCCGAACACAACTCTGGCCGTGACCAAGGCGCTTATCCGTGCCGCACAGTGGCTGGATGAAAACGACAACGCAAACCGCCCCGAAGCGGTCGAAATCCTCAGCCGTCCGGAATACGTGGGCGCGGATTACGATGTCATCGCCAACTCGATGACCGGCACCTTCGAATATGAAAAGGGCGACAAGCGTGAAGTGCCTGATTTCAATGTATTCTTCCGCTATAACGCGACATATCCGTTCTACTCGGACGCCGTCTGGTACCTGACGCAAATGCGTCGCTGGGGTCAGATCCCCGATGCGAGATCGGACAGCTGGTACGACGAAGTTGCCAAATCGGTCTACAAGCCCGAGATCTATCTGGAAGCCGCGCGCCTACTGGTCGATGAAGGTTTGGCGAATGAATCCGATTTCCCATGGGACAGTGACGGCTACAAGGCGCCGACCCTGGCCGAGGATATCATTGACGGAATCGTCTATGACGGCCGCACTCCCAACGCTTATCTCGAAAGCCTGTCCATCGGTCTGAAGGGCGATCAAACGATCGTCGGCACGGACGTGCAAGGCTAGCCCCTGAATCGCCACGCCCGTCTCTTGTCGGGCGTGAACCCCAAAGTGCCCCGCCATCGCAAGGACACATCAGATGACAACTGTCGATCCCGAATTCAACGCAGACGCCGCCCGAGAGGAGCGTCGCGCCCGCCTGTTCACCCGCATCAACACCGCCGACAAATGGTTCCAGATTCTGGGCCTCAGCTGGGCCACCCCGATCCTGAAAGCCGCTGCTGGGGATAACCCGCGCGCCCAGATGACCGAGATCTGGCGGCTGCTGATCGTTCCCCTGCTTTCGATTTGCGCGTTTCTGCTGCTGTGGGCGACGCTGGCACCTAAAGTACAGACCTCTTTGGGAGCTGTTCCGGGGCCTGCTCAGGTCTGGTCGGAAATGCTCAACCTGAACGAGGACGCGCAGGCCAAGGCCGCCAAGCGCACCAAGTTCGAGACGATGGTAGAAAAACGAAACCAGAAGCTGATTGATGCGGGCCGCGCGGATGAGGTCAAGCAGGTCGCCTATACCGGGGCTCCGTCCTACTACCAGCAAATCTGGACCTCGATCAAAACCGTTTTCTTCGGGTTCCTGATCGCAACCGTTGTGGCCGTGCCGCTTGGGATCGCTGCGGGACTGTCGCCGACGGCAAATGCCGCACTGAATCCATTGATCCAGATTTTCAAACCGGTCTCGCCGCTGGCATGGCTGCCAATTGTTACCATGATCGTATCTGCGGTCTACGTCACCAATGACGGCTGGTTTGCAAAATCCTTTCTGATCTCGGCCATCACTGTGACCCTGTGTTCGCTTTGGCCGACCCTGATCAACACCGCTCTGGGCGTCGCATCCATCGACAAGGATCTGGTGAACGTCTCCAAAGTTCTTAAGATGAACACCTATACAAAGATCACCAAGCTGGTGTTGCCTTCTGCGCTACCGTTGATCTTCACCGGTTTGCGCCTGTCGCTGGGTGTAGGTTGGATGGTTCTGATCGCAGCTGAAATGTTGGCGCAGAACCCCGGTCTCGGCAAATTCGTCTGGGATGAGTTCCAGAACGGCTCCTCCAGCTCTCTGGCCAAGATCATGGTTGCGGTCTTCACCATCGGCATCATCGGCTTCCTGCTGGACCGGGTGATGTACGCGCTGCAATCCCTCTTCACCTTCACGAATACCCGGTGAACGTGATGAGTATCCTAAGCTTCAAAAACGCCTCAAAGTCTTTCGGCGAAGGCATCGCGCGCACGGATGTGCTGAAAGGCATCGATCTGGACGTGCAAGAGGGCGAATTTCTGGTGATCCTCGGTTTCTCGGGCACCGGTAAGACGACCCTGATAAACCTGATGGCCGGGCTGGACCACCCGACCAACGGAGAGGTCACGTTCAAAGGTGCACCCATCAAGGGACCCGGCCCTGAGCGCGGAGTGATCTTCCAGAACTACTCACTGATGCCGTGGTTGACAGTCAGCGGCAATGTGGGGCTGGCGGTTGATACAGTCTTTCCCGGTCTCAGCAAAGCCGAGAAAGCCGATAAGGTAGCACAATACATCAAGATGGTTGGCCTCAGCCACGCTGTGACGCGTCGCCCGGCCGAACTGTCCGGCGGTATGCGCCAGCGGGTGAATGTGGCCCGCGCGCTTTCGATGAACCCTGAGGTTTTGTTACTGGATGAACCACTCTCTGCGCTAGACGCATTGACCCGCGCCAATCTGGCGGATGAGATCGAACATATTTGGGAAGCCGACAAAAAGACTTGTGTTCTGATCACCAACGATGTGGATGAGGCGATCATTCTGGCCGACCGCATCATTGCCCTGAACCCGGATGGCACGTTGGGGCAGGAGTTTCGCGTTTCGATCCCTCGACCGCGTGATCGAGGGGCAATGAACAATGATGAAACATTCAAACGCCTGCGCGCCGACGTCACCAAGTACCTTATGGATGTGGGGATCGAGGCCAAGGTCGAAGGCTCACGCATCCTGCCCGACGTAACGCCAATGCACGGTGTGCCAACAGCGGTTGCCAAGGCTCAGAAGGGGATGATTCTGAACCGCTTCCTCAACTTCTCGCAATTGCACAAGGTCTATCCGACCCCCAAAGGGCCGCTGACTGTGGTAGAAGACTTTGATCTGAAGATCGACAAAGGTGAGTTTATCTCGCTGATCGGCCATTCCGGTTGCGGCAAATCCACGGTTCTGACCATGGCGGCGGGGCTGAATGAGATATCTAAAGGTGCGATCAAATTGGATGGCCGCCACGTCGAAGGCGCTGATCCTGAACGTGCCGTGGTGTTCCAGTCGCCCAACCTGTTCCCGTGGCTCAGTGCCAAGGAAAACGTCGCGATTGGGGTCGATAAGGTCTACCCCAAAGCCAGCATCGCCGAGCGACAAGATGTCGTTGAATACTATCTGGAACGCGTTGGTCTGGCTGACGCGATGGACAAATCCGCCAGCGATCTGTCGAACGGCATGAAGCAACGCGTCGGCATCGCCCGTGCCTTTGCCCTATCCCCCAAACTGCTGCTGTTGGATGAGCCCTTCGGGATGCTTGACAGCCTGACGCGCTGGGAGTTGCAGGAAGTGCTGATGGAGGTCTGGTCCCGCACCAAAGTGACCGCGATCTGCGTCACCCATGACGTGGATGAGGCGATCCTGCTTGCTGACCGCGTGGTGATGATGACCAACGGTCCGCGGGCGACCATCGGTAAGATCACCAAGGTTAATCTGCCGCGACCGCGCACACGCAAGGCATTGCTCGAGCATCCGGATTACTACGCCTACCGGCAAGAGGTTCTCGATTTTCTCGAGGAATACGAACACGGCGCCAAGCCTAAATCGTCCGCCCCCAAAGCGATTGCAGCGGAGTGAAACCATGAAGCAAAGACTAGTTGTTATAGGCGCAGGGATGGCTTCGGGCCGGGTGCTGGAGCACTTGACGGATTCCGCGCCCGATGCATTCGACATCACCCTGTTCAACGCCGAGCCGCGCGGGAACTACAACCGCATCATGCTCAGCCCGGTTCTGTCCGGTGAGAAGACCTATGAAGAGATCGTCACCCATGACGACGCCTGGTATGCCGAACGTGGCATCGCCTGCCGCTTTGGCGAGAAGGTCGAGAATATTGACCGCGAGATGAAGGTGGTTGAAGGCGCAAATGGGCATGTACCCTACGACAAGCTGGTGATCGCAACCGGGTCGAACCCGTTTATGATCCCTCTACCAGGGCATGATCTCGAGGGCGTGATCGCCTATCGCGACCTGGAAGACACGCAGCAGATGATGGGCATGGGCCCCGGCAACAAGGTTGTTGTAATCGGAGGCGGCTTGCTGGGGCTTGAGGCGGCCGCAGGTATGGCCGCACATGGGGTGGACGTGACCGTGGTTCACATCATGGGTCACCTGATGGAGCGTCAGTTGGACGAAGCCGCCGGCTATTTGCTCAAGAAATCGCTGGAAGACAAAGGCATCAAAATCTGTCTGCAGGCGAATTCCAAAGAAATCGTCGGACAAGACGGCAAGGTGCGCGCCTTGTTGCTTGACGATGGGACCGAGCTGCCATGTGACCTGTTGGTCATGGCAGTGGGGATCCGTCCCAACATTGCGCTGGCGCAACAGGCGGGGCTGGCCACCGGGCGCGGCATACACGTGGATGACCAGATGTTGACCTCGGACCCGGACGTCTATGCGGTGGGTGAATGCGTCGAACATGACGGAAGGGTTTTTGGCCTTGTCGCGCCGCTCTATGATCAGGCGAAAGTGGCAGCGCAGGCCGTGATGAAGGAAGACGCAGCCTTTGTTCAGAAAACGCTGTCAACCAAGCTGAAAGTCACCGGTTGTGATCTGTTCAGTGCTGGCGATTTTGCCGACGGGCCCGGGCGTGAGGACATCGTCTTCCGCGATCCTTCACGCGGGGTCTACAAGCGCCTTGTGATCGAAGCGGGTTGTCTGGTTGGCGCTGTTATGTATGGCGATACTGTCGATGGCAGCTGGTTCTTCGGTCTGATCAAGGACGGCACCAACATCGACGAGATGCGTGAGACGCTGATCTTCGGCCCTGCATATCAGGGAGGCGATACCGCGGACCCTCTCTCAGCCGTTGCAGCATTGCCGCCTGAGGCGGAGATTTGCGGCTGCAACGGCGTATGCAAAGGGGACCTAATCGACGCGATCAACGCGGGTGCCAATGACCTTGGCGCTGTGCGTGCCAGCACCAAGGCCAGCGCGTCTTGCGGGACCTGTACCGGGCTGGTCGAGCAATTGCTGGAGGTCACTCTGGGTGATGGGTTCGAAAAACCAACGGCGCAGCCAGTCTGTGGGTGCACAGACCTGACACACGAAGATGTGCGCCGTCTGATCAAGGGACAAAAGTTGAAAAGTCAGGCCGCTGTCTGGCAGGAACTGGGCTGGAACACGCCCAACGGCTGCCATGTCTGCCGCCCGGCCATCAATTACTACCTGTTGGCGAACTGGCCGCTGGAATACCAGGACGACCCGCAAAGCCGCTTCGTGAACGAACGCAAACACGCTAATATTCAGAAGGATGGGACTTTCAGCGTTGTGCCGCGCATGTGGGGCGGAATCACGACGGCGGATGAGCTGCGCGCGATCGCGGATGCAGCAGACAAGTACGACGTGCCGACCCTCAAAGTTACTGGCGGCCAACGCATCGACCTGCTTGGAGTGAAGGGTGAGGATTTACCTGCGATCTGGTCGGATCTGAACAAGGCCGGGTTAGTCTCAGGCCATGCCTATTCCAAAGGTCTGCGGACGGTGAAGACCTGTGTCGGTACCGATCATTGCCGGTTTGGCACGCAAGACAGCACCAAGCTGGGTATCAAACTTGAAAAAATTCTGTGGGGGTCGTGGACGCCACACAAGCTGAAACTGGCCGTGTCCGGTTGCCCCCGAAACTGCGCCGAGGCTACGTGCAAGGATATCGGGGTAGTCTGCGTAGACTCTGGCTTCCAGATTAGCATCGGTGGGGCCGCAGGTATGGACGTGCGCGAAACCGAATTTCTGTGCCAGGTGCCATCAGAGCAAAAAGCGACCGAAGTTGTGATGGCCGTTACGCAGGCCTATCGCGAGGGCGGCAAATACCTGGACCGTCTGTACAAATGGCTAGACAAGGTCGGCATGGACTGGGTCAAGGCTCAGGTCGTTGAAGATCATGACAACCGTGCCGCCCTGGTCGAACGGTTCGAATTGTCACAAAGCGTCTACCGTAAGGACCCTTGGGCCGAACACGTTCAAGAAAAGGCAAAAACCTACGCACCAATCGCAGATTTCACATTGGAGGCCGCAGAATGAGCTGGATCGACATCGGACATTTAGACGAGGTGCCCTTGCGCGGTGCGCGTCTGGTCAAAACGCATATAGGGTGCATCGCCGTTTTCCGAACCGCCGAAGCCGAGGTCTTCGCAGCCACCAATAGATGCCCGCACAAAGGCGGGCCACTGTCCGAGGGCATCGTACATGGACAGTCCGTGACGTGTCCCTTGCACAATTGGGTATTCGATCTGAATACGGGCGTAGCGCACGGCGCCGATGAAGGCCGGATCGCCACGTATCCCGTTCGTATCGAAGACGGTCGTATTCTATTGGACGATAGCGCGGTGACGCGCCGGAGTGCCGCCTGATGGATGGCACCATTCTGCCCGAGGTGCGTTCGACATGCGCCTATTGCGGAGTCGGTTGTGGTGTCCTGCTGCGCCCTGACGGAGCCGGAGGACTGACAGTTCGGGGCGACCCGGACCACCCGGCAAATCACGGTCGGTTGTGCTCGAAAGGCATGTCGTTGGGGGAAACGGTAGGGCTGGAACACCGCTTGCTGGCTCCTAGGGTTTTTGGGCAAGACGCCGAGTGGGTAGACGCGCTGCAATTGGTTGCTGATCGGTTTTCAACAGCAATTGCGGAACATGGTCCGGACAGCGTGGCATTCTACGTCTCAGGGCAGTTGCTGACCGAAGATTACTATGTCGCCAACAAGCTGATGAAAGGGTTCATCGGGTCCGCCAATATCGACACCAACTCAAGGCTTTGCATGGCATCGACGGTGGCAGGTCACAAACGAGCATTCGGGGCAGATACGGTGCCAGGCACCTACGAGGATCTGGATCAGGCTGATCTGGTTGTCTTGGTCGGCTCGAACCTCGCCTGGTGTCATCCTGTCCTGTATCAGCGGATTCTGGCCGCGCGCAAGGCACGTGACACCAAGATTGTCGTTGTGGATCCTCGCAGAACTGCAAGCTGCGATCAGGCCGATCTCCATCTGGCACTGAACCCTGGTAGTGATGTTGCCTTGTTCAATCGACTTCTAAGAAAAATCCACGAAGAAGGGCGTATCGCGCCGGACTTCCTGGTTCATACGGTTGGGTTTTCGGATGCGTTGAAGGCCGCGCAAGAGGACGAAGATACGGCAATTGGCATTGATCCAGCCAAGCTTAAAGCTTTTTGCAACCTCTGGCTTGGCACTGAGCGGGTCGTAACCATTTTCAGCCAAGGCGTAAACCAATCTTCAAGCGGGACAGATAAGGTTAACTCGATCTTGAACTGCCATCTGGCAACAGGTCGGATCGGACGCCCAGGTATGGGACCGTTCTCGGTCACTGGTCAGCCCAATGCAATGGGCGGGCGAGAGGTTGGTGGTTTGGCCAATATGTTGGCCTGTCATCTGGATATCGAAAACGAAAACCATCGCGATGCAGTCCAACAGTTCTGGAACGCCCCAACCATTCCGCAGAAGCAGGGTCTTAAAGCGGTCGATCTGTTTCGTTCCATCGAGGACGGTCAGATTAAGGCGCTCTGGGTCATCCACACCAACCCTGCTGCTACAATGCCCGACGCAGACAGAGTGAGGGCTGCCATCCAAAATTGTCCATTTACAGTCGTCAGCGACATAACGGCCAAAACTGATACCGCTCGCCTCGCAGATGTCTTGCTGCCGGCAGCTGGGTGGGCTGAAAAATCGGGGACCGTAACTAATTCAGACCGCACGATCAGCAGACAGCGCTCCGTATTGGCACCTCCGGGACAAGCACGCATGGATTGGGAAATAATTGCCGAGGTTGGGCGCCGCATGGGATGGACAGAGGCTTTCAGTTATGAATCTCCGGCGCAGATATTTCGAGAATACGCCAATATGACCACGCTCGCCGTCTCATTTGGCAAAGACTTCGACATTGCAGGACTCTCGGACATTGATGACGACGACTATGAGGCGTTGAACCCGACACGGTGGCCGGCGAGATCGCGCGCATCAGACACCCGTTTTTTCGGCGACGGGCAGTTTTTTCATCCAGATGGCAAAGCTCGTTTTGTTCCTGTCATCCATCGACCACCCGAGGCGGAAATTTCGAAACAGTATCCGTTTCTATTAAACACAGGGCGAAATCGGGATCAGTGGCACACTATGACCCGGTCCGGCATGTCGCCTCGTTTATCGGCCCACCTTGCCGAGCCTTATGTGGAGATTAACCCTAAGGACGTTGATCGACTGGGCCTCAGTACTGCCGATTTGGTCGAAATCAATAGTTCTGTTGGAAGCGGCATCTTTCGGCTTCGCATCACGGAAACTGTTGCATCAGGTCAAGTGTTTGCTCCTATTCATTGGACGGGTGAAACCGCTCCATCAGCACGTGTGGGAGCGCTAGTTCCAAGTGTTTCTGATCCGATATCCGGACAACCGGAAAGCAAGTCTACAGCGGTATCTGTACGACGTATGAATGCCGCATGGTACGGTTTCGCCGTTTCTGTTGTTGCTGCAACACCTAGCGCTGAGTATTGGGCAAGCGCCAAAACAACCAAGGGTTACAGGATGGAGTTGGCCGGTAAACAAATTATAGAAGATTGGGAAATCACTGCCCGAGATTGGTTTGGACTACCTGATGCCGTGGCCACTTCAGTAGAAGATTCCAAGCGTGGGTCGTACAGAATTGCGTTATCAGAAGGGCAGCGCGTATTGGCGGTGCTCTTCATATCCCGCGAGCCTATCACACTGATGCGAGATTACTTGGCAACCTTGCCCAAGGTCGCGCTGCAACAAATCTTGTCTGGGCGTTCATCTGCAGCTTCAGAAGACTGCGGACCAATCGTGTGTTCGTGTTTCGGAGTCGGGCTAAGAACCATCATCCGCGCAATTCACGACAAGCATTTGAACAGTGTGGACGATATCGGAGATGCTCTTCAGGCTGGAACGAACTGCGGTTCGTGTCGCCCAGAGATAGGTGACTTAGTCATTGAGCAATCAAAACAACTTCACGAGAAAGAGGAGCCTTGTCCGCAGGCATAAAAACGGCAAACATAGTGCTTTTACCGCAGGTTAGGCGACTGCTTAAATCAGCTTTCAAAGCATTGCGGGTTCCATTCACCCCATGTGTCGCATCCGCAGATGGTCATGGTCGCGTTTCCCCGGTCAAGCCCCAACAAGGTTTTTACTCGCGGTGATTGTTTGGAAAGCAGGCCTCAATCGCAGCATCTAGGGGGCTGATCAACACCGGCTTTGGGCCAGCCATGTCTCTGAAAGCCGGTCAGGCATTTGGGCGTTGTCTTTTAGACCGGTGCGGTTTTCAAGTTTCAATAGACAACGAATGGGTTGGCGTCGGTATCGGCTGCCCTTGTCGTTTCCAGAGCAGTTTGTTCTACTTTTTTGGAGAACGATGCGGTAGTGAAACCGTGAATTGCAGGACACTTCATGCCAGCCACGCGTCGACGCAAAGCCCGCCGAGATTCGACGCCAAATAAGGCGCCGCTGATTACGGGTGTTCGCCGCGAGATCCCCACCTACGACCTGATTTGCGACGAAGGGCTAGAACTGATTGAGGCTCGATCCGAGCAACTCCTGCATGAGGTTGGGGTGAAATTTCTCGATGATCCCGAGGCGTTGAAACTATGGCATGCAGCGGGTGCGGATGTGTCGGAAGATCGGGTTCGTTTCCCGCCGGGCCTGTTGCAAAAACTACTCAAAACAGCGCCCAGGGTCTTTCGACAGCACGCCAGAAACCCGGAACGGACCATCGAACTGGGTGGCAACAACGTGATATTTGCTCCGGCCTATGGCATGCCATTTGTAAGCGACCTCGACCACGGTCGTCGCTATGGCACCATCCGGGATTTCGAGAACCTGACAAAGCTCGTTTACATGTCGCCTTGGCTGCACCATTCCGGCGGAACCACCTGCGAACCTACCGATTTGCCGGTGAATAAGCGCCACTTGGACATGGTCTATGCACATCTAAAATGGACCGACAAACCCTTCATGGGATCGGTAACTGCTCCCGAACGGGCTGCGGACAGCATCGAAATGGCGCGCATAGTCTTCGGTGCAGATTTCGTGGACCGGAACTGCGTAATCATGGCAAATATCAATATGAATTCGCCGCTGGTATTCGATTATGCGATGTCAGGGGCGATCCGCACTTATGCTGCTGCGGGGCAGTGCCCGGTTGTTGTGCCCTTCGTTCTGGGAGGTGCCACAGCGCCGGTGTCGATGATTGCCGCAGTGACACAGGCCTATTCCGAAGTATTGGTGGGGTGCGCGCTGGCCCAGCTTGTCCGCCCGGGCGCACCGGTGATCTTTGGCAATTTTGTCACTTCGGTTGATCTGAAGACCGGCTCACCTTCTTTCGGCACTCCGGAATCCGCTCTGGCGTCTTACGTGGCCGGCCAGCTTGCGCGGCGGATAGGTCTTCCAATTCGGTGTTCAGGCGCCTTCACCAGTTCCAAATTGCCCGATGCGCAGGCGATGATGGAAAGCGTGACGGCCTTGCATGCTTCGGTTCTCAGCGGCGCGAATTTTGTGCTGCAATCAGCGGGCTGGTTGGAAAGCGCATTGACCCTATCCTACGAAAAGCTGGTTATGGATGCGGACTACTTAGGCGCCATGCATAGGTTTCTGACCGGCCTGATTCTAGATGATGAAGACTTTGCCATGGACGCTTTTGCCGAAGTCGGCCCGGGCGGGCATTTCTTTGGTTGCGCCCATACGCTTAGACACTACGAGACTGCATTTTATGATGCCGAATTGTCGGACACGCAGGCATTCGAAAACTGGTCCGAACAGGGCGCGACCGACATGGCGCGGCGGGCCAATTTAAAATGGAAGGCCTGCCTCAAGGCTTACGAGGCACCGCCGCTCGACGAGGGAACTGACGAAGAGCTACAAACCTTTATGGCTCGCAAAAAGGAAAAGTTGCCGGACATGTGGCACTGAACTCGAATGGCTTGATTGGGGAGGCCGCGCAGCAATGTTTGAAAGTCTTGCGAGTGTCTGTTTAGGGCCGATCGACCGGAGGTACTGATTTCTAGAACCATGTCCTTACGCCATGTTTAAAGCCCGCTTCAAACCCCAAGTTTCAAGCGTCGCGAAGTACACGGGCGGATGTCTTTAAATCTGGTAGTCGATGAGGGTTAGTTCGCTCTCCATTTTTCCGCACTTTTCAAAGGCAGAGCGCCGGATTGAAGGGTCCGGCGCTCTGTTTGTTAGGAATTCAAGGCCCGATGATCTCGCGCCCTGGCACTAAACTTGACCTTAGGGCCACGAGCGTTCGCCCTCGATAACTTGCGCGCTGAGTTCAAGATCACCCACGTTTTCAAAATCGGGGTAGGTTTCCTGCATCGCCGCTACCAACTCGGCGGAGTTCTCCGCCTTCTCCGATGCGCCCTCGAAAGCGGCGACGTATTCTCTGGTAAAATCAACGATGCTCTCATCCTCGGCGCTTACTCCGATGACGTGCCCGGGAATTATACGCCCAGGGTTGAGTGCGGTGATCTGGTCTAAGGTCGCACGCCATTTGTCGCGGCTTTCAGGCGTTTGATTGTCAGCAAGCCAGACATGGACGTTTTCGTAAAGAACCACACCGCCCAGAACAGTTTTCTCAGAGGGTGCCCAAAGGAAGGTATGGGCAGGATCGTGGCCATCGAGGCCGACAACCTGAATAGTTTCGCCGTCCACTTTCAAGCTGTCTCCTTCCAGAACGTCAGGGATGATTAATCCGGTTGGGGCATTGTCTTTCAGGATCGGCCCCCAGAAATCATACTTGAGCTGGATCGTCTTCTCGATCCCTTTCACGGTTTCCGGCGTGGCGACGATTTTGACATCGGGAAAGGCTGCGCGGATCGTATCCAGCCCGAAATAGAAATCGGGGTCTTTGTGACTGATGAAAACGGTCGTGAGCGGTTTGCCGGTGGCCTTGATCATGGTGACCAATTGCTCGGCGTCGTCCTTTTCAAACTGCGCGTCGATCAGAAGTACTTCGTTAGGCCCTTCAATCAGATTTGAAGAAACCGGAAACAAGCTGTCTTCGTTGGGGGTGAAATGAGTGATCTTTAGGTCGGCTGCCATTGCAGCCGTCGAGATCATCACAGTTGCTGTAGCGGTCAGGATTGCTTTCATACTCATCTCCTTTGTCAGGGGGCAGCTTTAAATAGCCGTCACGGTTGCCCTGTGTGTTTCAAATAAGGAGTCGACGTTGTCAGCTAAATGCGCATTAAATGGACTTAACGTCAGTTAAAAGATGACATTAAATGGCAAAACCAAACCTGAATCGTTTGGAGTACTTTGTGGCCATAGCCGAGGCCGGAACCATTACGGCGGCGGCTGATCGCTTGCGTGTCAGCAAGGCAGTTGTAAGCAAGCAATTGCAGCTTCTTGAAGAAGAGCTGGGAGCAACTTTGATTGTTCGAAATTCCCGCCATCTGAACCTGACGGAAATCGGTCAAGCATTTTACGCGGCGGCGCAGGCGTCTGTTGCACAAGCAGAAGAAGCCTATGCCATGGTGCGCCGCGGCAGCACTGAACCTTCTGGGTCATTGCGCATCACTGCACCACTTGATTTTGGCGCTGATTATGTTGCCCCGGTCGCGGCGACGTTTCGTAGATTGTACCCGGCAGTAACCATAGAGCTGACGCTGAGTGATGCACGAATTGATCCGGTCGAGGCGCGGTTCGACATCGCATATCGGGTCGGCTGGTTGGCCGATTCCGCAAACATTGCGCGCAAACTGGGAGATTTCAGGCAGATCGTCGTCGCCTCTGAAAGAGTGGTTGATGAGTTTGGCGACCCCAAAACGCCAAGCGATTTGGCGGATTTTCCGTTTATCGAGCATCAGGCGTTATCTACTCCGCTCCGATGGCGGTTTTTAGGGCGCTCTGGCGACTCGGTCGATGTTGAAATGACGCGGGCCCTGTCGGCCGACGTAACACCAGCAATCAAAGCGATGACACTTGAATCCGCGGGTATCTCTATCCTTCCGGATTTCTACGTTCGAAAAGAGCTTGCGGAAAAATCCCTTGTCCAGCTTCTCCCGGACTGGCCTCTTCCGTCCGGAGGAATATTCGCGGTGTATCCGCCGACGCAATACAGATCGATCGCCACACAGCGGTTTTCGCAACTCGTTGCCGAGCACATCAGGAAAGAACTGACTTAGGAAGCAACAGCGAAACCAGCGTTGGGCAAAATGAGCGGCGAATGCCTGCATTGTGACCGTCTGTTGATGTTCAATAGGCGTGCAGCAGAATCAGTTAACGTCCGTTTCAGACAAGCAGCATTGCAGCGTTGATTGATTGTTCTAAGGTGCGCAACGGGCCGTTTATTACTTTGGGACGTCGTGGGGCGGAATGCTGATCTTCGCGGCAATGGCAAACACTTGAGGCGACGGACCAAAAGCAGCATTCAGACCAAAACCAATCCTTTAGAGCTTATGTGTCGTCTTGTCTCTTCATCGACTCCAAAGTTCGGAGAATGCGACCAGAGCCAATGGCATCATTAATTTCTCTTCGCGTCGGGCTTTTAATCCACGGCTTCAACTCAAAGAGTTGGCGACCAACGCGGGTGTTCGTCGTCAACGACGAAGGCGTGCGTGTGCGTCCGTTGCCCTTGCAAGTGTGGGTGGTCCAGTGGAAGATTTTCGTGAGTGTGCGTAAGCGTTTCAGGATCGTCACGAGGCCAAAGGCGCAGGGCGCAAACAATGCCAATGGCACCAGTCAAAGCAAGAACAAGCAGAGCTTCAACGGTACCGTGCCGGGTCATTAGCCACCCCGACAAAGGGTAGGCGACCAGCCAACAACCGTGGCTCAGTGCGAATTGCGCGGCGAACAAGGCGGGGCGGTCGGCTTCTTGAGACGATCGTCGCAACAAGCGGCCAGAGGGTGTTAGTACCGCAGAATAGCCGATGCCAACAAGGAACCACGCCCCGAGTAAGATGGGCCATGACACGCCGAAGCTCATCACCAGTATCGCCAGTACCATAAGTGTCGCCATCGCCATGGTAGCTCCCGCAATCATCACAGGGCGATCAGCTATGCGATCAAGCAGTCGCGGTAAGACAAGGGCGGACAACATGGAACCTGCCCCAAAAGCAAACATGGTCCAGGCCAACGCGCTTTCTGACAGGCCTAACGTGCCGCGTACCAGCACAACCGAATTCACAAGTACCATCGCCCCAGCAGCGGCGGCAGTGAGGTTTAAAGCGAGCAATCCGCGCAATCGTGGTGTCGCAAGATAAATACGGATGCCCCGTGTGGTGCGGTCGTAGATACCTTTGCCTTCGGCAGGTTCGGGATCGGGTAACAGAATCGAAACCACAAGCAAAGCCGAGGCGACAAAGCCAAAAACTGTTCCGAAAAAGAGCGTGTTGTAACTCAATACGGCAAGCAGCAAAGCTGCAAGGGTCGGGCTAATGATATTCTCCAGATCATAGGCCAGCCGCGACAGCGACAAGGCGCGGGTATAGCGCGCCTCGTCTGGCAGTACACTCGGGATCGTGGCTTGAAATGTCGGAGTAAAAGCAGCCGAAGCTGATTGTAGCAGGAACATCAGCACATAAATCTGCCAGATCTCTGTCACAAAGGGCAGGCACACAGCCGCACCCGCGCGGATCAAATCGAGCGCGACCAACACCGCACGGCGGGGGAACTGAGTCACAACAGCGGCTGCTATCGGAGCCACGCCCACGTAGGCGATCATCTTGATCGTAAAGACTGTTCCAAGCACCATGGCGGCCTGATCCCCGGCCAAATCGAAGGAAAGCAAGCCAAGTGCCACGGTGGCCAGCCCTGTTCCCAGTAGTGCCACGACTTGCGCCGCGAAAAGGTGGCGAAAGGTGCGATCTTTCAGGATGTCAAACATTTCAGAGGTACCGGGAAATGGCGCGCAACTCGTCCAGATCATGGGGACTGTCGCCACCCAAACAATGATTCATATGGTCGTGTATCAATACCCGCTTGGCATTGGTCACGGCTTTTTCAACGGCGTGCAGTTGTTGGGCGACTTCAACGCAAGGTTTGCCGTCTTCAATCATCGCAATAACAGATCGCAGATGCCCCTCGGCGCGTTTTAGCCGGGCTATGAGTGCGGGATGGCTTGCGTGAATTTGTGGTTTTGTCATATAAGCCGAGATAACCCCCGGGGGAGGATATAACAAGGTCGCAGAGGCACCTGTAAGCGTGAGAGCAGTTCAGAGATATGCGCAAAATGCGATGGCAGCTTTGGTCTGCCTGTCTTTGATCGTGTGGTCGCTTCAGCCCAACTCGGGCCATGCTCCGACAGTGATCGAAACCGTGCAGGAGCATTTGCAGATAATTGCAGAGCACGGGCATACTCACGGATTTGAAGAAGATTTGTTGTGGGCGATGCACGGGCACAGTCATGATGGTGCAGATCATGATCACAGCCAAATGGTTATACCGGAATCGGGCAATGCGCTTTCACTGGCCTCGCTCCCAGATGACTGGGCCTTCGACAGGGTGCCGGGCGGTCCGTTCAGGAGTAACGGTATAGAACGACCTCCGCGCGTGTGACGTCGCCCCAATCGGGGTTTTCGACATCACACAACAACGGAGATCATCCATGAATCTATTCTCTCGGGGTCTGGACAGGCGCGCGACGCTCCTGCTGGCCCTCATCATAACCAATCTGGCGCTGAGTTCGTCTCAGGTGCTGGCTCATAACGTCACTGAAGGCGATGCTGGTTACATCCAGGAAATCTGGGGCGTGAACATCATCCCCTTCATGTATCTTGGGGCCAAGCACATGGTCACAGGCTACGATCACATCCTGTTCCTGCTTGGCGTCGTGTTTTTTCTCTACCGAGCCAAAGATGTTGGCATCTATGTCAGCCTCTTTGCGATCGGTCACTCGACGACAATGCTTTTGGGAGTGTGGTTTGGCTGGGGCGTAAACGCGTATATTGTCGACGCGATTATCGGGCTTTCAGTCGTCTACAAGGCTCTCGACAATCTTGGCGCGTTCCAGCGCTGGCTGGGATTCCAGCCAAATACAAAAGCCGCGACGCTGATTTTTGGTCTGTTTCACGGCATGGGGCTCGCAACCAAAATCCTCGACTACGATATCGCTCCGGAAGGGCTTCTTGCCAATCTGCTTGCGTTCAATGTGGGTGTGGAACTTGGCCAACTTACGGCCCTTGCGATCATCCTCATCGTCATGGGGTTCTGGCGCAAAAGCCCGTACTTCTTCCAACAAGCATACAACGTAAACGTCGTCATGATGACCCTCGGGTTCATCCTGATGGGCTATCAGATCACCGGCTATCTTGCCGCCACGTAACGGAGTTCAAAAAATGTTCAACACAGAAAGACCAAGTCTTGAGGAACTGCCGAGCTCGGCACAGCTTATCCGCTCGACCATCATCGCAGGTGCGTCCGCTGCTGTGATCCTTGTCACGGTGGTTCTGCCGGCCGAATACGGGATCGACCCGACCGGTGTGGGCCGTGTGCTGGGGCTGCAGGAGATGGGTGAAATCAAAACACAGCTTGCGGACGAGGCCGAAGCAGATCGAGAACTTGAAAACCAGGATCAATCGAGCCTGCTGAACGAAGTTCTTGGGCTCTTTGTCAGTTCGGCTCAAGCGCAAGAGGCCGAGGTCTGGCAGGATGAAACCAGCTTTACTCTCACACCTGGAGAGTCGGCTGAGTGGAAGCTGGTCATGGAGGAAGGTGCAGCGGCTGAGTACCGCATGGTTGTAACAGGCGGGCGGATAAACTTCGACCTGCACGGCCATGGCGGCGGGCAGTCGATCACCTATGAAAAGGGACGAGGATCAGCAGGTGCGGAAGGCACCATTGAAGCGGCCTTTTCCGGTGAGCACGGCTGGTTCTGGCGCAACCGCGATTCCGGCGATGTATCAGTGATGGTGCAGGTCCGCGGCGACTACAGTGAAGTCGTCCAGTAATCGAATTAATCCGTCGCGCAGAAAGTCTGCGCGACGGGTCGATAAGGAGCCGTCTACTCAAACACTAATGCCGAATAATCCGTCGCTCACAGATCTACTCAGATGCACGCTTCAAAGACGCCATCAGATTGTGAAACTTTTCGCCCTGCACAGCGACATGATCGCGTAGCGCATTTGCTGATTCTTCAGGGTTGCCGCTTTCGAGAGCCCGTACAATGTCCTCATGTTCGGACATCGACTGTGCCATACGGCCCCGAAGCCGAAGCTGTTGCCGTCGGAAGGGCTTGAGCCGTCTGTGCAGCTTAGACGCCTCTTGTTCCAAGAATGAATTGCCAGACTGATTGTATATGATTCGATGGAACCGTTCGTTTTCGTAGTAGTATGTGTCCGGGTCGTCGGCATCGACCGCCATCTGACATCTATTGTTGGCGTCGATGAGGTCCTTCAAAGCCTCCTCGGAAATTCGTAGAGTGGCAAGTCGACCGCAAACGGCTTCGAACTCAGCCATGACTTCAAACATTTCCATCAGTTCTACCGGGCCGGGCTGTCGCACAAAAGCACCCCTGCGCGGGATGAGCTCTACCAGCCCAGACAGAGCAAGCCTCTGAATTGCTTCCCGAAGTGGCGTTCTTGAGACACCGAATTGCTCTGCCAGTTTGACTTCGTCCAGGCGGTCTCCGTCTGAAAAAGTTCCGTCAAAGATAAGCTCTTCTAAGTCCTGAGCGATGCTATCGGAAAGTCGTTGGTCCATAGGTTTCTGTTTTACTCACGATCAGGAGAGAACTCAAGAAATCAAATCTTGTATACAAAAATGTTGACTTAAAAAACATAACCGCCCTATGCTTCTGCTCATCCCCGATAAGTCCGGGTAAAAAAGGGAGGAGAATATGAAAGCCATGTTCAAAACAGCCGTCGCTGCTTTGGCGCTCGGGGCCGTGGGCACACTGAGTTCCGCAGAAGAGCTACGCCTATCGCACCAGTGGTCGAACAAGGACATCCGACATCAGGTCGCCCAGATCGTTGCGGACGAGGTTGCCGCAGCCGATGTCGATCTGGAAATCAAGATTTTCGGCTCGAAATCTTTGTTCAAACCGCGCGAGCAGTACAAGCCACTTAGTCGGGGTCAGCTGGATATGACGGTTCTGCCGCTGTCATATGCCGGTGGTCAGCAGCCTGCTTATAACCTGACCCTGATGCCCGGTCTGGTGAAAAACCACGATCACGCTGCACGTCTGGCCGACTCGCCCTTCATGGAAGCGTTGGAAGAGAAGATGGCCGAGGATGACGTGATGGTTCTGGTCCATGGCTATCTGGCCGGTGGCTTTGCGGGCAAGGATAAGTGCATCACCAACCCCGAGGATGTCGCAGGCCTGCAGACCCGCGCGGCAGGTAAATCGTTCGAACAGATGCTGGCTGGGGCCGATGCCTCGATCGCGTCGATGGCGTCGTCGGAAATCTACAACGCCATGCAGACCGGTGTTCTGCAGGCGGCCAATACCTCGTCCTCTTCCTTTGTCAGTTATCGTATCTACGAACAGGTCAGCTGCTATACGCCTGCGGGCGATGTGGCGCTGTGGTTCATGTATCAGCCGTTGCTGATGAACAAAACCACCTTCGACGGGCTGAACGAAGATCAGCAGGCCGCACTGTTAGCCGCATCTGAAAAGGCACAGGCCTATTATCTGGAAGAGGCTAAGAAACAGGACGCCAACTCGGCCAAGGTGTTCGAAGAGGCTGGTGTCGAAATTGCTGAAATGTCCCCAGAGGATTTCGAAGCCTGGCGCGCGCTGGCGATGGAAACTTCCTACAAAGCCTTCGTGGAAGAGGTTCCTGACGGGCAGGACCTACTGGACAAGGCTCTGGCAGTCGAATGATCCCCTTTTGCCGGGCGACTTCGTTGCCGCCCGGCACCTGATCTCAGTTCTGATCTTCAGACTTAATTGCATCTCAATCACAGGAGGCGCAAATGGCCGGCCATAGCTCTGCCGTTGCTTCCCACACCGGGAACAATCCCTTTCTTCGCTTTGTCGCGGCGCTCTCAACTCTGGCCGGATGGTGTTCCGCAGGTATGATCGTCGCCGCCGTCGCCATCACTTGCCAGATGATCGTTGTGCGCTTTGTCCTGAATGGCTCAACCATCTGGCAAACCGAAGCGGTCATCTATCTGGTCATCGCCGCTACGTTGGTTGGGTTGCCTTATGTGCAGCGCCTGCGCGGGCATGTAAATGTCGACCTGATCCCGATCTCGCTTGCCCCGCGTGCCCGCTTTTTCATGGCGATCCTGACTTCGGCTCTGTCCATCGCCATCGTCTCGGTCATGTTGTTCTACGGCTACGATTACTGGCACTTCGCGTGGGAACGCGGCTGGAAATCCGACACCGTCTGGGGTGTTCGCCTGTGGATTCCCTACCTGTCCATCCCGGTCGGCTTTGGACTGCTACTGTTGCAGCTGATCGCCGACCTCGTCGCCGTCCTTCTTGGCATCGATAAACCCTTCGGACTGGAGTAAAGCCGATGGATCCCCTTCTGCTCGGCGCAATTGTCGCCATCGCAACCATCCTAGTTCTGTTCTCGGGCGTGTCCGTGGCCATCGGCCTGTTGATCGTCTCGGCCGGGTTTCTGATCGTCTTCGACGGCCCTCGGTCGCTTGAACTGATGCCGGAAATCCTATTCGGTAAGCTCGATAACTTTGCTCTTTTGTCGATCCCGATGTTCATCATTATGGGGGCCTCGATTGCCTCGACACGGGCGGGGGCCGACCTGTATGAAGCGCTTGAGCGCTGGCTGACCCGTGTACCCGGTGGGCTGGTCGTATCAAATCTTGGCGCCTGCGCATTGTTCGCTGCCATGTCCGGATCGTCACCCGCAACCTGTGCGGCCATTGGAAAGATGGGCATCCCCGAAATGCGCAAGCGTGGTTACCCCGATGGCGTTGCCGCGGGTTCCATCGCCGCGGGCGGTACTTTGGGCATCCTGATCCCGCCCTCGGTTACCATGATCGTTTATGGCATCGCCACCGAGACCTCGATTGGCCGTCTGTTTCTGGCCGGCGTAATCCCGGGCCTGATGTTGGTCGGCCTGTTCATGGCCTGGTCGCTCTATTCAACTTGGAAATCCGGCGACGCCACCCGTCTGGGTTCAGGCAGCTACACCTGGGGCGAAAGGTTCGAGATCCTGCCGCGCGTGCTGCCCTTCCTCGGCATCATTCTCGGTGTGCTCTATGCCATGTATGGCGGTATCGCCACCCCTTCGGAAACCGCCGCCGTTGGTGCGCTGTTGTGCCTGTTGATCGCCATGATCATCTACAAGCTGTGGAACCCCAAGGACATCTGGGTCGTATTGCGCGACAGCACCAAGGAAAGCGTGATGATCCTGTTCATCATCGCGGCTGCCGGAGTGTTCTCGTACATGCTTAGCTCACTGTTCATAACGCAGGCGATTGCCGAATGGATTGGTACGCTGGATGTGAACCGTTGGGTTCTGATGGGTGCGGTCAACGTGTTCCTGCTGATCGCCGGGTTCTTCCTGCCACCTGTGGCCGTGATCCTGATGGCGGCCCCGATCCTGCTGCCGATCATCACCACCGCCGGCTTTGACCCAATCTGGTTCGCGGTTGTGCTGACGATCAACATGGAGATCGGCCTGATCTCCCCCCCCGTCGGGCTGAACCTCTATGTGATCAACGGCATCGCACCGGACATCTCGCTGAAAACCATCCTGACCGGATCGCTGCCTTTCGTGGCCTGCATGGTGCTCGCGATTGTCCTGCTTTGCCTCTTCCCGGGCCTCGCAACATGGCTGCCTGATCTGGTGATGGGGGCAGCGGTATGACCCTGTTCGCCGATCTTCTCTCAACCGTGTTTGAGCGACGTTATCGCCGCGCCGGCGCAGCGGCCCTCGATGGCCGCCCGCTAACCGAACTCGCTGACGCGTTGGTAGGCTCAGCCGGGGAGACCTCTGGACTTGCTCTGGCGGAAGAGATTTTGACCCGCTTCGACAAAATGGAGGATGGCGAAAAGCTTAAGTTCTTCCGTTATCTCGCCACCGTTATGAACATCGACCCCGAAGCGGTTCGGTCATCGCTGGACGAATACGAGCGCGCGCCTTCGAAAGCGACTTATCGCAGCTTCGCGGTTGCGGCGGAACCCGCTCGGCAAGAGCTGATCCGCCGCCTGAACCGAGTGCCGGGTGCCACTGGCGCGCTTGTTCAGATGCGCGCCGATCTTCTGCGGTTGGGTGGTAAAGAACCCGAGTTGCAAGCGCTGGATCTGGACTTCCGCCACTTGTTCGCCAGTTGGTTCAATCGGGGCTTTCTGGTCCTGCGCCCAATCAACTGGGAGAGCCCGGCGCATATTCTGGAAAAGATCATCGCCTATGAAGCCGTCCATGCAATCGATAGCTGGGACGACCTGCGCCGCAGGCTGGAGCCTACCGACCGGCGTTGCTTTGCCTTCTTCCACCCCTCGATGCCCGACGAGCCTCTGATCTTTGTCGAGGTGGCGCTGAATATTGGGATACCCGGCTCGGTTCAGGCACTGCTGGCCGAAGACCGCGATCCTCTCCTCGAAGATCAGGCCGATACGGCAGTGTTCTATTCGATCTCGAACTGTCAGGCGGGGCTCGCCAGCATCTCTTTCGGCAATTCCCTGATCAAGCAGGTGGCCTCGGATCTAGCGGCGGAACTGACTGGGCTGAAGACCTTTGTCACCCTGTCACCCATTCCAGGCCTGACCAATTGGTTGGCGCAGGAAGGCATTGAATGGGACATCGAAGATCGCGATCAGATGAAGGCTCTAGCGGCTCATTATCTGTTAAATGCCAAAGGCCGGGGCGATCTACCGTTCGATCCGGTAGCGCGGTTCCATCTGGGCAATGGTGCGCTGGTCCATGCGGTTCATGCCGATGCTGATATCTCGGACAAGGGTCGGGCGCAGTCCGGCAGCACGATGGTGAACTACCTGTATGACCTCAGCCGCATTGCCCAGAACCACGAGCAGTTCGCCAATACCCGCGGGGTCATCGCTTCGCCCGAGGCCAAGTCGCTAGCTGCGTCGGCCTCTCTCACTACGACACAGGAAAGGTAACCCTAATGGCCAATCCTCTCTATGACGGTTTGTTCGGCGCTCACGCCGGTAAAAACACACCTTTTTTGCATCTGCTCGACGGGTCAACTGTTACGCATCAGGACTTTCTGAGCACAGTCGCGCAGATCGCCAATGTGGCAACCCAACTGGGTCTGAAGCCCGGTGACCGGGTCGCGGCGCAGATTGAAAAATCACCCGAAGCATTGGCGCTCTATGCCGCCTGCGCGCAGGCGGGTCTTGTGTTCCTGCCGCTCAACACTGCCTATACGGTGGATGAATTGACTTACTTTATTGAAAACAGCGGGTCTTCGCTAATTGTCTGTGACGCCAGAAGTGAGGAGAGTCTTACCCCCATCGGAGCGCAATTGGGGGCGCAAGTCGAGACCCTGAACGCTGATGGCAGCGGTAGCCTGATGGATCAGGCCGCGGCCATGCCGGCCAGCTTTGAGACAGTAGACCGGGACGGTGAGGATCTGGCGGCGTTTCTCTATACTTCGGGCACGACGGGCCGTTCTAAAGGTGCGATGCTGACCCAGAACAACCTGTTGTCGAATGCAAATACGCTGGTCACTGAATGGCGTTTCACATCCGACGACGTGCTGCTGCACGCGCTGCCGATCTTTCACACTCACGGACTCTTTGTGGCAACTAATGTCACACTGGCTGCGGGCAGCAGCATCGTATTCATACCTAAATTCGATCTGGACGAGATCATAGGGCGGATGCCGCATGCCACGGCGATGATGGGCGTACCGACCTTCTATACCCGCCTGTTGGATGACGATCGGTTCACAAATGAACTGACCAAACACATGCGCTTATTTGTTTCCGGTTCCGCTCCACTGCTGGCGGAAACCCATGTGCAATTCGAAGAGCGCACCGGCCATCGCATCCTGGAACGCTACGGAATGACAGAGACCAACATGAACACTTCAAATCCGTATGACGGTGACCGTCGAGCGGGCACCGTTGGGTTCCCGCTTCCGGGTGTCGAACTGAAAATCTGCGACTCTGATGGTAATGCCCTTCCGCAAGGCGAGATCGGAGAGATTGAGGTGCGCGGCCCTAATGTATTCAAGGGATACTGGCAAATGCCGGAAAAAACCGCCGCCGAGCTGCGCGAGAACGGATTCTTCATCACGGGCGATTTGGGTCGGGTCGATGAGGATGGCTATGTCCACATCGTTGGCCGTAACAAGGACCTGATCATCTCGGGTGGCTACAATATCTACCCCAAAGAAATTGAGCTTGTGCTGGATGACCAGCCGGGAGTGCTTGAGAGTGCGGTAGTCGGTGTACCCCACCCGGACTTCGGTGAAACGGTTCTTGGTGTGATTGTAGCCGAACCGGGTGAGTCCCCTAACCTTGAAGAGATGCAGACTGCAGTTTGCAACAGTCTCGCGCGGTTCAAACACCCGCGCCAGTTGATCCTGATGGAAGAACTGCCCCGCAACACCATGGGTAAGGTTCAAAAGAACATCTTGCGCGAACAATTTAAAGACCTGTTCGTCGCCGCATAGGATAACACTCCCCGGCCCGAAAGCTCTCTTCTCGACAATGCTGCGGGCCAAACTTCAACGGCCTGAGGGTTCGAAATCCATGCTTTCAAGCCGTTGATTTTTCTCTTCAGGAGCTTGCAAAAATGTATCAGAATATCCTCGTTCCGATTTCCTTGGATGTAGACCGAGATACGGCGCGCACTTTGCAAGTTGCGCAGGTGCTCAACTCTGACGATGATCAAATCACGTTTTTGCATGTCGTCGAACATCTACCTCAATACACGAATAATTTGCTTCCGATTGATCACTTAGAATGTGTCAAAGCCGTCGCTTCGGAAAAGTTGACGCCGTTTTTGAATGGCTTCACGAGTGCCTGGATCGAGATCGTCGATCCTAAATTGCATGTTCATCTTCATACCGGCAATGGCGATTGCTGGCGGATCGGGCATGGCAATGGGCTGGAAACGCAAGGACGCGCTAACGAAAGCCAAGAAAACCCGCATGCTTGTCATCGCGAGGAATGGTTTGCTGATCCTCGTACCCGCCACCTGGTTTCTGGCGGATAAAGCCACTGCTGCGAATTCGACAGCACGTTTTATACGATTCAGGTGATTGAACTAATCGCCGGGGCGGCCAACCTCACGATGATGAGACTGAACATTCGTGATAGCCTAATAATGATTAGCAAAATTCGAAGGCCGCACTGAGGATGTGGTTCCACCCCAAGTAACAGCCGCGAATTGGTGCTATGTCCACATCTCTGAAATTGCAAAGTTTAGTTTCAAATGCCTGCTTAGGGCTGCGATCTGTCACAAACGTGCGACGCGGAGAACAGCAACGCTGAGCGCAATGTGGATAATGCTTTGCGAAAATATGTTGGTAAGCTGAAACCAATGAACCATCTAAACCGATTTGGTTTCCAGCGGGAATAACCTGTCATATGCCAAAGTGAAAACATAGGTATAGGCAACGACGAAAGACGTAACGACGACATCCGTCATTAGGGCTTCCATTAACCCAATGCCGAGCCACCAAGCGTAGATAGGAAGTGACGTTGTTACCAGCGAAGCCTCAAACCCTATCGCGTTCAATATCCGCCCAAAATGCGAGCGTTGACTGGCAACGCGCCCGGCACGGGCATCAATCCTGTCAAAAAACCAGTTATAGACAAGGTTTAGAACCATCGCCTTGACCGCGAGGACCACTCCGAGCTCGCCAATTTCAGCAATCGGTTTGTCGAAAAAAGCGGCGCCGACAGGCACTAAGAAAGCCATCAACAACAGCTCAAAGCTGATTGTATAACGAAGACGATCCTTGCCCGTTCTGAGAATGACTTTGTCCGACATTTCCAACTCCATTGCTGGATTGTGTTCTATTGAGGTTTTCAGATATTTATAGTTAATAACTATCTAAATATCAGATAGGTTTACTATGCCGTCACCTGAGAGTTTGCAGGCCTTCGTACTGGCCGCAGAGCTTGGCTCCTTCTCTGCGGCCGCGCGGAAGATGAAGAAAGCCCAGTCTGCGGTATCAACTGCAATCGCTAACCTTGAAATCGATACCGATCTTCAACTTTTTGACAGAAGCAGCAGGTCTCCGACGCTCACACAGGCGGGCCAATCGCTGTTACCATATGCCAAGGGCATTTTGCTCGGAAACCAGGAATTTCACGCCAAGGCGACATCGATGTCGGAAGGGGTAGAGGACAAGGTGAGCATTGCAGTCGAACAGGGGGTCAATCTGACTCCGGTTTTGGATGTGTTGAGCGATTTTTCAAATGAGTTTCCCGACGTCTCGCTTGAAATCCTGACCACCGGCCCAAACGATACGGCGACCTTGCTCAAAGAGGGGCGTGTAACACTCGGCCTCATGACGGAACAGGAAAGTTACCCGACGGGCTTTCAGGTTCGGGGCGTCGGATATTCAGCTTTGGTTCCGGTCTGCGGTACATCTCATCCGCTGGCCAGACTGGATCGCGTTGCTCACCGAGACCTCAGACAATATCGGCAATTGGTACTCAGGAGCCGTTCACGTGAAGTCCCTGGCCAGGTCGGTGAAATCAAGAGCGCATCGATTTGGTATGCGGAAAACCCCCACATGATCCTTGAACTGGTTTTGCGTGGTTTAGGATGGGCCGAATTGCCATTGCCAGTTGTCAGAGAATTGCTGAGATCGAACAAGCTGGCTCAAATGGATTACACGTTCCAGCAAAGCGATGCACTGGAAGGCATCGACCTTGTCTGGACAGAGCAACACGTTCTGGGCAAAGCAGGTCAGTGGGTACAGAGCCAGCTCTTCAATATTCCGCAAAATGTATGGGCGGATTGAGTTCAAAGCGTGCCTCGCAATAATTCGACCATTGGGGGCAAAGTTGCGCATCTGGGAAACTGTGAGGCTTGGTTCTGAAGGTCTACTTCGGTCGTTCGCTGCCGGTGCGAATTAGATGGCCAGCTGAATTCACATTACCCATCAATCGACACTCAAGCTTCAATCTTACTCATCGCGGAAAGAAGCGCGCAGCGTATGTTTTCAATCTCGTCCGGGGGGCGAAACTCTTCAAAATGTAGCTTGTCGTGTTCCATTACCTCTTTCATTGCACGCTCGATGAGGTGTTCGCCTGCCTCGGTCAGTTGCACAATCTTACTGCGACCATCGCGTGGGTTGGGGGCCCGTGTAACCAAACTTCTGCGCTCAAGGTCGACCAAAATATTGGCTGCACCACCTGTAGTCAGAAGCGCGGACTTACAGAGATTTGATGGCGTAAGTTGGCGGGGTTTCGGCTGCGCTCGAAGCGCGACCAAGACTTCGAAGGCTGCGTGAGTGAGATCGAAACGGGCCAAGGCTTCCTCCGTGCGCGCCCGGATCAGTTCGTTCAAACGGATCACCGAGAAAATAATGTCGGTTTCCGGCGAGGCTGCTTCAGGCCAGTTGAGCTTGATCCGCTCGAGAAGTGATCGAATTGGAACCTGGTCGGCCATGAGCATCCCCCTATTACGCTTTCAAACGTAATTTATCTTTACAGAAAGGTAAATGATCATTATGCCTTTTCAGAAAGGTAAATTGGGAGCCGTGTGAAATGTGCAATTTAGCGAATGCTTTGATCGATAATCTGCCCAAAGCAGAACTGCATGTTCATATCGAAGGGACCCTGGAACCCGAGATGATGCTGAAGTTAGCCCGTCGAAACAAAGTATCGCTGCCCTATGAGACGGTCGAGGATGTGCGAAGAGCTTACGAGTTCGACTGCCTCCAAGATTTTCTGGATCTGTACTACCTCGGAATGTCCGTGCTTGTAACTAAGCAGGACTTCTTTGATCTGACTTGGGCTTACCTGACCCGGGTGCATGCAGACCGTCTGACCCATGTTGAACTGTTCTTTGACCCCCAGCCGCACATGGATAGAAACGTCGCCTTTGAAACTGTTGTCGAAGGGATCACGCGCGCGCTTGAGGCCGGGGCAAAGGAGTTAGGTATTTCGTCCAAGCTGATCATGTGCATCGTGCGCCACTTGCCGGAAGAGCATGCTTTCACCGCATTGGAATGCGCGAAGAAACATAAAGAGCACATCCACGGTTTCGGCATGGACAGTACAGAACGTGGCATCCCTCCTGCGACTTTTGAGCGTGTTTTCAAGGCGGCGCGGGAAGAGGGGTTTGTGCCCGTTGCCCATGTGGGCGAAGAAGGCACCTCTGAAAACGTCAAGGAAGCGCTCGACCTGCTAAAAATCAAGCGTGTGGATCATGGAAACCATGCTCTGGATGATCCAGCGCTGGTGTCGCGCTTGGCTCGTCAGAAAACACCGATGACAATGTGTCCTATTTCCAATTGGCGGCTCAAAGTTATCCCGGATTTGACCAAGAGCCCGGTCAAAAAGGCATTGGATGAAGGTCTTTTGGTAACAATCAACTCGGATGACCCGTCCTATTTCGGCGGCTATATCAATGACAATTATCGCGCCGTTCAGAGGAACCTGAACCTCAGCGAAAAAGACGTCATTCAATTGGCTAAGAATTCCTTCGCCGGTTCGTTCTTGAACGACTCTGAAAAACAGGCGCAGCTGGACAAGATCGACCATCAGGTCGAGACGTTGCAAAGAACCATGGGCTCATCCGGTTTATCGTCCAGACAATAGGGCATCACTTCGTATCCGGCTTGATGTCGAGCAGCTTGGTCCCTTTCAGACAATCCATGCCCCACACCTTGATGCGCCTGTCCGTGATCGCCTCGATCTGGACGCGCGCCATTGCAATAGGCTTGGGGCGGTGAGGAGAGCGCAGCGCAAAGACGCTACGCGTGAGACTATCGCTCCGGCCGCCCCGATGCTGCAAAAACAGGTTCTTATCGACCCTTTCCAATCAGTAAAGCACGAGGATAGTTTGCCCGGCTTCAAGGCCTAAAAGCCCTTCTGAAAAACGAGAACCCAAAATGATATCGCATCGCGGGCCATCGGCCTGCACATTGTTTGGGCAATCGTCCAAGGACTGATAGGGGGTTTCGATGTGGCCGATGAACGTCAGGTCAAATGTCATTGTCTGCCCCTTCACTTCGAAGGTCCGTTGGTCAGCATGTTGTAAGCCAGCAGTGTAGCAAGGATGACGCCCCCGCCTACAAAGCTGGCCAGCGGCGGGATTTCCCCGAAGACCCCAAAGGCGAAAAGCGGGGCCAGAACCGCCTCGGCCACAAGGATCATGCCCACCTCGGGTGCGGTGATGTAACGGGTTGCTACTTGCGACAGGACCCGCCCGAACGGCGCGGTGAACAGTCCCATCACGGCCATGACCGCCCAAGTGCTTCCGCTGTAGGTCGACGGTGTCGCCAGGAACACCATCACGATGGCCAGAAAGAAACCGCCCATTCCGACGCTCGCCAATCGGCTGACCGACTGAAATCGGCGAAGAAGCACCATGTTCAGAGAGATAAAGCTGACGGCGATCAGCGCCAGTGCACCTCCAAGAAGGTTGCCCGATCCGAATGAACCAGACACGACGATGGCAATGCCGACCATCACCGCTGCGATGGCGATCCAGGTGGCGCGCCGTGCCACCTCACCCAGGAAGACCCAACTGAACATCGCGGCCAAGGCGGGGGATGTGCTGAGGATTACGATGGTATTGGCGACCGAGGTGTTCTTGAGGCTGAAAATCAAAGTAGTCGCGCTTCCCAGCATCAGGAGGCCTGAAACGATGACGGGCCAACCGCTTGCCCTGAGTGTTCCGATCAGCCCCTTGTCCTCGCGCAGTTGAATGAAGATCGACATAGATAGGGCAGTGAACAGGCCAAATAGAAAGGCCGTGTCAAAACCGCCCACGCCGGACACCCGAATAAAGATAGCGTCGAAGCTCATCAATGTGGCCCCGGCCATGGCGATCAGGATGCCGGTCATCTGGGCATTGCCGGATGGTGAGCGGATTGACGTGTTGGTCATTTCGAGACTCCAAAATCATACTTTCCAGTATGCATAACGATTCTTGAGGTGGAGTCAATATTGTCATACTTGTTGGTATGACAATTTGAAGGGACGACACATGGGCAAGATGGAAGCCAAACGAGAGCAAAAGCGCCGCGCCATCCTTGAGGCTGCGGAACAGGCGTTTTTGACTGACGGGTTTTCCGACGCCAACATGGACGCTATTGCCGCGCAGGCCGGTGTGACCAAGCAAACGGTGTATCGCTATTACCCGTCCAAGGCTGACCTGTTCCGGGAAACGTTAAAGGAGATGGGTGCGCGTCATGATGATGACGCAAGTGATCATCTCGACCTTCCCGACCCCCAAGAGGCCCTGCGCCGCTTTGCTATCAGTTTCATGCAGGCCCACCTGTCCAAAGAACACCTGAGCACTTTCCGTTTACTTGTCTCGGAAAGTGCCCGCGCTCCTGAAATGATCCAGGCTTTCTTCTCGGTGGGCCCTGCCGGAACCGAAGAGCGATTGCGGCGGTTCTTCACCGAGCGGCTTGAAATTCAGGACCCGGCCCCCATGATCCGTTTGTGGACCGCGATGTTATTTGCGTTTCAGGATGAGGCCCTGTTGGACGTGCATCGTCCAACCAAAGCGGAACTTGAAGAGCACGCAACAAGGGCGACGCAAGTCTTCCTTTCTGGAGTCACAACGCAATGATAGGCCCGGAAACAGGGGTGGGCTTTGTATTAGGTGCTGGAGGCCAGAATTATCCGCATCTCGGAGTTTGCAAAGCTCGGCGATGAATGTCCGTTTTGGGCTGATAGGGCGGTCATTGCCTTGTGCTGAGTGGACGGCAACTCTGTCCGCAGAGCCGTCATCTTTGCAAGATCTGGTGCCGCGCCGACTCAAGTCGGCTTTGAGCCCTTGGGGACGAATGCTGCAGGTCGATTGACCTGCAGGTTCGACTTGACGTGCAACAATATTGTTGCATAAAGAAGCATGAGTGTTCAATGCGACCCGCAGCTGAATATCGTTTTCAGCGCCCTCGGTGACACAACGCGGTTGTTGATCCTTGATGAACTGAGAAAACGTGACGACCAATCACTCTTCGAACTCTGCGCGCGACTGTTCGAAGAGCATTCAATCACGATATCCCGACAAGGCATAACCAGGCATCTGAATACCCTGGAGCAGGCTGGTTTAATCACCACTGCATGGCAGGGGCGCACCAAGATTCACACCCTTGCAGCAGCATCAATTTTGGATGCGATCAACCCCTGGGTGGCACTATATTCTCAAGGAGACACGAAATGAAAATGTACATGAAGAGCATAGCTGTAGACGATCAATCAAAAGCACTCGATTTCTACACGAGCAAGCTTGGGTTTGTTGTGAAACACGATATCCCGATGGGTGAGCACCGTTGGCTGACACTGGTATCCAAAGAGGAAACCGAAGGAGTGGAGTTAGGTCTAGAGCCAAACGTGCTTCCGGCGAGCCGGGCCTATCAAGAGGCACTTATGGCTGATGGGATTCCCGTTTCGGCGTTCAGCGCAGACAATATTGAGGCTGAAGTTGCCAAATTGGTGTCAGTAGGCGTTGAGTTCACACAGCCTCCTGTAAAAGCTGGCGGTGCAACGATGGCGGTGTTTGACGACACCTGCGGAAATCTCATCCAATTAGTTGAATTGCATGTTTGATTGCCTTGGGTAGAAAATCTGACAGTGTTTTGAGGTGGTCATTCACAGCAACACCCAAATTGTCATCATTGTCCTGCACTGCGTTAGTTCAGCCAATCTCTGATTTTGCGCTCGTAGCGAACTGCTGCTTTGACGCGCCGCGTCGCCGCATCGTTCGGTAAAGCTCAATGACCGGTTTGGGCCGTGTTTTCCTGAGTTACTACCAATCAAAAATGGGTTGATAGACGAAGTTGACCGCTAGAGTGCACAGGGCAATACCGCACAAATTGAGCCAAAACCCTGCTCGCGCCATATCGGTGATTTTAAGATCAGGGTTCGAAAACACGATCGCATTTGGGGCCGTTGCGACGGGCATCATGAAAGACATATTGGCTGCAAGCGCGGCCGGCACTGCCAATAAAAGCGGGCTCCAATCGAATCCGACAGCAACGGCAGAAACCACCGGAAGTATCGTTGCGGCCGAGGCTGGATTTGACATGATCTCGGTCAGAAAGACCATCATCGCAACCACCAGAAACACCATAGCGAAAACCGTGATGTCAATTGCTGACACCTGTTCTCCGATCCAATCCGCCAGTCCGGTGATCTGAAACGCCAATGCCACGGCGAGCCCACCGCCGATCAAGATCAATACATTCCACGGCAATCTCACAGCGGTTTCCCAATCCAGCGCGAATTTCGTCATATCTGCGTTCACCGGGGTCGCGAATAGCAACAAAACCGCGATCAACGCTACGCCGGTATCCGTGATCGGCAATCCGGTGAAATGCGTAATCTGGTCTCCGAAAATCCAACCGGTGGCGACCAGAACAAAGACAGCCGCGACGGTTTTCTCTGCGCGGCCCATCGGCGGAAGCCGTTCCCGTTCAATGCGAACCGCGTCGGCAAGGTTGTTATCTGCCAGGCCGTCGCACCGAAACAAGACAAAGCTCAATAATGCCCAGGCGATGAACAACATGACCAATGTCACCGGAAGACCGATCATCAGCCAGTCAACGAACTCGACCGTAATGCCGTATTCGCCGGACATGATTGTCGCCAGCAAAGCATTGACGGGTGATCCGATTAACGTGGCCATTCCCCCAATAGATGCGCTGTAGGCCACGGCCAGCATAAGGCCGACAGAAAACCGACGCAGCTCATCCGAGGGCGTAACTTTGCATTTAATGAAGTCGATGACAGAAAGTGCAACGGCATACATCATGATTGTTGCGGCCGTATTCGTGATCCACATCGAAAGGAATGCAGTGGCAATCATGAAGCCCAGGGTCAGATTGCGTGGCCCTGTACCGGCCCTTGAAACGATTGCAAGCGCAATGCGCCGATGAAGGCCCACAGCTTCAATCGCCATGGCCAGCATGAACCCACCCAGAAACAGGAATATGAGGGGATGGCCATAGGCCTGCGTTACCGTACCAATCTCGGCAACTCCGGCGAGAGGCATGACGACAACCGGCAGTAAGGCAGTGGCGGCTAGGGGTATCGCCTCGCTAAGCCACCATGCAACCATCCACGCCAGCAAGGCCAGCAACGTCCAGCCCGCCTCGGACATTCCAGGCGGTGGATCAAACGAACGAACGAGGAAAAACAGTATTGGGCCGGCCAATAGCGACAGGAATACACGCCAACGGGAACGGACTGAGTGGACCTGAAGCTCCTGCATTAAACCAACCCTCGGCGTAACAATCCCGACGATATGTCTACGCAGCACTCATGGCCGCGCCTTTTGTCAGATTAGGGCAAACATCTGCCTTATGTCATCTGCAGGTTTCTTGTTTGGGTTTTGCAGGCGATGAACCAAACGGTGTGAGCAACTTAATTTTCCGCGTTTTCCAGACCGCTTATGCTGGCATCGAGCAGTGTCTTCAGCTTTGGGCGCCATATTTCAGTCAGGGCGTCTTCGCGTGTCACCAGTGAGATGTTGCGAAACAACGGCTGCGGCTTACACGGCAGGACAAGAACCTGATCAGCGCCATACCGCAATACGTCTGTTTTTGGCAAAAGCGCGTACCCGATGCCGCTTTTTACGCAGTTTACGATTGCCTCGATACTGTCGAGGATAATCACTTCCTTCGACTTCAATTGCATCTGATCACGGTATTGGGCGATCAGCTTGCCGATGCCCGACGATGGAATGAAATGCAAAAAAGGGTGTGATCGGGAAAGTCCGGTTAGTCCTTTTACCTTGCTGTGCAGCGGCGCTGCGATAACCATTTCCTCATGGATCAAAGTTTCGCAGCAAAGATCAAATGTCGCGTCTGCGATTTCAGTTACGATTGCGGCATCCAGTTGACCGTTCCGGACCTGTTCGCACAAAGTCTCTGACAATCCAGTCCTTGTGCTCAACATTGTTTTTGGAGCCAGTTGTTCTGCCGTTCCAAGAAACAGGGGCAGAATGCGAGCAGCAGCAGAGGGGACAAACCCGACCCGGTACGTTCCGGTCAGTTGATCGGTGGGCACACATCTTGATTTCAGAACTGAATAGGCATCAACTATTGTCTTGGCGTCCTGAGCAACCCTCACTCCGAGTGGCGTCAGTTTGGGCGGCCGATACCGGCGATCGAACAACGCTGCGCCAAGCTCTTCTTCCAGTGATTTCATCTGCATGCTGACGGCAGACAGCGTCATGTTGCGCACTTCTGCGGTTCGGGAAAATGAGCTGTGCTGCGCAATCGCAACCAGTGTTTCAAAAGCTGAAATCTGCATAACTTCAATAAATCTTAATTTAAGCACAAAGTAAATTCGATTGAAAATAACATGCGGGCTCTCACATAATTGTGAGGAGAGAGGATGCCCCAATGCTTGATCAGGGAACAAAGACGTATCAGGAAATCGCCCGCGAACTGGCTCCAGGATTTGCGGAACGCGCCGGTCACTGGGACGAAACCCGAACTTATTGCTGGGAAAACGTACGTGAATTGACCGATGCCGGACTTATGGGCATGACAATCCCAACCAGGTTCGGAGGGCTTGGGGCCTCATACCTTGACGTGGTTTTAGCTGTCGAAGAAATCGCTAAAGCCTGCGCGTTGAGTGCCAGGATTGTTGTTGAGGCCAATATGGGCGGCATCAGCGCAATCATGGCTTATGGCACAGATGAGCAACGAGACTTTGTGGCCCCGCTGGTCCTGTCGGGGGACAAGCCTGCAATCTGCATAACTGAACCCAACGCCGGCAGCGCGGCGACCGAGATGCAGACAACGGCCCAGCGTGTTGGCGGGAAATACCTGATCAACGGCACCAAGCACTGGATCACGGGCGGCGGCGTTTCGAAACTCTACCTGATTTTTGCACGTGTTCTGGATGAAGACGGAACCGATCTGGGGATCACCGGTTTTCTGGTTCACTACGATCCCGAAAACGGTATCGCCCCCAAAGGGTTCGATGTGGTCGGTCGCGAACGGACCATGGGGCTGTGCGGAATGCCCGAAACTGAGCTTCGTTTTACCGATCTGGAAGTTGATGCGCGTTTCGCTCTGATAACGCCATCGGGCATAAAACGTGGTTTTGCGGATTTGATGACCGCCTACAACAGCCAGCGCGTCGGGGCCGGGACGGTGGCCATGGGAATTGCAGCCGGTGCGCTGGAGCATTCGAAAAGATACCTGCGCGAGCGTCATCAGTTCGGCCGCCCGTTGCAAGAGTTTCAGGGTCTGCAGTGGATGCTTGCAGACATGGATACGGCGGTCCATGCGTCCCGTCTGATGCTGCACGAAGCCGCTGGAACCCTTGGTTCGACTGGGTTTCCTGATATGATGATAGCAGCGCGGGCAAAGTCCTTTGCGTCTGAACAGGCGATCAAAGTCGTGAACGACTCCTTGCAGATATTTGGTGCGCGTGGATACGGTGCGCAGGAGCCGATCGAGCGCATGTATCGCGACGTGCGTATGTTCACTATCGGAGGTGGAACTGCGCAGATCCTGAAAACACAGATCGCAGGTAGTTTATTGGGCATTAAAACGCCGCAAACGAGGGACGGGTACGCGAAACTGGCGACGGGTGGATAGCTTCAGAACGCTGCGACTTGGAAAATTAGGTATCATAAGGTGCCTGACTGACACAGATACGACGTCTAACCCGAGGCCGACTTCGATCCCAGTTTTCAATCGCAGCGAATGGCCGGTCCGACGAGCCGCAACGCAGCAACTTCAGGGTCGGTCGGAGGTCCGTTATGGGCCGAATTCGTGGCAGGGGCCTGTGCTGCGTCAGCTTCGAGGTCTGTTAAGAGCCCATATTTCCTCAATCAATCTCCAACAATTTGGCAATGCCTGCATCATAGAAAGCCCTACCTTGAATAGGAAATCCGGACTGGCTGTTGAAACAAGAACACGCTGCACCGGGATGTTCAGGGCCAAGTAAATTGCAATACCCTTCCAATACGACGCAAATATTGGCAGGGGGTCCAGGATTGGGAATTGGGCCCAAAGGATCTGGAAAGAAAAGACCTGTCGATTGACATCTCGGACTGAAGCAATCCTCATTGTAGCTATGAGGAACGAGTTCCTGAGCTCTCGACGAGAAGGCTATGAAAGTCAGCAGGATAGCTATTGGCAAGGCGGGCGTCATTGCAGAGTTCGCGAATTCCTCTGAGAGTACTACCGCAATTATTGGACATTTTCATGCTGGAGTCACATTTGTCTTCAGACCCCGGTAACGCCAATCCTCAGCTGCTGGCATGCCACCCATGGTTCTTACTATTTGGCAGCAAGTTTTTGGGAGGCGAAGCAGTCCTTTATTCAACGTGAAGAGAAGGGCCGGAAAGAGTCCAAAGTCTTGAGACTTGAGCACGCACGAACGGCATCTATGCGAGCAACTTGGTCCGTTAAATAGATGCTGTCCTTTTTGACCACTATTCGATCTGGACGCAGATCGGATATCGTTCACACGCTTTGTGGTTTTCTGATTCCTTGTAGAATGGCCAACCTGTTTGATCCGCTTGGACAGTTGGAAACAAAAATGTGCACCCATACGTGTTAGCAGTGTGCATGCGGTTGGTCGCGAAAGGCTCTCGACCTGACAAAGAACGCACCAATGGGAGGCAAGAATGACCAAACCGACACTTGATCACATTATGACCGTTGCGTCGGGCTATGGTGTGTCACGTGTTTTGCTGGCAGCAACAGGGGCCGGTCTCTTCGGCCGGTTGGCGCAAGTTGGCATGACGCTGTCCGAGATCCGCGCGGCTTATAACCTGCGGGAACGCCCGGCTATGGACATGTTGGATTTGCTCGTCTCGGTGAAACTTCTCAACCGTACAGGCGATGGGCCGAGCGCCGTTTACAGCAATACCGACGAAACAGCGACATACCTTGATCCCGCCAAATCCGGATACATTGGCGGTATCCTGGAGTTTTGGGACAAGCGCAACTATCGATTTTGGGATACGATCTTTGAAGCCGCGCAGACGGGCGAAGCTCAGAACGAAAGCAAATCCCAGGAAACCGGTTTCTTTGAAACGCTTTACGCCGAACCCGCGCGGCTGGAGGCCTTCATGGCGGCCATGAACGGATCGTCGCTGCACGCCTTTACGGAATTGGCGCGCGCCTTTCCTTTTGAAAACTATCAGAACGTGACAGATATCGGGGGTGCAGACGCGCTGCTTTCGCGTCTGTTGGCCCGGGCGCACGATCACCTGACATGTGCTTCGTTCGATCTGCCTGAAGTCACTGCAATCGCTCAGAGACGCGTGGTGGAGGATAATCTTGAACACCGCATAACATGCGTGTCTGGGAACTTTTTCAAGGATCATTTTCCACCTGCCGATGTGATCACCATGGGCATGATCCTGCACGATTGGGATCTGGAGCAGAAACATCACCTGATCCAAAAGGCATATGAAACGCTTCAGCCTGGCGGCGCCCTTGTCGTGATTGAAGCCCTCATCGATGACGCACGGCGTGAAAACACCTATGGGTTGTTCATGTCTCTGACCATGTTGATGGAGTTCGGCGACCGCGCCTTTGATTTTAGCGCTGCGGAGTTCGAAACCTGGGCGCGAGAGATCGGCTTCAAACGGTTTGAAACCTTTTCGCTAACCGGTATCACACGCGCAGTCGTAGCGTATAAATGAACGACCGATTGTGACAAATACAGTATATCGCCAAAACCCTAGTCCGTACCCGTTGGAGAAGAAGCGATCAATCGACCGCAGCAGCTGGTTCTGGGGAACGTGTCTTTCAAGCGAGAACTCCTAGAACAATGACGCCGGCGCTTCCTGTTCCGACACTATCATTGGCAATCCATCTCTACAGGAAGAATTGAAGCGGCGACTTGCCACTGAAACAAGCGCGAGTTTTTCAACGAAATAAGTCGAAAGCTGGCATTAGCCGTGATCAATCAGAAACCTGCACTGTTCAGGAAAACCAACAGCTATAGTTTTGTTGCTACCTGTTGATTGAGGTTGCACTCATTCATTTCATGACTGGCTCGACGGAGGTCTCGCCCTTACTTCTCCGCAGCGCAAGGCCCTCACAGAAAATCGCCTGTATTTTCACCGTTGGTTACCCAGCCTAGGAAAAAAGTTTTGGGCGAACAGGTTCAATGCGTCTTGGCTGGTCGATCCTAATCCATTTGAGCCAGTTGTGCCGAAATGGCTTCCGATGCCCGAAGCGCTAAGGCTGCAATTGTCAGTGTCGGGTTGGCTGTACCGCCAGAGGGAAAAACGGCGGAACCCACGACGAAAAGGTTAGTTGTATCGAAGCTGCGCAAGTCCTCGTCCAATACGGCTGTCTTTGGATCAGTTCCCATCCGTACCGTACCCATAATGTGGCCCGCACCTCTTGCCACGGGATCGTGGCCAATTTCGGACGCGCTCATCGCGCTAAAGATATCTGTATGCGCAGCCTCGGCCGCTATAAGCCCTGCTTCGGTGTAAGGGTCGATGCTGAAAAAGATATTGACTTCGGGCACACCATTTTCGTCACGGCGGTCTGGATCCACGGTTACACGATTTTCCGGTACCGGAAGCTGTTCGACCATGGAGGATATTTCGATCTGTCGAGAAGTTACGTCAAAGATTGCTTGGTCCAGCTCTGCGCCCCGCAACCCTTTGGCGATGAGATGCTGTACATTTGAGAAGGGTGCATGCCTGGACCAAGCCTGGCCCTGGTTGCCTATTTCAATCAAAAGCGCGGCGTGATCGGAGCGAAACGACCCATCTCTCAGGGTGTCACACGTTGAGGTGATGAGCGGGCCTCGAAATGGCCACACAGGGTCTGGGGCCATGGCCCAGCTGAGTTTCACCGGATGATCCATCAGATTGCGGCCGACCTGATCGGATGAGTTGGCAAGCCCGCCGGGGGCACGCTCTTGCGCAGAATTCAGCATCAGCCTCGGCGTTTCGATGCCGTTGGCGGCGAGGACAACAATCTTTGCACGCGCTTGGCCGCTGGTACCATCAGAGCGTCGATATTCGACCGACTTAAGGGCCCCAGCTTCATCAAGATGAAGCATAGTCGCCGTTGTCTCAGGGAATAGGACTGCACCGGCGGCTTCGGCTTTGGCGACATGGACCGTCGCATCATATTTTGCCTGAACCGGGCAAAGCGGGATACAGGATGCACTTCCGCAACAGGCGGGGCGGTCGTCATGAGAAATGGAATTGCGAGCCTGTGGCACGGCCGAAAACTCATAGCGGCTGCCTGTCAGTGCTGCGGCGACTTTCTGGTCAAGGTAAGACTGTGGGATCGGTGGCATAGGATATGGGGTGGAGCGCGGCGATCCGCGATCATTATCACTGTCGCCGGACGCCCCCAATTCGCGCTCTGCCCACCCATAGTAGGGCTCCAATGACTCGTAGCTAAACGGCCAATCTTCTCCCAAGCCATAGGTCGTACGGAGTATAAAGTCTTGCGGCAGAAATCTTGGTATACTGCCTAACCAGTGCCAGGTGGTGCCGCCAACTACCTTGAGATAATCTGAGAGGAAAGGCTGCGGGCCGATCTGGTGATAAATCGTTTCCTGCCCCTCGGCGTTTTTGTATGACGGGGCGGCCTCTGCGGAGTAAGGGCTCGCCAAATCCTTTACGGCAGCGCTCAGGAATTTACTGTAGGCCTCACCGCGTTCGATACTCGGACCGGTCTCAAAAATTACGACGCGCATGCTTCGTGACGCAAGTTCGGACGCCGTGAGCGCCCCGGCAACGCCAGAGCCGATGACCAAAATGTCCGCTTCGATATCGACCGCAGTAGTGACGGGGCTTCTCCTTTCTTGTGTGCTTAGCGTGTGGGTGTCTCGCTCCAATCTTCAACAGCGCAGAACCCGGGTGCTTTTGTATAAGACATGGCTTGCCACACCAGCGCAGAACCATAGGTCACAGCTTCGGGATTTGTGGGATTGGGGGACAGCCCCGTGTACCACGCCGTGAGTATCTTTTCCTCAAGCTCCGGTTGCGGTTGACCCTCTGAAAGAGCATGCAGGGCCTCGCCATCCCCGATTGCCAAAAAGCCTTGCAAAAACTTCGCAGCAGCATCCGGGTCCAGGTCTTCGCGTTGCAACAGCTTTTTTGATAGTACCAAAAAGCCATCGGCATCAATGCTGGGCGCAGCATGCAGGCGCAGCCCGCTGCACGAGGTCAACAGCGCCACACCACAGATCACAAAGCCACGTCGGCCGAAAAACACCATTTAATCTCCGTTTAGATACAACTGGCACCATGCATCAATTCGTTCAGCATACCTGCGGATTACTCGCGTAGGAAGTTTCGATGAGGCACTAAAACCGTGACTCGTACGCGTCAAAGGAAATCCAGACATTCAGTATTCTCGCTCGGATGTCTGGTTTGGTACGCAAAAGCAGTCAACGGTCAAAGCCGAGACAGTGCACCCGCAGCGAAGGTCAGCAAAGCGGGCTTCGAACGCAGCATTCGAAAACCGCGCTCAAGGTCGGAAATGGGCCGATGAGCGTAGAGAGGGCTCAGTACTGATGGAAATTACGAAAGTTTGCTGTATCGGAGCTGCGAAGCTCAGCCGACAAAAATCGTCCTCGATAGCCTGATCGACTAAAGTTCTTTTTTAGAAGAGATACATTTTTGGAAACACTCAAAGTCGATCCCTCTAGCGCGCAGACCAAACACGAGTTTGAACAGTATTTGATATCCGTCAACGAAGGCGACCAGGTTGTAATCCGCAGGACTCAAGTTGCACTATTGAAACTGAGGATTTTTTGACTGTCTAGTCCCTAGATACCATGGTTTGTTTGGAGAAATTTCTTAGAAAACTCTTAAAGCCCTCAAGCGAGCGCAAAAGCTTATTTTCGGTAACATTGACCAAATGTTTAGGGTGAGCAAACATTGAAAAAGAACAGAAGCTGACTTGGCGGGTGTGGTTGATTGACACGTTTATTCATAATCGCCTTGGCCGTTACCGTTCTAAATACGATGCCAATTTGGCTGGCTGAACTGGCCGAAAAAAGCGGGATTTCCGACGTGGCGGTTGGCCTGTTGGCAAGCCTCGTCATGCTGTGCTCCGCGGTCGGATGTGCGATTGGGGCCGACACGCGAAATAAGGCTTTGCTGCGTGGAGCCGGGATCGTTGCGTTCAGCGGCATTACCGGTGCTGCGACGGTACAGGGTATTTCAACGGCGGTTTTGTTTGTCGGGGCGGGCGGTGTTGGTTTGGCGTTTGGCGTTGTTTTGGCTTTGCCCCTGTCTCGCAGTTTCACAGAGGCAAAGGTTCTGCAAACTATTGGCAACGGAATGGCGATCGGGTGTGCCGCTTCGTTCATTCTGTTGGTTGTAATTCACGTAGCCGAGTGGTCTCTACTGACATTTTTGGCCCTTCTTTCAGCGATACAGGTAATCCTGTTGTTTCAGAAAATGCCTGCGCAAAACTATCGCAATAGAGGGCATTTCAACTGGAAGCGGGACATTGGCTTGCTGCCCTTTTTCATCTGTATGGGTGCCTATTGGGCCTTTCTCGAAGTATTTTCGGCAGAGCAAGATCTTGGCAGTCTCAGCGCCTGGTTGGCCGGCAGCTTGTTGCTGTCCGGCTTGGGGTCCTACCTTGCCGGTATTGTGCCCAAGCGATTGGGCCTGCGCGCCAAGGTAATAGGCTTACTACTCGCGGCATTTGCGGGCGGACTCACCTACTTGTCTAAAACCGAGTTTTTGGTTGGCATGACTATACTACTAAATGCATTCGGACTTTTTCTGTTCTTCCCGCTCTATCTGGATCGGACGGATACTCCAGCGGCAGGTATGGCGCGCTACCTTCTGTGTTTTGCATTAGGTGGCGTGATCGGGAGCCTTGCGATAGCTATGGGAGGTTACAGGGCATTGGCCGCCTTTGTCGTCCTCTCGGGCTTAATTGCCGTACCTTCTATGACGCGTCGAAGACCTAAGACGGATATTCCGGAATACTAAGGCCCGCCTTGCGCCATCCGTGGATAGCCATTTCACCGCGCTCCGGAGTGATACCGGTCATCGCGAGTTCTTCATAGACGACGTCCTCGAAGATCGGAAACATCTCTCGCATGACCGCAGCGGCTGCGCGGGCTTTTTCGGTATTGCCCAATTCGCCGTGGAGCCAGGCAAGGTGTGCCTGGTACCAGAAGAAATCGGGCATGGGAAACTTCTCAATCTCTACCAGAGCGGCCTCGGTGAAGCCTTGCGACGCGTATAGCCAGCATCGCGCGTAGTGATACCATCCGGGGTGGACTGGGCTCAGGTCCATCGCCCGATCCAACAATTCGACTGCTCGATCATATTCTCCCAGAAACAGATGACAGGACCCAATCTCGGCCAGAACATCGCAATGGCCGGAATTCAACTCTAGCGCACGCTCGGCGGCGACCCGAAACCCCGCAATATCCATCTGATAGAAGATAGTCAGCGCCAGTGTCATTTGCGCGAAGGCATTCAGGCCGTCGCATTTCACGGCCTTGCGCGCAGCTTCTGCCGAGAGCGCCAAGGCGTCGATATCGGGGCGCTGGTTGACGTGATAGCGATACTCTTCCAGCAGCAGCATGGCATAGGCCGCCCACCCATCCGAAGATTGAGGATCCGTTTCGAGCGCGTCCTTTAACCTGTCCCGAATATCTGCATGTATGGAATGATCGTAGGACCGGTAGTATTCATAAAACTGCGCAACGAGAAAATAAGTTTCCCAGGACTGAGTGCGCCCGTCGGGCAGAGATCGAGCGATGTTTTTTGCCACCATGCCATGGCGACTTCCAAGGCGGCCGGCAATGAGAGTCGCAATTTCTTCCTGAATATCAAACAGCTCTTCTGGTCCGCTACCACGATCAAATTGTTCGGTCGCGACTAGCGTGCCGTTGATGGCCTCGGTCACTTGCACTGTCACCCGTAGCCGGTTTTGAGACCTTCGAACGCTGCCCTCGACGAAATGTGTGACCGCATATCGGTTTGACATGTCCGAGTTTGAAGCCTTCTCGGCTGCCAACTGGGCGGTTGTGCGATGTGATAGCAGGGTAAGTTCGCGAAACCGGGACAGATTGGTGATCGTGTCTTCGGTCAAACCTTCGGCCAGAAATCCATCGTCGGAGCTTGTACCGAGACTTTTGAAGGGAAGTACCGCAAGCACAATACCGTCAAGTGCCGGTGTGTCTTGAGTTTTAGTGACGGGCATGTCGATATCAGCGACAAATCGAAACCCTGTTCCATGTATGGTCTTGATTGTGTGTTGGTCCCGGCCTGTGTCTCCAACCGCCTGGCGAGCTTCTTTCATCGCGGTCGACAAAGTGGCGTCAGTGATGAACCGGCCTTGCCAGACCTGCTCGACCAACTCGTCCTTCAGAACCACTCGGTCCCGGTTGGCAATGAGGTATTCCAGAATTTGCAGGGTCTGTGGGGTCAGACTGTTACAGGCCTCGCCCCGCGATATCTGGAAGAGATCGGTATCAATCGTACATTCATTGAACGCGTATTTCATGGCCTGGAACCGATCATGTTTGAAACAATTCTCGTTTGAAACAAGCCTAGCCCTCATACTTTCTCAGGAAAAGCTCAGATGCGGCCCGAGTTTCGAATCCGTGCCGCCGCTATTCCCATTTCATCCTTAACGGTCCGCTTTGGGGCCTGGAAGCAGGAGAATAGCAATGAAATATCGCAATGCGTTACCGCAGTTGAACGGCATCCAGATGGTGGCTGATGGCGGCCTTGAAACCACACTCGTCTTTCACGACGGGATCGACCTGCCTCTGTTTGCGGCATTTAAAGCGCTGGAAAGTCAGGAGGGTATCGACGCCATAGACAGATACATGCGCGGGTTCGCCCGGCTGGCTGTAAACCATCGCCGTGGGTTCATAATGGACACTCCGACCTGGCGAGCAAGCCCCCGTTGGGCGGCTGAACTCGGGGTGGACCGGGGTGAGCTTAAAGAGGTCCATCGCGAGGTTGTCGCAACGCTGGTCAAGATGCGGGATGAGCACGAAACCACAGAGTCGCCCTTTGTGATCAACGGAGTAATCGGGCCGCACAGCGACGGTTACGCTCCGACAGAAATAATGAGCGTGACCGAAGCCGAAGCCTATCACCAGACACAGGTGGGTTGGTTCGCCGAGATGGGTGCAGACATGGTTTCGGCCATCACCATGACCTATGTCGAAGAAGCAATCGGCATTGTGCGCGCCGCACAGGCCGCTGATATTCCAGTGGTTATTTCGTTCACCGTCGAGACCGACGGCCGGCTGCCTTCGGGTCAGGATTTGCGCTCTGCCATAGAGCAGGTCGACGTCACCACAAAAGGTGCAGCGGCATACTTCATGATCAACTGCGCGCATCCCGATCATTTCCGTTCTGTCTTAGAGCAGGGCGGCGATTGGACGAAGCGGATCATGGGCGTGCGGGCCAACGCGTCGCGCCTGTCCCATGCCGAGTTGGACGAAGCTGAAGAGTTGGATGACGGGAACCCGCAGGAATTCGGTGAGCTTCATCAGGAGCTTGCAAAAATTCTGCCCAATCTGAGCGTCATCGGCGGGTGCTGCGGCACCGATCATCGTCATGTCGAGCACGTTTGCAAGGCAACCCAGCAACCGACCACCGTAACCGTCTGATCGACCACTTAAATCACAGAACCCCGGACCGTAAAAAGCAGACTGTCATCGCAATAGGCTCAAGTAGCCGCAAAGCAGCCTGGCTCAGCGGTTCGGGAAATTTCGGGGCGATCACGTCGAACATAGGAGATTATTATGACAACCGAACGGAGTTCTTTTTCTGTCCCGCCCAGCGTGGCGTTTCAACCGATTGGCGCCAAGGTGCCAGATAAAAGGGGAAAGAGTAGCGTCCCATTTGCTGAGGTTTTCGCCAAGCTGTTTTCACGTTTGCTAGGCGCCGTAATTCGTGAATATCACTTTAGGCGGGATCTCCGGCATGTGTCTCAGCTTGATAAACGAATGCTGAAAGACATTGGCCTGAACTCGGAACTCTACCACAAGGATTTGCGCTATGGACGTGATGCAAATTGGAGGTTTTGACCTTTTAGGCTTTGAGCGAGTCTTAAAGGGAACGCTTACCCCTTAGCGTCAAGGTGTGCTCAAAAAATTCAGAGCACACCAACATTCAAGTACCATGGCTAGAGAACTCCGATGCTCGCTCGTATTACTTACTTTGGTACAATTGTTGGCAATACTGTAAGACCCTGTCGACAACTTAGCCCGTTGCCTGATCGCCCACCTTTACCGTAATCGAGTTGGTGTCGCGAATGTCCGAAATGCGGACTGCAACCGCAGCATCAGACGACAGTGCTTAATGTCGGCAATGGGCCGTGAGACCCAGTGGGCAGGCATTGGCGCTGCCTGCTCTGCAAGGATACGTGATTATTCACGCCGATGCGATTTGGGGCCTATCTGCCTTCAGCAGTCGCGCAAAGATCATCACGTGCGTTACCAAGAGTACCGGCACAAAGAATGTTGGTATGAACCATGTGGGTCCAAAGTAGTTAATTGCCTCGGCTTGGCGCAAGGCGTTCACCAGATCAACAGTACCAAGGATGTTGAAGCCCCACACCAACGGAAGGGCGACCACTGACCTCCGTCGCAAAGCGATAAGCGCGACGATTGCCAGAAACGCAGAGAGCAAATCGCCATAGCTGGCGCTGGTTGCAAACGCCTCGGGCAACCCTCCGTTGTTGAGATTTGGCACCAAGAAGCTCATTCCAATGTGTCGGAAAGCATGCGGCAGCAGTAGGATTGAGAGCGCCGCCGCCGCCGACAGACGTGCAAGCCAGGGTGCAACGTACCACGCCGCGATCAGTTCAAAGACAAAGAGACTCATCGCGAATTGAAGAAGGAATATTACTGTGGGGGTCATCTGATCGATCCTTTCGATATGCTTCTGTTCACGTGAGATGTAGGTGGCAGGCCTTCATCCTCGAGCCGCAGTTTGCGATACGCTCGCCTCGGCCCGGATCGACCCCAGTGAAACGGACGGAGCGATCTTATGGGCTGTTCCAGTAGCGACATCGTAAAGCAAGGCCGAGACGGTTATTGCGTCCGGCACTTCCTGTGCCGCCGCTAAGCGATTGATATCTGTTGAAAGGTCGCTTTCCTGATCCGTGATCGCGTATTCGGATACGTCGATCCCGAGATTTTTCTGCAGCGCGTCCTGAAGGTCCGGATTGGACAGCCGCTCGGCTCCACATTGTGTGTGCTGCATAAGGATGACGTTGAACCCTTGTTCGCGGCCCTCCGTCATAGCGCTCATTAGAAAGGCGAGGGTGGCGATTTCTTCGATTGCGGCGCGTGTAACCCGTCCGCCATTGTTTCGAATCACAACCGCGTCGCCAAGCTCCAGTCCGAGGATGTGCGCGGGATCGACCCGGGCATCGCCGCAGGTCAGAACAACCGTTCGCAACTTTGGCAGGATCGGTAGGTCAGCACTGTTAAAGCCCGCCGCGAATTCTTGGTTTCGAGAGATGAGTTCGTTTTGAACGTTCATTCGGAGGTCCTTTCGTCTGAAGGCTCAATCCTTCATAGTACGCAATATCAAGCGACGCGTATCGAAGCGGTTTTTCTGGCGGTGGGTTGGTGCCTTTCAGACCAAGCTGCATCGTCCTGGCAGTACGAAGGGGACGAAAGCCGCACGTAATCGCGTTGCGCCTGGGCACGGTCGAGGTCGAAGGGGCGCATAGTGAGAATCTTCAGGAAGTTGCCGATCGCATTGAGGCTGCCGGACATGCTGCGCACCAGATCGGGTTGTTCAGCGACCTTGCGCCGTACGATGCTTTCAAAGGCTTCAGGTGCGTGCCCGCTGACTTGGAACACATCCTCGGTCGGGGCGTTTAACGCGAAGGTACCTCGCCTGTACTCTTCTGAATAAATCGCCAGCTGGGTGACAGCCGCTTCCGAATAGTTTGCAGGGCGCAGGGCTTTCAGGGCCTTGACCATCATCCGTTCGGAAATGTCGACATAGCGTACCCGCCGCCCCAGCGCGCGGCCCATTGCGTCGGCGATCTCGATGGGTGACAGCAGCATTGGACCTGTTGGGCGATAGCTCCTTCCCGCATGGTGTGCCGGATCCGTCAAGGCACCGACCGCCACACGGGCAATGTCTTCGTTCGAGGGGGCCGCATTCTTCTTCACGCCGCCGTCGCCAAGAGGCATTGTGAACTGCCCAAGATGGGCCGCCATACCCAGTACCATTAGGTAGTTTTCAGCAAACCAGCCGACATTCACTGTAGTCACAGACATCTCGGGGCGCATGCTGATCAGGATGTCGCTCAGGTAGACTTCGCGTGTAAACAGTGATGGGTGATCTACGCTCGAAAGCCATTGGCTTAGCGTAACAACGTGCTCAATCTTAGCTTCGTAAGCCGCAACGGTGAAGACCGCATTGAAGTGCAGCCCATTGGGTGCTGTTGGGGCGCATTGATAAGCCCGCTGCACGCCTTTCAAGGCATTGCGCATGTCACTCAGGGAATACTGGTCACCTACGAATAATTCGGCACCCGCACGCTCAAGTAGGTCAGAGCGATAATCTCTCCGCCGTATGAACGCGCGGACAGGATAAGCCTTAGCTCTGAGCTGAAGCGCGACTTGGAGTCCGGTTTTACCGCTTGCGCTTGTGACGAGAATCTTAGGCTTAGCAGGCATAGGCACGCTCCTTTTAGATGATGCTTGCAATCTATAATATAGATGATAGATATAATCTTAATTGTCAACCCCACCAGGGAGCGCGAGTATGCCAAGAATGTCGGAAGCGGAAAAACAACGCAGTCACAGCAGGATACTGGATGCTGCAGCGCAGTTGTTTCGCGAACGCGGTGTCGAAGCGACCAGTGTCGCGGACGTCATGAAGACAGCCGGAATGACACATGGCGGTTTCTACCGACACTTCGATTCGAAAGAGGATTTGACCGCGGCATCCTTCCGGCACGCAGTCGACGATGTGGTTTCCGACATGGAGCGCGAAGAAACCAGCGAAGGGCGAAAGAAGGAGCGCCAAGACTACATAGCCAAGTATCTTTCCCAAGCTCACGCTCAAGATAGTCGGAACGGATGCCCGTTGGCGGCGATGGGAACAGAGCTTGCCCGCACAACGGGCGCACCCCATCAGGCGGGCGTACAAGCGTCAGATCGCATGGCGGCCCTTTTGCAGGACACGTCGGAAATCGGGTCAGGTCAGGGCCTGGCCGCGATGGCGCTCTTGATGGGCACGATTACCTTGGCTCGTCTGACGGAATCCGAAGAAAAGGCAGACCGAGCGCTGGAGGCAGGGCGCACAGCCATAGGTTTGCTTCAGGATTATTGGCCGAAAGAAAGGTCCTAACTAAGGTTCTAACTGCGGCAGAGTATTCCGAGAATTTGCCGTCACCCGCTATTCGACAATGCTGCAAGGTGCACGAACGGCAGCAATGCGCAGGCTGCTCTGCGGCTTCGAGTGGTGAGGCCAACGGCTGGTTAGGACCGTCTGCGTGATCAGCTGGCAGCGGGGCAGGGGTTTCTGCTGCAACAGCACCGAGCTCCGAAATGAACCCGAAGCAGACTCCAGTTCGTGACATCAGACGACCTCGGGTTCAGAGAATTGTTCGCTTGCCGAGATGGTCTGCAAGCTGATCGAATACCAACCTGATCCTTCGCGCTGTTTGTAACTCAGAGTGTGTGGCCAACCAGATAGGAAACTTGAATGGCTCGCGTTCGGGCAGAACACGCTCCACACCGGGTGTCAGGGCCGCCACATCGTCTGACATAACACTAATGCCGAAGCCTTGGCGCACAAGCTCCCATGACACTATCCCGCTCTGCGATCCAATGCGGAAATTCTTGCGGGTTACTTCGATGCCAGCCGGATTGAGAAATCCAATCATCGTGTCAATGTCGCCAAAACCGACGAAATCCAACTTGGCAAGTTCGTCTTCATTTCTTGGTCGTCCAACTTGTTCGAGGTACAAAGGGGCAGCGTAAAAATGTGCCGTCGCTTCTGCCACCAGCTTTGCAATCAGGTCCGGCTGTGTTGGGCGTATATGCCGAATGGCGATATCTGCCTCGCGCCGCTGTATGTCCCGTATGTCATTTGCTGCGACCACGTCGATCTCGAGCCGCGGTGCCGCGAGCCTGATTTGCTTAAGAATGGGCGGCAGCTGATAAGCTGACATCACGTCGGAGGCAGTGATCCTGACTTGCCCTTCAATGGCTTGCGACTGGCTTGTCGCGGTCAGAGAAATCCTGTTCGCAACATTTGCCATTTCACTGACATGTACCAACAGCTCAGCACCAGCGGTTGTCAGATTAAGCGACTTTCCAACCCTTTCAAACAAGGTGACGCCGAGCGCCTGTTCCAGCGCGGCGACTTGCCGACCGACGGTTGGCTGGGTCTGCCCAAGCACGCGCGCCGCCGCGGAAAACGAACCTTCTTCTGCCGTTGCAAGAAAGGACCGAGCCTGGTTCCAATCGAAATTGATAGCGTTCCAATTCATGCATTAATGCATAACAGTTCTGCAATATCTGGCAATTCCATAAAATCGTGTTTTAATTTACTGGCTGCTGTGAAAAGTTTGAAAGAGAGATTAAAGATGGCTGCATTGTCCAATGATGCCGAGTTCTGGAGCAAGATTTCGCGCAAATATGCGGCTGATCCTATCCGGAACATGGAAGGGTATCTGAACACGCTCGAACGTTCAAAGTCCTACCTGCAAGCCGAAGACAGTGTGTTGGAAATCGGGTGTGGGACGGGGTCAACCGCGTTGCTACTGGCACCGCATGTGGCTCAAGTCACTGCCTCCGATCTCGCACCGGGGATGATCGAAATCGCAAACGAGAAACTCGCTGAAGAAAAGCTGGAGAATGTCACTTTCAAAGTGGCCGAGGTTCTGCAGCACGATCCTGACGACGGTTCTTACGACGCTATCCTCGCACATAATCTACTGCATCTTGTACCCGATTTGGGCCATGCACTCGAACACATTGCGACCCTTACAAAACCCGGTGGGGTTTTCATTTCCAAGACCGTCTGCGCTCCAGAGAGTGGAGGGTTCAAATATGGCATAATCAGTCGAATAGCGATCCCGATTATGCAGGTGCTCGGGAAAGCTCCGTTCGTAAATTTTGTATCCGTAGCTGAACTCCAGAACGCTATTGAACGTGCGGGCTTCGATATCGTTGAGACAGCGGATCAAGCCGGGTTGTTGCCGAGCCGGTACATTGTCGCGAGAAAGCTGTGAAACAGTATTCGCGCCATAATTACGCTGCATGCAAGGGACATCTCGGGCCATCAAATGAGTACAATGATGAAAGATGGGATTTCATTTGCGCGCCTTTCGGAAATCGATCCGAATGACATTTCGGTTCACATGTCCGACCCCCGGGTAGCAGAGCATATGCCGCTTTTGACGTTCAAATGGAATGTTTAGGTCGCAAGAGAATTTATCGCCAAAAAGGAAGGCTACTGGGCGCGGGACGGTCTTGGACATTGGGCGTTTTTGTCAGGCGGTCGGTATGTTGGTTGGGGGGGCTTTCAAAAAGAAGGCGACGAGTGGGATTTCGGGTTGGTTTTGCGGCCCGACGCCTTTGGACTTGGGAAACGGATTTCCAAGATGGCAATCGACTTTGCGATCGCTGACAAACGTATCCCCTTTGTCACGTTTCTGCTGCCACCAAGTAGAAAAAATCTGGGTGCACTCCGGAAACTCGGTGCTAAACACATCGGCGAGATCGAATACGAAGATGCTCAGTTTCTCAAGTTTCGCCTGGATACGGAGTGAACTCTGTTCTTCCTGATTTTTCCCGGTGGTGCGCCAAATACCCTTTTGAAGGCTTTGTTGAACGCAGGCTCTGACAAGTATCCGATGTCAGCGGCAATCTGCGAGATTGGTTGATCGGTGGACACCAACCTTTCGCTGGCCAGGTGCATTCGCCACGTTGCAAGATACTGGATTGCTGGAACGCCTACCAACTCAGTAAACCGTGCCGCGAAAGCGGATCTGGACATACCAGCAACCTCCGCGAGAGACTCGACTGTCCAAGCCGCAGCAGGCGTACGGTGAATTGCGACTATCGTGCGCCCGATCTGCGGGTCTCGCGCCGCTTTCAGCCAGCCGCGGTTTGCGTCTGGTGCGCTGTTCAGCCAACGACGAATGGCCTCGATGACAACGACATCTGCCAGGCGCGTAATCACGGTTTCGCCACCCGGTCTCAATTCCCGCGCCTCTTTTGCGATGAATTGCAACGTTGCCTGTAGCCAGCTTCCGGCATCCTCTTCCCACGGGTCGATTTTGAGAACACCCGGAAGCAAGCCCATCAACATACCACTGGCGGCGTGATCGATCCGAACGAGGCCGTACATGATGCCCGTCTCCGCTCCACCACCACCGTATTCCAGTGTTTCATAGAGCTCGGTCACCTTGCGAATGGGCAACTCTTCCAGATTCAAAAGCGGCGTGTCTTCCGAGCTGAAAAAACCGATGGGCGCACCGTCGGTCATCAAGACCAAGTCGCCTTTTTCGGCCTCAAAGGGGTCATCGTCACCGACCTTCAACAAACACCGCCCGTGTGTGATGACCGCGAAGCTCAGTACGTCGGGAAAGCTTGGTATGGACACGCCCCAAGGAGCGGACATGCGCGACTGGCAGTAGAATGTGCCGGTGAGCTTCAGAAGATGAAGGATTTCCCCCAGCGGATCGCCAATCGGCTGCGCCAGCGCATCGGGGTCGGGGACATGAGGGTCAAACTGGTTCATGTCATGAGATTGGACGAAATTCACCTGTACGTCTATTTATTTTGGACGATTGGATAAGAATGCGAGATTTAGAAGAATAGAACATCTCATATGATTGCTTAATTTCGGGCCATCAACTGAACTCATGGAGAGGACCAATGACACAGCAATCCATTCTCGTACTTGGCGCAACAGGCAAAACCGGATCGCGGATCGCGACACGTCTGGAAGAAAAAGGGCAGACAGTCCGGCGCGGATCGCGGAACAGTGAAACGCCATTTGACTGGGAACAACCGCAGACCTGGCCCGCAATCCTGGAAGGCGTTTCGGCTGCCTATCTTTCTTACTTTCCTGACATTGCTTTTCCAGGCGCGGTTGAGAAAGTCGAAGCCTTCACAACATTGGCTCGTGAAAAGGGATTACAGCGGCTTGTGCTGCTGACCGGGCGTGGCGAGTTTCAAGCGGAACGAGCGGAAGCAGTCGTACGCAATTCCGGAGTTCCGTTCACTATCGTTCGTGCAGCATGGTTTGCACAAAACTTCTCTGAAGGGGCATTACTTGGTCCGGTCAAGGCAGGTGTCTTGCCGATGCCCGCCGGCGATGTACGCGAACCGATCATCGACGTGGACGACATCGCCGATGTTGCCGTAGCTGCTTTGACAGAAGAAGGACACGAAGGTAAACTGTACGAGGTCACGGGACCACGTCTCATGACGTTTGCCGACATGGCTGCAGAGCTTTCGCGCGCCATGGGAAGGACAGTGCAATACCTGCCAATTTCATTCGAAGACTTCCACGCGGAAATCGCGCACGCGAATGGCGAGATGATTGCTGATGTGATCACGGACATCGCGCGTGAAACGCTGGACGGGCGCAATGCGAACCTCGCGGACGGTGTCCAGCGTGCGCTTGGACGCGCGCCACGCGACTTCGCCGACTTCGCAAACAAGGCTTCAATGTCTGGCGCGTGGACCAGAGCCGCTTGAGCCAGACCAAAGGACATTGGAGACAATCATGAAACTTGAACTTAAACACAGACTTATCTTGGGCATGTCCGGTTTAACGGCATTTGCCATAGGTCTGGCCATCACACTGGACCCACAGTCTTTCTACGTCAACTACGGCATCGTACTCTTGCCGCAGCCAAACCTGATGAGCGAGTTGCGCGCACCTGCTGCCAATCTCGCGGTTCTTGGCCTGATCATCTCGTGCGGTGCATGTTACCAAAAGTTGGTCCAGACCTCAGCCTTGCTTGGGGTCACGGTATTTTCTGCTTTTGCCCTCGGTAGGACAATTAGTTTCGTCCTTGATGGCTTGCCATCTGACAGCATACTTGCCGCATTTGCGATAGAGGTTTTTCTTGCTCTACTTTGCCTGTGGGTTGTCGGTGGAAATGCGAAATCTGCAGCGTCGGCCTGAGGTGGCTTTGTCCGCATTTCGCGAATTCTGGCAGTCTTTGGATATTGCGCTCGCAGCATACGGCAGGTTCGAGGGGCTGCACCGCAGTATGGAGACTATGGGGTGAAGGTCCGCAATGGGCCGCCCGCGAGAGCGACCCGTGAGCGTTAAATCTCAATGGCTTCGGCGATGGCCAAGGCATCCTCAAGTTCAACGCCAAGATACTGGACTGTACTGTCCATCTTAGTATGGCCAAGAAGAAGCTGAACAGCGCGTAGGTTTCCGGTCTTCTTGTAGATCTGAGTGACCTTGGTTCTTCTCATTAAATGGGTTCCGTAAGCGCTTGCTTCGAGGCCGATCGACGTGACCCAATCGCGGACAATCCGTGCATATTGGCGTGTCGAGATGTGCAGGCGTTCATGAAATCGGCCGGGCCAAAGGTACTCCGAACCGACCATCAGCTCATCTTCCATCCACTTCTCAACAGAGGCACGTGTGCCTTCTGATATCTCAAAGCGCACAGGTTTCTGAGTTTTGCTTTGAAGTTCTGAAGCCCGTTCCTTAATCTGACCCGATGACATGACATCGGCGACCTTCATCTTCACCAGATCGCAGCCGCGGAGCTTACTGTCGATTGCCATGTTGAAGAGCGCAAGATCGCGATGGTTTTCGGCAAGCTCGAGGCGAACTCGGATTGCCCAGACATGCTTTGGTTTCAGCGGTCGCTTCTGGCCGACGATGCGTCCTTTGTTCCAGGTTGGGCGAAGTGCACGAATGGCAGGTAAGTTTGGGGTTTCCATGGTTGATTCTCCGATCCGCCATGCCCTCCGACAACGACAACCCGACGTTGACCGGAAAATTGTATCACAGCATGCTGCGCTGCTTCCGAGGTCCGCGATGAGCCCAAAGCGACTGATGCTGCGTCTCGCACAATAGTCGGCTTTTTCCTCAATGCGGAGTACATGACAAAACCAGAGCCGGTTGTAGCGCGGAGTCGTTGACTGGGTGTTCCATGATGGGTTTCATGAATTTTTGGGGCTGTCGCAGCTCGCCGCAATGATGTCTGCAGGGAGTGTAAGATCTAGATGGGCAAGCTTAACCGATCTGTTCGGCGGCCACCTGCAAGTATTCTTCCGCATCCGCGCAAATGCGCGCCATAAAAGCCGCCGCTGTTTCTTCCTCGCGCACAAACCCTGCGGCTTCGCTGTAGAGATAGGGCGTTTCTCCGGCGGGTGGTTCGACAAAGGCCGCGCTGTCTTCTGCGATTGCCGCCTGTAACTCGTCTTCACGGCCGTGCCAACGCGCCACCGTGGGGGTGCGGGCCGTCCGGTTGGCGATGACCTCGGGCCACGGATGCCCGCCCTGCGTCCCATGACTGATGATGTCTGTGACGCGGCTTCTGATCGTGTTCAGCCCGTCGGTAGCTAGGATTGCCGCACGCTCTTCTTTGCTGATCTCGCGGCACTCAGTGACCGCGCGGAAGCCTGTGCCGATCCATGCCCCATCCGCCCCCGCTGCCAATACAGCGGCGAGGGTGCGACCGTCGGCGATACCGCCCGCAGCAATCAACGGTGTGTCGGGGAAGGCGTCGAGCGCTCGGGCAAGTGATGGCAGCAGGCTTTGGTCGCCTGAGTGTCCGCCTGCCTCGCACCCCTGAATGGCAATCACGTCAGCCCCTTCTTCCACGGCGATACGCGCCAACTCGAAACTATGAACCTGGCAGATCGCGATGCGCCCGGCCGCCTTGATCTTCCCCAGCCAAGGTCGAGGATCGGCGAAAGACAGGGTCACGACTTGCACTCCGGCTTCGATGGCCGTGTGAAGCAGCCGGGGCTGGTCCTGGAGGTAGGGTGTGATGAACCCGACACCAAAGGCACGGTCGGTCACCGCGCGGGCACGCTCGATGTTGTCGTGCAAATACCCGTTCGCATCGCCTGAGAAAATCGCGCCGAAGGTACCGAGACCGCCTGCCGCTGATACTGCTCCCGCGAGATCGCCACCGCTGTCTTCTGACATTGGAGCCGAGACAATTGGATATTTGCATCCTGTCAGGTCTGTCAGCCGCGTTTTCAATTTGGGCCCTCCGCCGTGCCGCGGTTAGTTGCTATAACAATAAGCTTAGCGCAACCGCTCGGCAAACCTAAAAGCCGAACTCTGCAACCTATACTACAGGTAGCTCGATTGCCCGACCGCATCCGATATTTTATGGCCTCTCCGAAGGTGCCCGGCCTTAGCAATTCCTCAAAAAACAGACATTGCGGTTCGCGTAACGAACGACAGATTCGTCCGCCTCGCGACTTTCGGCAAGCGTTGAGCTTGCGGGCGCAACGAAAGGCAGGTTCGACGAACCGCGCCACAGCATAATTCAGCCTTGGCCAACGGCTGGATTGAGCCGACCTCGCCACCAGGGCCTGAAGGACGCTCACATGGTAGCCGCAGCGGGAAGAATGGCTGGTTTGAGCCCTTTCTGTTCGATGCTGCACTTGGCCCAAATGTCGGCTGTTTGCGCAGTGTTGATTTCCACCTATTCAGTATCGCGGATGACTGTAGCGAATTCAATGTTCACCTGACTGAGGCCGTCGTACTATGAACGATTCCGCAAACGGACGTCAGCTTGATGGCATTTCTCAAAACCTTGACGTGCCAGCGCAATAAATTTGAACCACAGATTGCCAGATTGGTTCCACACACAGCGCATCAACAGCGCCAAACCGAAAGGGACCAAGAAATGAAAAAGACACTGAATACATCCATCACCGCGTTCGCCATTGTTTTGAGCGCTGGAATGGCCGTGGCCGGTCCGTTGCGTGACCACGGCCACGGCGGTTTTACATCTGATGCGCGGTCGTCAGTTTCGCAAGCATTCGACCACACTTACAGAAAGGCCACTGACCTCCAGAGCAGTAAACGGACTGACTGCGGTTTCGATGCGTTGGCGAAGTACGGTCTGGGTCAATCCAACCTCTCCTCGACTCGGCAGCAGAGCACATATGGCACGAGCTGGAACTTGGAACTACCCAGTGTATCAGTCATCCCGGGATCGAATGGTTCAACTTCTGAATTCACAATCATTCCAGTAGGGCCTCCTTGGTGGCACCACGGCAGGTAACAACCTGACAGATCAGGCAACCTGGATTTACGAACGGTAGCCTTAAGTTGGTCCAGACAAGTTTTCCCAGAGAACCGCTATGCGCCGCCAATCGACACCGGGCCCTGGCAGCTAACACCAGGGTCCAGGCTGGACGGGCCTCTCTGTGAGATCGGATCAGCACATCATCCATACGGCCAGAGGGCGCGGTAACCATAATCTACTTTCTTAGCTGATTAATATCCGGAACGCAGGACTTTCGGTGTTCGGGTAACTCTGTGGCTCCATCCGCGCGCTTTTGAAAGATGTTGTGATGAAGAAGTTTGATTTTTGGATGGGTCAACGTCCCTACGACTTCGAACGGCCATGCGCTCCGCGATAAGGGCCTGCCGAGCTTTCGAGCCTCGGCCTGAACTGAAATCGTATTTTTTATCCAATCCAGATCGCCGTGGGCAACTAGCTGTACCTTTTGGGTCTCCGCAACAAACGAGCTGAATGAAACGTTGCCAGCATCGATTTTGATGGGCACGGCGAGGCAGGTGATCTTGCTGTACCCTTTTCTCAGCTCTTCGGAAATCAACCAGGGAAAGATGCCAAGACCGGACAATTCGAGAAGACTGGTTGATATTCCGCCATTTGACATCAGGATAGATGCCGAGCCTTTCATCGAGTTAATATAGGAATTCAACGAGCGCCTGTTTCCGGAGAGCTCAAAACTTCCATGCAGCCGCCCGACAGCCGAATATTTGGTCTCGAACTCTTTGAACAGGGTTGCCAGATTCCAGTCCTTTATTGTGCCCTTAAGTGAAAGCAACTGCGGGCTCTTCACCATATTCATTTTTGCCGTAGCGGAGAAATGACCGCCATCATAGGCGACATCGACGGGCCCAAGCTGGGCGAGGCCGTTTTTTGCTTTCAGGTGGCTGGATAAACTGGTTATCGCCTGTTCGCCCTTGATTTTCTTGATGTCAATGGACACATCGACATCCTGATCGAGCAGAAAATCTTCTGCCTCAATTAGATCGGTAGGTTTCCCGTTCGACCCGCTGCGTTTTGCGCCCCGGGTGCCGGGTTGGCGAAAGCTTGTCGCGATACGCGAAACAACGGCAACAGCGTTTTTGATGTCCTGCAATGCGATGCTTTGGCTGGAAATCTTGCCTTTCGTTAGCGCGCGCGCACCAGCGGTGGATGTCTCAAGATTGGCGCTCAGCTCCGACTTGCCGGATATCAGCGCAATTACACTTGAGAGGCCGTTTTGTTTTCCGCTCGCGGTTAGGCTGACCTTCAACGGTCCGGCAATCACTGATTTCTGGCCGATAGCCGCAAGGAATTCGGCGCTGTCTTTGACAGCCAGATTGAAATCGAAGGACAGGTTTTCAAAGTTGTTTACTTTGCCGAGTTTGGCCTTGGTTCTCAGTTCCCAAATTTCGGTATCAACTGTCTGCGCATCGAATTCGTTGAGACTGAGGAACCCATGTAAATCATCCACAGAAAAGCTGCCTTCGACGCTGCCTAGAGACTCTGCACTAAGGTCTCGGAAAAACAACGATGACGGTATCGACATAGTGCCGCTGAAGTCGATCTCTTTTAGGCGCAACAGGTCTTTGATGTTGCCATTGGCAAGGAAATAGGGTCGATCCTGCGGTCCTGCCTTCAACGCGATGTTTTCCAGCATCAGGTTACCGTTGTCAGCACGAAACAAGCGGCCAAAACGAACCGGACCGATCTGCTTTAGCTCGTTGTCAAACGCGTTGGTCGTGAGGGTCAGATCCTGAATTTCCAGCGCGTCCTCTGCACCGACGATGTGGGTCGAAAGGCCGGTCAGTATTAAATCCTTCAGATCTGTGGCTGTTTCAGGTGGATCGCCCTGCGGATAAAAGCGCCCGTCGATAGCAATATCGATGCCTTCGAAACCGATCAGGTCATCGACAGAGCCCGTCGCAGTTAGCAATTGACCGTTCGAAAGGTTCAATGCTGTGCTGAAATCCGAGACCTTCAGTATTGGGTTTTGGTTTTTTACATCGGCCGCCAAAGTTGCCTGACCTTCAATATCGCGGTCGAGTCGGAGAAGCTCGAGTAGATCTCCAATTTCACCAGTATCCAACGTCAGTTTGCCTTCGAAACCACCACCATTCTGCGAAGTGATTGGGCGTCCGTTGAAACCGAGAGTCATCGCGCCGAAGTTCGCATCTGTCGTGAACGATTGGCCTCGTGGATAGTCGCCTTTGATCTGAAAGCTCTGCCCGTTCACGGTTCCGCGACTTGTTACCGTTGCACCAGAATTATCGCCCAGTTGATCCAAGTGCAGGTTTGTCAATTGGAAATCGAATTCGAAACCTGTTGTCTCATTGTCCACGATCAGTTCAACCGAAGAGAAAGTCACAGTTTTGTCGCTCAAGAAATCCAGAATACCATCCGTGTCATTCTGTATCCCCAACGCTGTCGCACTGACCTCAGGCCGATCGGCCGTTACCCAGCTTTGCGTTCCAGCTGTGTCGGTCAGCAGCTGAACGTTAAGACCGTCGATGATCAAGTTGTCGATATCAATCTGGCCCGATATCAACGCTGGGAAGTTGAATTCCAGTTCCAGAATCTCCAATGCTGCCAGGTTCACATTTTCAATAGTCTCGCTGGGCACTTCGACTTTGGTTGCGCGAACGTGACTTGTCGCACCCAGAATGATGCTGACATCCCCTTTAATATACACCGCCTGACCGATTTGTTCTGAAAGTATCTTCTCCAAAATCGGAGTTCGAAGCCCGGAGAAAACAGGCAAAGCTAAAGCGGACCAGATAAGCACGAAAACGAGAGCGGCGAGCAGTGCGGCGCGTCTTGCTATGCGCAAAATCGCCGTCATAGAATCCCGCCACCTTTGCCGTGCATCACCAACATCCTAAAAAACATCTGCTCAGAGAGGGTACCGAACTGCGCCGCGTGAAGAAACTAATTTGAGCTGAGTTGGAAAACGTCCCAAATGATTGGTTGAATGGCCAGTGCAAACATCGCCAGAAAACCTGTTAAGGACAGGCCTGCGCGCTCTTTAACAGATGGGCGACATTCGATTTGCAATTTATCAAAGTCGACATTGATCAAATGAAGTTCGAATGCAGCTTCGTCTGCCTTTGAAAATATCGAACGAGCGCAGCGATCGAGGGCTATGCGGATTGCGACTGCAGCATCTTGAATGCTCGGCGAAGGTCGGGAATGGGCCGTGCTTATCAAATTCCACTTATTGGAGTAGTCTTTTCCGATAGCGTATCCGGGTTTGAAATCGAAGATGGAAAAAGTACTTGGATTTGGCGGGTTTTTCTTCAGGGCAGACGAGCCTGCTATTTTGGCGGAATGGTACCGTGACAATTTGGGCATCGACCTTGTACCAAACGACTATGAAACGCCGTGTTGGACACAAGAAGCAGGCGAGACAGTATTCGCCCCGTTCGAAAAAGTAACAGAGTATTTCGGGAACCAGGAAAAGGCGTTCATGCTGAATTTTCGTGTTCGTGATATTGAGAAAATGATCGCGCAGCTCGAATCCAATGGTGTTGACGTCCGCCGAGATCCGGAATCGCCATATCCGAATGGCAAATTCGCGTGGCTCAATGATCCGGAAGGAAATCCAATAGAGCTTTGGGAACCGGCCTAGTGTGAGGTTGGGAGCCTGAGTGAAGAATACTGGCGCTCGAGTTTGTGGTCCTGAGATCAGGCCTTTTGGAATGAATGCAGAGAGCGGATTTTGGGCCAAGATGGCAGAAGCGCCCCAACTCTAGATGGACGTTCTTGTGCGTGCAGACCAAGTCTGCATCTGTTTCCAAAGAAAGGCCGTCAAAGAGAGCTCCTGAAAGAGCTAACAATTGCGCTTTCTCCATTCAGAAGGTGAAACGCCAAAATGACGCTTAAAGGCCCGGCTAAACGCCGCTTCTGATGCATATCCGGCCCGCTCTGCTGCATCCGCGATGTTCAGCTGCTGTTCAGCAAGACCGCGTGCCGCAAGCTGCATACATGTGTTTTGTACAAATTCCCCAGGTGAACAGCCAAGCAGTTGATTGAATCTTTCGGTCAGCACGGTACGCGAAACCGCGCATTCCTGCGCTAGCGTTTCGACAACCCATCTCCTCCCTGGATACCGGTGGATCAATCCAATAGCTCTGCTGACAGCACGGTCTTTGAGAGCGTCAAGCAAACCACCACTCTTGGAATTTGAGATGTGGTCTCGCACGGCTTCGACAAACAGAAGCTCGGATATCTTTGTGAGCGTGGCCTCTGATCCAAGCTGACCGTCGGACATTTCCGTTGCCGCATACTTTAAGGTTTTTTCCACCAAGGACCCGGAACGACACTCCGGGCCATTATAGCGAAACACGGGTGGCAAAGCGTTCAAGAGCGGATCATGCTGAAGCCCGCGCCCTCCCAGGAACCCGCACACAATTCTGGTTTGTTCACCACCTCCGCCATGTCTAATGACCATAAGCTCTTCAGGCCCATTTCGGTCAGTCACATCCAATGCCGGAACGGTTGTAGCCGGTTGCTGACCTTTTAAAAGGTGAGGGTCATTACGGGGAAGAATAACCGCCTGACCAGGCAAGAATAGGTGGGCGTATTTTTCCGCATCGATTACGGTCAGACAGCCTTCCAATACATAGTGAAAAAGAACCATTTGATCTGCGGGACCCAGATAGTGACTGCAATCGGATGCTTTCAGAGCTGAGGACACACACCAGGGTTCGGAAAACTCCGCATGAAGAAAAACGCCACCTGTCAGCCGTGCTGAACGAAGAATTTCCGACAAAGCATCCATCAACGTCCTCACGATCTGACTTCCGGCAAGTCGGCAATGAATTCCGGTCAGACGATCATTCAGCAGAAATTCCAAAAGGTCTACCTCGTATCCGGGCCTACTAGGACCCCAGACACTGAAAGGAAGCACAATGAAACTTGGAGACAAGGTGCCGGATTTTTCGGCCGATAGCACGGCGGGTGAAATCCGCTTTCACGATTGGATCGGACAGGACTGGTGCCTGTTGTTCAGCCATCCAAAGGACTTCACACCGATCTGTACAACCGAACTCGGATCAATGGCGCGATACCATGCCGATTTCACCGAGCGTGGTGTCAAAGTCATCGGACTGGGCACCGACAGTGTAGAGGATCACATCAAGTGGTCCCGTGATATCGAAGAAACTCAAGGCGCCCGTCCAAGATATCCGATTATCGCGGATACGGCTCTGCAAGTAGCCAAACTCTATGACATGATCCCGGCATCCGCAGAGTTCGATCTCAAAAGCAGGACTGCGCAGGACCTGTTCACCATCCGCAGCACGTTTCTTATCTCACCCGACAAGCGGCTTCAGATGGCGATGACCTATCCAATGACAGCAGGTCGGAACTTTGAAGAAGTGCTCAGGATCGTCGACGCAATCCTTCTGACAGCGCGACATGATGTGGGCACACCTGCGGGCTGGCAACCGGGTGAACCGGTGATGATCCTGCCATGGGTCACCGACGAAGATGCGCGAAAGCGCTACCCTCAAGGGTGGCAAACGATCAAACCCTACATGCGTGTCGTTGATCAGCCTCGATAACCAAACCAGATTTGAGACAAAGGAGAATTAAGTTGAGACAAGTGACAAAGTCTATTCTGGCCCAATCGCTTTTGGTTGGTGCCGTAAGCATGGCGACGCAGGCTCACGCCATGGACCTACATCTGCAACAAGCCTCTGTGAACACGCACAGGTCTCAAGGCGATGTCCGGGAGGTTCAAGGGGCCACAGGAACGATGGTTCGGTCTGAGAATGGCATTTTTGTTGATGTCAAAACCAAAGACCTAACACCGAGGCACGTCTATACGATGTGGTTTGTCGCAATAAACGACCCATCGAATTGCAGCGCAACGCCCTGTCCAAGCACTGACGTGCTTGGCTCATCTACCATGGTAAAATCAGATCTGGGTTTCGCAGATGGAACCATTGCAGACCTCAGTGGAGCCGCCCATTTTGCGACATTCCAGCCGTTGGGCGAGCTGACAAATGCCTGGTTTGGAAACGGACTAGCGCAACCTAACGCGGAAATTCACCTTGTGTTGCGCGACCATGGGCCGTTGCAGATGGGATATGAGCGCCAGATGATGTCGACGTTCAGAGGGGGATGTACCGACGAAAGCGTTTCTGATTCTGTGCCCGACACGGCCAGAAACGATGGGCTTAAGGGTTACTTCGCCTGTTCCAATCAACAGACGGTGATCTTTCTCCCATCCGGAGCCGAGCAAGACTCTTGATGGGGCGTCTAGGCGGCCAATAACCCTTGCATCACCGTAAGAGGCCGATAGCGACTTAGCCAAAGTTATTGAAGACAGGGGTTGCTCAAAATTTTAGTACCGCTGAACAACCCCTGCTGACCTATTGAGAGTTCATTTTGCTATGACAGGCCAACGTCCGGCTGAGTGCGCAGTAAAGCCAAGGAGACAAAAATTGATTGAATTACGTTCACCACGGCGAAGTGAGCTCGAAGCGGTGACGGATCTGTGTATGCGATTCAAGGCCTTCTGGGATTATGATGCGGATTTCATGAACGCTTGTCGAACAGAACTTTCTGTGACGGAAAGCGATCTGTCTGAAGAAGCCATTGTCTTGTCAGTGCAAGGTTCAGAAATCACCGGAGTTGTTCAATTATCGTTCTATGGGAAAACTGCGTCTCTTTAAAAACTCTTTGTCGATCCTGCCTACTTGGGGAATGGGATTGGGCGGTGCCTGTTTACTTGGGTGCAGGACAAATCGCGACTTCGGCAAGCTATGTGTTTGGTTGTTGAAGCTGATCCCGACGCTGTTCCGTTCCACAAAGCAATGGGCTGTCGCGAAGCGGGAAATGTGCCATCTGGTTCGATTCCAGGAAGATATCTGCCACGCCTCGAATTCGAACTATAACTTGCCTGAAAACACCTGGTTTCGATGCCTATTCTGACGTCCTCCTAAAATAAGCCTATTTCAATTGCTGGTCAGCGATCTGCAACGACCCCGTACAAGTGTTCTGATTGCGGCCCCATTGACGTCAGTTTCGTACCCCAACACGGAGACATAGATTTTGAACAGCTCAAAGGTCTATACCTACCCAGATCAGATGGGCGGCATCGTTGATCGAATTAAAGATCTTCTACTGCGTAACGGAACCACTCTGAACTCACCTCCAGTTATTGCAGTTGATGGAAAGAGCGGTTCTGGAAAATCAACTATCTCCAAGGCAATTGGAAACGAACTTGGCGCTTTGGTGATTGAAGGAGACGATTTTTTTATTGGCGGAACTGCCATTCGAGACGACCCTTTTGAAGTGCTGGCAGAGGAGTGCGTCGACTGGCGGTCCCAGTGTCGTGTCATCGGTGACTTAAAGGTCAGTGGAACCAGCAGTCATTACCGATTTTGTTGGTCGAAGTTCGATGGCTCACGCATTCTCCAATGCTATTCTTTGCAAGACAAAAAAGTGATAATTTTGGAGGGGGTTTATTCTGCTCGAAGGGAAATAGAAGACCTAGTGGATATTTCAATTCTGGTCATGCTGGATGGTGAAGAAAGAGAACGGCGGCTCCTCTTACGCGAAGGCAGCTTGGGTGCTTGGGAACAACAGTGGATTAACGCCGAAGACTGGTACTTTTCCAATCGAGTTGGCACCGAAAAATTCGATTTGATCATCAACAATTAACCCGAGTAAGGCCCAAGATGTGGCAGCCCTAATATCTGGCAAGTCATATCATTCCGTCGCGAAGTGGCTCGCGGCTAAGTTTTCCTAATCGAACAGTCCCCAAAATTTAGGCCCGTGTCAGCGCCCAGAACCGCAAGGGCAGGGCGACGGCTGCTGCCATCAGACCCAGAGTATAGCCGATCCACACGCCGACCGCTCCGAGATCGAAAAGGAACCCCAATACATAGGTGGCCGGCAAGGCAAGTGGCCAATAGGCCGTCAGGGTAATGATCGTCGGTAGGTTCATGTCCGACATTCCCCTTAGCGCACCCAGCGCAGTACCCTGAACGCCATCCGCAACCTGCAGCATTGCCACGATGAAAAACAACGTCACCGCGAGGTCAATGACGACCGGGTCATCCGACATGGTTTCCGCAAGAATCCGGCCAGCAGTAATGAAGATGAAGGCGGCAATCGCCTGCCAGAGCGTGACCATCGCAAAAGACGCCTTCAGGATCGGTCTGAGCCTTTCTCGACTTCCTGCACCGACTGCAAGGCCCACACGGATCGAGGCGGCACCCGCCATGCCAAGCGGGATCATATAGGCCAGCCCCGCAAGCGCGTTAACGATTTGATGGGCGGCCAGCGCCTCGGCCCCCAACCAACCCATCATCAGGCCAACCACGGCGTAGGCTCCGCCCTCACCCGCATAGCCAAGACAGAGCGGCAGGGCGTCTTTGGCCTGTGACCAGACATCCGCCCATGCAACAGTCACCCGCTGACGAAAGGCGGCCAGCCCCGGTGCGCGTATCAATACATAGATCCCGGCAACCAGCGACGTACATTGCGAGAGTATACTGGCCAGACCAGCGCCCAGAATTCCAAGATCAAGGACGTGAATGAAGGCATAGTTTGCGGGTACGTTTAACAGGACGCCCAGATATGACAGCGCTACGGCTGTCCAGGGCAGCCCAACGGCGTCGAACAGAGCCTTCAGACCAAAAAACAAAGTGAAAGGCACGATCCAGATCGCCATCGACATCCAGTACGGCAGCAGGATAGCCAGAACCTCCTTCGGTTGACCCAAAGGCCCCAGCAGCGGATAAAGTGCGATCATCACCAATGCCGCGCCGCCGCCGCCCAGAAGGCAAAGCAACAGACCGCTACGTAAAGCCAGCGCAACTCGCGCGGCGTCGCGTGCGCCCTCGGCTTGGCTGATCTGTACGGAAATAGCCGTGATCACGCCCCAAAGGGCGGAAATCAGGATGATCAGAACAGCCGTGGTCACACCGGCCGCCGCCAGCGGGACCGTTCCGAGCGGAGAAATCATCGCCGTATCTACGACGCCGATCAATAGCGCTGCGGCCAGCCCGACCATCAGCGGCACGGCAAGCCGGATCAGTGGCGTGAATTCGGCGCGGGTGGGCGCCTGCGAAATCAGGATTTGGTCTGTCATGGGTCACCTGCCGGACAAGGTCCGGCGAAAAAGTCGCGGTAAGGAGCTTTAGGCTCAGAATGAAGAGGGGCTGTTCAGCCCTGCGACGGGAACACCATGAAATTGGTCCTTTTAGGGACGAGATAACTGGTTAGGTTCTAGGGGAAGAATTGTTCGGCGTCCAGATCGCTTTTGTAGGGCTGCTTGCCGAGTCCTAAAGAGGTTAGGAATGATGGGATTTCACCGGAACGCGGTGAGGCTTTGGTCAAACCATCATCTAATTGGCAGCCACTTGGGCAAGGTCACGCAGAATTTTGGCACTTTGGTCGTCGGCCGGAAAAAACAGCTCAATCTTCAAATCGTCCAGCGTGACGTCCGCGACTGTGCTAAATTGCGTAATGGTTCCAAACATGGAAAGTCGCTGACCCCCAAAGCGGTAGATCGTAGAAATTGTGGGCCCGATCACCGCGTCACTGCGGGCGTGCCCCTGTTGCGACAACGCGCGCGCCGCGGCGTCCAGCACGGGTATGCCGCCTGCGTTGGCGCTTTCAGCGCGCAGCCGCAACATCGTGTGATGCGCGACCTCGGGCCAGTTTTCGACAAGCTCAGGCATCAGCGGGCTGGTCAGCAGGTCCAGCAGGCTTTGCCCCTCGCCGATCCCCAGTGGCTTGAACAGCCTTTGGGCGCCGCTGTTGAGCATTACAACCGTCCAGAGCCGGTCCAACACCATTCCTGGGTAAGGGGCATGTTGCTGCAAAGTCCATTCGACCGCATCCCGGATAGGCGACATCGCCGCGTCATCAATCGGCGTCGCCGCAAAACGCGGCGCGAACCCTTCAGCGCGCATCATCTGATTTCGGGTTTCGGCCGGAAGGTTCATGACCTCGGACAGATGAAGGATCATGTCCGGGCTGGGTCGGGACCGCCCGGTTTCAAGAAAGGAGATATGGCGCGCGCTGACCTCAGCTTCGATCGCAAGGTCCAGCTGGCTCATCCTTCGTCGCTTTCGCCACTCTTTCAGCATGCCGGGATAGGGTGTCATGATCTGAGTTTAGCAAGGTTCCGAACAGAATTCACTTACCTCTGAGGTAATTGAATTGCGTCCGCCGCAAGTCGCATTAAGAGCGTATACCGAAAGGAGAAGGTCATGACCCAACAACAGTCAGCAATGCGAATTTCAGGCGGAGTTCTTGTTGCAACCGGGGTGCTCTTTGCTCTGGCCGCCCTGCCGTTTCTGCACCCCATCGCGCATATCTTTCTGCAAATCGCGTATTGGCCAATTCACGCCGTTCCCGCGGAACTGACGGTTCCGTTTCCTTTACTGCTGGTTATAACCGGTGGCCTGACGGTTGGCCTGGGAGGAATGCAATGGGCGCTGGGAACATACGTTGCCCCGGTATCGGCGGTGGCCGCGGCCAAGACCGCTCAGATTACGGCATGGTCTTGGTTTTGCGTGGACAGCTCAGGCTCCGTTCTGGTGGGTGCGCCCTTCAACGTCGTTCTGAATCTGTCCTTTCTGGTCCTGATCCTGATATCCTGCCACCCCCGGAGGGCAAACAAACACGCAACATCCTGATGCGATGCGGCATCCTTTTGGGTTTGAAAAGAAAGACCGGCTACAACAGAGTATCTTCAATGGTCGAGGCGACATCTACGGCGGTTTTCACATCGGACATGCTATTGCTCTCAATGACGCTGCCGCTTTCGATACCTGACCTGAGCCGCTCATGAATGGACAGGACTTCCTCTTCCAGTTCGGCAGCCTTCTCTTCGAACCAGGCGACCTTGGTCTTCGCATGTTGCTGGACGAGTGGGAAGCGATCTCTCCGGCGGCCTTGAACACACGTCTAAAGGAACTGCAGGCCGCAGGGTTCGTTTATCGCGCGGAAGGAGGGTACGCGTCACTCCAGACACGGAACGATTGTTTAGAGCAAGGGCAGCTTAATGCCCTTGCTTAGTTGGTTCCTTAAAACGGGAACCGATAATGCGAAGGAGGTGGGTGTTCAACCTCCGGCGGAAGGCCGACGTCCTTCCTCAGATGAGCCGGCAACTCGGCTCTTTTGTGCAGAATAGGCCGTTCAACACCGGGTCGCCGGGCGAAGATAGCCGCTAGCCGCAGTAAGAGGCCACGCGATCGTCTGATTGGTATGTAAATTGATAAGCTTGGCATTGTTCTCTCCATGAATTGATGGAAAGCCGCCACATGAGGAAAACACAAAAAAGGCTGCTCACGAGGCAGCCTTCAGATTGGAAACCTGTCAGACCGCTTTAACGGGCTACTGCGCCTGCCGCGCGAAGCATTGAGGTCTGACAATTCAGCATATCTGATCTCTCCTGTATCAGGGTTTCCGGTTCGTCAGTTACCAGACGAATGGTCTCAGTTCAACAACCCACACATGTATTGGTCGAATTCCGCCGGATAGCCAGCTCACACCCATTGGGAATAAACCGACGTATAGTTCTGTTCGCAACCAGTGACGACGGCGGTGGCATTTGTCATTTATCAAAGTCTGCGTTCGCAGCGAACTGCAGCTGTGCGGGCTGCAAGCGCAGCATCCGAATCTAACGTCGAAGGTCGGCTAAGGGTCGCCCTAGAGGACGACCCTCCAACCCAGATTTCAATGACTTCGGCGACAGCCAAGGCATCCTCGAGTTCCAAATCTAGATATTGGACGGTGCTGTCCATCTTGGTGTGGCCGAGAAGAAGAAGCAGAGCAGTTCGAAGGTTTCCAGTCTTCTTGTAGATCTGAGTAACCTTGGTTCTCCTCATTGAATGCGCAACTTAGGCGCTCGCCTCGGGACCGATCGACGTGACCCAATCGCGGACATTCCGTGCGTATTGGCGTGTCGAGATGTGCAGGCGTTCATGAAGTCAGCCGGGCCACAGGTACTCAGAACTGACCATCTGATCGTCTTCCATCCACTTCTCAACAGAGGTTCGTGTGCCTTCGGATAAATGCAACCGCAGGCGCGGTGGTTCTGCCTGAAGTACGCGCTGTCATTCCTAAATCCGGCCGACTGCCAGGGATTGACGGATGGGCAAAAATGTCCAAGACCGATGGCAATGCGATTTCGCTTTCTGCGACTCCCGGCGAGATTCGCGCTGGCGTCCGGCTCTTGTTCACGGACCCGAACTAATTGCGTGTAGAGGATCCCGGTCAGGTCGAGAGCAATGTGGTCTTCACCTATCTGGATGCCGTTGATGAGGCCAAGGATGATCAGGCGGATCTCAAGGTGCATTGACCCAGCGATTCTGCGTTGCATGATCCAGCTCAACGCCATACTTTCTTCCAGATCTCGGTATCAAACTCCGTAGTGCAGGTAGAGGAAACCGTGAGCAGGATCACGTCTTTCGGAAAATGCGTGTCCTTAAATGAGATCGTCACGGTCTGCTCCTGTCATGTTCCAGCACGCGTTACCAGAACTGCACTCGACCTGACAGGTTTGGGACGGAGTTTGCGACAGACCCTCAACGAGTGGACGTTTCTGGTCTCTTCAAAGATTACGCGACACTAACGTTCCACGCGGGGTTCTTAGGTCACCAGGCGCGGTTATCACCGATCGTGTCGATCAGTGGTTGCAGATGTTTTTCATACCGCCGCCATTTTTCCTTGGACGTCGCATAAAGTGGCTGGCGAACCTGTTGGACGCTGGCGGTTCGGACACGGCGTTTGCCCGAATAGAACTCAAGGCAGGCTTCGGTCCAGTCCAGCCCGCAATAGTCGATGATGCTGCGCGCGACGGTGTCGATATCGTCCACCAGTGCCTCGTACCGGATCGTGTGGAACGCGCCCTGTGGCAGAGTGTTCTGCCAGTGCTTCATCATCCGAACATAGTTGTTGAAGTAGCGCCCTAATTCGACTTGGTCATAGCTATGCAGCTGGCTACGCTCGAACAGGCGTGTAAAGCATGACAAGCAGATATCCAGCGGGTCACGGGTGATGTGAATTATACGGGCGTTTGGCATAAGGCCGTGGATTAACCCGATCATTTGAAAGTTGGCCGGCATCTTGTCCACCACATGCGGGGCGTCTCCGCCGAGGCGCGATAGAACCGAGATGTAGTCCTCGGCCCGCCGAATTAGCTGATCGTCGGATGCCGAGGCCATCGCCTGCGGAACATTCGTTCGACCATCCGCCAGACGTCCAAACAGGCTCTGCAAATCATTAAGTTCTCCGGCACCAAATACTTGGCGGTGGGAGTCGAGGATGGATTCTGTCAGCGTCGTACCCGAACGGGGCATACCAACGACAAAGATAGGCTTGTCACTTGAGATTGCGCATCGGCGAAGCTGTTCGATTCTGTCGGCATCGAACGTCGAAATCAATTCATCCGTCAGCTTGTCTGTTTCAGCCGGGTCATATGCGATCAGCGACCGTTTAAGGCTAGCGCCTCTTTCGAATTGCGCAAAAGCCTCATCGTGGCGTTTAAGCTTTTCATAACAGTCGCCCATCGCAAAATGATAGGAAACGGCTTTTTGCGGCAACATCTTATCCGCTGCAGGCAGGGCAGCCTCAAGCGCTTGAAAGACTGGGCTGTCTTTGGTGATTTTGTCCAACCGCGCCAATGCGATCTGCGCGCCAAGCGGGTCATCTGCCGAGGCCGCAGCCGTGTTAAACAATTGGCGGGCTTTGTCGAAATCACCTTGTTCCATGGCCAGATGTCCAAGAGCTAGGCGGCTTGCCGTAATGTCGGGTTTAAGATCAATCGCCTTGGCATACAGGGTTTTCGCCGTGTCGATATCGCCAAGATGCGCCTTAACCAACGCCATCTGATGGCAAGCAGTGGCATTTTCAGGGTCCAGACGCAGGGCGTGTTCCGCTTCGATCAGGGCCAATTTGGGGTGGTTCTTTTCGAACAGTATCTGAGAAAGGCCAACATAACTTTCGGCCTTTTGACCATTCAAGGAGATCGCATTTCGAAACGCGTTTTCCGCCTTGTCCAGATCGTGCTCTAACAGGAAGATCCGTCCAAAGTTCCGGTGCAATTCCGCATCGCGCGGGGCCTGCTTAGCATGGTTTTCGGCAACGGATCGGGCGGCGGCGATGTTTTCGGTCTCGATCAGAACCGAGATCAGGTTGTTCGCGGTCTCGGACGAGACCGGATTAATCCGTAGGGCCTTTCGGTACAGGTCCGCAGCTTTGTCTCGATCACCCCGATCGCGGGCGATACTGCCCAAATTATTGAGGGCGCGATCAAAGTCGGGCGACAGAGCAAGTGCCCGGTCTTGCGATGTTTTGGCAAGCTCAAGCTCTTTTAGATCATAATGAACAAGACCCAAATTCGAATGGGCCGCCGCGTGACCGGGTGCCAGCCGCACCGCCCGTTCACCAATGGCACGGGCCTTTTCCAGTTGCCCAGATGCACGCAGAATTTCGGTGTAATTGGTCAGGAAATTCACGTGGTCCGGTCGCAACTCAACAGCTCGGCCAACAGCCTTCACAGCTGGATCCAATTGCCCAGCCTGAAACGCTATGAGGCCCAGCATGTGGTGAGAATCCGCGTGTTGCGGAGCGGCTTTGGCAATCTCTGACAAAAGAGCGGCGGCTTGCTGTAACTGCCCTCTTTCATAATGCGACATCGCCCGGGTGAAGGCCTCTTGCACCGAAATCTGCTGCTGTTCTGTCATAAGAATGCCTCCTGCCGACCAGCGCAAATCTGATTGAGAACCGCTTAACTTAAACACTGGCGCACTTGTGGTAGAGCATTCTTTCCCTGCCGTCCATCCGTTGGGTTGGTCAAATATTCCCAAGTATCAATGCGATATGTTGTGTGTTTTTGATGCAATACCACGAAATATTCGGAAGATTTATTAGAGGGTCACATTTGCGCCAAGCTTCGCTCCTAGGTAGCAAAATGAACAAAAAGTTAACAAGTTATCTCCTAAGGAAGGGACTTCATAAATGAAAGGTTGCGCAACTGAGCGCACGCGGGAACGCGTGGCGCATGGGGGTCGTGTTGTGAAATGGAAAGGGCAGGTGGCCAGTGTTGCGCCATCGGTTTTCCTGGCGTCCGTGTCTGTGGCGGCGTTGTCTGTCGGGATCGCCACAGCCGAGGTGGTTTCGGCACCGCAAAACACCCGGCAGGTTTTTCTGAATGACGAAGACAACACGATCACGGCTACCGGCGCGGTCAATCTGACCACTGGGGGTGGTCCGGCCGTCGTCATTGACACCGACTATTCCAGCACATTCACCAACAATGGCACGATTTCTGGTCCTTCTGCGTCCAGCTCAATTGGTTTCGGTGTTCTTTTGACCGACGATTTGTCGGCAACTGGACAGATCATCAACAACGGCACCGTGAACGTTAATGTCGATGCTTCGTCGTTTGCGGCGGCGCTTGGGTTCCTAATGGGTGGGGACTTTGCTGGTAACTTCGTGAACACCGGGACTGTGGCCGCCCAGGCGAGCGCGACCTCTACCAATGCGACGGCCCTCGGAGTTCTTTTCACGAGCGGTATCGACGCCACCGGATCATTTTCCAACTCGGGTTCGATCTCGGCAAGGGCCAGCGGGTCGGGTGCCAGCAACGCAACAGCCATCGGGTTGCTTTCCGATGGGGATTTGGACACGGATATCGTCAATGATGGAACCATCACGGCAGCTGCGAATGGCGCGAGCACGCTGGAAGGAATCGGCGTTCTGGTTACCGGCAATCTGAACGGAGACGTTAACAACACCGGCACAATCGAGGCCACGGCGTCTCAGACAACCGGTCAAGCAGAATCCATAGGTGTTCGCGTTGAGGGTGATGCAAATGGTGCGCTGAATAACGATGGTACAATTGTTGCCAGAACTGAAGGATCCGCAAGCGATGCAGTTGCCTGGGCGTATCACGTCGAAGGCAATCAAACCGGAGACCTCACCAACACCGGCACGATTACCGCCATCGCAGACACCACGTCCGGCAGCGCAGACGGAGCGGCGGTTTATGTAGAAGGTGACACAACCGGCAACATCACCAACACCGGCACAATCATTGCCCGCGGCAGCGCCACCGATTCCGCCTCGGGTTCGGGCTATTACCTGTCGGGTGACCTGAACGGCAATTTCGACAATTCTGGCACAATTTCAGTTTCCGCGAACTCGACCGATGAGGAAGCTCAAGCCGTCGGTTTATATGTTAGCGGTGCAATGTCCGGCGATATCAACAACAGCGGTTCAATCTCGATCCTCGCCGACGGTGTTTCCTCTGCAACTGCGTCGGCATTTGAAATTAGCAACGGCCTCGACGGCAGTTTTGTCAATAGCGGGTCGATCACAGTACATGCGACCGATCTGGCAGATGACGAAGCCTACGCTTACCTTCTGGATGTCAGAGGTGGGATGGCAGGGGATATCACTAACACCGGCAATATCCTGGTCCGAGGTGATGGATTTTCGGACGCCACAGTAATCGCGTTTGATGTTTCAGGTGGTTTGCAGGGGAATTTTACCAATTCGGGCACCATCAGCGTGATAGCGACCGACCAGACCGAAGAAGCCGAGGCTTATGTCCTTGACGTCAGCAGCGGAATGACCGGCAACATCACCAATACTGGGACTATTTCCGTACGCGGTGACGGGTACTCATCCGCGTCGGTCTACGCGTTTGACATTTCGGGCGGTCTGCAAGGTGACTTTACCAACACTGGCACCATCAGCGTGATTGCCACGGACCAAACCGAGGAAGCCGAGGCATATGTCCTTGATGTCAGCAGCGGTATGACCGGCAACATCAACAATTCCGGCACTATCTTTGTAAGAGGGGATGGATATTCATCGGCGACGGTATACGCCTTCGATATTTCGAGCGGGCTGGACGGTGATTTCACCAACACTGGCACCATCACTGCGATTGCCACCGATCAGACCGAAGAGGCTGAGGCTTATGGCTTGTATGTCAGCGGTGGCATGACTGGAAATGTTCTGAACTCCGGTTCCATCGAAATTGAAGCCCATGGATATTCGGAAGGTACTGGTGCTGGCATCTACATTACCAGTGGTCTGGACGGTGATTTCACCAACTCGGGCTCAATCACAGTTCTCGTTACGGATAACACCAGTTCGGCTGAAGCTTACGGGTTTTATTCCAGTGGCACGACCATTGGTGATGTGACGAACACCGGTACAATACAGGTGACCGCCCGCGGCGACACCAGCGCTTCTGCAACGGCCTATGGTGTCACGGTTTCAGAACTTGACGGGACGTTGTCGAATTCCGGCGTGATTACCGCCACCACTACTTCGGAGGCTGAAGAGGCCTTGGCTCGGGGTATCTACGTGCGCAACGGAACCGATGGGACAATCCTCAACGCTGGCAACGTTGAGGCATCTGCCACAGGGTCGACCGAAGCCGAAGCGCAGGCGGTTTTCCTGGACGATACGTTCACAGGCAGCTTTACAAACACCGGCTCATTGACTGCCTCGGCAACAATCACCAACAACACGGACTTCTTCCAGGGGACCGCGATTGGTGTACTTGCCGATGACGTGCAGGGGACGTTTTCGAACAGCGGTGTGATCACAGCGACGGCGGCTGGCGCGGCAGAATCCAATGCCTACGGTCTGTATTTCGAGAATTTTGACGGAGAAATCACTGGGGTTGGCGAGATTTCAGCAACGTCCGACACCGGTAACGCCTATGCGATCTTCCTTGGAACAGGCACGGGAACATTGAACCTGGTGACCACCGATAAGGTCGATGGCCTGATCCGCGTTCAGGATCACAACGTCAATCTGGATGCCATTGGTGGCAGCATGGTTTTTGAGTTCGAAGACGCCGCAACCGGGTCTGGAACCTTTACCACTACGGTGTCGGATGGCCGTTCAGCCTGGTTTGTTCAGGACGAAGGCGGCGCGGCCCCGATTTACGCCAGTGTCGACTCGTCCGAAGTATTGACTTCGGGCGATGTCGTGGCTTTCTACGGCAGCGTAGTCAACGGTTCGACGAATGCGCTGCGCTACGCGCCACAGGCTCAGGTGACTCGCAATTCGACCACGGGCCGTATCTCAGGCGTGACGTTCGGCCCGTTCCGCCCCTATGTGGCGATTGACGGCGCGGCGCGCCAATTTGAAAACGTGCCAGGGAATGATACCGATGTCGCGATTTTCAATGGTAGCGCGGGGTATTCCGGGCAATTGGACAATGGCTTGGCGCTGGCTCTGGGCCTGGGAGTGTTCCGGTCCGACGGTGACACCGACACCACAGATTTCGACACTGACGGCTTGTATCTGGACGCCTCACTGGGCCGCCAGATCGGGTCGTACACAATCGAAGCGGGTCTGGGGTATGGCTGGTTGTCGACCGAGCGGTCGCGAGAGATCACCGGCAGCGCTGACGCAGAAGCCGATTACGACAGCACCCTGCTGACGGCTTATCTAGGTATCGAACGGTCATTTGACGTCAGTGACGAATTCGGGCTGCTGGGTTTTGGCGATGTCCGATATACCCGCCAGGACGATGACGGATATACCGAAACCGGGTCATCCGCCAATGCCACGGTCGGAGATAGCACCACCGAGGTAATCGAAGCCCGTCTGGGTGTAGAAGCCGAGAAGGCGCTGAATACCGGCGGTGTTCTTGTCGGACAGCTGTCGGGGGTTCTGCGGCGTGATCTAGGGGATAACGATACGAATGTGACAGTGTTCTCGACCACTCAGTCGCTATCTTTCCCATCAACGGATTTCACCGGCGCAAGTGTGTTGATCGGCTATGAACACGAGTTCGTTCCCAACATGCAATTCGAAGCGAATGCGGAACAGGAAATCGGCGACGACGCTCAGGGACCGTTTTTCCAGGCGGGTCTAAGATGGTCTTTCTGATCTCTGCATAAAACCAATAAAATCGGGCCAGAACTTTAACATCCACTGGCCCGATTTTTTGTTTAAAACTGAGTCTTATTCATTTCATGTAGTTGTGGAAAATTGCACTTAATCTCGCGATCAGCTGGGGAACGCGCGCGTTAAATTCTATCTTCGATCTCTAACACTGGGTTTTGAACTTCAATGTGCAAGAAGATACCAGCGCGAGGTTGGGGTCTGATTTGCTAAAGAGATTGGGTAATTTCTAGCCTGCTCTGTTGATGAGAAAATGTTGAGAGAAAGCAAGGGGCCACTGACGCTGGCACTCGGAATGGCCACTTTGTTGTGCAATTTTTGAGATCAGCCCACCCCAGATTTTGCACACGCAGCGAAAGACCGGCGTTAGGAAGCCGCGCTGCAGCGCCGGGATGGTGGCCAATGTCTCTTATGGGCCGTTCCTCATCTAAGTAAGATTGGCGTTGGATCTTTTGACGTATATTCACGCATCGGTATGGTTCTCAAGCATCGCGATCACCTCTATCTCGATCAGCATGTCTTCGTAGACCAGATTGGGCACTGGGATGCCTGTCGTCGCTGGGCCAGGTGCGGTGTAGGAATTGGATCGGATCAGCAGGTTTTCGTGTAGCGCTTCGGCCGAGGCACTGCCTTGATAGAAGGTGGTGACCTTGACCACATCGTCCAGAGTGGCGCCGAACTCATCCAACACGCGAGCCACATTCTCCATTGCGATCCGGGTTTGGGCGACCATGTTGCCGGGTTCCAGCACCATAGCCTGCGTATCCAGTGCCACTTGGCCGCCCACATGGATTAACTGGCCGGAGCCGACTCCGTGTTTGTAAGGTAAAGCGGTGGTCCAATTCCAATGCCCGTCGGGCCAGGCATGACTAATGCGGCGCACTCCGGGGGCACAGGCGGTTGCAGCGATGCGTGTGGTCAGCCCGTCATATGGAAAGGACGGCAGGGGAATGCCGGTGGGCGTTGGACCGGGATCAGGGAAGTAGTCGGCACGAATGCGGGCCGAAACTTCCCAATCTTCTGCTGTTCCGTCGCCAAGGTAAAACGTGTTGACCTTGACCACATCCTGCATCCCCGCACCTGCGGCCTGAAGTGCGAGGGAAAGATGCTCCATCATCACTCGGGTCTGCGCTACGATATCGCCAGGATGAGTGACCGATCCGTCGGCGGAGCGGGCGGTTATGTCACCTGTAAAGATCATGTCGCCGCACTTCACCACATGTGAGAAGGCGCTAGGCAGAGGCGACTGGGCATCGAGATGGTAGTTCTGGCGGGGCAGTACGCTGCCGTCGGGCCCGCGCATGGCGACGCCTTCGATTTCGCACAGCATGTCAGGGTAGCAGAGTTCAGGCAGGTTGATCAGATTGATCACCGGTTTAACCTCATGTCCGATGATGTCGGCCAGCAGGTTCAGCATCCGATCCTCATCACCCGCGTCACCGACGTAATAAACAACCAGTCGCACCAGATCGGTGAAACCCACGCCAAGGTCGGTTAGAAGAACCTGCATATAGACCATCGAATTGCGCACTTGGGCATCCAGATCGCCGATGTTGCGTACGGTTCCCTGAGAATCCAAATCCACCTGCCCGCCAGTAAAGACCATGTCGCCTGCACGCACTGCATGGTGGTGAGTCAGCTTTACCGGCCAATTCCAGTGTCCTTCGGGAAAGCTGTGTCGCCTGGTCATTGGGCGCCTCCTGGCTGTTCAATGCCTTTAAGCGTGCAAGTAAACATGAGGCCGAAGATCTGGCCAGTGGTTTCTGAAACGTGCATTTGACGACATCACAAATGTGCAGTTTGAGGCCTAAGTGCCAGATGCTGCGCTGTGAACAAACGGCGGCTTTATCGTTCTTGAGCTGCTGGAGCTTCGAGAAGGACGTATTTGAGGGTGTTCCCTGATCCAAGCATAATGAGCACAGATAACGGTGGATTTGTGGTTTTTGAAAAGACCGTCGGTAATGGGGTCATGAGGGCCAAGTCTGGACCTAAAGGCTGAAATCTTTGCCGGTTTGCTTCGAGGTTCGGTGATACTATTGGCATTCTAGAAAGTCTTTTTTTGTAGTCACCGAGCCAGTCTGCTCCCGTGCCAAAGACATCGTTGTTTCGGGAGATGCCCATTTCGGTGTCAAGCAACCACCATACATGGTCGCTATAATAGGCCGGAGATTGGAAACCACCATTTTTGCCTAATGTGAACCATTCTGCGAAGCCTATTTCGCCTTCGGCGGCAACCAGACCAGATGCAAAGCAATGCGATGGATTGAGGAAATAGCTTGCTATTCTTCTGTCTTGGTCGCGACAAAATGCATGGTTGGGCGCTGAACTGCGTCACAGTTCGCTTCAGCATCAACGGCGTCATTCTTCCCCAGCTACGCATTGGGTTTGACGTAGCGAGCGGTCATGGGCTTAACGTTATGGCCAAGCTTGTTCAATTGGCAGCCCCAGTGATGAGACGACTCGCAGGTTTCCTGGCCAATCCTGCTGGACGTCGCGCGGGCATGCCGATCCAATACGGAAGGAAGCGTTCGCGTGGCAAGCTCGTTGCATTTTTCGCCGTATAGTGCTGACCTTACCGGACAGATGCGTGCAACCTGTGCGTGCCGATCCGAAAGGATAGCCTATGGTCGATAACAGTCCTGCAAATTTGCAATACTTGACGAACCCACTCTTGAACAAAGGGACTGCCTTTTCATTGCGCGAACGAGAAGAACTCGGATTGATGGGCCTTCTTCCACCGCACATCGAAACGCTCGAAACCCAGATAGACAGGGCCTATGCCGCCTTTGAGCGTGAAGAGACACCCCTGGACAAGCACATCTATCTGCGCGGCCTACAGGATGACAATGAGGTACTGTTCTATGCCCTTTTGGTGCGTCATCTGCCCGAGATGATGCCGATCATTTACACGCCAGTCGTGGGTGATGCCTGTAAGCAGTTCAGCGAGATTTACGATCATCCACGGGGGTTGATTATATCTTATCCAGATCGTGATCGGATCGATGACATACTTGAGAACGCCATCCTGCCCTCTGTCGAAGCCATAGTCGTCACTGATGGAGAGCGGATTTTGGGTTTGGGCGATCAAGGCGCAGGCGGTATGGGAATCCCGATTGGGAAGCTTTCGCTTTATACCGCTGCGGGCGGAATAAGCCCGTCTGTGGCACTCCCAGTGGTACTGGACGCCGGTACCAACAACCAGGAACGGCTGGAAGATCCGCTTTATATCGGCTGGCAGAAAGAGCGCATCAGCGGGGACGAATACTTCGAATTTGTTGATCTTTTTGTACAGGCGGTTAAGCGCAAGTGGCCGGATGTATTGCTGCAGTTCGAGGATTTTGCACAGCAACATGCGGCGCCTTTGCTTGAGCGGTATCGTGATCAGCTCTGCACCTTCAATGATGACATTCAGGGCACGGCGGCTGTGACTGCGGGCACTTTACTGGCCGCCTCAAACGTCACTGGCATTCCGTTAAAGGACGCAACAATCGCGTTCCTTGGAGCTGGGTCTGCGGGGGTGGGGATCGCCGAACAATTGGTGCAACTCATGGTTCGACAAGGACTATCCGAGGCCGAGGCGCGCGGGCGCGTCTACATGGTGGACCGGAGTGGGTTGTTAACCGATGCGATGACAGATCTTCTGCCGTTCCAAAAGAAAATTGTTCAACCCTTCGCCAGAGTGGGGGGCTGGTCGAAGGGTGAAATCTCATTGCTGGATGTGATTAATCACGCCAAACCCAACATCTTAGTTGGCGTCAGCGGGCAGGCGGGCTTGTTCTCGGAAGAGATCATTCGCGCGTTGGCGGCTCACACGGATCATCCTGTCGTGTTGCCGCTTTCGAACCCAACGTCGCGAATTGAGGCCGCGCCAGCAGATATTATCCGCTGGTCAGATGGTCGTGCAATGGTCGCCACCGGAAGCCCGTTTGATCCCGTTGTCTACAACGGTAAGTCGCACCATGTCGCGCAATGCAACAACTCCTACATTTTCCCGGGCATGGGGCTGGGCGTGCTGGCGGCACGCGCGCGCCGTGTCACTGACGGAATGTTCATGGCCGCCGCTGAGGCGCTGGCCGCATTGTCGCCTGCGAAGTCCGATCGCACCGCCAGTTTGTTGCCCGATGTGGGGGACATTCGCCAGGTCAGCAAAGCTATCGCGTTGGCCGTTGGTCAACAGGCGCAGTTGGATGGGGTTGCGCCTGAATCTACCAGTGATGACCTGAAAGCTGCGATAGAGGCGAAATTCTGGACCCCGCATTATAAGGAGATTGCCTGAAGCAGACCCGCGTTGGAGTGACCAAAGGTTTCTTCTTCGTGCGTTCAGAACCCACAGGGGCTATTGTAGGGAACGAGATACGGCATGTGTGCGTGGCCCTGATTGCGACAGTTACGTCACCTCACGCCCGAGTGGCTTTTGCATCGCAGCACAAACGGCGCCCAGCAGCAGGACCGCAGAGGCCACGACGAGGCTATCTCCTATTTCTCCGGTTATGTCCCCGATGACGCCGGCCCCGATCGGCCCCAATGCCTGTGAGACAGCGAATACTACGGTAAAAAAACTAATGGTTGGACCCCAATCCGGTTGTTCCACATTCTGGCGGACGAAGTTGGTTACAGCAGTAGGCGGCATAAACACCGACAGTCCGAAAACGAGTGCCGACAAAATCAATCCATATCCGGATGGAACCAGGATAGGCAGAGCTGAACCAAAGGCGACTCCGCTTAAGATCAGTGCCAGCGGCATTCCAGATGAATAGCGAGCCAGCACACCGCGCCAAACAAAAGGAGACGCCATAATACTCAAGCCAAGGATCATCCACGTTGCAGTGGTCAACAGGACACTGGAATGTTGCTCCTTCATCCAGACAGAGATGAAAGTGACGTAGACGATGTAACCCAACCCAAACAGCCCATACCCACCGACTTCGCCAAGCATTCTGCGAACTGGGGGTATGGACGGCAGTGCAGTATCGTGCTCGGTTTCGATCAATCTTGTTGAAGCCCAAATCGAGAATGGGCAAATAATCAGGGCTGCCAACCCGACCCCGATCCATGCCCAGTCCCAATATTGCGGTCCGAATACGTCCAACATGCTTGGAAGGGTTGCGCCGCACAATGCGATACCAAATCCGCCGCCACCGCCAAAGTACAAGGCGATGGCCAACGCGTTCTTTCGCGGGTTGCCCTGGAAAAGCGTTGCAGCCAGTACGCCGCCTGACACAAATGAAAGAGCACCGAACAATCCGACCAACGTACGACAAGCAGTTTGGAATACGAGGCTTTCATCAAACCCGGTTGCCAATAGACACAGTGCGGTCGCTACAGTGCCCCATGCAAACAACCGCGACGGCTGAAAATGCCGGATCAGAAAAAGTGTCAGAATCGAACCCACTATGTAGCCAATCGAATTGGCCGTGTTTAGCCAACCGGATTGAGTGAGACTCCAGCCAAGACTGCTTTTCATAGACGGCAGAATTAGGCCGTATGCAAAGCGACCAAAGGCGTTGGATATGCTGACGCCAAGTGCAAGGCCCAGCAAAATGAGCCATGGGCTTGTAGGTTTTGCCGCGGGCATGAAGTTCCTTCCAAATTGAGCGATCACCGTGCCTCAATGCGCCTGGACGTGCAATCCTACGCTGGTCCCCTTGCACAGCGCCAAGCACCGCCTTGTTTTGGTGACCGCCGCTGAACTTGAAACGCTGTCGATGCCAGTTCCCGCGACGTGGAGAGAGCAATCTTGGGATTTGTGGACAATTTCAAGCAAAGCTGCCGCCAATCTTGCGGAGGTGCACGGTCACGCAATTCCTTAAGCTAACCACATTTGGCCAGCAAAAGACCCTATAGCTTTGCTGACTTGACTGGACAGCGTACTTCATCAAAGTCCCAAAAAAGCTTACTTTGCGGCCGCGGCTAACGTCGGCAATGCGAGCTGCGTCCGCAGCATTTGAGACATTGGTCGAGTGACCGCTCTGGGTCGCCTACGAGGACGACCCGTAGTTGCTAGATTTCAATGGCCTCGGCGATTGCCAACGCGTCCTCAAGCTCGACGCCCAGGTACCGGACTGTGCTGTCCATCTTGGTGTGTCCAAGCAGAATTTGAACAGCTCGAAGGTTTCCGGTCTTCTTGTAGATCTGAGTGACCTTGGTTCTCCTCATTGAATGGGTGCCGTACGTGCTCACCTCGAGGCCAATCGACGTGACCCATTCGCGGACAATCCGTGCGTATTGGCGGGTCGAGATGTGCAAACGTTCATGAAATCGGCCCGGCCACAGGAGCTCGGAACTGACCATCAACTCGTCTTCCATCCACTTCTCAACGGAGACTCGTGTGCCTTCGGACATCTCAAAGCACACAGGTTTCTGCGTTTTGCTTTGAAGTTCTGAAGCCCGTTCCTTAATCTGACCCGATGACATGACATCGGCGACCTTCATCTTCACCAGATCGCAGCCGCGGAGCTTACTGTCGATTGCCATGTTGAAGAGCGCAAGATCGCGATGGTTTTCGGCAAGCTCGAGGCGAACTCGGATTGCCCAGACATGCTTTGGTTTCAGCGGTCGCTTCTGGCCGACGATGCGTCCTTTGTTCCAGGTTGGGCGAAGTGCGCAAATGGCTGGCAAGTTTGGTGTTTCCATAACTGATCTTCCGATCCGCCATGCCCGCCCACAACGACAACCCGACGTTGAAGCAATACAATATCACAGGATGCTGCGTTTACTCCGATGGCCGCTGTGAGCCCATAAAGACGGATGCTGTGCGATGCCCCAATGACAGCAAAGCGCAGAAAGCTGACTTTGCAAAGTCGAGCGGACGGCCCTACCAAACTTTTGGGAAACCGATATCGATGCCGCATTGCGGTTAGTGCTGCTTAGTTTCAAAGGTTGTTGGGAATGATTGCGAACGGGTTTCGTGGTCCTGTTGAACTTGCAAGGGCTTGTTTAGTTCTCAGGAACTTCAACTACAAATGAGTGACCAACCGACCTTGTATCATTCCAATGAGGCGACGGCGCCGACCCCCAGTCCGTCTTAAAGTACGCCAAATACTGGTCACCCTGGTGGTTATCTGGCCCTCCGGGCCTCCAGTTTGTGTAGACCAATGGTTCGCCATTGAGCCAATACCACCCACCGTCTGGCTCTTTGGCACCCTCTTCTTGTACCAGTCCTATCATGGGACCGTTGTATTGCCCTTCATATACGAGCCAATGACCTTCTTCCTTGATCGTCAGGTCGTAAACAAATTGGTTTTCTTCGTCTGAGCCTATAGCGACCATGTGGCCGCCCAGTAATTCTGCAATTTTCTCTAGATCCGCCAGTTTCCCTCCCCAAGTCCGGATCACGTAGTAATTTGATCCTTCGAAAGAGCCTTCTGTTACCAAGTCAAACTTTTTCAGCAACTCCTGTGGTCCAGGGTCGGTTTCCAGAAATGGAGTCAGTGGCAACCCTTCGGCAATAACTTTGTCCTCCCGCAAAACAGACCAAAACAGAAAAAAAATGGAAACAACCATAAAGATGGAGAAGGTAGCAATGAAAAACGGGCTTCGAACAAACTTCTCAGCGTCCTTTCTGAAAAGTGCTATTTTTGAGTTGCCTCTTACTCCAACTGAATAAACCAGCACCGGTTTTTCGATGTTTTTTAGATAGTGCTCACCCAGTTTGCTTAGGTCAAACTCGATTTTCCCTTCCGTCTGTTCGACAACACTGCTGGAAAGGCAGATACCGCCTGGGCTGGCCAAAGCTTCAAGGCGAGAAGCAACATTGACTCCGTGCCCAAGCAAGTCTCCATCGTCTCTTAAAATCACATCTCCCAAGTTGATCCCAATTCGGAACCGAAGCTCTATCGGCCTATTGCTAGAAAGATAGTACTCATCGTGGGAGCTCTGAATTTCTATTGCGGCTTTGAGAGCGTCTACAGCGCTTTCAAAGGCAGCAATGACGCTATCCCCAGCAGTGTTAGCAATCCGCCCGCGATGTTTTTGGATCGCCCTATCCATTACCTTTCTCAGGTCTGACAATACGGCGATACTAGCTTCTTCGTTTTCCGCAACAGCCTTACTATAATCTGCGACGTCAGCAGCCAAAATCGTGAGCAGCTTTCTTGCCACTCCAGTTGACCTGCCGTCTGGTTCAGCTTTCGGCAAAGTGAACTCCTTGCGTTCCGGAGGCGGACTCCCAGTAAATCAAGCTTGAGAATTGCAAGTGTATTTTTTACGCAACCACCTGGCAAGAAATTACCCTTTGGCCAACGAAGCACAGGTGTCTACGTTTTCCGCAGAGCTGACAGTGAAGAATCTGTAGGGCACGACCGCGTAGAGCCCAGACCGCAGCTTTTATGTGGCGAACGTTTGATATTTGACATTGCCTTAGGCGGTGGGTCAGTTTGAAGGGTGAATTGAAAAAGCTGAGGCTCGCCTTTCATGAATTTTTCGGCGATTTTGATTTCTGTTTTGCTGCTCTTGCCGATAACGGCCCGTGCCCAGGACAATTCTTTTTGGACCCCGCCCTCTAATCTGAGTGGATGCGGCGGCAGTTTTTCAGGTGTGAATTCTTTTACGTTGTCGCAAAGAATAGTGCGTCGTCCATTTCCGAATGACGACGGAGTCAACTTCACGCACTACTATGGGATAGGCTTATCGCGAACGATGGCAGGCAGAGATGTCCAGGGCTTCAAGAACTACATTTTGGAGGTCGCTCGTGCAAAAACGTACACTAAAGGGAATTACGTGTCGGGGAACTCTCCCTACGCCATTCAGTCCATAATTTTAAAACTTACTGCTTACTATATTACTTTCATGGAGTCCAAAGGCCAACTCTCCGCAGAGGAGCGGGCGACTCTAATCGCGTGGGGCACACCGATGCTGAGAAATCAAAAACAGCTCAAGGGAAACAGTGCTGCTGACAGCCGTGCTTTATCCGGTGCTGCGCTCATCAGTTGGGGTTCAGTCACGAACGACAAACGATTGATAAAAGCCGGTCAGAGAAACTGGCAGCAAGCGCTTCCATATTTGATTGGCAGTATTGGCAATCTTACCCGACACAAGGACCACAAAAATGTGCCGCTGAGCGAACTAAGTATGGAAGACGAGTATAATGAGACCTTGGCGCACGTTATCGAGGGCGCTGCGATGTTGGAAAACCTTGGCATTGGCGCCTTCAACGCTTCTTACAAAGGGCGAAACGTTCATGATGCGGTGAACTGGTGGACAGGTGTCGTCGCAAGCAGACCACCTGGTTTCGACGGCTACCGGAGGAAAAACAACACCTGGACACTAGGTTGGATACCCATCTACGTCAGCAAGTACCCGAATAGCCCCTCAGCTCCACAATTGCGGCGAATGGCAAAAGACGTATCAAGGGGAAAGAAACCAATGTTTGAAGCAATAAGCCTGGGAACCGCAACAGACTGTATTTGGGGTTACCGATAGGTATTTTTGTAGCGCGAATGCACTGCTTACTCCAAATAAGCGCTCATGGAGGAATGCCGCCGCAGAATAAGAGCTTCAATGCCCGATTTTTCCGCGCGGTAGACAATGAACAAAGTGCAAGAAATGTCTACATTAAGCGCGGTGAAGTCTGGGAACAAACCAAATAAGAATGATCCTAACGGAATTACCTGGAGACTTTTACGCGCTGCACCCGAACGTCTCGGGAAACCATTTCGTAGCGAAATGGGAATTGAGAATAAACGCCGTGCTTGAAAAAGTACTTATTAGGCTGAAATGCACCAGCGTTTTTAGAATATTCATAGCGCCCCGTCACTTGCACTCTGTCACCCAGCCAAACTGTTGCGTCAAAATTGCCCTTTCCATCGAATACTACCAGCACTTTTAGTTCCCGCTCCTTACCATCCAGCACAAAGCGGTCAGGAGATTTTGCGGTTGTCAGCTTTCCACGAATACAAGACTCCCCCGGTCCCGTTTTAATGTCACTAACGAGCGCCAAGTGTCCTGATTTCGAGACATCGATTTTGAGTGGTGGTGCGCAGCCACGTCTGCCGTCGTGAATTTGAAACAGGCCAAATTTATGGCCCATTTCACCTGTCATCGATACGCGGCTCGTAAAGAGGTACGACCCCCGATGTTTTGCTGAAACCTTATCAGTGTAAATCTCCGCGCGCTGTGTGAAAATACCACCTGGGCAGTGGTTTCTGCTGGTTTTAAACGTCCACGTTCGACCCTTTTTCGTGATTGAGCCTTTGTCCACACCACAAGAAATGCTCCACTGATTCAGCGGATTGGCACCTGCCGAAGAAGCAAAGAAGCCAAAAGAAAGGGCCATAATCACAGCAAAACGAAACATCAAATCTCCAGAAATAGAAATCTGTTTACGGATGAGCATACTGCAAAGTGAAATTCTGTACAAAACGCTCCCAACCGTATGGATCCGCCAAGGATAGCTCCGTCCCCACTGCCGTCACTCACGATATTTTGGCGAGCGAACGTATCGACACCGAGCCTACCAAATCAGTCACCGCAGAACCACGTAGCCTCTTACCCTAGCAACCCTCAAGCATGACTCACCAGGTTATCAGCCGCCTGTCCTTTGCGTAGAAGAGGCGTATTGGAAACCGGTGCACATTAGCGAACTCTTGACCCCCGGTTCACAGAAAGCAATCATTAACGATGTAGAAAATGGAATTGTCGGCGCGCCCGATTTAAAAGCGCGGGAGGGCATTTTGAAGTTTTCATCCGTCGTCATTTTTTGTGCAGCGTTCCTCGCGGCGATATTCTTCGCGACCTCAGAGGCTGTCTGGGCCCAAAATTCGCTCGCCGAAGGATTTGGAAGAATGAAATTGAAATCGGCGTCCGGTGCAAAAAGACTTTCACGAGTAAAATTGAAAGACGGCACTGTGGCTGAACGTTTTGTATTGAAAGCTGGTGATTGCTCAACGAAGTCTAATGATTGCATCCACGAAAGAGAAAGAATCGAGTTTTACGATTCGAAGCCTAGAATTAAACTAGGAAGCGAGGTTTGGTATGCGTACTCGTTCTACCTTCCTCCGGATTTTGCAGCGCCCCCTTCAGGTGGCGGTGGCACACCGTTGATACTGGGTCAGGTCCATCAACAAGGAACCAGTGGGCCCGAAGTACTTTTTATGTTAAGTCAGAAAGGCTTCTTTATCAAACTGACAGACCCCTATCATCTCGATGATGATCCAATGAATCCGGTCCCATTGTTCCGAAGAGAACGGCTTGCAGGCCTCAACTCAGTTTTAGGTCGTTGGACGAGGGTCGAACTGCATGCAAAATGGTCACGACAAAGCGACGGTTTCATCGAGGTATTTTTGAATGGCCGCCCGGTTTGGACCTATCGCGGCGCGACAACCAATGCCAATGACCGATTGTACTTCAGATATGGGCTTGTTCGTAGTTTTGTCTCACGGTGCGGTGGCTCCTGTCCAACGATTTGGGCTCTATACAAAGACGTGCGTCAAGGGCCAACACGGGAAGATGTTAGACAATAATCGATGTCCGCTTGGTCCGCTTATTCGGATTTGCAGTGTTTAGTTGGGAATGTCTGCATAGGGCTGCCTTCAGTCACTATGCAAAAAGGTAGCGAACGGCGACACTAGGCCAATCAACCAAATGCCAGATGGCTCACGAACTGGTTTGATGTGGGCTAAGCTGGCACTATCGGATGAGTGGATCATCCCTGGAAGCGGAGCTGTAATTGACAACTTTACTGCGCATCAATGCGTCAGCCGGGAGGTTCCGCAAAAACATATTTTTAGCGGCTTGTTGATTTGAGCCACGTGGATTCCACATACCGTCATTCAGCTCAGGCGTGATTGGCTCTCTACAACGACTGTGCGGGTTTACATGCCTCCAAAATAAATTTCCGAACCGCAGCGACCTGCGGAGCGGCCAAACGTTCAGGGCGGCAAAGCAAAGTCAGGGGAACTGGTTCGGTAGACCAGTCAGGAAGTAGGCGCACGAGGTTTCCGGCGCGTTCATCCTGTTGCGCCAGCAATGTGGGCAGCATGGCAACTGCATGCCCTCTCAAAACTGCCGAATAGGCAAGCTCCATCGTGTTAACCCGCAACCCAATGGGCGGCGTGACAACCTCTTGTCGACCGTCGTCGTTCTTGAACACCCATTTGCTGGGCTCCTGAGTTCGTACGACACATTGAAGCGACAATAAGTCAGCAGGCCGGACAACGTCTTGCACCTGCTCCAATAGGGTTGGGCTGGCGTAAGGTGCACGCCGGGCTGGCGGTAAGGTTGCCGAGATGAACCGCCCTTTGTCGGCGGAACCAGTCCTGAACGCCAAATCGATGTCATCTGCCGCAAAATCAGACCTGGAATCGTCTGCATGAAGCTCCAATTCGACACTCGGATAACGGGATTGAAGCCCGGCTAGGAGAGGGACAAACACGGTGCCAAGCAGGCTGTTTGGCCCCGAGACTGAAACTCGACCAGCAATCTTCCCGCTTCTGGCAAAGCCAAGCTCTGCCTCGGCCTCAAGCGCTGCGTCAACAGGACCAGCGCAGATCTCAAATATTCTGCGCCCGGCTGAGGTCGGGGTCACCGCCCGACCTGACCGGTCCAGCAATACCAACCCCAATTCAGCTTCGAACAGTGCAAGCTTTTGGCTGATTGCTGATTTCGTGGTGTTCAGCTCCGCCGCTGCCGCACTCATCGACCCGGCACGAACAGTCGCAACCAGGGCCTTGGCGCAGGAATAGAATCTATCGTTCATTATTACGAACGATAGTTAACAAAAGGATCATTTTCTAGAACGAAGGAGATCCCTAAATTTTGTCCCAGCGAACTGGTCAGGAGATGAGCAATGCAGACAGAGATGGTCTACCACCCCGCTGCAACCCGTGAGTTTAAGGACTTCGGCTTCATGCAGGCGCATTTGTCGTTCAAGCCGCATCTGGAAGCAGGGCGGCGCAGGTTGGGCCCGCTGATTACAATCGACGACGGGACACTGGCCCCAGGCGCCCAGGGTTTTGGCCTGCATCAGCATCAGGATGTCGAGGTCGTTACCTTCATGGTAGACGGAGAGGTATCGCATATCGATCCGGTGGTGCCCGTTCACAACGGCACTGTAAAAGCGAAGGGCCTTCAGGTGATCACCGCTGGCACCGGCATCCTCCACAACGAAGTGAACAACTCGCGGACGATGCCGATGCGGGCGCTGCAAATCTGGCTTGAGCCGCGGGCCAAAGGGTTGGCGCCGGCCTATTCAAGCAAGGAGCTGGAAACCGCGGACCACACCAATCGGTTCCAGCTGGTGCTGTCGGCCGACGGTGCCGATGGCTCCCTCGTTGTTCAGCAGGAAGTGCGTCTCAGTTACGGCAAATTCGACCGCCACGGCGTGCTGAGTTTCAGCCCGTCCAGCCCCGAACGCAGCCTCTACATTTTTATGATCGAAGGCGAGGCAACTGTTGCTGATCTCCCCCTTGGCAAAGGAGATGGGCTGGGACTGCTCCGCTCCGGAAACCTGGAGATTTCGGTCTCAGCTAAAGCCGAAATCCTGATCTTCGATCTGCCCACTTCCGAAATCTCTTAAGCAGGAAAGGACATCAATATGACCTCCAAAAAAGTGACCCCCGACAACGCAGCCATCATTCTGATAGACCATCAGGTCGGCACAATGAGCTGGGCTAAATCCGTTGGCCGCGAACTAATAGAAGCCAACACCCGCGCCCTGGCGCGGACGGCGACCGCGCTTGGCATGCCGCTGGTGCTGACTTCCAGTATGGAAGACAACATGCAGGGGCCGCTGATGCCCGCGCTGGAAGAGATCGCACCAGATGCATTCGCCGCGCGGATTAAGCGTCCCGGCGTAGTGAACTGCTGGGATGACGGCGCCTTTGCAGATGCCTGCCGCAACACCGGGCGCAAGCATTTCATCATGGCGGGCATCACCACCGACGTATGCCTTGCCCCTCCTGCAATCAGCGCCGCCGACGAAGGCTTTGCCGTGACTGCGGTGGTCGATGCTTCTGGCTCCTCCACCGCGCTGACGGATGAGATGGCGTTCCGGAAGATGGAGCGCGGTGGTGTCGAGCTCACCACAACCAGCGCGCTGCTGGCAGAGCTTGCTGTCAATTGGGCAGGCGAGACCGGCCAGAAAATCATGCAGATCCTTGGTGAGGAAATTCTGAGCCGCGGATAGGCTCGCTTAAACTTTACAAACGATACGAGTGCGGCTGCCCCATTCACAGGGCGGCCGGCAAACTTTTCAGAAGTTCTTCGCCTCTTACACGATGTATGCATAGGGCGCGAAATCCATGAATCGAATGGCAGCCACGAGCGTTTGACTGCCACTCAGAATGAAGCAAAAGGACCGTTTAGTTGCGCATCTACGAAACTGAAAACCCCAATTGTGGATGTCCGCTTTGGGCTGCGACTAGCCAATCATGCAAACCGCAGAGTACGGCGGCACAGAGCCCTTAGCCGCCATTTTAATTCAGTGCGTCTTTAGTTCGTTCCGAACACGATGCTTTCACTGACCACCCTTCACTTAATGGAACAGCAGTCTCACGCCACATTAGAACGTTAGCTCGCAGGTCAGATTCCAGACAAATTGTGTCGTTGAGTAACACTGCAACTAAGTAGGTGGCATGCTCCGAAAGACCTTTAGACCTAATCGTCAGGTCGAATGGTTTCACAAGGTCGGCAGCATCATAATTTGCCTCGTACGCTTGACCAAGAATTGATCCGGTAAATTCAGGCAACGTCCCTGCTGTAGTGCGGGGGCTAACTGCGCTGAATGACCGTATAACAGCGTCAACATCTACTGTACCATCCGGCAACAGTGGCACGTCCCCAGTGTCAGCTTGCACAGCCGAACAGCACAAGAGAACAAGCAATGCAAAGATGCGGGTCATTTTTTGTTATCCAATAATCAACACGACACTGGGTGAATAGAACATTCAGTAAGGGGAATGAAGGTCGCTTTGTCCGCTAAGCCGGAATTGCAAAGTCTTGGATTGAATGTCCGGTTTGGGCTGACTGCGATCCTTTGGACTAAAAATGCGGTCGGCTGCAAAGGTCCGCAAAGCAGACATCCGGATCCTCACCTGAGCGGGCGTGGATATCCGCTCTGGAAAAAAGCCTTAACGGCCATGGAGTTCCACTCCGAAGCGGCTGTGATCAGCGGGGGTCTCACGCAAGTCTATTCCGCATTTGTTGGGCCGAGCGTTCTTTTGGGCGCGCGTGTTCGGACAAGACAAGAGCAGACCGTAACAATCTCATTCCAGGGTGCGCATTTTCCAAAGGAAGTGATTTTGTACACCGATTTCTTCTATCTCGATACGGCGTGTCATATCGGGATCTGGGAGAAATTACGGCGGAACGTAGTGTTGAACTGGATTACGCGACGCTGAACCGTTGGCTGAGCCGATACGCTGGTCATATAGCTGATGCATCCCGGTGTAAAAAGCGTCCTGCCGACCGATCATGGCGCATGGATGAGACATATGTGAAAGTGAAGGGTGAGTGGGTGTACCTTTACCGGGCCATCCACAAACACGGCAAGACCCTGGACTTCATGCTATCCAAACGCCGGATCAGGCCGATGTTGGGTTTCAAGTCTTTTGATTCAGTGGCATCCGCTCTCGCTGGAATAGAACTGTCCAACATGATCCGAAAAGGTAAATTCATACCCAGGCACTCGCCGTTTCAACAATTCGCGTTTTTGGCAGGATAGCCGACCTTCCTGTCCATCTTTTTAGCCTCCGAAAAAATGGGACAGAACCGAGAGGACGTGTTGCGGCCTATCGTTTGAACTACGCGGAAATCTATCGCCTGAGCAAACCGGTTTGACAGAATGTTAGCTCTGATTTTGCGTCGCGCATGGAAGCGCAATCACGAAAACTAATGGAAAAGGTCGTCCAAATTCAATTTGGTCAAGAAAACCCTTCAACTGCTGAACGGGAAGTACAAAAACTTGACGACTCGTGGAGCAAGGCACTTCGGCGTTTGTCAGAGTATGAAACACTACTGTTCAAAAGTTGGTGTGGCGATCTCCGGCTTGTTGAGATCCAAGATCAGACAATCACGTTGCGTGCGCTCAGCAAGTTTCTTGCACAATATGTTCAGTCGCACCATTTGAAACCTTTGCATGGCGCGATCCAGCTTGAGTTTAGACAAACTCAAAAGGTGCGTTTGATAGACTAGTTTGATCGCGCCATAGCTTTGTTTGCGAGAGTATAATTTAAGCAACTCATCCTTTCTCGGATTGAAATGGAAGAAGTGGCCGGGGGCTCAACTTAGTGAGAATCGTATTCATTAGTTGTTTTAGTCATGCGTGGCTGATCTGAGGATCGTTAATTATGCGCAATTGGTCGCCGACATTGCAGCTCCGTATAGTCGCTGCAAGAAGGTGTATTGATGTTTGTGGGGAATTAGTATACCGCCGCATACAATAAAATTCCGGATCTGGTCAAACGACCGCGAATCCGGCAAGCCACATTATCTAACGCTAGCAGCGGGAATAGCCATGAGCCTATATACAGACTACCTCAGCGAGATCGAGACCCGTAAAGAACAAGGGTTGCACCCCAAGCCCATCGACAACGGTGCTCTTGTCAATGAGATCGTTGCTCTGGTCAAGGATGCCGGAAACGAGCGCCGCGACGGGGCGCTGAACTTTTTCATCTACAACACGCTGCCTGGTACAACCAGCGCTGCAGTCGAAAAAGCCAAGTTCCTGAAAGAGATCGTGCTGGGCGACACCGTAGTTGAAGAGATTTCGGTTCCCTTTGCGTTCGAACTGCTGTCGCACATGAAAGGCGGCCCCTCGATTGAGGTTCTGCTGGATATGGCACTGGGCGAAGACGCAGCGCTTGCTGAGCAGGCGGCAGAGGTGCTGAAATCGCAGGTCTTCCTATATGACGCCGACACTGACCGCCTGAAAGCCGCTTTTGAGGCCGGCAACCCGATAGCCAAAGACGTTCTGGAAAGCTATGCCAAGGCAGAGTTTTTCACTAAACTGCCCGAGGTCGACGAAGAGATCGAGATTGTGACCTATGTCGCGGCTGAGGGCGATATCTCGACCGACCTTCTGTCGCCCGGCAACCAGGCGCACTCGCGTGCCGATCGGGAACTGCACGGCAAGTGCTTTATCTCGGATAAGGCACAGCAAGAGGTCGAAGCGCTTAAGCTGCAGCACCCCGGCAAGCGCGTGATGCTGATCGCGGAAAAAGGCACCATGGGTGTGGGCTCGTCCCGGATGTCGGGCGTGAACAACGTCGCACTGTGGACCGGTAAGCAGGCCAGTCCCTATGTTCCTTTCGTCAACATGGCACCGATTGTGGCTGGCACCAACGGTATCTCGCCGATCTTCCTGACCACCGTGGGCGTGACAGGCGGCATCGGTCTGGACCTGAAAAACTGGGTCAAGAAGGTCGATGAAGACGGCAATGCGATCCTGAATAATGATGGCAACCCGATCTTGGAAGAGAAGTATTCGGTCACAACCGGCACGGTTCTGAAGATCAACACCAAAAAGCACAAGCTGCTGAGCGAAGAGGGCGACGAGCTGGTGGACGTGTCCTCGGCCTTCACCCCGCAGAAAGTGGAGTTTATGAAGGCGGGTGGCTCCTACGCCATTGTCTTTGGCAAGAAACTTCAGGCATTGGCAGCCGAAACGCTGGGTGTCGAGGCGCCGCTGGTCTTTGCGCCGTCGAAAGAAGTCAGTCACGAAGGTCAGGGTCTGACAGCGGTTGAGAAGATCTTTAACAAGAACGCTGTGGGCACAACGCCGGGTAAAACCTTGCACGCCGGTTCGGACGTGCGGGTGAAGGTCAATATTGTTGGCTCTCAGGACACCACCGGTCTGATGACTATGCAGGAGCTTGAGGCGATGGCCGCGACAGTTGTGGCGCCCTGCGTTGATGGCGCCTATCAATCGGGCTGTCACACCGCATCTGTCTGGGATGCCAAAGCGCAGGCAAACACACCTCGCTTGATGAAGTTCATGAATGACTTCGGCCTCGTTACCGGTCGTGACCCGAAAGGCGTCTACCACTCGATGACCGACGTGATCCACAAAGTGCTGAACGACATCACCGTGGATGACTGGTCGGTCATCATCGGCGGCGACAGCCACACTCGGATGTCCAAAGGCGTGGCATTTGGGGCCGACTCTGGCACTGTAGCTCTGGCGCTGGCAACCGGTGAAGCCTCGATGCCGATTCCGGAATCGGTCAAAGTGACCTTCAAGGGCAAGATGGCCGATCACATGGATTTCCGCGACGTCGTACACGCCACCCAGGCGCAGATGCTGGAACAGCATGGCGACAACGTGTTCCAAGGCCGCGTAATCGAAGTACATATCGGTACGCTGCTGGCGGACCAGGCCTTTACCTTCACCGACTGGACCGCCGAGATGAAGGCGAAAGCCTCAGTTTGTATTTCAAACGATGACACTCTGATCGGTTCGCTTGAACTGGCCAAGTCGCGCATTCAGATCATGATCGACAAGGGCATGGAGCATGAAAACGGAATGCTGCAGAAGCTGATCAACATCGCTGATGCACGCATTGCCGAGATCAAATCGGGTGAAAAACCTGCTCTGCAGCCCGATGACAACGCGAAGTATTCCGCTGAGGTTGTTGTCGACTTGGATCAGATCAACGAACCAATGATTGCCGACCCGGACGTCAACAACGCCGACGTCTCCAAGCGGTACACCCACGATACGATCCGTCCGATCTCGTACTACAATGCTGAAAAACAGGTGGATCTGGGCTTTGTCGGTTCGTGCATGGTGCACAAGGGCGACATCAAGATCGTCGCCCAGATGTTGAAAAACATCGAAAAGGAGACCGGCAAGGTCGAATTCAAGGCTCCGCTGGTTGTTGCGGCTCCGACCTACAACATCATCGACGAGTTGAAGGAAGAGGGCGATTGGGAAGTGCTAGAGAAATACTCGGGCTTCGAATTCGACGACCTGTTTCCGAAAGAGAAGGCACGCACCGAATACGAGAACATCCTGTACCTCGAACGCCCTGGATGTAACCTCTGCATGGGAAACCAGGAGAAAGCCGCCAAGGGCGACACGGTTCTGGCCACCTCGACCCGCCTGTTCCAAGGCCGTGTTGTGGCTGATGCACCCGACAAGAAAGGCGAGAGCCTGCTGGCTTCGACCCCGGTTGTTGTACTGTCTGCGATCCTTGGCCGGACGCCGAAGATCGAAGAGTACAAATCCGCTGTGGAAGGCATTGACCTGACCAAGTTTACACCGGCCACAACGCCGGAAAACACCAAGTCGGCGCATTTCTAAGACCTGCGGGGTCGGCATACCTGTTTCAGGATGTGCCGACCCGCTTCTGTCCCGAATGTGAATTTCGGGATGCTCGGCTTGGCCGCCCCAACAGTGTAGACTGATTGCGAAATGACACGTTCATCCGGTCGCATCCGGTAAGTGAACGCATCAGCGAGATCCTCTCATGGGCAAGAAAGTCCCCTCACCCTGTATTGACGTTTGCAAGTTCAACCGTGCGGGTCATTGCATTGGCTGTTCGATGACCAAAAGCCAGAAAAAGCTGTTCAAGACGATCAAACGTTCTGACCAGCAAGAGGCGTTCCTGAAAATGCTTGTCAGTCAGCAGGAACAAATGGGCCGGTACACCCATTGGGGACCGGCCTATCTGAAAAAACTCAAAAAGAAGAAGGTCAAGGTGAAGATCACCTTTATCGGCTAGTTCAGCGCAGGTGCGCGCGCAGAATCCAGGCGAACTTCTCGTGCGTCTGACCACGGCTGATGCATAGGTCTTCGGTCAGAGAGTCGTTATGGCTGGCGGCCAGCTCGCCCGCACCCGCGAGGGTTGCAGCCACAGTTTCCTGAGCCTCAAGTAGCATCTTGACCATTTCTTTGTCGGTCGCGTCGCCTTCATGTTCGCTTACTTTCGAGCGTTTCAGCATCCCGGCCAGTGTGCCTTCGGCATGGGCATCCAGTGCTTTGATGCGCTCAGCCAGATCGTCCTGTGCTTCGAAATGATCCTCGTAGATTTCCTGAAACAGGGCGTGCAACGGACCAAACGCCATGCCGGTTACGTTCCAGTGAAAGTTCTGTGCCAACATCATGGTGACGGTGGTTTCGGCCACGCTTTGGTTCAGCGCGTCGGCGATGGTGGCCCGGGCATCGGTGGTCAGATCAATCGCAGTTTGGGTCATAATTGAATCCCTTTGATTCTTCGGTTGGTCATGTTGTCTGATAGAAAAAACAGGTTTCTGAAACCTATTTAGAGGGTCAGAACAGAATTCCAAGAGGATTTTAGAATAATTCTAATTCTGATGAAATTGGGTGGAAATCGAGCGGATTAGAAAGGCCAGATTCCGCTGTGTCCAGCGGGGCACGCGGGATTGGATCAGGAAGCGGAAGCTGTCATCATCACTCTGATCGACTGCTTCGAATAGCCTACCCAGCCAGGCTTCATCAAAGGACAGTTCTACCGTGCCGGGGCGAAAGAAAATGGGGCGTTTGGACACGGCATGTCGGAACCCCCGCATCAGCGTTTCCGCGTGGCGCATCCGGGTATCTGCCGGATCGGCCAGCAATAGCGCACAGGCCTGATCCAGATCCACGCGTGAGGCTGAGCGGCATTGCAGCGCAACCATACGCAGATGGTTGATAATCTGAACAGTCCTCTCCCGCAGCTGGGGCGGCAGGGGAGGGCAAAGGTCCTCGGCGGGTTTTAGACTGATTGCCTGCATCAGGGTTTGAGGCCGTTTCAGTTTATAATACCTGATAATAGTACTAGGGATTTTCGCGAGCAAGCAATGGGCACAAGGATGTGAAGACCGGCCAACCGGGGTAGCTTGATTTCACGATGATGACGCCCCGGACCAGTCTACGCCGCACGTCCCGCTCAGAAACCCGTCGCTTAGACGCAAATTGGGGTCAGCGGTCATGATTTCTTGTGCGATACCACCTTGCGGCAAGGTCCGATCCAGACGTTTGCGATACAGTGCGCAAAGTTGCGGAAACCCCTTGGATTGCGGGGACAGGCGCAGGGCCGAAACTCCGGCGGCGCGCAATTGGTCAATTTGATAGTCGGAGCAGGCGTAACTGTCGGACAGGGTCTGTACTCCGTTCATCGCCATGAAGGGCCTGCCATCGCCGGTCAGGACCTCAAGCCCGTCAGGGTCATCTTCGCAGGCGAACTGGCAATTGTCCTTGGTCCGCCCGTGCAGACGCGCGTGATAACAGCGGCCAGAGATGGCCAGTGGTAGCCGACCATGCCCCCAGACCTCGATCGCGATGCCCAGGTCATTGGCTTTCCGCGTCAGTGCCGCAACCGAAGCCAGCGGTAATTCCGGGGGTAGACACACGCGCTGAGCGCCCCGCGCCGCCAACCATTGCAAGGTGCCTTCATTGTAGACATTAACCAGCGGCCCCACCGTGAATGCGCAGCCCTTGGGCAGATGGGCCAGCGCAGTCAGATCGTTGACCTCAACCGTCACCCCCATCTCTGCCAGTTCGGCGGTCAGTTTGCGTTCGCGTTTCAGCGTGACCAACGCAAGGCTGGTGAGGGAAACCTGCTTCCCGGCATCGATCAGCACAGAAATCGCATCGGGGATGCGGTCCTGATAGAAGGGCAGGCGTTTCGAACAGACCAGCTCTCCGATCACAACGTGGTCGACGGGGGATTGGGTCAGATCCTGATAAAACCCGGTCCAGATTTCAGCGGGCCAGAAGAATTGGCTGGGACCAACTGTCAGTTCCATCGCGTTACCTCCACGTCTTTTTATAGGCACCAGTCGTCATGGCTTGCCCTTCGGACAGGCGGGCAAGCATGCCTTCGGGCATCGGGCGTCCGGCCTCAAGCGCATCCACCGCCGTGCGGAAATTACGTACCACCTGCGCGACATAGGATTTCGACCGCTGCCGCCCTTCGATCTTCAATGCGGTGACGCCCGCTTTTTGCAATTGAGGGATCAACTGCTCGGCATTCAGGCTAACTGGGTCTTCGAATAGGTGCCCCGTTTGGCTGCCTGCGGTGAAGCACCCCTTGCACAGGGTGGGGTAGGGGGCCGGTTCCCCCTTGGCAACCCGGTGGATCAGATAACCGCCCAAACGCGCATCCAAAACGCCCTGATCTTCGGCGTAATCCACGTGGCTGGCCGGTGAGCAGACGCCATTCATGTTTGGAGACAGCCCGGTAGCATATGAAGAGAGCGAGCAGCGTCCTTCGGCCATCACGCACAGGCCACCAAAGACAAACACTTCGGTCTCAACGTTGGTTTCGGCATTGATGGCGGCGATCTCGGGCACAGACAGGACCCGCGGCAGGACCACACGTTTGACGCCGAAAGTGTCGGCGTAGAAATTGATCACATCGGCATTGGCTGCGGCGGCCTGCACCGACAAATGCCGACGCAGTCCGGGATGGGTGCGGGCTGTATGATCCAGCAGCCCAAGATCGGCCAGGATCACAGCATCTGCACTACTGCTTTCGGCATCCGCCACCGCGCGATGCCAGATCGCCTCATCCCCTGCGCGGGGAAAGGTGTTGATGGCAACCAGCACTTTTGAGCCATATTGATGCGCGAAACTCACCGCATCCCGCATTTCGGTGCGATTGAAGTTGAGGCCGGGAAAGTTGCGGGCATTGGTTTCGTCGTTGAAACCACAATACACCGTATGCGCCCCGGCTTTGACTGCGGCGCGCAGGGCGGCGGGTGTGCCTGCCGGGCAGACGATCTCCATCACCATATCGCGGTATCCTCAGGTCGGGTCAGGCAGAGGCCGGTCTGACGCTGAGCTAGGGAAATCAGCTGTTGCATCGGGCGAGCGAAGGGCCCGGACAGCGCGGCGGCTTCCTGTGCCAGGTCCAGCTCGGCATCATCCACGGCATTGCGCAGGGCGAGGGCTGCGCCTGTGTCGCCCTCAACCACCAGATCGCGCGAGAAAAATAACGCATCGCTATCAAAAGCACCGTGCACCAGACCCAGCAGCGCCGCGAGCGGACCCGATATCCGGGCCACGCCGTTTCCCTGATTGCGAGTCAGGGTCACATTTGGCCGACCGTCGTTGGGATTGAGGCACAGGGCAATCGGCAGGTCGACAGGATCGAGTACAAATTGGGACTGACGATATTCTCCTAATCGCTCAAATAGTCCGGGCGTCTTGCGCGCAATCTTGCGCGCAAACACGGTCAGCGAAAGTGACAGTGGTGTAAGCGGTAGCACCCGCAGGGCCGCCGCCATTGGGGCGGGGCAGAGCGGTATCGAGATGTGGGGATCGGACAAGCAGACCTCCTGCTGTTTCGACTGGTCCTGCTGTCCTAAGCGGGTGCAAGTGCCCAAGAATTGACGGTTGTCAATTCTGCGCGACAAATTCGTTGCTAGGGAAAGGACAAATTACCGGAGCTGTCCCATTCGCACCTTGCCGCAATTTCCCACCCTGCGTGATTTCCTTGGTTGGTGCCGTGATGCTGGCCGATTCAAAACGGTGTCCGACCCGGTCTCGTTGCGCCACCAGATGACCGCTGTGCACCGCGCCGTCTTGGAAGCGCAAGGCCCGGTTCTGCAGTTTGATTACCCGGTGACTGCGCAGGGCGACCGTTCGGATACTCCCGTCGTGGTGAACCTGTTCGGCACCGCCGAACGTGTCGCCGCGGGGCTAGGCGTTACGCCAGAAGGTCTGGATGAGTTGGGGTCGTTTCTGGCGGCACTGCGCAGCCCGGCTCCGCCGGATGGGTTCCGCGACGCCCTGTCGCGCTGGCCGATGCTGAAGGCGGTGCTTGCGGCGCGGCCGAAAACTGTCCGTTCGGCTGCGGTTCAGGATGTGGTCCGCAGAGAGGCGGATGTCGATTTGTCCGCGTTGCCGGTGCAAACCCATTGGCCGGGCGATGCCGGGCCATTGATCACATGGCCCGTGGTGGTGACGCGCCCCTATGACAGCGATGCCGGGGCTGTGAGCCGTTATAATGCAGGTATTTACCGCGTACAGGTTTTAGACCGGACCCGTTTGATCATGCGCTGGTTGCCCCATCGCGGCGGGGCAGCTCATCACCGCAGTTGGGTCCAGCGTGCTGAAAAGATGCCGGTGGCCGTCGTTCTGAGTGCCGATCCCGCAACGCTTTTGTCGGCGGCACTGCCACTGCCGGAAACAGTGTCCGAACTCACCTTCGCAGGCGCTCTGAACGGGGTACGCCCCCGAATGGTACCTGCCAAAACCGTGCCCTTGATGGTGCCAGCCGAGGCCGAGATTGTGCTGGAAGGCTGGGTCTCGCTCACCGAAACTGCCCCCGAAGGTCCGTTTGGCGATCACACGGGTTACTATAATCCGGCCGAGCCTTTCCCCGTAATGCACGTCACTGCCGTGACCCATCGTGAAGCACCCTTGTACCTGTCCACCTATACCGGTCGGCCTCCGGATGAGCCTGCAATCATCGGAGAGGTGTTCACCCGGCTGTCGCTGCCCACAATTCGTGTGCAAATCCCCGAAATCCGCGATCTCTGGCTGCCGCCTGCCGCGTGTTCGTATCGCATGGCCGTTGTCAGCATCGATAAACGCTATCCGGGTCAGGCGCGGCGGGTGATGATGGCGCTTTGGGGGATGTTGCCGCAGTTCAGCTACACCAAGATGATCGTGGTCGTGGATGACGATATCAATCCTGCAAATTGGGACGACATTGCCTGGGCACTTGCCACGCGCATGGACCCTGTGCGCGACGTGACGGTGTTGGAGAATACACCGATGGATTACCTCGACTTTGCCTCACCTCAACCCGGATTGGCGGGTAAGATGGGGATCGACGCCACCACCAAGATTGGCTCGGAAACGTTCCGGGAATGGGGCGAGGTCATGCGAACCTCAGAGGCAGACGCGGCCTTTGCTACCGATCTGCTGGATCGGGTCATGCCGGAGTTGAGCCGATGAGTACCCCCCGTGTCATATTGGGCGTGTCCGGTGCATCGGGTGCGGCGCTTGGTCTGGCGGTGGCGCGCAATTTGTCGGGATTGGGGGCTGAGATTGATCTGGTCGTCAGCCCGGCGGCTCATTTGACGTTGGCGCAGGAATGCGGTGCGGATGCTTTAGATGACCTGTGTAATCTGGCTACACGGCACCACGCCACCAGTGATGTCGGAGCCAGTATCGCATCTGGTTCGGTTCCGGTTGCGGGTATGATCGTTGCACCCTGTTCGATGCGCACGCTGGCGGCGATTTCGCTGGGTCTGGATGACAACCTGCTGACCCGCGCGGCCAGTGTGCAGCTTAAAGAACGCCGCCCCCTGATCCTGCTGACCCGCGAAGCGCCGCTGACGCTTGCGCATCTGCGCAATATGACATCTGCAACGGAAATGGGCGCCGTGATCATGCCACCTGTTCCGGCTTTTTACCTCAAGCCGCAGGACCTGAGCGACGTGATCGACCAGATCGCGGCGCGTGCGGTCGACAGCTTACGTCTGTGTGCCCCCACCGCAGCCCGTTGGAGCGCATGATCCTGATCCGGTCATTTCTAATCATGTGCTCGGGCGGACAGAATCCAATCACGCACAATCTCGGCCTCGGGCGTCAGAGGGCGGGTTTTCGACCACACCAGATAAAACCCCTTGCCCGTTTTCCATGCCCAATCCTGACGCGCCGCCAGCATACCCTGCCGCACCAGTGGCGCTACGACGTGATGCCAGCCAAAGGCAAAACCCTCACCCGCCATTGCGGCCTGCAGAACCAATGCATAGTCGTTCAGCCGCAGACCTGTGCGCGGGGTGACTTCGGTGATGCCAAAGGTTCGAAACCATTGCTCCCATGTTGGGCGTTCGCGGATAGGTTCCTCTAGGTGAATAAGCCGCTGGTTTAACAGGCCGGGTACATTTTTAAGCGTCACGGCGGCGGCCATGACCCTTGGTGCGGCGACGGGATAGATAATCTCATCTGATATCAACTGCGCGTCACAATCAGGCCATTCGCCATCGCCAAGCCGTACGGCGAGGCTGATGGTTTCCACGTTCAAATCCGGTTCGCGATCGCTGGATTGCAGGCGCAACTCGATATCAGGATGGTTTTGCTGGAATGACGCGATGCGTGGCATGAGCCAATAGTTGTTGAAAGCCGAGGACGCGCTGAGTGTCACGTGATCATTACTGGCAAATTGCCGGATTGAGGCTGCGGAATGCGACAATATCTCAAACGCGCGGGTGACATCTGAAAACAGGCGGTCTCCTGCATTGGTCAAAGTGATCTTACGATGGCTGCGCCGGAACAGTACGACTCCCAGAGAAGTCTCCAATTGCTTGATCGAGGCACTGACCGCGGGTTGCTGAACGTTCAATTCATCTGCCGCTTTGGTGAAAGACCCCGTACGCGCAGCAGTTTCGAAGACGACCAGATGGCGGGGTGAGGACAGAAGGGACCAGAGTTTTTGCATAAATTCAGATTATGCAAAACATCAAAATTTTCAACCGTCACAGAGGTGCAGTTCGGCGCTATGACTCAAGGTGAAACAAGACGGTGAGGGCTCCTATGGCACGTCGCGCTCGGGCATCCAGAAATCGGCAGGACACGCGCGTGGCGGTGCCCACTTCGCCCTATATTCAGCGTCAGGCCCCGTTTTACGATCTGCTGGATGAGGAACAGGCCGTCCGTCTGGAACAGCAGGTGGATTGGATTTTGCAGGACGTGGGCATTGCCTTTCGCGACGATCCCGAAGCACTTGTGCTTTGGAAACGGGAAGGGGCCCGGGTTGACGGTGATATCGTACGGGCCCCTGCAGATTGGATCCGCGCCCTCTGCGCCAAGGCTCCCCGTGAGTTTACCCAGTTGGCGCGCAATCGGGATCGGTCCGTTTTCATTGGTGGTCGAAATCAGGTTTTCGCCCCGATCTATGGCGCACCTTTCGTGCGCGACCTGAAAGGTGGGCGGCGCTATGGCGATTTGAAATCCTTTGAGGACCTTGTCCGACTGACCTATATGCACCCGAACCTGCATCACGGCGGCTTTGTGACCTGCGAACCCTGTGATGTTCCGGTCAGCAAACGGCATCTGGATATGTTGCTGGCCCATATGACGCTCAGCGACAAACCACATCTTGGCGCCATCACCGAGATGAGCCGGGCACAGGACAGCGTCGACATGGCCGAGATTGTTTTCGGTGCGGACGTGATGGCGGAAAACTGTGTCATTATGGGCAACGTAAACACCAACTCGCCGTTGTTGGTGGATCGGGTGGTGACCGAAGCTGCCCGCGTCTACAGCAGCCGGGGACAGGGCATGATTGTGGTGCCGTTTATCTTGTCCGGGGCGATGGGGCCGGTTTCGACCGCGGCCTCAGTTGCGCAGGCGATGGCTGAGGCGATGATGGTCTGTGCCTATGTTCAGCTTCTCCGTCCGGGCGCGCCTTTTGTTTTGGGGAACTTCCTGTCCTCTATGTCGCTGAAATCCGGCGCGCCGACTTTTGGCATGCCCGAACCGGTGATTTCAAACTACGCAATCGGACAACTGGCCCGCCGCGTGGGTCTGCCCCTCCGTTGCGGTGGATCGTTGACAGCCTCAAAGATCGAGGATGCGCAAGCTGCTTATGAAAGCGCGGATTCGATGCATTCAACCATGCTGGCCGGGGCAAATTTCGTGCTTCATTCAGCGGGTTGGCTGGAAGGTGGTCTGTGTACAGGGTTCGAAAAGCTGATCATGGATGCGGATCGGCTTGGGTCTTATCAAAAGGTGTTGGACCTTGGGCTGGACACATCAGACGGCGCTCTGGCCCGCGACGCCTATGAAGAAGTCGGTCCCGGCGGTCATTTCCTGGGTTGCGGTCATACCATGCGCCACTATCAAAGCGCGTTTTACGAACCCGCCCTCAGCCACAGCGAAAACGTCGAAAGCTGGGAGGATGAAGGTGCCAAGGACATGCGCACCCGCGCTTATGAACGCTGGACCCAGATGCTGAAAGACTATGAAGCGCCCCCGATAGATGTGGCGTTGAGAGAAGAGCTGGAGGCATTCGTTGCCAAGCGCAAAGAGAGTCTGCCCGACGCTTGGTATTAAATCCCTCGACCTTTCAACTTTGCCGGTCAACCAAGGAAAACACGCATGCCCGAGATTCAAAAAGACGAAACAGCCACCGGCAAACCGCTGCCGTCCCACGCAAAGGTCGTTGTAATTGGCGGCGGAGTTGTTGGCTGCTCGATCCTGTTTCATCTGGCCAAGTTTGGCTGGAAGGATGTTGTGCTTCTCGAACGTGATGAACTGACCTCGGGCTCAAGCTGGCATGCGGCGGGGCAGATTCACACGATCAGCTCGGACCCGAATATCAGCCGCCTGCAGAGTTACACCATTGATCTATATAAAGAGATCGAAGAGACGTCGGGCCATTCGGTCGGGTTGCATATAACCGGCGGGTTCTACGCGGCCTCGACTAAGGAGTGGTACGACTACCTCAAGCGGGAGCGGTCGAAGGCTCGATATATGGGCCTGCATCAGGAGTTCATTTCTCCGTCCGAGTTGGCCGATCGGCACCCGTTGGTTGACCCGAAACATTACTATGCCGCGCTGTGGGATGATCAGGACGGTGATCTGGACCCATCCGGTGCGACTTATGCCTTTGCCAAATCAGCGCGCGTTCATGGTGCGCAGTATTTCACCCATTGCGGTGTCACCGCGATGTCGCAACGTCCCGATGGCTCGTGGGATCTGACCACGCCCAAAGGACAGATCAACGCTGAATATGTGGTGAATTGTGGGGGCCTCTGGGCGCGCGAGGTCGGGCATATGTCCGGCATTCACCTGCCGGTGCAGCCGATGGAACACCATTATCTGATCACAGAAAAAATCCCTCAGATCGCTGAGCGGATGGAAGCCATGGGTGAGGCCGGGCGTTTACCGGCGGGGATCGATTATGAGGCCAACATCTATTTCCGGCAGGAACGGCAGGGGATGCTGCTGGGCACCTATGAACCCAAATCAACTCCATGGAAGGTAAGTGGCACACCGTGGGATTTCGGGCATGAACTGTTGCAACCCGATCTCGACCGTATTGCCGACCGTTTGGAGATGTCGTTTGAACGTATTCCAACCATTGGTGAGGCCGGGATAAAGGACATGATCAACGGGCCTTTCACTTTTGGTCCCGATGGCAACCCGATGATCGGCCCAGTGCCGGGGATGAAGAATTATTGGGTCGCCGTGGGTGTCATGGCAGGCTTCTGCCAGGGCGGCGGCGTGGGCCTGACGATGGCTGAGTGGATGATCGACGGTGAACCCTCGATCGACGTCTGGGCCATGGATGTGGCGCGTTTTGGAGAGTTCGCAACACCCGAATGGGGCACGGTCAAATCCTCGGAAAACTACGAGCGCCGTTTCGTGATGACCTTCCCAAACGAAACGCTGCCCAAGGGCCGGATGCAAAAGACAACCGCGCTCTATGATCGGTTGGTGGCCAAAGGCGCACGGATGGGGCAGGGCTTTGGTCTAGAAAATGCGCTTTGGTTTGCCGATGGTCCCGAGGACGCGCATGAAGACCCGACGTTTGAACGCAACCGCAGTCACGACTATGTCGCCCGCGAAGTGAAAGCTGTGCAAGAGGCCGTGGGTGGCATCGAGATCGCCAACTTTGCAAAGCACGAGTTTAAAGGCGCAGGCGCGCGGGCCTTTCTGGATCATGTGCTGGCCGGTTATGTTCCCAAGCCGGGTCGTCTGACGCTGACGCCAATGTTGACCCCTAAAGGCAAGCTTTACGGAGACCTTACGGTGGCTTGCCTGACCGATGACCACTTTATCCTGTTCGGGTCCGGTGCCATGCAAGAAGCGCACCGGCGCTGGTTCGAAAAAGATCTGCCTGACGATGTGACCTATGCCAATGTGTCGGATGACTGGCACGGCATTGCCCTGTCTGGCCCAAATTCCCGCGCGTTGTTGGCGAGGCTGACACGTGAGGACGTCACGACCGAAGCCTTCAAGTTTCGCGATCTGCGACAGACCTTTGTGGCTGGGGTGCCCGTGATCCTGAACCGCATCTCGTTCAGCGGCGAGCTGGGCTTTGAGATCTATTGCAAGCCGCAATACCTGCTACGTCTGGCCGAAGCGGTAGAAGAAGCCGGGGCAGATCTGGGTTATCGCTGGTACGGGGCGCGCGCGCTGATGTCGATGCGGCTGGAAAAAGGGTGGGGTGTCTGGACGCTTGAATTCCGACCGGATTTCAACGCGCTCGAAAGCGGCATGGATGCCTTTATCAACTGGAACAAGGATTTTGTCGGCAAGGCAGCCACTGAGGCCGCACGCGCTGAGGGCGTAAAACAGAAACTTGTGACCATGGCGATCGACGTCGACGGCATTGATGTGTCGAATGACGAGGCAATCCTGAAAGATGGCGCTGCCGTCGGTTATGTCTCATCCGGCGGCTATGCGCATCGGGTCGGGGCGTCTATGGCGATGGGTTACGTTACAGCGGAACATGCCGCGCCGGGAACGATCCTGCAGGTGGAAATTCTGGGTGAATTCTATGACGCCACGGTTCAGGGCGGGCCGATTTACGACGCCAACGGTGCCAATATGCGCGCCTGAGCCTGCGGCCATCCACTAGCCGCTCCCAGAGTTACTTCAGGCCTTAACCGCGTCCACGATAGGGAGGAACGCCCTGATCGGGTATCCAGACATGTTCTGGTGTGACACCAGTCTGCCAGAACACGTCGATCGGGATACCGCCCCGCGGATACCAGTACCCACCGATCCGCAACCAGCGGGGCGACAGAAATTCGACCAGACGGCGGGCAATGGACACGGTGCAATCCTCGTGAAATGCGCCGTGGTTCCGGAATGACCCCAAAAACAGTTTCAGGGATTTTGATTCAACCAGCCAATCACCCGGCACATAGTCGATCACCAGATGCGCAAAATCCGGTTGCCCTGTCATCGGGCAGAGCGAGGTGAACTCAGGCGCGGTGAACCGCACGCAATAGTCAATGTCGGCCTGCGGGTTCTGCACCCGCTCCAGCTCGGCCGCTTCGGGCGATTTCGGCAGTTCGGTTTTGCCGCCCAGCTGTGTCAGATCGCTGTAAATGGTTTCCATCATGTACTCCTTTCGGGGTCAGACCCCGCGTTTGTTACCCCACAGTAGGACGTGTAGTTGCGGCAGAACCCGAGGCGAGAACCAGCCATCGGCGGTTACCTTCTCCACCAGCCACAACAATCGGTCCGACAGGGTTTGTGGATCGACCGGCAGATCGGGATCAACCTCGGCATTGCCCGGTTGTAGAAACAGGGGCAGCGCCGGGTGACGGTCGGCTACAGCGCGGGCCCAGTCGTAGTCGGTCTCGTTGAAGATCACGATTTTCATCACCACGTTCGGGCCGGTTTGCGCGGCGTCGAGGCAAGCCGTGAACGCGTCCCAATCCACGGTTTCGCCGCTCGAGGGCGGTTTCGGGCTCAGAACCAGCGTATCCAGATCGCTAAACCACGGTTTCGCAATCGAGCCTTGGGTTTCGCATGCAAACCGATACCCCTCGGCTCGGCCCTGCGCGATCAGAGGGCCAAAATCCTGGATAGCGGGGTTTCCGCCCGACAGCGAAACGGTCAGAGGTCGCCCGCCTGACAAAGCGCGCACCTGTTCCCACACCGCATCCGTGGACATTGCGGCCCAGTCGTGGCGAAAGGTGGTGTCGACCGCATGCATGCTGTCACACCAGCTGCACCGATAATCGCAACCGCCGGTGCGTACAAAAACAGTAGGCTCCCCGATCAGCGCGCCTTCGCCTTGTATAGTAGGGCCAAAAATTTCGGCAATCCGCAGGCGGGTCATGGGCGATACTCGGCCCAAGTCTTTGGCGTTTCACTGACCCGGACGGCCGCGGTTTCCGGCCAGCGCGCGGCACACCAGTCATAGAAATGACGTGCCATGTTTTCCGCCGTGGTCAGGATGTTCATCACGTCGTTCAGGTGCCGGTGGTCGAACGTTTCGTCGATATAGGTCTTGAGCGGTTTCAGTTCGCCATAGTCACGTACGAACCCGTCGGCGTTCAGGGTGGATGCGGCCAGCTCGACCTCGATGATATAGTTGTGTCCGTGCATCCGGGCGCATTGGTGATCGTTAGGCAGATGGGTCAACTGATGCGAGGCGGAAAAGTGGAATTCCTTGGTGATCCGATACATCAGGCAGATTCCTTTTGCGCCGTGACCTCGACCCAGAATTCCGGGTCTTCATAGATGGTTGGGTCTTCGACATTGGCCAGATGGAATGCCTCACGCCGTTCGACGCAGGTACCGCAGCGACCGCAATGATGCTCGCCGCCTTTGTAGCAGGACCATGTCTGGGCAAAGGGTGTTTCGCATCGCGCCCCTTCGGTGACGATGTCGGCCTTGCTACGGTGCACAAACGGAGTGAACAGGGACACGTCGGCGTAGCTATCCAGCGCGTGTTTCTGCATTACCTCGAAGGCTTCCGTAAATTCCGGACGGCAATCGGGATAGATAAAGTGATCCCCCCCATGCACAGCCGTTGCCACCGCATCGGCCCCGCGTGCCGCCGCTGCGCCAAACGCCACGGTCAGCATGATGGCGTTCCGGTTGGGCACTACGGTCACGCGCATGCTGTCCTCGGCATAGTGCCCGTCCGGTACGTCTACATTGTCGGTCAGCGCCGATCCGGTCAGAACGGCCCCGACCGGGCGCAAATCGATGATGTCATGGGGCACACCCAACCGCTGCGCGCAAAGCGCGGCATAGTCCAGCTCTTTCCGGTGACGCTGGCCATAGTCAAAGGAAATCAAGCCCGTCAGCTGGTGATCACGGGCGACCATATGCGCCAGCGATACCGAATCCAGCCCGCCCGAGCAGATTACGATCGTTTTCATATTTTGAACCCTTGTTTTGATACCCGGGTAGGCTGCGACCGGGATGCGCTCTGTTACACACGAGGGATGGGCGTGCCAACCCCCCCTCTGCCGCGATCACGTGCTTGTGGCTGAAAGCAGCGATTTGAGGAGTATTTTCTGTTCAGAGGGCCGCAAGTCGGATTGAGATGCGAGCGCTGTTTCCCAATTGTATTCAACGCTGGGTAAACAATTCGGCATGTTTCTTGCAACCATCTGGAAACAAGGAGTTGCACGCTCTAAGCTCCGGCTAACCAAAAGGCCGATCTAACCCAAAATTTTTACCGCCAACAACCGTTTTGGACCCCAAGTGCGAGTCAGCGTAGGAATTGCCGTTTCAATACTCGTCGCGCTTTCGATTGGCGCGTCGACTTTTGTGGTGCATTCGCTGTGGTGGACGACCGCGCGCGAAAACAGTCGGATGCTGGCAGCCGAGATCAACAGTCAGATCGCCAACACCGTCCGGATCGAAGTGGGACTGACCCTCAGATCCGCCGAAGCGGCCTGGGCTGCGGTCAGGACAATCTTTATCCAGAATGTCATCCAGACAAGGCAAGCTGACAAGCGCGAGTTCGTTTTCCTTTCGCAATTGCAGGCACAGCCCAATATCTCGTGGATTACCTTTGGCTGGCCCGATGGCAATTTCTTCGCCGCTCACCGATTGGGTGACAGCGGATTGGAGATGATAGAAATCAACGACGAGATTCAGGATCGGAGCCTACGCAAGGATCGCTACATCTTTATCCCTGGGGACATCCAATTTGAAACCCGCTCGTTTTCGCCAACGGAATACGACCCGCGCGATCATGCGTGGTACGGGAACTTTATAGACCGTGATACGCCGGACTGGATCGAGGTCCGCGACCTGCCGGGCAGTGACAAGACGGTCTATGCTTTTGCCGGGGCAATTGATGTAAACCGCAGACGGCAAGGCGTGTTGACGGTGGCGATCGAAACGGATCGCCTGTCGCGCTTTTTGGGATCGTTGCGTCCAGGAGAGTTTGGTGCGGCCTATATTTTAAGCGCAGATGGTAAGGTTATCGCCGTGCCCGATCCGGAAGCAGATGAGGTTACCCCAGCGCGGATGGGTGAGGGTGAGCTGTATGAGGTCGCTAAGATGTCGGGGGAAACACTGCTGGCCACCTCCGGTACAAATGTCGCGGGCAGTGTGACGACCCGCGTAGTATATGAAGACGTGCCTTACGCCGTGGCCTTAACCCCGCTTGGGTTTTACGGGTGGCGTGTAGCCACAGTTATTCCCGAGGCTGCGTTCCTGTCGGGCATCGACAAGACTCTCGTCAATCTGATTTACGCGCTGCTAGGGGTGGTCGTTGTGGCCACAGGGCTTGCCATCTGGTTGATGCGTAAAGTTGTGGCCAATCCTTTGTCGCGCGTCGCCGAAGACCTGAGCCGGATCGAACGTTTTGATGTCGAGCAGGTTTCGAGCCGTCCTTCGCGACTGAAAGAACTGAACAATCTGTCTGCCGCGACAGCGAATATGGCGGCAGGCCTGTCAGCCTTTCGCAAATACGTACCAACGGATCTAGTAAGAATGCTGGTTGCGGCTGGCATCAAGACGCAGCCCGGAGGTGAAACAAAGACGATCTCAGTGTTGTTTTGTGATGTGTCGGGTTTCACTGGCCTGACTGAAAAGCATGGTCCAAAGATTGTCGAGTTGATGGCGCCGTTCTTTAGCGCCGCATCGTCGACTATTGAACGCCATCATGGAACGATCGACAAATTCATTGGTGACGCGGTGATGGCGTTTTGGGGTGCGCCTCGAGAAAACGTCAACCATGCTGAAGATGCCTGCCGTGCTGCGCTTGAGCTGGTTGATATGGTTGAAGGTGCTGGCCTGCATAGTGACTCGGACGATACCTTGCATATCAGGGTCGGTTTGAACAGTGGTGAAGCCTTGGTTGGCAACATAGGGTCCGAGAAGAGATTGAACTACACAGCGATTGGGGACGTGGTGAATGTCGCAAGCCGGCTTGAGGTTGCCAACAAAGCCTATGGCAGCGCGATCCTGATTGGCCCGGAAACACGGCGACAAGCAGGGGACGCGATTATCGCGCGAGAGCTGGACACACTTGAAATCGCAGGCAGATCCGGAGAGCTGATTGTTTTCGAACTAATTGCTATGGCTGACAGCGTTGCAGAACCGCCCCCCTGGATTGAGGTCTATGAAACGGGGCTTGCCCATTACCGGGCCAGACGGATGTCCGAGGCGATCTCGGCCTTTGAAGCGGCGGACAAAATGCGCGGGGGTGATCCTGTGTCCGTGTTGATGATCGAACGGGCATCTGCTTTGCTGGCTAACCCTCCAACGGATGATTGGACAGGCGTCGCCTTCATGGACGAAAAATAGGTTATTGTCGCGAAATTTGGGGCGTGATGTATTCGTCTTTCGCTTGTCCCGGAGCAGCAACTCTCAAAAGCCTAATCTGTGTCCGTTGATCTTAGAAACAGTTGGTCGACAAACATAGGAAGGTGGGAGAGTGTAGCGGTATGTTGAAATTTTATGTCGTTTCGGCGGCTAATGCTGAAACATCATGACAGCGAGAGCGTGATAGTTTAATTGTTCATTTTAGACTAAAATTTACTCGGTGAATTCTGTGGAACACGTAGTATTTACGTTTGAGATGGGAGTGGTTTGCGCTCTGTTAGCCTTCACCGTTTTCCTGTTCGTATCCGAAGTTGTCAGAATTGACCTTTCTGCCATATTGGTTCTGGTTCTTGTCGGCCTGCTAAGCTACGCACCTGGGCTTGAGAACCTCGCAAATGTCGCGCATCTGTTTGATGGATTTGCGTCAAACGCCGTGATTTCTATCATCGCGGTCATGATCGTGGGTGCCGGGCTGGATAAAACTGGCATCATGAACAAAGTTGCGGCAGTCATCTTGAAATATGGCGGCACAGCCGAGGGCCGAGTTCTTCCGATCATATCCGGCACTGTCGGTGTCATATCATCATTCATGCAGAATGTCGGTGCGGCCGCGTTGTTTTTGCCCGTTGTCAGCCGGATTTCCTCAAGGTCCGGAATTCCGCTGTCGCGTCTGCTGATGCCCATGGGGTTTTGCGCCATTTTGGGCGGCACAATGACGATGGTTGGCTCTTCACCGTTGATTTTGCTTAATGATCTGGTCTTGACCGCAAATGAGGGACTGCCTGAAGGGCAAAAGATCGAACCATTTGGTCTTTTTTCGGTAACACCAATAGGTGCGGCTTTGATCCTGACCGGGATCGCATACTTTCTTTTGCTTGGAAGATGGGTGTTACCTGGGGATACCGGATCTGACAGCACCGGCACAGGGCAGGGTACGCAGGAATACTTGCAACGGGTTTACGGGCTTCAGGCAGACGTTTTCGAGGTGATTGTGCCCGAGAAAAGCCCGCTTGTGGGGCAGGTGTTGGCCGATATCAATCACGAAAACCATCTTTATATCATCTCCACCTTTTATCGCGGCAAAACCTCAATGGTTCAGGTTCTGACGGCGGAGATTGCTGCCCCCTGCAGGCTGGCCATCATTGGAAATCGCTGGGTCGTTGAGCAATTTGCAGAGAAGTTCGATTTAACTGTTCTTCCGGAATTGGATATTTTTGTAGAAGAATTCGCCCCTACCAATGCCGGTATTGCCGAAGTTGTCGTGACCCCTGATAGCAAGCTGATCGGAAAATGCCCGCGCGAGCTTTTGTTTCGCAAGACATATGGCATGTCGTTGCTTGCCATACATCGAGGCGAAGAAACCCTCAGCCACGTTGAGACCGAAACGCACGAATCCACTCAGATCGGGCTCGAGGAATTTCACGCAGGCGACATGCTTGTCGCGCATACAAGGTGGGACAACCTGATGCGGATTAAGCGGGATCCGGACTTTGTGGTCGTCACAACGGATTTTCCGCAAGATGAGTTGCGCCCGCAGAAAGTCGGCTGGGCGTTGGCCTTTTTTACAATTTCCCTGTCTTTGATATTGTTCACCGACGTTCGTTTGTCGCTGTGCCTACTGACCGGAGCAGCCGGAATGATGCTTACGCGCGTACTGAGCGTGGACGAGGCATATCGCGCAGTGGGGTGGAATACGGTGTTTCTGTTGGCCTGTCTCATACCGCTGGGGCAGGCGGTGCAAAATACCGGAACGGCGGCATGGATTGCGCAGCAAATCATGGTCCTTCTGAACGGCTGGCCGATTTGGGCGCTACAGGCCGGGGTCGCGATACTGGCCACGGCATTTTCGCTGGTCATGTCAAATGTCGGGGCGACTGTATTGCTTGTACCTCTAGCCATTTCGATTGCCGTGGCGGCGGGAGGTAACCCCGCTGTCTTTGCGCTGACCGTGGCAATTTCAACCTCGAACAGCTTTATCATTCCGACCCATCAAGTAAACGCCCTGATCATGGGCCCTGCGGGTTACAAGGTTATGGACTTTGTTCGTTCGGGCGGGGTTATGACCATCTTGTTTTTGGTTGTTTCTCTGGTGATGCTCAACGCAATCTACTGAGTTGGATTAATAAAAATTTCAGTTCAGAGATGCTTGTTTTTTATAGGTTCGCTAGCGCATTCGAAATTGTAGGCAGTCTAAAAACACACTTGTTGCAGAGTTGCCTGACGATAGAGTACCGGAGATCGTACCGACAATTAAACAAACAGGCATTTTTTGCCTTGCTTGCACTCAAATGACTTTGCAGTCAGAAAATGTCTCGCAAAGACCAAGCAAATGCAATTACAGGTTTTCGAAAATTAGGCGGGGTAATCGGCAATGAATTCAAAGGGCATAGCGGGTAAGGTTGAAGGCCTTTTTGTCGGGGAAATCCAGAGTTTGTGGAAAGATTGCCCTCCGTCAGCTATTCACAAGTTGCCTGCACCTGACCGTCAGAACATTCAAAAACTTGGCTTCGTGTCAGATGAGCAGGCGGACCCGGAACACCATGGTGGTGTAGACAAGGCCATTCACCACTATGCTGCCGAACATTATTCGGCCTGGATAGACGAAGGACAAATCCCCGAAGGTACAACCCCGGCTGCATTCGGAGAAAACGTTTCTACGAAAGGTTTGACCGAATGGGATGTGTGTATTGGCAGATGTTCTGCGTTTGGGGACTGCTGTGGTGCAAATCAGTCAGGGCCGGCAACCTTGCTGGAAGGTCAGCGAATACACGGAAAACGCCAAGATGGCCTATTTGTTCCAGAAGACACCCCGGACAGGGTGGTATTACAGGGTGCTGGAAGAGGGGCAAGTATCAATTGGGGACAACATTTCGCTGATCGAACGGCCACAACCGGGTTGGACTGTCGCGCGGCTCACAGAGGCGCGGCTGTTCAGGAAAGCGACACCGTCCGAAGCCGAGGAATTGGCACAGATGCCGGAATTGGCCGATGGGTGGAAAAGGGCGTTTAAGCGCATGGCCGCGGGTGAACATGACGAAGATGTTCAACGGCGGCTGAACGGCTAAAGCAGAACACACCCAAGGCATAGCCAATTGGGTGTGTTCAGGACTTTGGGGTAGGGCGGCCTGCGCGCGGGTTGCCGCCCTACCAACTTGACTAAGTCAGGCTGTGAGTGCGTGGTTGCCGAAATACATGAACTCGCGATCCATTCCGGCCACGTCACCTGCTTCGAGGGACAGGCTGGCCGAATCCAGCATTTTGTAGCTTTTCTGCGATTTCACATACTCATCCGCATCCTGAAGCGTTGTCAGCGTATAGCTGGTGGTCTCGCTCAGATAGTGCGTCGGGATAATGATCTTGGGTTTCAGCTTTTCGACGATGTCGTTGCCTTGCTTATAGTCCAGAATGTGCTGCGATCCATCGACGGGCAGTGTCAGAACATCGACCTGGCCTATTGCGTCCCAGAATTCCTGTGGCGGATTATGCCGGTTGTCACCCCAGATCAACGTGCGAATACCGCCGGTTTCGATCAGGTACACCACCATGTCCATGTGGCTGACATTGTCTGGCGGGCAAGCTTGTACCCCGAACTCTCCCAATGCGTTGGTCCAGTCATACCAACCCGGCGCACGGCATACATGCTTGTCCGCAAATCCGGTGATCTTGATATCGGCGAACTCAAAATTCCCAACCATCCGGTCCAGTACCATGGTCGAGACGGGGCGGTGAATGGCGTCATGGTCGAAATGCGTATGGGTGGACATGCAGATATCGACCGGCGTTTCAGGGAATTCGTTCTTGAACCACAAACCCCAAGCGCCCGAGGGGTCGTCGCGCCAGGGGTCGAACAGAACAGTTGCACCGCCCGGTGAGGTGATCTTAATGGCGCAGTGTCCATAGAAGTCGATCCCGACAGTTCCATCCACGGATTGCCCCGTGGTTTTCTGTAACTCGATCACGCCGTTGTTGTTACCGGGTTGGGTCCAGTCGGTGGATTGCGCCTTGGCAGAAGTGGTAGTCAGCAGCGAGGCCGCCCCGCCAACACCGGCAGCACCAGCTGCCATAAAGAAGGATCGGCGCGACAGGCCCGGCGTCAGATCGTCCTTGTCACCACGCAGCAGCGTTGGCTTCAGGTTTAGGTCATCTCTTTCCATATTGGCATTCCCTGTTGTCTCTATTTCCGGTCTTTGCCGGAACAGAAACAGGGTACCAACGGGGCCTCATAATCAGTGCATCGAAAATTCAGGGGGGAAACATGGGGTAAATCCCCATGTTTTATTGAATAGACAACAGCAGGCTGCGCAGGTTCTTTCCGCTGCGTTTCAACCCGAGTTTTGCGCGAATGTTGTTGCGGTGAAACTCGATCGTGCTGGGCTCGCGCGACAGCGTTCGCGCAATATCCTTGGTTGTCTGCCCCCGCATGATCAACTGTGCGATTTCTTGTTCGGTGGGTGTGAGATCTTCAAAAACCGTGGTCAGCTGTCCGCTCATCTCAGACGTGATGGTTTTCAAACTCTCTTCGGCAAGGTCCAGATATATCCGGCCAGCAGGGTCACTTTCCAACCGCCCGCGCAGTTTTGCCAGATGCGGAACGACCAACCCCTTGATCTGGCTTAAAATCTTCGCGTCGTATTCCTGTCGGGAGGTTTCGACGCTGTTCAACAGTACTCGCAGTGCGGCATTCGCCTCTTCAAGGTCAGCGGTGCGGTTGGCCACGCGTTGCTCCAGCTGGTCCAATGTGGCTTGCAATTCAGCCTCGAGCGCGGTGCGGCGGTCGATTTCAACCAGCAGTGAAAGATCGGATTCGATAACCCTTGCGAATTCCTGTAGCCCTTCGCGAAACAGCAGCGCACGCTGGTTCCGCCGTGAATCCAAAACGCAAATCGTCCCGAAAATCGTACCGTCCGGCCATTTGAGCGGATATCCGATATAGAAGCTCATCCCGAGTTCTAAATCGTCATTGTCGCACCAGTCAGGGTCCTTGGTCGCGTTTTCGACCGTCAACTCGCCGTCGCGTTTCAGAACACCGTAGCAATACAGTTTTTCGCTCAGGGTAAAACCGCAGCCGACCGGGTAGGGATTATCGGTGTTTTGGCTTGTAACAAAGACAGAATGATGAGGCGCATGCGTCCGCATCACGAGACTTGCAGGCACGTCGGCAACCCGGGCGATCAGATCGACGATCCGCTGCCATTTGGCGATGGTTTCCTGCGAAATTGTGGGTTTCAAGCCAACCTCCGAACGCAACATAGGTTAACCGATGAAACCTATCCGCTGACATTGCCAGAATTTTTGCCCCATTTTACATAATATTCAAAAATAATCGCGAATATTTGACCTCTTGGCCCGAACACAATTCACGACATTCAACAAAGCAGCGCGCAATTGTCGCCCTATCTCCGGTTGGAAGATCGTCGACAATCACTAGAAAACAGAGCGGTACCAGAGTGCTGTTCGTAACCCGATGCCACCGGTCGTCCGAAGCTACAGTCCGCTTTGTCAGTTAGGCCTCCGCCAACAGCAGGTCGCTGGCTTTTTCACCGATCATGATTGCAGGAGCATTTGTGTTGCCGCTGACAATCTCTGGCATGATCGAGCAATCCGCCACCCGCAGATTGGCAATCCCGTGCACCTTCAGCTTCGCATCCACAACCGACGCCTCAGAGCTGCCCATCGCACAGGTACCGGTCGGGTGATAGATCGAGGTTGAATTCGATCGGGCCCAATCCAGCGTACCGTCGTAATCGTCACAGCTCAGGTCGGCCGAGGGCCGAAATTCCGAGGAAATCTTTGAGCTTAACGGGTTCTGTTTTGCGATTTTTCGGGCGATGTTCACTCCGTCGACGATTGTTCGGCAATCCGTTTCGGTCGACAAATAATTTGGGATGATCTTGACGTACTCTGACGGGTCCGGCCCGTTCAGTCGCAGCTCACCCCGGCTTTCTGGCCGCAGCTGACAGACTGACATTGTGAAGGCCGAAAACGGATGAACACCCTCACCGGGGCTGTCGGCGGACCAAGGTTGGACGTGAAACTGAATGTCAGGTGTTTCAACGTCGGGACGGGTCTTCATGAACCCGGTCGCAAGACTAGCTGCCATAGTCATCGGACCAGCGCGGAACAAAGCATATTTCAATGCAATGCGCGCCTGATTGAACAGGCTGCGTACCTCGTCATTCAGTGTGGGTTCATTGCATTTGAACACCAGCCTTGCCTGCAAATGGTCCTGCAATCCCTTGCCGACACCGGGCAGGGCGTGCAGCGGCTCGATTCCGTTTTCCTTTAGATGATCAGGGTCGCCGATTCCCGATAGCATAAGAATCTGGGGTGAGTTGATCGCGCCACCGGACAGGATGATCTCACGCCGGACTTTCAGGGTTTGCTCGGCACCCGAACGATCCCGGTAGGTTAAGCCTGTTGCCTTTTTGCCCTCTAAGGTGACCCGTGTCACCAAGGCATTCGTGATGATGTTGAGGTTCTGCCGGTCGCGGATGGGTTTAAGATACGCCACTGCGGCGCTGCAGCGGCGGCCATTGCGAGTGGTCAGCTGGAAATAGCCTACGCCTTCTTGCTCGGCCCCGTTATAATCCGGATTAAACGGATACCCTGCGGCCTGTGCGGCTGCGACCCAGGCGTCACAGATCGGGCGCTGGATACGCATGTTAGACACGGACAAAGGTCCGCCGACGCCGTGGAATTCATCCTCGCCTCGTTCCTGATCCTCGCAACGTTTAAACAAGGGCAGCACGTCGTCCCAGCCCCAGCCTTCGTTGCCCATTTGACGCCAGCGGTCGTAGTCCTCTTTCTGACCGCGCACGTATAGCAAACCGTTCAGCGACGACGAACCGCCTAGCACCTTGCCGCGTGGCCAGTCGATGGATCGACCGTTCAACCCCGGATCAGGTTCGGTCCTGTAGCACCAATCGACCGAGGGATTATGCATGGTTTTGAAATAGCCCACCGGGATGTGAATCCACGGGTTGGTGTCGCGACCACCGGCCTCAAGCAAAGCGACGGTCACGTTGGGGTCGGCGCTCAGGCGATTGGCGATGACACAGCCCGAAGACCCGGCCCCGACAACTGCATAGTCTACTTCCATGATCACCTCCCTGAAACTGGTTTCAAAAAGTTCTAGCCAAACGTTGAGAAATATACTAGCCTTTTTTGATACAAAACGTCTCATTATTTGCGATCAGGGAGGTAAGCAATGGAGATCGGACGGAAACTAAGTGGTATTTCGCGGCGGGATTTCTTCCGTGTGGCGGGCCGTTACGGCATGAGCTCGACTCTGCTGGCTGCGGGTGGGTTCGGTGGGGCGATGAGCCTCGCGAATCTGGCGCAGGCTGCCGAATCAACCTACGAAAAGCGCTTTTCGAAAGAGCCGAAGCACACGCTGAAATTCGGCGCATCAGGGTTCAACACCCGCAACCTGTTGATCGAACGTGCCGGAGCCATCGAATTCGCGCGTGATCTGGAAGAGCGCACAGACGGCGAGATTCGGATCGAATTCATCGGCGACAATCAGATCTGTGGTCAGCTGAGCTGTGTTGAAAAGACTCAGCAGGGAATTGTCGATATCTACGCGGCCTCGACCCAGAACTCGGCCGGTGGCGCGCCTTATCTGAACGTGCTGGACTATGCCTATATGTTCCCCAGCCGCGCAGCGCAGTATCACTTCTTCTACAGCCCGGCGAGCCAGCGCATCCTGCGCGATCCGCTGGAAAAACGGCACGGTCTGAAATTCCTGTTCACCCATTGTGAACTGCGCGGCCTGCAAATGGGCGCGAACTTTGCTGACAAGCCAACCGTCACAAAGCTGGAAGAACTGTTTGGTACCAAAAACCGCGTTACGGGCACTCAGTTGGGTCGTATCGCCATGCAGCTGCTGAATCTGAACCCAGTTCCGGTGGCTTGGGAAGAAACACTGGACGCTCTGAAAACCGGTCTGATCGACGGTGCCGAGACATGGGCCTCGGCCGTGGCTTACGCCAACATGGCGCCGGTGGTCTCGCAGTCGGTGAACTTGAAATTCTTCTGCGGCACTGAACACACCTCGATGTCGGCCAAGGTCTTTGACGGTCTGGGTGGTGAGTTGCAGGATGCGGTGATGGAGTCCTCATACTTCACACAGGCGCTGATCCAAGGCGCGAACGAAGCCGCGTTGTTGAACACTGTTGGCTTCTCGGAACCGCAACTTCCAAACACGATCTTCGCCGAAAACGGTGTACGCCCGGCCTTCCTGGCCGACGACCAGATCAAGCTGGCCGAAGAAATGTGTGCTCCCAACTACAACCCCGAGCCTTGGGCTCAGTGGCGCGAGCGGATTAACAAATGGGCTGGTGGCATCGACACATATCAGGAGATCTACGACATCGCGCGTGAAATCCCCGCTGATACTGTCGCCGAAAACGTCGAGCCACGCCGTTGGTGGAGAGGCGAAGCCTAACCTAAGCTTTATACGAACCGGCCCATGTGGGCCGGTTCCACTAAACACCGACTGGGAGGACGGGGTTCATGTCATTTTGGGCAGATGTCGGCGCGATATTCAGTGCTTTACTCACTTTCGATTCATTCGAAATTCAATCCGCGCTGGAATCCGACGCAACATGGGTAGTGGGCGCAATCGTCTCGGCCCTGGGCGGGATCCTCATCATGTGGATTTACCGGAAAGTGCCGTTTGTTGACCGCCACTTTGAACGTGCCGTGATGGTTTATTCCTACCTTGCGATTGCCTTCATCATATTCTGGGGCGTGATCGATCGGTTCGTATTTAATGACCAGGAACCTTGGTCCACCACCATTCCTCCACTCCTTTTCATGGTGATGGCATGGTTTGGCGCGTCTTATAACGTGCGGCTACGTACGCATCTAAGCTTTAGCGAATTCCGCACCTCCATGCCCCGCGGAGGACAATTGGCCTGTCTGATCCTCGACGCGGTGCTATGGTTCATCTTCGCGGTGATCGTCATCGTGACCACCACAAGACTGGTGGCGCTATCGGCATCAAACTTTCAGATCGTTCTGGGTACCGACAACATCATGCAGTGGTGGTTCCTGCTGGCCGCGCCGCTGTCGTTCTTTCTGATGGTCGGGCGGGTGTTTCAGAACCTCGCCGACGATTTGCACAACTGGAAAACCGGTGAACCGCTGATCCAGCAAGCCGTGATTGGAGCAGACTGATGACAGACGGAACCATGGTCACACTGATCTCGATCGGGGTCACTTTTCTGTTCATGCTGGGCGTGCCGGTGCTGCTGGTTATCGGCTATTGGGTCATTGGCTGTTCCTTTGTCCTGGGGCTGACGCTGGACAATATGGGGGCCGAGCTACTGAACGTATTCAACAAAGGCTTTGCCCTGCTGGCAATGCCGCTGTTCATTCTGACAGGAGACTTGATCAACAAATCCGGCATCGCACGGCGGCTCAGCGATTTTGCCTATTCCTGTCTGGGCTGGATACGCGGCGGGCTGGCCATGGCGTCGCTGGGGGCTTGCGGGTTGTTCGCCGCAATCTCGGGGTCGAACTCGGCTACGACCGCAACCATCGGGTCGATGCTGCACCCTGAGATGGTCAAGGGCGGATATGACGAACGATTTAGCGCCGCGACCGCAGCGGCGGGTGGTACGGTTGGGATCATCATTCCGCCATCCATTATCTTCATCGTCTATGGCTTTCTGATGAACCTGCCGATTTCCGAGCTGTTTGTGGCGGGTATCCTGCCCGGCGCGCTGATGGTGTTCGGCATGCAATTTGCCTGTTGGATCATCTGCCGGATCAACGGCTGGGGCTACTTGATCCCTCTGCAGCTGAACCGAGTGCTGAAAACCGCATTTGGTGCGTGGTTGGGCTTTTTCGCCATCGGACTGGTATTGTGGGGCATCTACACGGGTAAATTCTCACCGACCGAGGCTGCGGGCGTGACCGTGGGTTTCTGCGTCATCGCAGGATTGGTCAGCTACCCGATAAACCGGATCATGGGCGCGAGGAACGACATTCCACCGACCGAAAAAACCTATGCCGAGATGTTTGTTGTCGAAGGTTTCACGATCCCTGAAATCCCCTCGATCGTGATTCGTTCAGCCCAGATCACTGGTATCCTTGCGCCGCTGATTGCGATTTCGGTTGTGATGCAGCAAATCCTGTCGCTGCTTGGCGCGCAGGAAACCATTGGGAATTTTGTGACCTCGATGGGTGGGTATCACGCGGTGCTGTTCACCTCGATGGTTATCGTCTTCTTCTCGGGAATGGTGCTAGAAAGTCTTCCGGTTACGATCATTCTCGCCCCGATCCTGGCACCGATTGCGGCCTCGGTTGGCATCGATCCGATCCATTTCTCGGTGATCTTCCTTGTGGGTGCCTCTATCGGTTTCATCACGCCGCCATATGGGCTGAACCTTTATGTGGCGTCGGGTGTGACGGGCGTGCCTTATTTCCGGCTGTTGCGCTATACGGTGCCTTATCTGGTGGCTCTGTTGTCTGTCTGGATTTTGATATCGCTGGTGCCCGATCTGGCCTTGATCCTGCTGCCAAATAACTAGAATGTTGCGGGATGGCCGAAGCGGAAACACAAGAAAAAGAAACTCAGATCCCGACGAACCTGCGCCTGCTGCTGCTCCTTGAAGAGGTGGCACGGCGCGGGGTAGCTGTTAAACCGTCAGACCTGATCGATGCATTGGGTCTGGCAAAACCCACCGTTCACCGCCTGTTGCAAACGGCCGAGACCGAGGGGTTTCTGCAACGCGATCTCGACGGCCGGTCTTATGGCCCTGGCCGTCGTTTGCGACTGCTCTCCGTCAACACTATGTCTGCCGAACATTTGCGGACCGCGCGCCTGGCCATATTGCGTAGCGTGGCCGAGGAAGTGGGCGAAACTTGCAACCTCGCCATTCCAGACCGCGAGGGGATGATCTATCTGGATCGGGTGGAAACCAAATGGCCCCTGCGTATTCAGTTGCCTGTGGGCACGCAGGTTCCGTTTCACTGCACGGCCAGTGGCAAGATGTACCTGTCCACGCTGCGACAGAAAACGCTGGAAGGGTTTCTTTCGGCCGGAAAGCTACATCCGCAGACCGAGCGATCCTTGACGGAGCCCGAGGCGGTAAAGGCCGAAATACAACGTGTTTCTGAGAACCAATATTCCACGGATGATGAGGAATTCATGACTGGGATGTCGGCGCTTGCCGTGCCCGTACAGGACGGGCAGGGCAGGTTGGTAGGGACGCTATCGGTTCATGCTCCGACCCAGCGCCATGATGTCAGCAGCCTGATGTCGTTTCTGGAAACGCTGCGGCAAGGTGCTGGCAAGCTTTCGAGCCTTCTGGCTGAGTGACTCGACAAGCGCAGCGCCAAACTGTAACAGTGGTCGATCCACAAAACAATTTGGCGCTGTTCGATTTTTAGCCAATAACCTACTGGTTAAGCTGCTGCGATCTGGCATGCTTTTTCGACCAGCACTTCGGCTTGTCGGATCGAGGCATAGTCGATCAGACGGCCATCCAGGGATACAGCGCCTTTGCCCGCCGATTCAGCCTCGGCCATGGCGACGAGTATGCGCTGAGCCTTGGTGACTTCGGCCTCGGATGGCGACATGACCTCATTTGCCAGGGCAATCTGGCTGGGATGGATGGCCCATTTGCCTTCACATCCCAGAACCGCCGCACGTTTTGCCGCCGCGCGATACCCGTCGGGGTCCTGAAAATCACCAAAGGGTCCATCGATTGGGCGCAGGCCGTTGGCGCGCGCGGCGACCACCATGCGGGCCAGCGCATAGTGCCACATGTCGCCCCAATGCGTCATACGACCCCCATCAGCATCCGCGTCGGTCAGAACGGAATAGTCGGGGTTTACGCCGCCGATGATCGTGGTCCGGGCCCGTGTCGATGCGGCATAGTCGGCCACCCCGAAATGCAGGCTTTCGTTGCGTTTGGAGGCGGCTGCAATCTCGCTAACATTCTGCATACCAAGCGCGGTTTCGATGATGTGTTCGAACCCGATCCGTTTCTTGTGGCCTTTAGCGTCCTCGATCTGCGTCACCAGCATGTCGACTGCATAAACGTCAGCAGCGGTGCCAACCTTGGGGATCATGATCAGGTCCAGCCGTTCGCCGGCCTGTTCAACCACATCCACCACATCGCGATACATGTAGTGGGTATCCAGCCCGTTGATCCGCACCGACATGGTTTTGTTGCCCCAGTCGATATCGTTCAGGGCTTCGATGATGTTCTTGCGCGCCTGTTCCTTTTCATCAGGCGCGACGGCGTCTTCCAGATCAAGGAAGATCACGTCCACATCTGACTTGGCGGCCTTTTCGAACATACCGGGCTGGCTGCCGGGGACGGCCAGTTCGCTGCGGTTCAGGCGGGCAGGGGCTTGGTCGATATTATGAAAGCTCATGGGTAAGGGTCCTTCGTCTTACAGGTTCGGATAAAGAGGGAACTTGGCGCAGAGGTCTGCGACCTCGGCCTTGACCTTGGCTTCGACGGCGGTGTTGCCGTCTTCGCCA
>NZ_JBQFSM010000012.1:0-150982 GCF_056538005.1 Ruegeria sp. BI11 | reverse complement strand
GACACTGCTTATGCTCTCCCATGATCCCCAAAGGATACTGTACAGGCATCTCCCACCCAGCAAAATCAACCATCTTTCCACCCAACTCAACATGGAGATCGTAAAGGGGGGTGCGTTTTACATCAGTCATAGCTGCAGCCTTTCAATCAGCGGGATTGGTCACGAACGACCATGACGGTGCAATGCGCGTTGCGCACGACACGGGCCAGGTTCGGACCAATTTCATAATTCGGGAAATCGCCTTTGGTCGATGCCATGACGATCAGATCAAAGCCGTCCTTATAGGCCAGCTTCAGGATTTCGCGGTAGACGCTGCCTTCTTCGATGTGAATAACCACATCGGAGGCGTTGCCATGATCCAGAATGGCCTGAACCGCATTGCGCACGTGCTCCTTGGCGCCTGCGCCATAATTGGCGGGTAGGTTCGGCAGCTGGATGATCTCGGGGATGACGGCGACCGCATGCAGTTCGGCACCATAGAATTTTGCCTGTTCCAATGCGATCGGCAGAGCCAGTTTCCACGAGCGGTCGTCAGTGTGATCAATAGGCAGCAGGATTTTCGTGGCCATCACGTCTCTCCTCGAGATTTGGAATTGTGTTTCAAATGCGGGGGGCCGGTATAGCCCCCCGTTTTTGTCAGGGCCGAAGTTATTCGGCGGGTGAGCCGCCCGGTTCTTCGGACTGCCCGCCTGAGGCGAAGAACTCTTTCGTCAGTTTGAAGACGATCGGGCTCAGCAAGGCCAGGGCGATCAGGTTCGGAATGGCCATCATGGCGTTCAGCGTATCCGCCAGCAGCCAGACAAAACCCAGATCCGCTGTCGCACCAAAGTAAATCGCGACGATCCACAGGACGCGGTAGGGAAGCAGGGATTTGACGCCCAGCAGGAACTCGACGCATTTCTCGCCATAGAACGACCAGCCCAGGATGGTGGTGAAGGCAAAGATCGACAGCGCGATTGCGATCAGGTGACCGCCGCCCGGCAGAGAGGTTGCAAATGCCAGCGAAGTCAAAGCCGCACCCGATTCACCCGAGGTCCATGCGCCTGTCGAGATGATCGCCAGACCAGTGATCGAGCAAACGATGATGGTGTCGATGAACGTGCCCAGCATCGCGATCAGGCCCTGGTTAACCGGACCTTTGGTCTCGGCTGCCGCGTGTGCGATGGGAGCCGATCCCAGACCGGCTTCGTTCGAGAACACACCGCGTGCCACACCAAAGCGGATGGCGGCCCAGACGGCTGCACCTGCAAATCCGCCTTCGGCGGCAGACGGGGTAAAGGCATAGGTGAAGACCAGCGACAGAGCGTTGCCGATTTCGCCGATGTTGATGATCAGAACCAACAGGCCAGCGACGATGTAGGCGATTGCCATGGCTGGAACCAGTTTACCGGCAACGGCACCGATGCGGGTAATGCCACCCAGGATAACGGCTGCGGTCAGGACCATCAGAACAACGCCGGTGATCGAGGTGTTCACACCGAAGTTCGCTTCCAGAACCTGTGCTACACCGTTGGCCTGTACACCGTTGCCGATGCCGAAGGCCGCGATTGCGCCGAACAGGGCGAATGCTACACCCAGCCAGGCCCATTTCGCGCCGAGGCCGTTCTTGATGTAGTACATCGGGCCGCCGACATAGTTGCCCAGCTCGTCTTTTTCACGGTACTTCACCGCACAGACAGCTTCGGCATATTTGGTGGCCATGCCCACCAGGGCGGTCATCCACATCCAGAACAAGGCGCCCGGACCGCCCAGGAAGACAGCAGTGGCCACACCGGCGATGTTACCCGTACCGATGGTCGCCGACAGCGAGGTCATCAGCGCGTTGAACGGGCTGATCTGCCCTTCGCCCTGACCTTCGCGGCCTTTGAACAGCAGGCTAAAGCCCGTGCCAATGCGCAGGATCGGCATGAATTTCAGCCCGACCTGCAGGAAGAAGCCGACGCCAAGAATGAGAACCAGCATCAGCGGCCCCCATACGACGCCATTAATGGCCCCTACGATTGAATTTAACGCTTCCATGGTTTCCCTCCCAATAGCGTTAGGTTTATGCCCCGGTAGCAATGGCCCGTTGGCGGGCTTGCTTGAGGGCGGCAAAGTCTTCGTCCGCGTGGAACGAGGAACGGGTCAACGGAGTGGCTGACACGTGCAGGAAGCCCTTGGAGCGTGCGATCTGCTCCAGTTGGGCGAATTCGTCAGGTGACCAAAAACGATCAATCGGGTGGTGCTTTGGCGTGGGCTGCAAATATTGACCCACTGTCAGAAAATCGACATTCGCCGCGCGCAGATCGTCCATGACCTGCCGTACGTCATTCAAACTTTCCCCCAAACCTACCATAAGTCCGGATTTCGTAAAGATATTTTGGTTTGCACGCTTTGCGTCATCCAGCAACCGCAGCGAGGCATAGTAGCGTGCGCCGGGCCGAACGGACGGGTACAGGTGCGGAACGGTTTCCAGGTTGTGGTTGAAGACGTCCGGGGCGGCGTCGAACACAACATCTGCCGCATCGCCTTTGCCCAGAAAATCCGGGGTCAGCACTTCGACCGTTGTGCCGGGGTTCTGATGACGCACGGCGCGGATGGTCTGGGCGATATGTTCGGCCCCGCCATCGGTCAGATCATCGCGGTCCACGGACGTGATTACCACATGGCGCAGGCCCAGTTTTTTCACTGCTGCAGCCACGCGGCCCGGCTCAAACGCGTCCAGCGCATCGGGGCGGCCGGTGGCCACGTTACAGAAGGAACAACCGCGCGTGCAGATCTCGCCCATGATCATCATGGTAGCGTGACGCTTGGACCAGCACTCGCCGATATTGGGGCAGGCGGCCTCTTCGCAGACAGTCGCTAGATTATGCTCGCGCATCAGGCGACGGGTTTCGTAATACTCGGCGCTGTCGCCCTTTTTTTTGCGAATCCACTTGGGCTTGCGCGGGATGACACTGTCTGCCTTCTTGGCCTTTTCGGGGTGGCGGGGGCGAAGCTGGATGGTCATCTGGCGGGTCCCTCTTAGGCGTGGATTGCGCGGCCCATGGCGCCAAGACAGGCTTCTTTGACCGCCTCTCCCATGGCTGGGTGCGCATGACAGGTTGCTGCGACCTCGGCGACTGTGGCGCCTTTGGTCATGGCCAAAACCAGCTCGGCAATCAGATCACCGCCGTGGGCACCACAGATGTGAGCACCCAGGATTTTACCGCTTGGGTCAGCCAGAACTTTGACTGCGCCATCGGTTTCACCGGTCGAACGGGCGCGCGAGTTGGCCATGAAGGCGAACTTACCCACCGAATACTCGGTGCCAGCCTCTTTTAGCGCTTCTTCGGTCAGGCCGACCGAGGCAACCTCGGGGTCAGTATACACGACACCCGGCACGGTGTTGTAATCGACATGGCCAGCTTGGCCTGCCAGAGTTTCCACGCAGGCGACGCCGTCTTCTTCGGCCTTGTGTGCCAGCATCGGGCCGGGCACGCAGTCGCCGATGGCGTAAATGCCGGGAACCGAGGTTTGGAACGTCCCGTCCACTTCGATGAAGCCACGCTGGCTTACTGCAGCGCCCAGTTCTTCCAGGCCCAGCCCACGGGTGACCGGGCGGCGGCCAACGGCGATCAGGACCTTATCGGCCTCGATCACTTCTTCTTTGTCCTTGCCAACGCGATCAACGGTCAGCGTCAGGCCCGCGTCGGTCTTGTCGACCGATTTCAGGGCGCGGCCCAGCTGGAATTTCAGCCCGCGCTTGGACAGGGCGCGTTGTGCCAGCTTGGCAATCTCGCCATCTATACCGGGCAGAACGCGGTCCAGATACTCGACCACGGTGACCTTTGCGCCCAGACGGGCCCAAACCTGACCCAGTTCAAGCCCAATCACACCTGCGCCGATCACGACCAGATGTTCCGGTACGCTCTCCAGCGCAATCGCACCGGTCGAACTGAGGATGTCTTGCTCGTCGATCTCGATCCCTGGCAGCGAGGTCGGTTCCGAGCCGGTGGCGATCAGAATGTTTTTCGCTTGATAGACATCATCGCCCACCTTGACCTGTCCGGCGGCAGGGATGCTGGCCCAGCCTTCGATATGGTCGACCCCGTTCTTCTTGAACAGAAACGCGATGCCTTTGGTCAGGTCGCCTACGATCTTGTCCTTGCGGCCCATCATCGCGGGTACGTCGATGCTGGCCCCCTCGACCGCGATACCGTGGGAGGAGAGATGTGCAAGTTCGGCATACTTGGCCGAGGAAGTCAGCAACGCTTTGGAGGGGATGCACCCTACGTTCAGACAGGTTCCGCCAAGTGCCCCGCGCCCTTCGACGCAGGCCACTTTCAGTCCCAGCTGAGCCGCGCGGATTGCGGCGACATAGCCGCCCGGTCCGCCCCCGATGACAATCAGATCGTAGGTCATGACTTTAACTTTCAGTAGATCGGGTGGCTTGCGCACAGGGCGCGCACTTTTTCACGGGTTGCCTTTTCGACAGCTTCGTCCCCGTCCGGGTTCTGCGCCAGCGCATCCAGCACATCGCCGATCAGATGGCCGATCAGCTTGAATTCCTCGGGGCCAAAGCCACGGCTGCAACCGGCTGCGGTGCCCAGACGGATGCCGCTGGTGACGGTGGGCTTTTCGGGATCACCGGGCACGCTGTTCTTGTTGCAAGTGAATCCGGCACGCTCCAAAGCGGCCTCGGCGTCTTTGCCGGTTACACCAACCGGGCGCAGGTCCACCAGCATCAGGTGGTTTTCCGTGCCGCCCGAGACGATGTCGCAACCGCGCGCCATCATTACGTTGGCGAGGGCCGAGGCACTGTCGACAACGCGCTGCATGTATTCTTTAAACTCAGGCTTCAGCGCCTCGCCGAAGGCAACCGCCTTACCTGCGATCACGTGCATCAGCGGACCGCCCTGCAGACCAGGGAACACGGCCGAGTTGATCTTTTTCGCCAATGCTTCGTCATTAGTCAGAATGATCCCGCCACGCGGGCCGCGCAGGGTTTTATGCGTGGTTGATGTCACGATATGTGCGTGCCCGATGGGTGAGGGGTGCAGGCCGGTCGCAACCAGTCCAGCGATATGGGCCATGTCGGCCAGCAGCCAGGCACCAACCTCATCCGCTATGGCGCGGAAACGGGCAAAGTCTATATTTTGGGAATAGGCCGACGCGCCAGCAATGATCAGCTGGGGCTTTTCAGCCTTGGCCAGCGCTTCGACCTGATCATAGTCGATCAAGCCGGCATCGGTCAGACCATACTGAATCGGACGGAACCATTTGCCGGATTGCGCTGGTTTCGCGCCATGTGTCAAGTGGCCGCCGGCGTCCAGCGACATGCCCAGAATGGTGTCACCAGGGCTGAGCAGTGCCAGCTTTACCGCACCGTTCGCCTGTGCGCCCGAATGCGGCTGCACGTTCGCGTATTCGCAGCCAAACAGCTTCTTCAACCGGTCGATGGCTTCCTGCTCGACCTCATCCACATATTCACATCCGCCATAGTAGCGGCGGCCGGGATACCCTTCGGCATACTTGTTGGTCAGCACCGATCCCTGGGCGTCAATCACAGCCTGAGAGACGATGTTTTCAGATGCGATCAGCTCGATCTGTTCGGCCTGACGTGCGCCCTCGCGTGCAATTGATGCAGCAATGGTCGGGTCGGCCTGTGTAAGCGACGTTTTGAACATGGTCATCTCCTCTGATTTCGAATCTCCGGTTCGAAACTAAGTTTCCTATAGTGGAATTGATTCCCTTAAAGCAACACAAATCTCTTATTCGTGAAGTTGCGCGCGACTAAGGGAATATGTAAGCTGGAGAGAACAGGGAGATTTTCATGGGCGAAGACCAAAGAAACGAAGGGGTTACACCCGAAGAACTGGATGAAGGGGCGGCCTTGGGGCGTTCCATCCGCGACGCGCGAAGGGAAAAGGGCTGGACTCTGGAAGAGGCCGGGCGTGCAGCAGGTATCGGGCGATCGACCCTGTCGAAGATTGAAAACAATCAAACCAAACCCAGCTTTGAGATCGTGCGGCGGTTGACACAGGCGCTGGATATGAACCCTCCGCAACTTTTTCTTCAGTCGGGTCAGTCAGGCATAAACGGTCGGCGGGACTATACTGCCAAGGGGCAGGGTGAGTTCCGGGAAACCGCCACCTATTTGCACGAATTGCTGTGTTCGGATCTGACAAGCAAACGCATGCTGCCCTATGTGGCCACGATACGGGCCCGCGATATCTCTGAGTTTGACCCCTGGATCCGACATTCGGGCGAAGAATTCATGTACGTGCTGAGTGGCGAGTTGATCTTTATCTCGGAACACTACCGTCCCTTGCCAATGAAGGCGGGAGATTCACTCTATTATGACAGCAGTATGGGTCACGGCTGCGTGTCGACCAGTGAAGAGGACGCTCAGGTGCTGTGGGTGTCGCTGGAATAGATTGGCTACTTGGAAAACAAACCGCATCAAAGGATAGGCCCTGTCCGATTTGGTTACGTGTTTTGTGTATACTACTTGGGCGATGGATCGACCAAACTCCTATAATTTAAGTGAGCTATCTGATGGGGTGGAATTTTAGGATAAGAATTTGTTATTTAGAGACTAAACATGAGCATGGGAGGATTTAGGCAGTTTCGTAATTTTGTACCCTTGTTTATATCCTCAAAAAAGAATGGGTTCAGCGCTTCGTGGCTGACGGCCTCGCCTCTATAACTTGAAATTCTTGTTCAGCGCGCGCTGTCTCCTTGCTGCGTGCGTGCTAGTGTCGAAATTCGCGCACTTCCTTCCTCGTGATCTCTCCTGCCGAAGATAACATCCCAAGGAGCGCTCAGCGTAGAAAAGCTGACCTATATTGAAGCGCAAATTCCGCCACGGTCGTTTCTGGCCGACGATACGCCCCTTGTTCCAGGCTGGGCGAAGCGCGCGAATGGCAGGTAAGTTTGGTGTCTCCATACAGTTACTCTGATCCGCCATGGTCCCACAACGACAACCCGACGTCGACGATGGACGATATTTCAGTAAGCCGCGGTGCCTCCGATGTCTGCCAGAAGCCCATTCCATTCTTCTCAAGAATTTTGACTTAGGGAAAAAGCACCAGGGAATACCCAAGATAGTATCAACAGCCATACAATTAGGGTCACCACAGCCAAGGCGGTTGTAGCCGATACCGTCTCGGCGGTGATTTCTTCCGCTTGATGGTATTTCTCGGACAAGATGAACTCGTTCTTCGCCGTCGGAACTGCGGCTGATATCACTAGGGCCACCGTCATTAGCGGGTCGAACCGGAATACTAGAGCAATCGCGAAGACGATCGACGGAAGCACAATCAGTTTGACGAAGGCTGCGACTGCCACGACTGAGCCAGTGCGCTTGATCGCCGACGGATCGATCGCCATGCCCACGGCAAAGAGCGCGCAGGGTGCCAGCGCCCCGCCGAGAACATCCAGGTAGTCCACCACCATTTTTGGCAGGCTGATTGGTGATGCTGCTACCACAACACCCAAGATCGCAGACATAATTAATGGGTTCAGAATTGCATTCCGTATCGGCCCAAGTAGTGAAACCGCTTCTCCCTCGCCCCGTGTGGCAGTCTCGAGTACCAGGACCTGGACCACGACGACAACAATAACCACAACGATTGCCAATGTTGCCAAGACCGCCGCGTTTTTACCCATCAAAGCATGCAACAACGGCAGCCCGATAATTCCGGTGTTTGAAACAACCGAAACCATGGCGAACATCGTTGCCGTTCCCAGGTTCATGCCCTTCCAAAACCTGGCGCCCAGAAATAAAAGCAGCGCCATTAATGAAGTTACGCCGCCGAAGACCAGGATAAATGGCCAATTCAGTAGTGCACTGATCTCCTGCTCGGCAATCACGCCGAAGACCAATGCCGGAATAGCGACCCAGAAGGCGAATTGCGTCAGACTCCCAGCGACATTCTCCGGCAGCACCTTGAACCGCGCGAAAAGGAACCCGGTAACAATAATTGCAAATACTGGGAAAATTAGTGCGATGATCTCCATTCGGCATACCCGCGGCAAGTAAAAGGACCATGATACACAATCGGCGACATAGGCAAAGCAAAGAAGCGACACGCCAAGGCACTTCAACTGGATGACAGATAGGCACATGTTTTCAGCCTGTTCGCAAGCTTTCTGTAAACGGCGGCTGAGAGACCAATGTGAAGGTATCAATCCAGCTAGGGATAGTCTTCGGCCTACAAATTGTCAGTTTTGAAAACACACCTGACTTTCTCGATTTTGCAAATCCGGCTTTCGCAAATAGGATGTACCCAGTTCTTTTTGACAACTTGTATTGGATTAGTGGCATGGCAACTGAGCGCTGGACTGTTGGATCTTATCTGGCAAAAAGACTGCAAGAGGCTGGAATTGTAGATTATTTTGTGGTCCCGGGAGATTATAATTTGGTGCTTCTGGATGAGTTGCTTGGCAATAAGGATCTACGAATGATCAGTTGCTGCAACGAACTCAACGCCGGTTATGCAGCAGACGGCTATGCCCGCGCCACAGGAGGGCCGTCCGCGGCAGTTGTAACGTATTCAGTCGGTGGATTGAGCCTTTTGAATGCTGTTGCAGGTGCTTATGCGGAAGATCTTCCAATGATTGCAATTTCCGGCGGGCCGAACACAAATTCAGAGGCCGAGTGGGAATACCTGCACCATACACTTGGAGAGGTCGACTACGATTACCAGCGCGAGATGTTCGCCCGCGTCACTGCTGAGGCCGTCACGATCCATCATCCCTCGCTGGCGCCTGTGGCAATCGATAGGGCAATAGATACTGCAATGATCCGGCGCAAACCGGTCTATATCGAAATCGCTTCGAATATTGCAGGTTCACCCACGTCAGCACCCGTACCACGTAGCTTTGCCAGACAGCCTAACAGCGATCCGAACACGCTAGCGACTGCGGTGGCACAAGTTTCAGAGTTCCTGAATGCTGCAGAGCGGCCAGTTCTTGTTGCGGGCAGCAAAATACGTGCTGGTCAGGCAGAGCCCCAATTGCGCAGACTTGCGTCCACATGTGGATACGCACAAGCATCAATGCCCAATGCCAAGAGTTTTCTGTCTGAAGCAAATGAGAATTTCATGGGCATTTATTGGGGACCTGTAAGCACACCAGGCTGTGGGGAAATTGTCGATGCTGCAGACGGGTTATTATTCGTCGGTCCTGTTTTCACCGACTACACTACGACAGGTCACCAGCTTGGGTTTGATCCCGGCAAGGCCGTTTTGGTGCATCCGACATCCATTCAGTTGGGTGAGACACATTTTAGCAATGTCCGTATGGATGAGTTTCTGGAAGCACTGGCTGACAAGCTTACGCCGAACGATGGGGCAGTTACAGCCTTCGAACGTGTGAGAACCGAGCTAAGCTCACCAGAACCTGGCACGGTCGACACACCGGTGACCGTTCGCCAACTCTTTGCCCGCGTTCAGAAGATGCTGGATGAGGACAGCACATTACTCGTTGAGACCGGGGATTCATGGTTCAACGGGATGGAGACCAATTTGCCCGAGGGCACTCGGTTCGAAATACAAATGCAGTATGGATCCATTGGCTGGTCTGTTGGTGCATCGCTGGGATACGCTTTAGGAAACAGAGAGCGTCGGTTGATCTCATGCATAGGGGACGGTTCGTTTCAACTGACCGCCCAAGAGATTTCGACCATGATCCGGTACGATGCAAAGCCGATTATTTTCCTCATCAACAATGGCGGCTACACGATCGAAGTAGAAATCCACGATGGCCCATATAACACCATCAAGAATTGGGATTACGCCGGTCTGATTGACGTGTTTAGCGCTGGCGAGGGCAAAGCCTGGGGATGCAAAGTTACAACCGAAGGCGAGTTGGACGAAGCCATCAGAACGGCTCTGGATCATGATGGTCTTTGCCTGATCGAAGTTCTGATCGACCGGGACGATTGCAACGTTAATCTATTGCGGTGGGGCAATCAGGTCGCGCGAAACAACGGTCGGCCCAATCGATGTAGATAGGGGGTGCCAGTGAAAATCGTGACGGGCGGCCAAACCGGTGTCGACCTTTCGGCATTGCAGTTCGCGTCTGAGAACGGCTTTCCATCTGGTGGATGGGTTCCCAAGGGACGGACAAATGAAGCTGGTCGCATTCCCGAAAAGTTTAACGGATTGACCGAAACACAGACTGAGGAAGTCAGCGAAAGAACTAAGCTGAATGTCAGAGATTGTGATGCTTTGCTGGTTTTCTTAGATGGATCGCCAAGCCCAGGAACTCAACTGACAATCGACTACGCTGAAGAAATCGGCAAATCGCATCTGGTCGTTGATGTGCGGCAAGGGCCCGAAAACTGCGCTTTACAAGTGCGATCCTGGCTCTTGTCGAATTCACCTGAGACATTGAACATAGCGGGTCCGCGCGCATCCGAAGCACCTTCAATAGGTTCGAAGGTGAAAGAAATTCTTAGTCGAGCTTTGTCGAATTGCAGCGGAGATACGTAGCCAAAGCGAATTACCCGCCGAAAAAAGGAAATTGAAATGATAAATGGAGCGATGCTCGTGTGGTTCCTTCTTACCGGCGCCAGTGTGGGCTTTGTTATCTGGGACTCGATCACTAATGGTGTGACAAGTTGGGTGCAACGAGCCGCTTGGATTCTTGTGACGCTCTACACCGGCCCAATTGGCTTGTTTTTCTATCTGCTTGCCTGTCGCCGCCCATTTCCCGGAGGGCATGACCAATACACGCGCGCGACTTGGAAACAAGGCATCAACAGCGAGATGCACTGCGTTGCTGGTGATGCTACGGGAATAATATTTGCCGCTATCCTCGTCCACTTTCTGGCCCTTTCGAATGGCTGGGATATTGTGGTGGAATATGCCTTTGGCTTCGTTTCGGGATTGTTCATATTCCAGGCGCTGATGATGAAGCCGATGTTCGGAAGTTACGGACAGGCCGTTCGAAAGACGTTCTTTGCTGAAACGGTTTCGATGAACATGGTTATGACCGGAATGATCCCGACGATGGTACTGCTCGCGGCCGCGTGGCCTGGATCCGAGGACCCGCTCGCCCCTCAATTCTGGTTCCGCATGAGCCTCGCGACTGTTGTCGGCGCAGTTGTCGCCTTTCCTATGAACCGATGGCTGGTGGCAAACCACTTAAAACACGGTTGCATGACACTCCCCGGTGCTGATGGTCCGGCACCAGCACTTGGTCATGTTTCACACGAACACCAAGAAATGGCAGGTCCGGACGACCACCAAATGATCGGGCATCATCACATGCAAATGAAAAACCTGCCCTTTAGAAACGCAGCTGCTTGGGTTCTTTCAACTTACGTAGTCCTTGTCGCAGCACTGTGGCTGACATCGAAGTTTGTGCCGATCAAGTTCTGAGCGGCTCGATTGCGGTTAATCGATTTTCCTGTGTGTAAGTAGACAGCCGAAGCTTCTGGCGATTTTCTGTTTAGCGCGGACGCAAGGAAATCTAGAATTGGGATACAGAGAACCGTTTTGGGTGCGGAGTTTGACCATTTTGGTCTTTATTATCAACATTGACAGCTTCTGAGGCCTAATGCTGTTATCGACAGGACAGGCAACACCCAGAGGAGTAGAACGATGCAAGACGTCGCGGATCATTCCGCAGTCTATAGTGAGCACATTCTGATCTGTGACGACGACGTTGAGTTTGCCGAAAAAGTCTGCGCGTTTCTGTCGGACAAAGGATACCGGATCGACCACGCTCCTGATGTTCCGACAGCACGACTGATGATGGCCGAAGAAACCTATGGCCTATTTTTGCTGGACCTTGTGATGCCGGGTACAAGTGGCAAGGTGTTGTGCCACGAAATCGCCTCGCGCGTGGATGCCGGGATCATCATGATTAGTTCCATCGACGACGACGCCGAGCGGATTTCGCTGCTCGAACTGGGGGCCGACGACTATATTGTGAAACCATTCAACGAGTTTGAACTGCTGGCTCGCGTGCGTGCGGTTTTACGGCGACGCGACAGTGGATCACAGGGCAAATCACGCGTGACTCGGTTCGGGCCGTGGCAGCTTGTCGAGAATGAGCGGCATCTTAAAAATGATGATGGACGGGTGATTACGCTTACTTCAAGCGAAGCCCGAGTGATACGTTTCTTTGCCGAAAACCCCGACGTCTTATGTAGCCGAGAGGATCTTTTGGCCGTCGCACGCACCCGGCAGCACGGCGGTGCCGGAGACCGCAGTGTCGATGCGTTGATCAAACGTTTGCGCTCAAAAATCGAAACGGATCCTTCGAACCCCGATCACATTCGTACCGTCTGGGGGCAGGGTTATATTTTCCGACCCGGTTAATTGTGCTTGTCAATCGGTAGGAACACGCTCGCCCTTAGGCCTCCGCCTGCGCGGTTCTCCAAGGAAACAGTACCGCCCTGATCAACAACGATGGTTCTGACAATGGCCAGGCCTAGCCCACTGCCGGGTCCCTCGGCGCCAAGCCTTTGAAAAGGTTCGAAGGCGGTCTCAAGCTGTTCGGCCGGAATGCCAGGTCCTTCGTCATCAACGTGAATCGCAGCTGTGTCGTCGGATGTGGTCAATGTGACTTTTGTCACGCCTCCATATTTGACCGCATTCTCCAATAGATTCCTTAGAACGCGCGTGATTGCGTTATGACGCCCGCTCACAATTGCAGGCTGTTCGATATGGCAAGTTACATCGCGGCCCGCTTCAACTTGTTCATCGACCAGTGCTTCGACCAACGAGCGTAGGTCGACCCTTGCAATCTCACCATCATGATGTGTAGCGCGATTTAGGCTTGTGACGGACATGACAATCTCGCGAACGGATTCAAGCCGTTTTAGAAGCTGGTTTTTTGTTTCCTCCGGGCTGACGTTTTGCAGGGCATCGTTCATCCGCTCGATTGGCCCTTTCAAATCGTGCCCAAGACTGCGCAACAGCGTCGTCTTGTATTCGAGCGCTAGAACGATCCGCGCTTCCATGCGATTGAACGCAATAATGGTGCGGCGGACATCAATGCTGCCAACTTCGGAAAGTGGACCAACTTCCTGCCCCCTGCCGATCAACTCGGCATTCACAGCCATGGCACTTAACGGACGCATGATCTTTTGAATAAGAAACGCGAGCAGGCACAGCATGATCAAGGCACTCAGACTGTCGACAGAGCCTACAAAAACGGCCGGCCAGATATCTTTGGGTGTCATGAGTAGGTAACAGTTTAACCATTCGGTATCGCCCGAAAGGCGGACGGAAAAAATGCTCACCAAATACCTTCCGGTACCGTCGTCTTCAACAATAGTGCCAGAAGGAAGAACGTGGTCCTTGAACATGACCAAAAGGTCGTCGGGGTCGTGCGCGTCATGGATTAGGGTATCTGCCACAGATAGCTCTGCTACATCCACTCCTCTTGCTACAAGACGGTCAAAAAGCCACTCTGCAAGGTTCGGTCGGCGCGTTCCTCCGTGAAGTTCCGCCGCCATGTCCTGAGCACCGATCCTGACGCTCCATTCCGCAGGAAAGAAGTTTTGCGCGACCTCTCCGCGATTTTCGGGTGCCGTATGAGCAAGAGTAGACACGACCTCTGCCAGAAAGGCATCACCTCGGGTTTTGATCTCGTCGGCCCGCGAATTCTGAAACTGCAAAACGTCGATAACCACCGAAAACACCCCGACAAACGCCCAGCTTATGAGGACGATTGCCATTACTTGCGCCCGAAGTGTCAGGTTGTTCCAACGCATTGTCTTTTTGTTCCCGGCCCATCCCCTTGTTGGGAACGCTAATCCAAAACAGGCTTCAATCCCACGCAAAATTTTGCGCTGCCGTCTTAGCGGTTTCTCACGTCGGGTCGCAGAATAGCCAATTGAATCAAAGTGTGACAAAGCCTTGGGCCTTGCGTGTTGGATCTCCAAGTAACTCCCACAGTCATTTGATCAGGAGCCCGTCATGCAACATCATTCGTCCGTTCATCCTCAACTCACCGCCGCCAAGCGCGCGCTGAGACGCAATCTTATTGCCACCGGTGTTTTCAGCGGTGCGGTGAACATACTGATGCTGACCGGTCCAATTTTCATGCTGCAGATCTATGACCGCGTCATGTCCAGTCAGAGCGTGAACACGCTGATCGCGCTCAGCACGCTGGTGGCTGGTCTCTATCTGTTCATGGGCCTGATTGACGGCGCGCGCACCCGTGTGCTGGTCGCCATGGGACATCGTTTTGAACAGCGGCTCACCCGGACTGCCTTCGACTGCACACTGACAGAACCCTCACGTATTCGTCCGGGAGGTAATCCTGCGGCGGCCATTCAGGATGTCGAGAAAATTCGTGGTTTCCTGTCGGGGCAGGGTGCGGGAGCGCTTTTTGATTTGCCCTGGATCCCGGTTTATCTTGGCCTGGTCTTTGCCATGCATATGTGGCTGGGCATGGTTGGTGTCGTAGGTGCGCTGGCTCTTATCGTCATCGCGATTGTCACTGACATCAAAGTGCGTGCTGCGGCCTGCGTTCAGTCTGAACAAGCAGGCAAGCGCACCCGTCTGGCTGAGGCCAGCCGCCGTAACGCAGAGATGATCCGCGCCATGGGCATGCAGTCCAATCTGGGCCGGAACTGGCAGGACGTGAATGACCTGCATCTTGGCGCAAGTGCCAACGCCGCAACAACGGTTGGTGTTTCGAGCAGTTTTACCAAGGTCTTCCGTCTTGCGTTGCAGTCTGCAGTTCTGGCTGTTGCCGCCTATCTTGCCATCCACGGACATATCTCGGCAGGTTCGATCGTGGCAGCATCGGTCATCATGTCTCGCGGCCTGCAGCCGATCGAGACCTTGGTCGGCAGCTGGCGCAGCCTGGTGGCGGCTCGGCAGGCCTGGGCACAGCTGAAAAACACCTTGTCGGGCGACGAGGCAGAGCGCAGAATCTCGCTGCCCAAGGCCAGCAAATCGCTGACCGTAGACGGGCTGATCGCTGCCCCACCTATGGTGACCACCGCTGTTCTCAAAGGCGTTGGGTTCGATATGAATGCAGGCGAAGCCCTCGCTGTGATCGGATCGACCGGCAGTGGTAAGTCGACCTTGGCCCGCACATTGGTTGGCGCGTGGTCGGCGGCCAAAGGCGGTGTCAGCCTAGACGGTGTGCCGATTGAACAGTACCTGCCCGAAGAACTGGGACCCCAGATCGGTTTTTTGCCGCAGGACGTAGAGCTTTTTGACGGCACAATTGCCCAGAACATCGCACGTTTTGATCCCGAAGCGCAGGACGAGATGGTGATTGCCGCGGCCAAAGCTGCGGGCGTTCACGAGCTAATCGCCAGCTTCAAAGACGGCTATGCCACTTCGGTTGGCGAGCGTGGAGCGGCCTTGTCTGGCGGTCAGCGGCAGCGCGTTGCCCTTGCCCGCGCGCTGTATGGAAATCCCTTTCTGGTGGTCCTGGACGAGCCGAACTCGAACCTGGACTCCGTTGGCGAGGCTGCGCTGAATCACGCGATCCATGCAGCCAAGGCGCGCGGGGCGATTGTGATCGTCATTGCGCATCGGGCCAGCGTGCTTGGTTCGGTCGACAAGATCCTGATCATGGAAGACGGCCGTGTCGGAGACTTCGGCCCCCGCGCTGAGGTGATGGAGAGGTTGCGCCAGCGCAATCAAGCCGCTGCTGCCGCGCAGACGAAGCAGCAAACAGTCGAACAAAACCCTCAGGCAGAACCAGCTGATGCAACACCTGCCGCCGCCGCAGGCTGACGTCGGTTTGTACTGAAACTGAATGAATGGAGGAGACCATGAATACCAACTCGAATTCCAACTTACCGACCGAAGGCTATAGAGACCGCTCTATCCGATCCATCGGTTTTGGCCTCGCCGCCATCGCTGTACTTGCCATAGGTTTCGGCGGTTGGGCAGTGACGGCCCGTATGTCGGGTGCTGTGGTAACAGCTGGCAATGTGGTGGTCTCGTCCGATCTGCGGGCTGTTCAGCATCCCGATGGTGGTCTCGTCGGCGACATTCACGTCAGAAACGGGGATCGTGTTAAGGCCGGAGATGTGGTTGTGACACTCGACGATCAACTATTGTCAGGCAGCCAGACGCTGGTTGATGACAGACTTGTCGCGATCGAGGCGCAACTGGCCCGTCTAACTGCCGAGAGGGATGGGTTGAATGATCTGGTTTTGTCCAAGGAACTTGTCTCGCGAAAGGATGAGGTCAAAGTACAGCGCTCGCTGGCGACCCAGAGGGCGGTGATGGACGCGCGCCGTTTGTCCCAGGATGGAGAAGTCGCCGCGCTGTCCGAACAGATCACGCAGATTGAACAGGAGATCACCGGTCTCGAAGCACAGCGCGCCGCGACAGATGAAGAGATCGTGTTGATCGAAAGCGAACTTGCCGGTCAGCAACAACTGCTGGAAAAGGGCCTGACACCCGAGACCCGCGTGACCGCCCTGAAACGCCAGCGCAGTGGTCTGGTCGGCAACAGCGGAGGCTTGATTTCTCGGATTGCCGTCGCCCGTGGCCGGATCAGCGAGACGCGGATCAACATTCTGCAACTGGAAAAGGCATTCCGCGAGCAGGTCATGCACGAGATTTCGGCGCTTGAGGTTGAACTGGATGGCCTTAAGGAACGCCGGAGCGCCGCAGCATTGCAACTGGCGCGGGTCGATCTTCGGGCCCCGGCAGATGGCATTGTACATGAACTGATGGTGCATACTGTTGGCGGTGTTGTGTCTCCGGGCGAGACACTGATGCAGATCGTGCCCGAGGGGGATGGTTTAGTGGTGACAGCCAGCGTCATGCCGCAAGACATCAACAATGTCGCGGTGGGGCAATCGGCCAGTGTGGTCATTGCAGCATTCGACCAGCACATAGTTCCCCGGTTGGATGGAAGTGTCGAGTTTGTGTCGGCAGACCTTAAGACCGATCCGATGACGGGTATGCCCTATTATGAGGCGCGGATTTCTTTGGACGAGGATGCGTTCGCGCTTCTGGAAGAACGCCAGCTCAACCTGCTGCCTGGCATGCCAGCCGAGGTCTATATCGCCACCGGAGAACGGACTTTGTTGGAGTATCTGATCGACCCGCTAAGCAAACAGATCCGAACCACGTTCCGCGAGGTTTAGAGGCTCCTGCGGGGTGACACTCTCCGCAGCTTTATGAGACCAGGGACATGTAAAGCCAGCACCAGAAATGGTGCTGGTTTTTTGCGTTCTGGCGATTGGAAAAATTCGAGCTGATCTGACACGTTTCGATAGGGTCATTCGGTGGGCGAAGGGGGAGATTTTTGTCATACTTTGTAACAATTTAACCTCCGATTTCGCGTTGAAATAGCAGGCCCGGATGGCCACCTTTTTGTTATACCCGAGGAGGAAGTTTTCAACATTTTTTGGGTGCTAAACAACGTGTGAAACAAGGAGAAAAACTATGAAACATGTAAACGCCATGAGCTTCGTGACAGCCAATGACGACGTTATTGCCGTGCCTCCGATTCAGCCTTTTCCCAAGTGCGGAACCGAGGTGCCTCAGGATGGTGAAGACCTGGTGGCAGTAAATCCGTTGCCGGTTGATCCGCTGGTCGCTGATCCTATCGAAGATCTGGTGGCAGTGAACCCGCTGCCCTACGGTGCAGTTCCTGCCGAAGGCGCTGGTGACGACGTCACCGCTGTCTCTCCGATCATGCCTGATCCAAGATGCGGTACCGAGGTTCCGCAGGATGGTGAAGACCTGGTCGCAGTTGCCCCGCTGCCATATGGCGCGGTTCCAGCCGATCAAGGTGATGACCTGACTGCAGTGAACCCTCTGCCTTATGGTGCAGTTCCTGCCAGTGAAGACGAAGACGTCACCGCTGTTTTCCCGATCATGCCTGATCCCAGATGCGGCACCGAGGTGCCCCAGGATGGTGAGGACTTGGTTGCTGTTGCACCTCTGCCTTTCGATCCGATCGTTCTGGACCAGGGTGACGATGTCATCGCAGTGCCGCCGATCCTGCCGCTGCCGAAATGCGGCACCGAGGTACCGGAGGATGAGTATGAGTTGACGGAAATGGCTCCGCCGCCGCTGTGCGAAATCGTTCCGACAACGAGCGGTGAAGACATCTGCGGCACCCCTGTTCCGACCGACAGCTTCTTTGTCGACTTGGTCGCCTAAGTGGGTGAACCCACAGCGATCTCCTATCGCTGCACAACCGAAATCCGGGCGTCTTTGTTCATATTGATACAGGCGCCCGGGCATCCAAAAAGGGAAAAAGAAAATTACCGGCTGGGGCCAGATGCGGCTCCAGCCGGATCGTTGGTTTTTAAGGCTTGCAGGTGCATTTTTGTCATACTTTGTAACAACTTAGGGTGCGTTTTGCCGTTGAGATCAACGGTCTGAAAAACCACATCTTTCCTATGAACTGTGATGCGCAAGGGCCCGAAACCCGGGAACCGACCATCCAGATAAACAGGAGGAAAGACATGAAACATGTAAACAAATCCAAAGACCAATCTTTTGCGAAGGGTTCGGTCAAAACAGATGAAATTGCCGAAGAACAGAACGAAGGGCTGCTCTCTGTGAAAACGAGCGGTGAACCGCTGGAGTCTTCCGGGCAGGTTTCGCTCGCTGACCCCGAGGCATCAGTCTTGCCAGAAATCATCGCGGACACGTCCCATGAGGTTCAACTGTCAGGCGCGGCCAATGAAGTTGATCCTGAGATTGGCATGACGCCCGATCAAATGCATTTCAACGGCTATGACCATCAGTATTGGGACCTAAAGTGGGAGGAATATACTACTTATAATAGCAGAACCGTAGTGACCGAAAAGGTCCTGGCCGGCTTTGTTAAATGGATGGGTGAGAACGAGACCAACTTCACCAACAATATTTTCCATCACTTTGACCACAAGAAAGGCGGCAAAAAAAGCATCGTTTATAGGGTCGAAGAAGGCGTGATCGGGAATGACAAAGGCAATGTGATCTATGGCGCGGACACGCACCGCAACGGTTCCTACAAGCACGACGACAAGATCTTTGGCATGGGTGGAGATGACATGATCTTTGGTCTCGCTGGCAACGACACGCTCAGCGGTGGGTCAGGCCATGACTATATCGATGGCGGTGCTGATGACGACCTAATCTATGGTGGCATCGGCAACGATGTTCTGTTGGGCGGAACCGGCGTAGATACGCTTTATGGCGGTGCCGATAATGACTGGCTTTATTCCGGCAACAAACAAGGTCAGGTCGGTCATGACCAGTTGTGGGGCGGCTCTGGCTTTGACACATTCGTGCTTGGCGATGCAAATGCGCCCACAAACGATGGCAAAGGCTTTATGGATTATATGGCCGATGCCATGTGGACAGGCATGGGTGCGGCCGCCAAAGCTATCTTGCCCGGGCCGCTGGGCGGATTGATGAAACTGTTCTTCGGAATGGGAGAAGCGCTCTCAAATATGGGCGGCCAAGTCGGCGGCGAGTTCCAAGATGGCAATGCCACGCATGTGCGTGATTTCGATCCGACACAGGATACGATCATCATTCCATTGACCGCGCACAACTTCGACGACATCACCTTCCAGCATGAAGGTCTGCCAAAGGAGCAGGCGTTTCGGATCTATGATGAATCGACAGACACACCCAAACTGATTGCTGTCATCTTTTGGGACGACCTGAAAAGCTCATTCCCCTCAAGTTTGAATTGGGATGACCTAAGTATTCGTCAGGCTTGGGCAAAGCAGGTCGTCGAAAGCGCGCTTTTCATCGACAAAGACGGTGTCGACATGCAATCGGGCCAGTCCTTTGATTTGCCGAACGGTTCGCTTGACGCATTGGGCAGCAGCAAGTTCCTGATGCTGGGCGCCTATGGTGGCACCGAGCTCTATGGGAGAGCCAATGCTGACTACCTTTTTGGTACCGATTACGGCGACATCCTCATGGGATATAACCGGTTTGGCCAAGACGGTGAGGAAAGCAAGGCCGGCGATGACAGTTTTTGGGGCTTTGGCGGCGACGACCTTTTCATCGCCGGGTCTGGTTTTAACCACATCTACGGTGGCGAAGGCGACGATACCATCGCGTATCTGGATGCCAGCAGTGGCGTCACCGTGGACATGCGCAAAGAAGACGGCAAAAGCTACTTTGAGGTGAACGGCGTTGAATATGACGGTCACAAAAACGCGCAATGGCGAGACTATGTCTACGAGATGGAAAATGTCATTGGCAGCCAATTCGATGACCATCTGATCGGCGACAGTGGCGACAACGTCCTGAACGGGCTGGATGGAAACGACATCCTGGATGGCGGAGCAGGCAACGACACATTGGTCTCGGGTGAAGGCAACGACACTTTGACCGGTGGTGCCGGAGCTGACACTTTCGTTCTGGACGGAGGCGAGAACACGATCACCGATTTCGACGCCAACGCAGGCGACCGGATCGAGATCGACCTCGACGCTTACGGGATGACTGGCTGGTTCGATCTGGATCACCGTATCGAGAATGGTCAGATCGTGTTGTTCAGCAAAACGCCCGGTGAAGACATCGTGCGTTATGACGATGACGGGAACGGATTTGACCCGTCCTACATCGACCTGCGCAGCCTTCAGGGCAATGAAATTGTGTACGAACCCGCGTTTGGTTCGAACACGCTCGAGTGGTTTGAGAAGTACGGCAATCAGATCAACGTCGAAACCGGTGAGACCGGCCATGGTACCGACAGCTGGGACTATATGGTCGGTGGCGAAGGTAACGATCTGACTAACCTTTATGGTGGTGCTGGAGACGACTATCTTGTTGGTGGTGGCGCTTCACTTACCACTCTTGATGGGGGCGAGGGGAACGACATCCTCCTGATCCGCAAAGGCGCGTTGATCACCAATGCGTATGGCGGTGATGGAGATGACGTGATCATCCTCGATGCGGACCAATCGAACCAGGCAGGGTTTGCTGGCCTGTTCGGCGGTGAAGGTAGCGATACTTTTGTCATCACAGGTCCGGGCAGCCAGTATGGCGGTCAGGTAATCCGGGACTTCGAAGCTGACGACTCGATTGTCATTGATCTGGAAGGGTTCGGGATCTCATCTCTGGATCAACTTCAGATCGAATGGATGGGAAACACTCACTGGATCAAAGCAAACGGCCAAAAGGTCATCAGCGTTCAGGGTGTGGATGAACATTTTGATGTCATGCAGCACATCAGCGAGTTGACGGTCCAGCAATCGCAGGATTGGGGCCTCTGATTATCGCTAGATTAACAAAAACGCCTCAGCCGGTCTGGATCGGCTGAGGCATTCTTAACAATTCGATCTGATAATGATGCAAAGTTAATTATTGCGGCATTCTTAATTTGGCAAAGACTCGCGCAATAGCGCCGATCTCTTGCTCAATCTCTGCTTTAACCCACTGACCTACGGCGATTTTTAGCGCATCGAAGTGTGGGTCTGAGCCCGCATCCGCGCAGATTAATTCGTTAATGAACTCTTAACAGAACCCGAACTTCTAACTTGTTACGCCAGTTGGGTCCGAGGTGATCGGGCTTAGAAAGCCGCAAAATTTGGGCTGAAACAAAGACAAGATGGGAGTCTATTTCAAATGAGTAATGGTACATATGAAGAATTCCGCGACGCATTGCGGGCGTTTGAATCTGGTTGGGATCGAGATCGTTATGACGCTGGTGTCATTCAGGATTGGCAGCTGAACCAATGGGCCGGAGGGGCGGTCACAGATTTCTTTCCAAACTATTCCAGCTGGTCGGAACTGAGCAGCGATGAATGGGACACCATGTCCTATCGTTCGATGAACTCTCTGGGTTTTGTGGGATACCAATTCGGTGAGGCGTTGTTGATCGACCTCGGTTATTACACAGACGATATCTATTACGGAAACGGTGCCGCGTCTAACACTTGGGATGGGACCTGGACCGGGAAAAACGGGGTTAATTCCCTGGCAGACTTCACCACTGCCGAAGTGCAGGAACGCGCGATTCAGGAGGCCTTTGGATATAACCTTCAGGTCATAGAAACTGGGCTGGGATACCAAGGGGAAAGCCTGTCCGATTACATCGGAACGACCCGGACCTACATGGAGAACGGTCAGGAAGTAACTGTGACCCTCAGCCTAACCGGCATTATGGCTGCCGCGCATTTACGGGGCGCGTGGGGAACATTGTCGCTTCTGCAGGGCGGGAACGTTTCTGTTGATGAATACGGCACCTCTATCCTGCGCTACATCTCACAGTTCGGTGGGTATGACGCGCCTTCGGTGGAAGATGCAATCAAGGTTTACACAGATGGCGGTTTGCCCACGGAAACTGACGGCGGCACCGATTCAGGAAATACGTCACCACCAGTTGTCCCGCCGACAACTTCGCCGCCGACCGAGACGACCGGCAATGGCACGGCTGATGCCACAGAAAACACTGCGGATGTGGTGATCACCTGGGCCTGGGGCACTAACGCCACGATTTCCGATTTTGATCCTGCGACCGATACGATTTTTATCTCATGGGTCGGCGCAGACGCGCTGGAAGTCAACGAGGTGAATGGCTCGGTTGTTTTCGCCATCCCGTCGAACAACCAGTCGACGACACTCAGTGGTGTGACCCTTGCCGACCTGAGTGCTTCAAACTTCACCATTCTCGACGACACCGCAGCGGCTGAGGTGCTGGGCCTTGTTGGAGACGGTGACACCACAACGGGCGGAGGTGGCCACGACGGTGGAAATGGTCATCAGCACATGCACGTCACCTTGAGCCTTGCCAGTGCAACCCAGGTCATTGACGGGTTCATGCCTGCAATGGGCGATGTCATAGAAATCGGTACCGACGTTACGGCCGAAAACTTCGCGATCTTCGAAGAAAGCGGAGATGCTCTTGGTCAGACCGTTCGGATCGAACTGACCGAAGAGAATGTCACCAAGCAGATCGTATTCACTGGATTTGGTCTTTCCGATCTGAACATCAGCAACTTTTCTGTTGCTGATCAGGCTGTTCTGGACGAAGTATCCTCGGCCCTTGGGCAAGTCGTCATCACGCCAGGTGTCGGCCAGGGTTACGAACTTAGCTATGACGCCGACGGCTCTAATCCACCTGATGTCACCGGAAACACGGATGCCGGAGGACTGAAATACCGTGCCGACAGCAATGCAGACGACATTACTGGTTTCCGACCGAGCGTTGATGAGTTGGACTTTGGCGGCACGTCCGTTCACGGCATGATCATCACCAAATCGCCAGCTGGTGAGATTGTCATCGACAGCCCTTGGTCCGATGCGGCGCAGATTGTGCAGGGCGTGACGTTTCAGGAGGTCACAATCGGTGATTTTGGCGTCGTCGGAAACGAACACTTTCGCCAGGATATGGGCGGCGTTATCAGCTGGGAGCAGGGGGTGGGTCCTCGTGATGCCGACACCGTCTACGTCCGGAGCCACGAATACGGTGTGCATGAGGTGATTGACGGGTTTGATCCCTCTACCATGAAAATCAGCTTTCTCTACTTTGGAACAAGAGAGCGCCTGACCGTCGAGGACAGCAACGAGGGTCTCGTGATCTCTTCCCTGCCGACCGGGCAGAGCGTCACTCTCACTGGTGTGACAAAAGCCGAACTTGTACCGGGTCTGGTCGAGTTCCACCACGATCAGGTGATGGAAGACAATCTCGAGGTTCCTTTCGGGTTCGATCAGAACGACGTGACACTTGTTGACCGCACCATTCTGCTGACCCCGCAGGCACCCGCGGGAAATACAACAGATGGTCATCAGACCAGAACCGGTGACCTGACCGGAACACCACCGGGCACCGATAGTGGCGGTGTCACAGATGGCGGCTCCTCCGACCCGGATGATAGCCAATCCACCGGCACCGAGACCTTCGGTGCGGGTGTGGATGTTGCTGAACTGACTTGGAGCTGGGGCGTGAAAGCCGAAATCTCTGGTTTTGATAGCAGCGAAGATGTCATCGACTTCAACGCCTTGGGTGACTCTGATATATCTGTACGTGAAAGTGGCGGCGATCTGATCTTTGAAGTCGTGGGTAACGGAGGGCATACCCTGACACTTCAGGGCATACAGGCCGAAGACTTGAACCTTAGCAATCTCACAGCGGATAATTGGAACACGATCGCCCAGGCTGAGAGCGCGCTGGTGGATCAACTCGAGGCGCTGGGAATGTCTATAGCCTGATGTGCAGAAAAGAGAGCACTGGGTCATTCCACTGACCTGGTGCACTTTGGAGGTTTTTCGAACTAGATGGTTCTTTGCGTTAACCCTGAAATCTCTGGCTTAGAACGAAAGCCCCAGCGACCGTCTAACGTCAATGCAAAAGAGGCAGAATTCCGGAACGCAAAAGAACCTCGGTGACGGGCCACGATTCCAACGAAGCGGTCGCCAATCAGCCACTAATTTCTGCGAAGAACCACAACGAGGTGCCAAACTTCGCAGGCATATTTTTTTGTCTCAAACTCATAGAGATGCCTGAGGCGATCGTAAAACTCCGCCATGAGTTGATCGAGTGATTCAGAAGTGCCGCAATCCGGGCCGAACAGATGTGTTCTTAAGGTGGAGTCACCAAAGGCCCGAATGTATCCAACATACTTTTCGGCATAGGTACGTGGATCATCGATATGCTCTTCGAAAATATCCTTGGCCTTGATCGGAGCAGGCTCGACACTGATTTGGACAATTTCGAACGCATCCTTCAATTCAGTGTATTCCTCAAGAGCACGGCGTGCCTCGGCTTTGGTCATGAACCAAAGTGAAAACAAAAAGGAGTCGAGGCTTTGTGGACAGATAAGGGCATCGTCAGCCATCGACTTGGCAACGACCTGGATGGCGCGATAGATGCCGCGTCCCGACGCAGCAATGCCGTTCCTCTCGGAAGGGTCGGGGACTGAGCCTAGCGTCCCGACGATTAGGTAAGCTCCACTCCGTAATTCCCGCGCCCGCTGAAGCAGGAAACGGGTCCAATCCTCTTGCGCGATCCGATCGACAGTTTGCCGTGCATCACTTCGCAAATCGGCGAACCAGACGGTTCCGGCAGAGGCCAGTTGAATGCCGTGTCTCAACCAATGGCTTGCAAATATACATGTCCCGATGGAAACTGACGCGGGAGATGTGACCTGGTCGTAAAAAGATCCGACGGCGGCTTCGGTTCGAATGTCCTCAGAGATATTCACATATCCATCGGGGCCTGCGGCTAATTCAAACAAGGTGTTCCAGTCATTTCCAACCTGATCGGAATGGCAAACGGCAATGGGGGTATCGATGAATTTCTCCAGGCAAGCCTTGATTGCCGGTTTGACCATTTCGATTGAGTTGACGCCCGGCCCGCACCCATAGTCCATGATTTTAAATTCGGTGCCGGGCGGATCCATTGAATGCACAAGCTCTCGAACAAGAGGGGACAAGAGACGCACCAACTGCAGTTGCGCAGAGGAGTTTTCGTTATAGTCCAACATGCCTTCGGTTGATTTTCCCGACTGCGTTTCCTTTTCCGTCATTGTTTGGTCCTCAATTCGAACCGGGGCATCAAATGCTTGAACAATACAGCTCCAAACGCGACTTGTCAGTTTGAACTGCTGGTGCAGTTCGGTTGCCGACAGAAGCAGGTAACGCGTGACACCGGGGCGGGCGGCCCCTCACCGACCAATCCACAGGATAGGCGTAAGCAGTATCGCTGGAAAAACCGCGCGTAACCCGGCAAGGCCCAGGACCGTCAGGTTGGTCGTGCAACCTGATGATATCAGTGCAAGCCAACTGGCCCAGATCGCGACGGCGAGAGCCATCCGGAGACCCCCTTTGAGTGCGAAAAAAGGATCGTTAAGTTAGCGCACTTCAAGGCCGATCAACTGCGTGCAACGAGACAGACATCGCGTTGCTCCTTCGCATCGGTACGCCTGTAGGCGCACCGACTGTTTTGATTTCAAGGAATGAATTGACGTCAGGATTGCTCTGCGCGGATGTGACTGACTTGCCGACCTTCCATACCCCAATTGTCGAGAGGAACCTCGTCAATCACCACAAACGTCGTCGCGGGCTTCTTGTTCAGAACCCTCAGAAGCAGTTCGGTCACGCCGGAAACGAGCTGCGCCTTCTCTTCAGGCGATGGGCCTTTGCCTTCCGGCCCGCCTTCTTGTGTCACCTTGATGTTCACATAGGGCATCGGACTACCCCTCCTTTTCAACAAATGAGAATACCTTAGTGAGAACGCGCCAACCGTTGTCTGTGTTGATCAACGTCAGCAGGTCCTTGTAGTTTCGCCCCATCATGGTCATGCGAGCCTCGACGATCGCGATGCGATTACCCTTGATCGCGACCCGTTCGATCACCTCTTCGCGGGGGTCACCGCGAGAGGAGGGTGGGGTGCGCCCGTCGATCCTTTTCATGTAGGCTTCCAACCGCATGAATTCGTAGGTGCCCGAGGTGCCATACACATAGGCAAGGTCTTCATGGAAGACCGTCCTGAGTACCGCGCTGTCAGAGTGATAGAGACCGTCAAAGTACCGCTCCATCAGTTCTTGGATGTCGGTGTTATCTGGCTGGGTCATTGCGCCAGCCCCTCAGCGACAAAGGCCGATTTCACTGCGGGACGGGCTGCAATGCGGTCGACATATGCAACGAGGCTTGGCCAGGCTGACAGGTCAATCGCCTTGAAGTTCGCCCAGTTGACCAGAACGAAAGTGTAGGCATCCGCGACGGAGAATGTCCCATTGACTAGGTAATCTCTGCCGTCGGACAAGACCTTTTCCAGATAGTTGAACTTTGACCTAACTTTCGCTTCGGCGGCGCTCTGTTCCGCTTCTGTCGTATTGCTAGCAAACAGGGGGCCCCAGGATTTGTGTAATTCCGCAGCTGCAAAGTTAAGGAATTGTTGTACTCGGGCGCGCTCAAGGCTGCCGGGCTTAGGCGAATAGGCGCGGTCCGCGTTGTTGTCCGCAATGTACTGAAGAATGGCGACGCCTTCGCTGAGGGTTTCGCCATCGGCGATCCTTAATGAAGGCACGTAGCCATTTGGGTTGATGTCGCGGTAATCGGAACCGCTGGCGGTTCGGCCCGCGTCGGTATCGACTGCTTCGATCTCGAAGGAGGCACCAACTTCGTACAGCATGATGTGGCTGGCGAGCGAGCAGGCGCCGGGTTTGTAGTAAAGCTTCATTTCAGGCTCCTTTCTTGGTTGTAAGCCTGAATTAGCTGCCGGTTAGAACAATTGATAATATCGATTTCTCAAGATAATGATCTATCTAGTAGATCATAAGAGAGCAATATGACCCTAGATCAGCTCATCGCCCTGGATGCGATTGTCGCCACCGGAACCTTCCGTGCCGCGGCAGAACGGTTGAACAAGGCCCAGTCGGCTGTAAGTCACCAAATCAAGAAACTGGAAGCGGAACTGGAGTTTGATCTTTTCTCTCGCGACAGCTACCGGCCCAAGTTGACATCCGAGGGTGAGGTCTTTTTCCGAGAAACCGCATGTGTGTTGGAGCAAATGAGCGCGCTAAAGTCCGTAGCTGCCGGATTGCGAAGTGCGCAAGAACCTGTGGTTTCTTTTGCAATTACGGCAACGATGGCCTTAGATCCAATTCTCAATCTTTTGGCTTCGGTTGGACGCGCCTATCCGGGAACAAATATTAACGTGGCCTCCGAGATGATGGGTGGGCCGATCGCAAGGCTCATGGATGGCAGTGCCGATATGATTATCGCGGGACTTCAAGATGTCCCGATCGATGAGGTGGAAACGCTTCCGTTTGGCGCGATCACGATCCGCCCTGTCGCAAGCCCGGATTTTCCCGCTGCCAAGCAGCCAGGGGTCCGCTCCAAACGAGAAATGCAGGGTTACACCCAGGTGATCGTGTCCGGAACCGGAAGCAACGAATTTGACCAAAGCCGAGATGTTCTCTCGGGTGGTCAACATTGGATCGTGTCCGACTTTGAGGCCAAGAAATCGATCATCAAAGCCGGGCTCGGGTGGGGTGGTGTCCCAGAGCACATGATGCAAGCGGAACTTGAAGCGGGTGAGCTTGTACCATTGAGCGTCGATGGTTTCCCACCACGGTACACTGAAATCTTCGCAATACGTCGACGTGACAAACCTATGGGCAAGGTTATGTCAGAGATTTGGACATCTTTGGCGTCCAGCCAATCAAGCGAGAAGACAGGTTGAGTTTGGAATAGCACCCCTGCAATCAAGTGCAGACGTTCAGTAGGCAACGGCGCAGCTTTGCCCAGTCTAGCGGATGACCAGTTTGGGCCATCAATGTTGAAAGGGCGCTAAGACAAATCCTAGTCGGAAAGGCAAAGCTTGTTTCTATCCAAGTCCCTGACATAGGCGGAAAAGCGGGGTCCACGTTGTTTTGGTTCGCCCTCGCATGTGGCACCGAGTTCGATGGCCAGAGTGTACAGCCTTTCGACTTCCTCGGATGACCCCAGGCTGAACCCGACCATGGTTCCATTGCCATTGGTAGCGGGGTTTTCGTCGAACGGGATGGCCGCCGCAAATGAAAAATCTGCGCCCAGCCAATACGTCATTCTGTCGGTGGGAGAGAAACGGTTCATACCTGAGTGAGCAAAGAGTCTATCGTAGAATGTCGTGGCGATTTCCATGTTGTTGGTTCCCACTACGAAGTAGTTCATCTTCATGTTGCGATTTCCTTCGGTTCGGCTTTGATGTTCGGATTTCCTGATGGTGTCATTGGCTGGTCAATTTGAAGAATTCGATCAGTTGGCCGTTTAAGTCAGTAATTTTGAGCAGATGAATGCCCGGTTCTTCGATGATCTCGGGTGTCTTGGCACCGGTTGCCGAAACGCGCGATTGCAGAACTTTGAGGTCTGCCGACTGCAGGTAGGGGACCACGCCAGTGCCTGGCTCGGCTCCGGGCGCGTATCGGTCCCGCGACACGATTGCAAACCAACCGCCAGCGACATCGAAGGCTACAAAATCCGGTAGTTCGATCACCGGCGCGCGATCAAAGAGGGATCGATAAAAGTCCTCGGACCCTTGCATGTCATCGGTGGGAACATAAGCGCCCATGGCGAGAATTGCCGGGGAGCTTGTTGGGGCGGAAGCCTCAGCGCTGAGCGCGTTTGGTGAAGAAACGGCGAGGGTGAGGGCAAGAACTGATCTCATGGGTGGTCTCCGTAGTTTGGACGTTGCCCTGTTTCTACAGCCACTATGCTGACAGCGTGCTGTCAGCATAGTGTCAGTATGATCCGGATCATCGAAAGGAGAGCTGATGCGACGTGGCGACAGATTATTCGAGATCATCGAAATACTAAGGCGAGCAAAAGCCCCGATCTCGGCCCAATCCATAGGGGGTGAGCTGGGCGTGACAAAGCGCACGGTTTACCGAGATATGGCCGCTCTTATTTCCCAAGGTGTGCCGATCACTGGTGAAGCAGGGGTTGGCTACATTCTGGAGCCCGGATTCCACATGCCGCCGTTGATGCTAACACCGGACGAGATTGAAGCGGCCATGCTCGGCATATTATGGGTTAAAACCCGAGGCGAGCCGGAGTTGGCGTTGGCTGCAGAAAAGCTGATTACAAAGTTGGAAACGGTCGCACCAGCCAAATTCCAGACCTCCTTTCTGGAGCCATCTGTCAGTGTTGCTCCGGTGGACCAACCGGAAGAAACACTTTGTGCTGCATCCATTCGCGCGGCCATTCGGCGCCGTAAAAAGATTGCGATGGTCTATGTCGATAATGGGGACCGCGAGACCAACCGAGTGATCTGGCCGATACTGCTGGGCTATCGAGACACGAGCCGCATCATCGCTGCGTGGTGCGAGTTGCGCGAAGGCTTTCGCTTCTTTCGGACCGAGCGGATCGCCGAAGCCAAGGTGCTCGACACCACCATTCCCCGCCGCATGGACATCTTGCGTATGGAATGGCGTCGAGCGGTTGAAGCCGAACGAAAACGCTACCAAGACAGGGTGTGAAGTGATCAGGAAATACAATTCACAATCAGAAATTGTAGCTTGGACGCGACCTGGTTTGTGCTCAGGATCGGGTCTCGTCTGAAAGACATATGCTTTAAACGTCTGAAATTAGGCGATAAAATCTCAGCGTCTAAAAACAAGGAAGTTAATGGCTGAGGTGGCGGTTTTTCCAGAATATTTAGAATTTTTTGATCAATGGATGGTTTTCGGAAGTGGGTTTGACTGCGATTGCGTATTGTACTTTTCTACTTTTGTTTGTTTTGGCATTTGGAGTCACGTCGGCCAAACGCGTCATGCGGGATGGGTGGAAAGCGGTCCTTCTCAGAAGGGTCAATCGGATAGCTCAGTTTATCAGAGTGCAGAGATCCAAATTTCCACTAAATACCGAGACAGGTTTTCAATCCATGTTCTTCTCGGCCTGCCGTTTCTGTCGCCAACAAACTCGGCGTTGATCCTTATCGACTACCAGCCGCCGATTTTGGCCGGGGTCACAAGTATCGACCATGAAGAGCTGATCAACAACACCACGGGTCTAATCAAGACCGCCGTGATCTATGATATCCCGATCATCTTCAGTCATGTCGCAGTGGGCCTGAACGGTTATGATCCGATGATTGAAGACCTGCGCGAACTGGCCCCGAACGCGGTCTTTGTTGACCGGACAAATGTCAACGCATGGGAAGAACCTGAATTTGTCGCCGCCGTCGAAGCAACTGGCCGGACAAAACTGATTATGGGCGGTCTGTGGACAGATGTCTGCTTGGCCTATCCCGCGATTGAGGCCGAACTTGCCGGATATGAAGTCTATGTGCCGGAAGACACGGTTGGATCAATCACTCAGCTCAGCCACGAAAACGGCATGCGCCGCATGATCGAGGCCGGTGTTGAGCCAATTACATGGAATGTGGTTCCGGCCGAACTGCAACGCGACCATGCGCGTACTGACAATTTACAGGATGTTACCCGCGTGTTCATGGAGCATCTGTTCAAAGTCGACCCGAATTCAACTTGGTAAACCCAATATCTCTCAGGGGCTTCGGCCCCTGACAGCAAAGTCTCATTGAAGTTACGCTTTGCCTACATGCTCATGGGCAACCTCGAAAAAGCGACCGCCGATGGCATTGAGGGATTTGATAGGCAGAGCCCTCTACCGCCAAATTCAATGTTTGAAGAACCTACTCTTTCAATCAGTAAGCCAAAATTTGAAATGGCCCAAAGCCGACGTTGAGCCCGGCGTCCAAATTCTGCGCTTGCAGCCCGCAAATCTGCCATTCGTTGCTATGCCGAATTCGTTCAGTGGGCATACTCGCAGATCGCGGGAACCAAGCGATCGATTGCGACTGAGCTCAAGGAGGCTTTGTTCGACGAGCTTATCAACTGAAGCTCTGAGAATTCAGACATAGCCGACAACAGGCGCTGTCTCGCTGAAGATCGAGCGCCGTACTGTAATCGTTCGATGGGCCTCTTGGGTATGTCCCGATTTCAGCAACAGGTTCAGGTAAGTCAGTTCCAAAAGGTCTCGCTGCGCGCGGCTGCCGCCCAGGCGAGCGTGATCCGCCATGACCGGTGTGAGCTGTTGGAGCGCAACCGACCAATCCTGCCGTGCGATCGCATCCCACGCACTTGCCACTGGACGTACGAGATCTGCCGCAAAACCTGATTGTGTTTCAGTCAGGATCGCAAGGCGTTCTCCGTCTCCCGCCATAGCATGGGCCAGCGCGCTGTGAATGTCTGCAAAACTCATGCCCGGGTTTGGAAAGAACCGCGATGCGTAGTCGCTAAGGTCGCGCCAAAGCGCGGGCACCACCTTGTGACCCGCAATCTCGGCGCGGTACAGAAGCGCGGCGGCGTCCGTCAGAACATTGATCGGCAAAGAGTGCGACACGCCGGGTGCGATAGCGCCTTTGTAAATCGCCCACAGCTCAGTCTCATCCTCCTGCTCCAGGGCCCACAAGGCGCGATGCCAGCTCAGGTGGCCGTGCAACACAGAGCGCACATCATAGTCTGCGATCCAGTCGGCAAGGTAGGCGCGACCAGCCTCCCCGGAACCCTGTTCGTAAAGCGTGTGTGCTTTGAAGTGCGACGCGTTTGCGTTGGCATTGTTCAAGGCGAGTGAACCGTCCATCATGGACATGGCCTCATCAAGACGTCCAACTTCGCACAGCGCCTGACCATGCACGCTCATGATCCACCAATCCTCACCCAAGGCATCATAGAGTTTGCTCGTGTAGGCAAGTTGCATACTTTCCCGGCCGGGTTCGCCAGATGTCCCGATCAAGCCGAAAATGTTGGTACAGATTTGTGCGACAAGAACATCGCGCGGGTGATGTGCAGCGTGCTCCTGAACTGCGCTTCGCGTCTCGGAAACACGTCCCTGGAGCAAGAGATCCAAAGCTGCGAGATGACCCTCCTCGCGTTCGGTCAACCCCGACGCGCGGGCGTGGGCCGACGCCATCGCTTCTTGAGCGCCCGGCATATCGTTTTCATACATTCGAGCCCGAGCAAGCCCAACGTAACCAAGAGCAAAACCGGGATCGGCCTCGATGGCAGCGGAAAAGGCGTCGCTCGCGCCAAAAGTGGCTGCAAGTATGTGATCAAGCCCCGTGACATAGGCGTCCCGCGCTTTAGGGTCGTTGGTTGTCAAAGTAAGCCCGTATCGATCAGCCAACATTTTCCCACCTCCATTTTTGCGAGCAAGTCCAAAGATGCGCGCCCGAAATTGCTCAATGCTAACATAAAAATAGAAGGCCTAAGGACTTGAGTGAATAGTCCACTGCATCGGGAACAATACTAACAAACACTGAATCCGAGCAATTTAATGCAACTGATCAAATCGTGAGACTTTGATACTTAAAGTAAGACTAATCTTAAACACCCACCCAGATTGGGCCGAGGCTTGTATTAATCTTACTCCCGGTGATCCGTTTGACAGGCCCATCAATCCATTGATTATGTGCGCATGACCAAAGCTCAACGACCGCCAAAGCCAAAACCCATTCCTTACACCCCGGAGCCGGACCGCTATGAGCGGATGGTTTACCGGCGATGTGGGCGGTCTGGTGTGAAGCTTCCTGTTGTCAGCCTAGGGTTATGGCACAATTTTGGTGCGGATTCTGCCCACGAAAACAAACGCGCCATGTGCCGGACCGCGTTTGATCACGGCATCACTCACTTTGATTTGGCGAACAATTACGGTCCACCACCCGGTTCGGCCGAAGAGGCATTTGGTGAAATCCTCAAAACGGATTTCGCGGGCTACAGGGATGAGCTGATTATTTCCTCCAAAGCAGGCTACGACATGTGGGCGGGACCTTATGGGGAATGGGGTTCACGAAAGTACCTCATCGCGTCTTGTGATCAGTCACTCGCGCGTATGGGGCTTGATTACGTCGACATCTTTTATTCCCATCGTTTTGATCCGGATACCCCGCTCGAAGAGACGATGGGTGCATTGGATCATATCGTACGGTCGGGCCGCGCGCTGTACGCGGGTATCTCGAGCTACAACTCCCAACGCACGCGCGAGGCGGTGAAGATTCTCAACGACCTTGGGACACCGTGCCTGATTCATCAGCCTTCTTACAATTTGCTCAACCGTTGGGTGGAGCGGGACGGTTTGCTCGATACGCTTGACGATCTTGGGATAGGATCGATTGCATTCACGCCGTTGGCACAAGGCATTCTGACGTCAAAATACCTACGCGATATTCCAGATGGCAGCCGTGCCACGCAAGGAAAGTCACTGCTTGATGGCATGATCAACGAGCGGTCTCTGGCAAGTGTTCGTGCTCTGAATGACATCGCCGAGGCACGTGGACAGACTCTGGCGCAAATGGCTGTGGCCTGGGTGCTCAGAGGTGAACGGGTGACGACCGCACTTATTGGTGCGTCCCGGCCGGATCAGATCGTAGATTGCGCCGGCGTTGTTGATAATCTCGACTTCAGTGCTGACGAGTTGGAGAAGATCGATGAAATCAGTTCTGAAGAAGACATCAATTTGTGGGCGCGGTCGTCAGAAACAGAATGACCATTAATTGACGTCTACAAAATCGAGTCATTGAGAGCTTGCGATTATTGGCCGAAACAGCCTTTGCAGTTAGGCCGACAAGCCATCAATACCGACCGGCACAAAGCCGACTTTGAGCAAATTGATTGATTTCTGCAATCCCAACCCGCTTTCCGGACATTCGCCGCAACTACACCATTGGCTTCCCGTTTTGTCAGGTCGATGTTTCGTGCTTCAGGAACCAGCTCGACGGTCAGGTTTGGATGCCTGTCACCTAGCTTTCCGAGGTGAGGCAGAATGACGTGATTTATGATCAAGGGAACGGTGCTGATCCTGATCATGCCTCCGACCTGGCCGGAGGACTTATCCAGATGCTCTCTTCTGGCGGCACGACGCAGTTTCTTGTTTTCGACTCCGAGCTTCTCAATGCGCTCATTAACGTCTTCGTCGGGTATGTTGCCCATGCCTTTTGCTCGACCAGAATCCTGGCCAATTCCACCCGAAGGATTTCGGTCAGCAGGGCCTTTGCGTCGGCCGGCACCAAGGAAGTTATTGTCAGCAATTCCACGATTTCGAACTCCATTTGCTTGTAGACCGCGAGGAGCCTTGCGGCGCTCATCACGGCGTCGCGCGAGGGATCGGTTAGCAACGAAAAACAGAGAAATGAGTTTGTTAGTAGGTTTGTTAGGGTTTTTGGCAGGCGTTTACGGAAATAGAAAAACCGATCCCTTCGCATAAGGTAGGGACCGGCGCACTGCTTGTGTTTTCGATTGGCTGAATCGGCTCGCTTGCGGGCATAGCGGGCAACGGCATCTTTTACACTCTGTGTCACAGTTTCTGAGGGCTGTGACACACACGGCGCGTCAGGGGCAGATTTCGCTCTTTGATTTCGTTGGATTTTGGGAAATTCATGGCTGGGGTGGTAGGATTCGAACCTACGATACACGGTACCAAAAACCGCTGCCTTACCACTTGGCTACACCCCAACAGTGAGGCGCTATCTACGATTGTTGGTTGGAGGGTTCAAGAGCTTTCGAGTGAAAAAATTAAGCTTGGAGCAAAAATTATTTTTGATGCGTTCCCGACAGTTCCATGTGGTGATTTTAGCCTATCGTGGCCCGCCCAGCTCCCGAGCAAAAATTAAGCTATGGAAGGCTTCAGGCTGACCTGAAGCCAAAAAACACTGCTATAGTAAATGGAAATGAGGAGTTTACCGCCCTTCGACGTGGATAGCTGTTTGATGTCTGGAAACATCCTGCAATGACCAAGCGCCATGGTATTGCAAGTGCCTTTCACTTGCAGAGTGATTGCACTTAAAATACTGAAAATAAACTGCAAAATGAAATATCCAGGTTGCGTGGATTCTCGAAAAACCGTAGCAATATGAGTGTAACGGCACCCCGTGACACAGGAGACGAAGATGAAGCTGAACCCGAATGTCGCAGAAGCGCTGAACCGTCAGATCAACAACGAACTTCAGGCATCCTATACCTATCTGGCTATGGCTGCCTATTTCGAATCGCAGGACCTGCCCGGATTTGCGCAGTGGTTCCGCGGCCACTCGGTCGAGGAAGAGGGGCACGCCATGCGTATCTTTGACTTTGTGGCGCAGCGCGGTGGAAGAATCGAGCTGGACGGCATCAAAAAGCCCAAGGTGGATTTCGACTCGCCGGTTGAGGCGTTGGAACTCGCGCTTGCCAATGAGGAACAGGTATCAGACCAGATCAATGCGCTGTTTGAGCTGGCGCATGATGTCAAGGAATACAGCACGCAGAACATGTTGAACTGGTTCCTGGCCGAACAGGCCGAAGAAGAGGATTTGTTTGGCAAGATTCTCGACAAAGTCAAAGCGGCCAATGGTGACCGTTGGAACCTGCTGCTGTTAGACAAGGACATGGGTGCGCAACCTGAGCAGGCTACGGAATAGACGATTGTTCGGGGGCTGACGCAGACCGGTTACTCGCGAATCTCAGAAGGATCGACGCCCCAGAGGTTCGATTTTAAAGCCCAGCCACGGTAGCCACCGGCGTAGATTTGGCACCAGTCCAGGCTGCAGCTGCCCAGGCGTGCCACCACACCGGATTCGAAATGAGCACTGATTTGCGCATTGAGATCGGGGCTGGCGTAGACGGGCAGCAGTTCGGCTTCGATAAGCACCGTGCGCACGCCGGACAGAAGGGCATAATGTACCCATCCACCGGCACCGTCACGGTCCTGAACCTTGCGCCAGTTGCCGTATTCAGCGGTAATTTGCAGCGGCATTCCGCGCCGTTTGAACACCCAATCGATTCGATGTGTCAGCGAAGGACCACGTCGAACATTGCCTTCTGCGGCCTTCATTGAAACGTATCGCGGCAAGGGCAGGTTGGTCACAGGTCCACGCGCATCCTGCGCGCTGGCAGCGAAAGTGCTCAACGCAACAAGAAATACAGACGAAACCACCAGAAGGCGGCGTTTTACCGATAGAAAACCACTCACTGACTGCCTGCTCTTGTGCCTGTTGATCTGGTTCCGAAAAAAGGTCGTCTCAATGCCATGGGGTTCTTGTGCCCCGCCTTATCCTGCGCCACGATGCCATGGCGCGCGAAGGTTTGCAAAGCGATGGGAGGGCGAAAGTGCCAAGAGAACGTCTGAGTGTTGTTGTAACGCGACGGTTGCCCGAGGCAGTGGAAACCAGGTTGAGTGAGTTGTTCGATGTGCAGTTGCGCGACGATGATACTCCTATGTCGCGCGATGAACTGGTTGCAGCGGTACAAAGCGCGGATGTCCTTGTTCCCACGGTTACCGATACGATTGATGGTGGTGTGCTGGGGCAGGCGGGTGAAAACCTGCGCTTGATTGCCAACTATGGCGCCGGTGTCGACAATATCGACGTGGCGACAGCGCGGCAGCGGGGCATCCTTGTTTCAAATACGCCGGGTGTACTGACCGATGATACGGCCGATATGACGATGGCATTGATCCTTGCGGTCACGCGGCGTTTTCCCGAAGGCGTTGGTGTGATGCAAAGGGGTGACTGGACCGGTTGGGCGCCCACCGCTTTGCTGGGCGGGCGCATCGGAGGCCGACGCCTTGGCATTTTGGGCATGGGGCGGATTGGTCAGGCCGTGGCCCGTCGTGCACGTGTCTTTGGGATGCAGGTGCATTATCACAACCGCCGCCGGTTGCGGCCCGAGGTCGAAGAAGAACTAGAGGCGACCTATTGGGAAAGCCTCGACCAAATGGTCGCCCGGATGGACGTTCTTTCCATTCATTGCCCGTCGACCCCATCGACCTTTCATCTGATGAACGCGCGGCGATTGAAGCTGTTGAAGCCTTCGGCGGTTGTCATCAACACCTCTCGGGGCGAAGTGATCGACGAAAATGCGCTGACGCGCCTGATCCGCTCGGGTGATATTGCTGGGGCAGGGCTGGATGTGTATGAACACGGCACCCAAGTGAACCCGCGTTTGCGGCAATTGCCCAACGTCGTTCTGCTGCCTCATATGGGGTCGGCCACGTTGGAAGGCCGGATCGAGATGGGCGAGAAAGTTATAATCAATATCAAAACCTTCGAAGACGGGCACCGCCCGCCGGATCAGGTTGTGCCATCTATGTTGTGAAGCACCCAAGCCGAAGGAACAATTTTTCAGGAGGATACGATGCGACGAAATCTGATTTCAGGATTGTTTGTGACGGCGTTGACCCTTTGTGGGGCGTCCTTCGCGCAGGAAACGGCTGATGCTGTGGCACCCGAAGGGGCCTCGGAAGGTCAGGCCAAGGGTTTGACCGCTGAGGTGATCGCCTCGCTTGAGGCGAAGATGGCCGGACAGCCTGTAACTTCGCAGAACTGGATGGTTGCTGCGGCGAACCCTCTGGCCGTTGAAGCCGGAGCCAAGGTGCTGCGGGCCGGAGGATCGGCCGCAGATGCCATGGTCGCGGTGCAAGTCGTGCTGGGGTTGGTCGAGCCGCAATCCTCGGGCCTTGGCGGCGGCGCGTTTCTGGTTTGGTATGACGCGGCAACCGGCAAATTGATCACGCTGGATGGGCGCGAAACAGCTCCGTTAGAGGCGAACCATCAGCTATTTCATGATGAAAATGGCGAGCCGCTGAAATTCTACGATGCCGTGGTCGGTGGGCTATCAGTCGGCACGCCCGGCACGCCCGCGTTGCTGGAAGAGGCACACCGGCGCTGGGGCCGCAGCCCATGGCCCAGCCTGTTTCAGGATGGCATCATGCTGGCCGATGAAGGCTTTCTTGTATCCCCGCGTCTAGCCACTTTGGTAGAGGCGGATGCCGAACGACTGTCCCGTTTTCCGGTGACCGCAGAATACTTCCTGCCAGGTGGTGCGCCATTGCAGCAAGGTCAGCGTCTGATGAACCCTGACTATGCGCACACGTTGCGGCTGTTGGCCAGCGAAGGCTCTGCCGGTTTCTACGGCGGTGAAATCGCTGCCGGTATCGTTAGCACGGTGCGCAATGCGCCGGGTAATCCCGGTGTTCTGTCCGGTGTCGATCTGGCGCTTTATCAGGTGATCGAGCGGGAACCGGTTTGTGCTGCCTATCGTGCTTATGAGGTTTGCGGTATGGGGCCGCCCTCATCCGGGGCACTGACGGTTGGACAGATTCTGGGCATGCTGGACGGATATGATCTGGCCGCGATGGGCCCCGAAGATGCACATGCGTGGCGGTTGATTGGCGATGCATCTCGCTTGGCCTTTGCGGATCGCGGTCGCTACATGGCCGATCACGACTATGTGCCGATGCCAACGCAAGGTCTGGTCGATCCAGCCTATCTGTCTGAACGTGGGCAACTGCTGGGCGGAGAGGGCGCGCTGATCGAGGTCACCCCAGGCAACCCTGAGTTCGACCATGCGTCGAACTGGGCGGATGATGTATCGCTCGAGTTGCCGTCGACCTCGCATATTTCGATTGTTGACCAGTATGGCAACGTGCTTTCGATGACCACAACGATTGAAAACGGGTTCGGTTCGCGGCTGATGACCAATGGATTCTTGTTGAATAACGAACTGACCGATTTCTCGTTTAAAACGCACAGCGATGGTGTTCCGATTGCCAATCGGTTGGAACCCGGCAAGCGCCCGCGTTCTTCCATGAGCCCGACGATTGTGATGCAGGACGACAAACCGGTGCTAGCGATCGGATCGCCCGGCGGCAGCCGCATTATTGGTTATGTCGCCAAGTCGATCATCGCCTGGACCGATTGGGGTATGGACGTGCAACAGGCGCTGTCGCTGCCGCATCTGGTCAACCGCTTCGGCACCTATGATGTGGAACAGGGCACCGCAGCCGAAGGGTTCTCGGACCCGTTGATCGAACTCGGATTCGAGGTAAATCCGCGCGATCTGACATCAGGGCTGCACGCAATTGAGATCGGAGACGTCTTGACCGGTGGTGCCGATCCACGCCGCGAAGGCATTGCGCTAGGCGAATAAAAGGGGAAGCTCATGGTGCAGGCAGCTGCGTTGCCGCGAAACGAGGCCGGGATTGAGCCGGCGGTCGGTATCCTAAAGCAGAAATTCGGTGATCGTTTGCAAACCAGTCAGGCGATCCGTGAACAGCATGGTCACACGACCACCTGGATTAATAATCAGGCCCCGGACGCAGTGGTATTCCCCCATTCGACCGAGGAAGTTTCTCAGATCGTCAAAACCTGCGCCCAGCACAAGGTTCCCGTGATCGCCTTTGGTACCGGTACGTCGCTGGAGGGGCATGTGAACGCTCCGGCAGGGGGGATCTCGGTCGATCTGAGCCAGATGAACAAGGTGCTGGCGGTGCATGCCAATGATCTGGATTGCGTTGTGCAACCGGGTGTGACGCGCGAAGACCTGAACACCCATCTGCGCGATCAGGGCCTGTTCTTTCCCATCGATCCCGGTGCCAATGCATCACTGGGCGGTATGGCGGCAACGCGGGCCTCGGGCACCAACGCAGTACGCTATGGCACGATGAAAGACAATATCCTCAGCCTTGAGGCGGTGATGCCCGATGGTCAGATCATCCGTACCGGTCACCGGGCGCGAAAGTCCTCGGCGGGGTATGACTTGACCCGCCTGCTGATCGGGGCCGAAGGAACGTTGGGCATCATAACCGAGCTTACCCTGCGCCTACAGGGCATTCCCGAGGCGATCACCTCGGCCCGGTGTTCCTTTCCGACAGTTGATGCAGCCTGTCAGGCGGTGATGATGACGATCCAATACGGCGTGCCTGTGGCCCGGATCGAGCTGCTGGATGAACTGTCGGTCAAGGCGGCCAATGCCTATTCCGGGCTCAGCCTGCCGGAGACGCCTTTGTTGCTGTTGGAATTCCACGGATCAGAATCCGGCGCGGTTGAGCAAGCCGAAACCTTTGGTCAGATCGCCGATGAGTTCGGTGGCACCGATTTTGCCGCGACCTCAACGACCGAAGAACGCAACAAGTTGTGGCAAGCCCGGCATGATATGTACTGGGCCAGCCTGCAATTGCGCCCCGGGGCACGGGGAATCTCCACTGATGTCTGCGTTCCGATCTCACGCCTGGCGGAATGCGTCACCACGACCCGGGACAAGGCCAATGAGTTGGGCTTAATGGCACCGATCGTCGGGCATGTCGGGGATGGGAATTTTCACACCCTGCTGTTAATCGACATGGACAATGCCGATGAGGTGGCCCGGGCCGACGGTTTTGTCGGTTGGTTGAACGATCTCGCCATTTCGATGGAAGGTACCTGCACCGGTGAGCATGGAATCGGACAGGGCAAGCGCCCATACCTGATCAAGGAACTGGGTACGGCGGTCAGCTATATGGAGGCCATAAAACGAGCGCTGGACCCGGATAACATCATGAATCCGGGTAAAATTATTCCACCCTCAAAAAGCTGAGGTAATATCGATTTTTCTGCATGGAAGTCACAAGATTGCCGAATTTCTCAACTAGTTTATTGAAAAAATGAGCAGTGATTGATTTCGGAGATTTAGATGGGCGCTCTACGGTTTATTGGCTTTGCGCTGATTGCGGTATTGGCCATGGCAGGCCTCGATTATTACCAGCAGGGCAAAAAGCATGAAGGAACCTTATCCGCCAGCGGCTATGTGGACACGCTAAAACAGCGGTTTGCCCTCTATAATCAGGAACTGGACGCGGAAAAGCTAGAGCGCGAACGGCAACAGCGCTGGCGTGCAGGCGGTAAGCCTTACGTTCCGGAAACCGGCGAAGGATGGGAGCGCCGCTCGATTGCGGATAGGGATTTTACCCTCGATGCTCGTGAAGGACCGGGGCTAGATAATGTTAGCGAAGCGGCCCGACCACTGGCCAAGAATGTCGCCGTTCAGGAAGCCCAGCTACTGGCGAAGAAACTGGACCGCACCAGCTGGGTTTATGAAAAAGGTGACTATACGCTCTGGTTGCAGGTGACCCTCAGGGAAGACGCCAGATCAAGCACGTTGATGGGTAACATCGCCCAATCAGTTGCCTCTCTGGGCCTTAATAGTGGCGACTACGCCCCCTTCGGTGTTATCGGAGGCGTGGCTTATTTCCAGTTTAAGCAAAACCGATACAGCGTGATTACAGTAAATGACCGGGCTTTTTGGGCGATGGTCACTGCGACGGTGTCCGATTATGAAACCCCTCCCGGTTTCGAAATCTACAAAGGAACCCTCGGCCTGGGCGAGGAAATCCGCATGCAACTTTATTCGGACGCGCCCGCAGAGGAAGTATCCGCATTTCTGGCCCAGTTGGACTACGACGGGATGAACGCGTTGCTAAGCGCGCCTGTACCCGGGGTCGGGAATGGCGTTATCGCGATACCCGAGACTGAAGCGGAGCTGGCTGCAAATATGGCCGCTTTAAGAGGTGAATTCGTCAAATTGCGCGGAGAACTGGCACGGCTACGTCTGAATAATGTCGATGCGCTGGCGATGGTTGCCAATTCGCTGGCCGGGCAATATGGACTGCCCGCCGACACGTTTGATCTGACAGCGAATAAAATCCAATCTGCGGACGATCTGGTGCAGGTGGGGTACCGCAAGGGTTTGACCGATCTTTTGGCGGATCAAACTCAAAAGGCCGAGGCCGAAGGTGGAAATATGTTCGGACGCCTTTTCGCGTCCTTTCAGGGCGATGGAGAGAACCCCGGCACCACAGGAGAACCCTCTGGTGGATTTTTGAGCGGGTTGAAATCCTATTTCCAAACGAGCGATTCCGCGCAAGCGTCAGATGTTCGTGTCAACAAGGGCGGGGCAGGGGCTTTGAGCAAATGCGCGACCAAAGATGCATTCAAAACCTGTACGTGGGGAGGCGGCTAAAACTGCCCCACAATAAGACGAAAAACGACTCCCAAGAGATTGGGGGTCGTTTTTTTTATATCACTGGTCGGATGAATGTCGCGCTGGAGGCATCTAATGCGCCATATGGTGTCAACTGAATTCAAGGGGAGACACCCGGCTATGAAAACCCAAGTCAAAGCACTGGTCGTTGGCGGCGGCGCCGTTGGGACCTCGATTGCCTATCATCTGGCCAAGGCGGGCTGGGATGATGTGATGTTGATCGAACGGGACGAACTGACGTCCGGATCGACATGGCACGCCGCCGGTCTGCTGCCACTGTTCAACATGTCCTATGCGACGACTCACATCCACAAATACTCGGTCGACTTTTACAAGACGCTTGAGGAAGAAACTGGTTTGAACGCAGGGTTCGCCGTGGTGGGCAACCTGCGTATGGCGCAGACGCAAGAGCGTATGGACGAATACATGCTTTATGCGTCCACCGCTGAGACCTGTGACGTCGCCTATGAATGGCTGACCCCGGACCAGATCAAGGAACGCTGGCCGCTGATCGAGACCTCGGACCTGAAGGGTGCGATCTACCACACCGAAGACGGCTACATTAACCCCGCCGACGTGACCCAGGCGATGGCCAAGGGTGCCCGTCAGCGTGGCGTAGACATCGTCCGCAAGATGCAGGCCGATGCCTTCCACTGGAACGGCACCCATTGGGAAGTCACCTGCACCAAGATGGTCGAAAAGGGCGGCAACCTGGTCGAAAGCGATGAGCAGGTGGTGATCACCGCCGAGCACGTGGTGACCGCATCCGGCAACCACGCGCAGCGCACCGCCAAGATGCTGGGTATTAAGATGCCCGCCATTCCGGTCGAGCACACTTTTATCGTCATGGATAAAGACCCCGAGCTGGTCAAATGGCGCGAAGCGGGCAATCCAGAACACCCCGTCGTGCGTGATGCCGACAACGAATCCTACGCGCGTGAGGAACGTGGCGGCTGGATTCTGGGTATCTATGAACATGGCGCGCCCGCGCGGTTCGAGCATGGTGTGCCGGACAGCTTCCGAGCCGACCTGTTCCCGCTGGATCTGGACCGGATCGCCGATCAGTATATGGCGATGGCCGAGCGTGTGCCGTCCTGTGCCGAATCCGGCCTGAAAGACGATTTCAACGGCCCGATCTGCTACACCCCTGACGGCAACCCGTTGGTTGGTCCGGCTCCGGGCCTGCGCAACATGTGGCTGGCCGAAGGGTTCTCGTTCGGGATCACTGCTGCGGGCGGCACCGGCTATTACCTGGCGCAGATGATGGTCGATGGCGAAGCCGAGATCGACATGGCCTCGTTGGACCCCAAGCGTTACTCATCCAACTGGATGACCACCGAGTTCGCGGCGCGCAAGAACGAAGAATGCTACGAGCACGTTTATATCTTGCACCACCCCGACGAAGAGCGCGAAGCTTGCCGTCCGCTGCGTACAGTTCCAGCTTATGAGCGTCAGAAGGCACGTGGCGCACAGTTCGGCTGGGTCAACGGCTGGGAACGTCCGAACTATTTCGGCCCCGTCGATGCACCAGACAACTTTGACAAAGAAAGCCGTTCGTTCCGCCGTGGCGGTTGGTGGCAGTATGCTGTCGAAGAAGCCAAGGCAATCCGCGAAGGCGTGGGTCTGGTCGATGCTTCCGCGTTTACCAAGCATGTTGTTAAAGGCCCCGGTGCGACCCAGTTCCTCGACTGGTTCACCTGTAACAAGCTGCCCAAGGTTGGTCGTATCAACCTGACCTACGCGCTGACCTCGCACGGCACCACCCGCACCGAATACACCATCGTCCGCAACGGCGAGAACAACTATTACATCGTCTCTGCCGGTGCCTGGACCGAGTACGACGCCGACTATCTGCGTAAGGCGGCCGAGGACAAGATGGACGAATTCGGTTACATCGAGATCCAGGACGTGACCACTCAGTGGGGCGTCTTCGCCATCGCCGGACCCAAGTCGCGTGACGTTCTGAAAGAGGTCATCAAGGACGCCGATCCGGAAACCGCATTGTCCAACAAACGTTTCCCGTGGCTGTCGGCGCGTCAGATCGAGTTGGGCATGTGCCCGGTCAACGCGATCCGTGTGGCTTATACTGGTGAGCTGGGCTGGGAACTGCACCACCCGATCGAGATGCAGAACTACCTTTTCGACCTGCTGGAGAAAGCGGGTGAGAAGCACGGTATGAAGCTGGTCGGTGCCCGCGCCCAGAACTGGCTGCGCCAGGAGAAATCGTATCGCGCCTTCGGCACCGAGCTGGGCCGCGACGCGACCCCGCTGGAAGCTGATCTGCCGCGGTTTGTCGACTTGTCCAAGGACTTCCACGGCAAGGCTAAGCTGGAAGAAACCGGCGTGCGGGTGAAGTGCTGCACCTTGCTGATCGACGGACCAGACGATGCCGACCCGTGGGGCCGCGAGGCACTGTACACACCGGAAGGTGAGCGTGTGGGTCGTCTGACCTCGGGTGGTTACTCGGTGGCGTTCGAAAAATCCATCGGCATGGGCTATGTGAAGCCTGAGATGGCGGTCGAAGGCACCAAGCTGAAGGTCAAAATTCAGGACAAGTTGTGGGATGCGGTCGTGACCTGCGACAGCCCCTACGATCCGAAAAACGAAACCATCCGCAAGGACGGTTGATCCGGAAAGAGAACAGGCGGCGCGAAGGTGCCGCCTGTTCTGCTATTGGCCCGGCTGTTCCGCGATAAAGGCTAGGTTATTCGCAGGCATCTCGACAATCTCGACGACAGTCAGATTTTGGGCGCGCATCAGCGCAGCAATGTCTTCATCATTCTTATACCCGATCTCAGCATCCTGCTGGATCAGTGCGTCGTGAAAGCGCTGATCTCCATCGCTGGTCAATTGCCCGGAGCGTTTAAACGGTCCGTAAAGGATAAAACGCCCCTTTGGGGCCAGCGCCTGCGCGGCCTCGGACACCAGCGCCTGCGTCTCTGGCCAGCTGATCAGATGTACCAGATTGATCAGGACGATCAGGTTCTGATCGGTAAAGTCTGCATGCCAGCCTTGCGCCGTGGCGTCCAGAGCGGCAGCGTTCGCGACGTTGGGCAGGTCGGTGGCGTAGGCGTCGATGCTGATTAGTCGCTCGGCCTCGACCTCGGTCGGTTGCCAAGTGAGGTCGGGCAGGGACTGGGCGAAGGCGCTGACATGCTGGCCGGTGCCGCTGGCAATTTCCAGCGCCCGGGCAGATTTTGGGGCCCATTGCACCAGTAGGTCAAACAAGGCTTCGGCATTGCGGGTCGCGGCGGGGGCGATAAGCCGTCCGTCCTGACCTTCTGTGGCAACGCTGGCGTTCGAGGGGAGGGTTCGTTTGCTCATCTACGCAACCTTTCCGGGCTAAGGGCGGCAATGGTTTCGCGGTCCAGTTCGGATGACGTGCCAATGGTCAGATCCGCCACCAGTTGCGACGCTGCCGGAGAGGTCTGGAACCCGTACCCCCCTTGACCCGCGGACCAAACAAAGGACGGATCGGACGGGTCGGGGCCCAAGACCAGAGTTCCATCTGGCGCGAAGCTGCGCAACCCGGCCCAGTTTGCCTCGACCCGGGTGACGGGCTTGGTCACCATCTCTTCGTATCGGGCCAGCCCCTCGGCCAGTACCATATCGTCGGCATAGGCGTCGTGTGGTGGTACGGGATCGGCTTCGGACGGGGAAACCAGCAGCTTGCCGGCATCGGGCTTGGCATACCATGTCTCACCTGCGCCCAACATCATCGGCCACTCGCGTAGGTCGTGCCCACCGGGGGCAGGTAGGCGCGCCATCGACCGTCGCTTTGGAACGATCCCGATCGGGGCAATCCCTGCCATTGCGGCGACCTCGTCAACCCAAGGCCCAGCGGCATTGATCAGAATGCGGGCCTGATGAGTATCCCCTGCTTCAACGACCCAATGTCTATCCTTGCGAATGCCAGTGACCTTGGCATTGGTCAGCACTTTACCCCCATTGCCGCGAATGGTGCGAGCGAAGTCCTGTAGCAACCGGTCCGTATCGATGTCGAACGCCCCCTTGCTGAGCGCCGCAAATCCAAGAGTGTCGGGGTTCAGGATTGGCACTCGATCCAGAGCTTGAGCCGTAGGGATCACCTGCATGGTCAGATCACCGGCGTCGCGTTCAAAGATGCCGCCTTGATCCTTGTGGCCGATCAGCATCAGATCGCGGGGCGTCAGATACCCGCCATTCTCGGCTTTAAGAAACGCCGCACTGGCTCTGTTCAGCGCGACGACTGAGGGCGGGCCATAGCTTTCCTCGAACAACGCGGCAGATCGGCCTGATGCGTGATAGCCTAACGCACCCTCGGCCTCTAGCACGGTCACCCGACCGTGGCAGGACAGACGTGCCCCGACGCTCAATCCGGCGACACCGCCGCCTATGACAAGGAAATCAATCATATGCCTCCTATTGACCACGTGCATTTTGCGATGATTACCAGCGCGATGCGGTTGCCTAAACTCTAAGCAGGCTTGAATTTGCGCATCAACCCATCCAAAGAAGTAACAAGCAATAACAGGAGGGCAGGGTGAGTACCGCAGACCTACACCCGATGGCCACGGGACATATTCCGTCCTACGTGACCCAGGCGGACGGCAGTGATTTTCTTTTGACGTTCATGTTTGTGTTTACCGTTCTGGTGATCGTTCTGATTGGGGTTGGATATTTCACCCTGCATTCGATCCCCGAAAAAATAGCGCATGAATCCAACCACCCTCAGTTCCAATTGGTCGGTATTCTGGCCCTGCTGGCGCTGTTCACCCATAACGGGTTGTTCTGGGTTGCTGCCATTCTGGTAGCTGGGTTCCAGTTCCCCGATGTGGCGGCCCCGCTCAGGGCCATCGCGGATGCGATCCGATCTTTGGGCAATCAACGCCCCGAAGACCCCGCCCCGGTCCAACCCACCGAACCCACCGCGCAGCAGGAGCAGTAAGATATGCTTGAGACATTGATGTGCGCGCTGGTGACGGTGCTGCCTGATTACCTTTTCCGACGCTATGTACAGGGTAAGCGGATCGGGCATGAGATCACGCTGTTCACCATGTGGTACGAACTGCGCTGGGGCCTGACCACCTGTGCCATACTGGCGCTGACCGTGATCACCACGCTGTTTTATTTCCATCCCGCCAGCAAAACAGCAGCCTCGTATTTCCGCACCGTAACGATCCTGCCGCAACTGGGCGGGCGCGTGTCCGAGGTCTATGTGCAGAACAATGAACTGGTGACCGCCGGACAGCCGATCTTCCGGATCGAGGATTTCACACAAAGGGCCATGGTCGAAGCCGCACACGCAGATATTGCGCAGGTTCAGGCGTCGCTCAAGGTGGCGCAGACCGATTTGGCCGAAGCTGAGGCTGGCATTGCCGGAGCGCGAGCCGCGCTGGACCAGTCGCTTGAGGATCTGGAACGCAACACCACGCTACGCGACGAAGGGTCCAGCGCCGTGCGTCTGGCCGAAATTGATCGGCTAGAAAACCTGGTGGCCGAGCGTGAAGCGCAATTGCGGGCCGCTGAGTCCCAGCGCGGTGCTGTCGTGCAGCAGATCGAGGAACTGATCCCCGCTCAACTTGCCAGCGCCAATGCTCAGTTGGATGCTGCTCTGACCGAACTGGACAAGACCGTGATAAGCGCTGGGGTTACTGGCCGGGTTGAACAGTTTGGCCTGCAGGTTGGCGATTTTGTCAGCCCGTTGTTGCGTCCGGCGGGTATTCTGGTGCCATCACACTCGGGCCACAACCGGTTTCAGGCCGCGTTCAATCAGATGTCGGCTCAGGTCATCAAGCCGGGTATGATCGGAGAGCTAGGCTGCATGACCAAGCCCTTCACTGTCATTCCGATGGTGGTAGTTGAAGTGCAGGATGTCATCCCCTCGGGTCAAATCCGGCCTTCGGATGAGCTACGAGATGTGCAGGCCAATACCAACCCAGGTTCGATCTTGGTGTATTTGGAGCCGCTGTACAAAAGTATGGCGGATGACATCCCACCGGGCAGCAACTGTCTAGCCAATGTCTATACCGACAATCACGAACGGCTGGAGCATGAGGATCTGGGTTTCTGGAAATCCGCAACCCTGCATGTGATCGACACGATCGGCGTTGTTCATGCCGCTGGACTGCGCCTGCGTCTGATCCTGATGCCGGTGAATACGCTGGTTTTGACCGGTCATTAAACGATCCCGGACCGCGCCGCCTTAATCGGCGGCGCGGTCCGGGGAATTCGCTTCGGTCAGCGAGGCGTAGGAATAGGCCAGAACGCAGGCCGCAAAGCCCGCCACAAAGCCGAATACCATGGTGTAGGAGCCGCTGAGGGCATAGACGGAACTGCCCAGGGCCATGCCAACCGTTCCACCCAACAGCTGAAATGTCATGGAAATCCCGCTGGCCTGTCCGTGCAGGTTCTGTGGTACGGCAAGCATGATGGCTCGCCGAGGCGGGACGAACAGAAACGGCACGCAACATCCCCACAAAATATAGCCAGCATAGATCGGCGTTGTGATCTCAAAGTGCATTCCCAGCGCGACCAGTACGATTGCTAGAGTCCCAAGCGCTGTGCCCGTCAGCGATGGACTGCGCGTTCCAAACTTGTCTGCCACCTTTCCTGCCACGGGTGCCACGAAGATTTGTGGGAACGCGATTGGTAACAGGGCGGCCCCGGCGGCCAGCGGCGAATAGCCAAGCGTGGTTTGAAAATACGATGCTCCGAACACAAACAAGGCAATCTTGCCGAACTGTGCGGTGAACAGGATCATGTTCGACGCGGCGAAACCGGGATTGGCAAACAGCGATATGGCAATCAACGGTTTTGGAATGCTTTGTTCCGCCCGAACAAAAAGGGCTAGTGCCGCAAGGCCCGCGAGCAATGCCAAAATCACTTCGGGCTGGAACCAGCCCCGATCCGGACCCTCCATGATCCCGAACACGAGTGCCGCCAGGCTGGGTACCAGCAGCACCAGACCTTTCCAGTCAAACCCAAGTTCGGGCTGATGTGGCGGGTCGCGCCAGCAGGTCCAGGCAATCGCAGCAACGGCCAGAACAATCGGCGGATTGACCCAGAATATCCAGCGCCAGGACAGGTACTCGGTCAGTATGCCTCCGACCAGTGGCCCCAGTGACAGAAAGACTGTCCCGATGCCGCCGTATAGACCAAGGGCAAGGCCGCGTTCCTTTTCATCAAAAGATTGGATCATTACCACCATCGACAAAGGAAAGATCAGCGCAGCACCAATGCCCTGAACCGCGCGTGCCGTTAGCAGCGCCAGGCTGCTTTCGGCGAACCCTCCCAGCGCTGAGGACACACCAAAGATCATAAGGCCTACGCTCAGCAAAACCCGGATGCCCAGAATGTCGCCCAACCTTCCTGCCGCGCCTGCAAAGCAGGCCAGCACCAGCAGGTAGATATTGACCACCCAATGTGCGTCCAGCCGCGACAGGTTGAGTTCAGTCCGGATGGTAGGCAAGGCCACGCTGACCACTGTTTCGTCCAACAGTATGACGCCAAGGATCGCCCCCATCGCGCCCAGTATCCACCAGCGGCTGCGGTCTTGTGCCTTGGTTTGCATCGGTTTTCCATTCCGCCGTTAATGGAGCGCTGGCTCTATCAGGTTCGGCGAGACACTGCTCGTCAAGGTCGTTTTAAAAGTGTCCTAACAAAAAAGGGCCAGCCAAACGGCTAGCCCCTCGGTGTGAGTGCAGCTCGGTTTACTGCGGAATGTCGCCTTCCAGCCCTTCGACATAGAAGTTCATGCCCGCCAGCGTACCGTCATCAGCGGTTTCGCCTTCGGCAAGCCAGTCGCTACCGTCCTGCTTTTTCAACGGGCCGGTGAATGGGTGGTATTCACCAGCGGCCATGGCGGCCTTCATCGCCAGCGCTTCTTCTTTGACGTCGGCAGGAACTGCGTCCGAGATTTCGCCAATCTCAACCATACCTTCCTTGATACCGTCCCAGGTGTTCACTGTTTCCCACGACCCATCCATTACGGCCTGGGTGCGGGCGATGTAGTAAGGCGCCCAGTTGTCGATGATCGAGGATACGCGTGGCTTCGGAGCGTATTCGCTCATGTCCGAGGCTTGACCGAAGGTGATTACATTGCCTGCCTCTTGCGCGGCCGCCTGCGGTGCGGTCGAGTCGGTGTGCTGCAGGATCACGTCAGCGCCCTGTTCGATCAGAACGGTGGCGGCATCCGCTTCTTTGGCGGGGTCAAACCACGTGTACGCCCAGACAATCTTGAACTCGACATCCGGGTTTACCTTTTTGGCGTGGACATATGCCGAGTTGATGCCACGGATCACTTCGGGGATCGGGTACGATCCGATATACCCGACGATGTTGGACTCAGTCATTTTACCAGCGATGTGGCCTTGTACGGCGCGGCCTTCGTAGAAACGGGCCGAGTATACCGAGACGTTGTCGGCAGTCTTGTAGCCGGTCGCGTGCTCGAACTTTACGTTCGGGAATTTCTTGGCCACGTTGATGGTCGGGTCCATGTAACCGAATGAGGTGGTAAAGATCAGGTCAGCACCTTCCAGAGCCATCTGAGTCATCACGCGTTCGGCGTCCGGGCCTTCGGGTACCGATTCAACGAACACAGTCTCGACCTTGTCGCCAAAGTGCTCTTCGACGGCCAGACGGCCCTTGTCGTGTTCATAGGTCCAGCCGCCGTCGCCGACGGGGCCGACATAGACGAAACCGACCTTGGTTTTGTCTTCGGCCATGGCGCTTGTCGCCAGACCCAGCGCCATGGCGGCGCTTGTCAGAAGTGTAGTGAATTTCATGTGTTACTCCCCAAGTTGGTTCAATTGGCCCCTAGTGTGAGGCATGGAAGGTTCGGCCCAGTGAGGCAGGTGCGCTGCTCTTGTCGGCCGAAAGGATCACAAGCACAAGGATCGTGATGATATAGGGCGACATTGCCAGATACTCGACTGGAATGGCAACGCCCGCCGCCTGCAAATTAAGCTGCAACACCGTGATTCCGCCGAACAAATAGGCACCCAGCAAGGCTCGCCATGGCTTCCAGCTGGCGAAGACCACCAGCGCCAGGGCGATCCAGCCGACGCCGGCTGTCATGCCCTCGGTCCACTGCGGGACGCGGATCAGGCTGATATAAGCTCCGCCGAGGCCCGCGCAGGCGCCACCGAACAGGATTGCCATGATGCGGATCTTGATAACCTTGTAACCCAAGGCATGGGCCGCATCGTGGTTTTCACCCACCGCGCGCAGGATCAGACCGACACGGGTGTATTTGAGCACGGCCCAAACTGCGGCCGTCAGGGCGATACCAACATAGAGGATCGGGTCATGCTGGAAAAGGATTGGGCCGATCACAGGAATATCGCTGATCAGCGGGATGTGAATGTCTCCCATGCTGGGCGGCTTGATGCCCACATAGCTTTGACCCAGAAGGGCACTGAATCCGAGGCCGAAGAGGGTCAGGGCCAGTCCGCTGGCCACCTGGTTAGCCAGCGCGAACTGCGTCAGAAGGACAAACAACAGCGACAGCACCGCGCCCCCGATGGCCGCCGCGATGAACCCCAACCAGGGTGATCCGGTTTCGACCGAGATCGCGAAGCCGCTGATCGCACCAACGATCATCATGCCTTCGACACCAAGGTTCAGGACGCCTGCTTTCTCGACGACCAGCTCTCCGATCGCAGCCAGAAGCAGCGGGGTTGCCGCCACCATCAGCGATGCAATCAGAAGTACGGGATTGATTTCACCTAAATCCATGGGTCACGCCACCTCGCTATGAGCCGCACGGATGCGGTAGTTGGTCAAAAGGTCGAAAGCCAGCAGGAAGAACAGCAACATGCCCTGAAACACCTGAATGGCGGCGGCGGGCAGGCCCAGCTGAGACTGCGCGATTTCACCGCCGATATAGGTCAGCGCCATTAGGCCACCGGCCAGCAGAATACCAACCGGATGCAGACGGCCCAGAAAGGCCACGATGATCGCGGTAAAGCCATAGCCTACGTTGAAGTCGATGCTGACCACGCCCGATGGGCCGGACACTTCGAACATCCCAGCAAGCCCTGCCAGCGCACCGGACAGACCCAGACAGAACAGGATCAGACGTGCCGGGTTCACGCCTGCAAATTTTGCCGCGCGAGGGGCCTCTCCGGTCAGACGGATGTGGAAGCCCAACATGTGACGGTTCAGCAGGACATAGGCAAAAATCACCGCGATCAGCGCTGTCACTACGCCCCAGTGCATTCCCGAACCTGCAATCAGTTCCGCGTTATGTGCGCTTTCATAAGACTGCAGGTTGCGTGAGCCGGGAAAGCCGAAGCCTTCCGGGTTTTTGAGGAGGCCCAGCGAGACCGAGGCCAACATTTGCTCGGCCACATAGACTAGCATCAGTGAGACGAGAATTTCGTTTGTGCCGAAACGGACTTTCAGAAAGGCCGGAATGGATGCCCACAACCACCCGCCGAACGCGCCGGCGATTACCATGATCGGAAAGATGTAGAATGCTTCCAGCGGATAGAAGGCCAAGCCAGCGCCAGCACCAAAGATGGCACCCATGATGTATTGACCCTCGGCGCCGATGTTCCAGATACCTGCGCGGAAACCCAGCGACAGCCCAATGGCGATCAGAACCAGAGGCGCACCTTTCACCAGCAATTGCGGGCGGTAGTAAAAAGCGAATTCGCCAAACAGGGGCTCCCAGAAGATGGTACCGATGGCCTCGATCGGGTTCTTGCCCAGAATGGCAAACAGAATGCCGCCGAACACCATCGTCGCCAATACGGCCACCAACGGGGTGGCATAAGACCACGCCTTGGACGGCTGAGGCCGTTTCTCCAACACAATCATCCGCTCGTCCCCCTGTTTTCATTATTTTGCAATGGATTAGACATGAGCCACCTCCATGCCATGCGCGCCACCCATCATCAGGCCGATCTCATCCACCGTCAGGCCGGTAGTTGTACGCGGCGCGCTTAGCCGCCCTTCGTTGAGGGCTGCAAAGCTGTCCGAGATTTCCATCAGTTCATCCAGATCCTGAGAAATGCAGATCACCGCCGTTCCCTTGGCGGCTAAATCCAGAATGGACTGGCGGATCGAGGCTGCCGCCGCCGCGTCCACGCCCCAGGTGGGCTGGTTTACCACCAGAACGTCAGGGTTCTGCAACACCTCGCGTCCGATCACGAATTTCTGCAGGTTGCCACCGGAAAGCGACCGCGCCGCGTTCTCTGGCCCCGGCGTGCGGACGTCGAAGGCGCTAATGATTTTTTCTGCGAAGCTTTTGGTTTCTGACCACTTTAGAAAGCCGTTATTTTCCAACCCCTCGCGGACCGAACCGGTCAGCAATGCGTTTTCGGTCAGGCTCATGTCTGGTGCTGCAGCATGGCCCAGCCGTTCTTCAGGTGCGGTCAAAACACCCAGTTTGCGGCGGGCCGTCGGGCCCAGTTTACCAATCGGCTGACCATTGAATTTGATCGCGTCAGCCGTTGTCTGAATTTCACCAGACAACACGCCCAGCAGTTCATCCTGACCGTTGCCAGCCACGCCGCCGACACCAAGAACTTCGCCTTTACGGACTGTCATGTGAACGTTCTTCAAGGCCGTCCCGAATTCCGAGGGCGACGGAACCGACAGCCCGCTGACATCCAGTGCCACCTCACCAAATTCACGACCCGAGCGTTCCGGTGTCTGCAAGGTTGAGCCGACCATCATCTCGGCCATGTCCCGCGCCGAGGTTTCAGCAGGTACACACTCACCCACGTTCTTACCCAGACGCAGAATAGTAGCGTGGTCGCACAGCGTGCGGATTTCTTCGAGCTTGTGCGAGATATACAGGATCGAGGTGCCCTCGGACCGCAACTTGTTCAGCGTTTCGAACAGGATTTCAACCTCTTGCGGGGTCAGAACCGAGGTCGGCTCGTCCATGATCAGCAGCTTGGGGTCCTGCAACAGACAGCGGATGATCTCGACCCGCTGACGTTCACCCGCAGACAGGTCACCAACGGTGCGGAAAGGGTCCAGCGGCAGGCCATAGGTTTCCGACACTTCGCGGATACGCGAGGCCAGATCACCCATCGGCGGCGGGTTCTCCATCCCCAGCGCGATGTTCTCGGCCACGTTCAGCGCGTCAAACAGCGAGAAATGCTGGAACACCATTGCGATCCCGTCGGCCCGCGCGGCGCGGGGTTCCGGTGGCGCAAACGCCTGACCGCGCAGCAGCATCGTGCCACTGTCGGGCTTGACCAGCCCATAGATCATTTTGACCAGCGTGGATTTACCCGCGCCGTTTTCGCCTAGCAGGGCATGCACTTCGCCTTCGCCGATGTCAAAGGACACCTGATCGTTGGCCACGACGCCGGGATAGGCCTTGGTCAAACCTTGTAAGCTTAGCAGTGGAGTGGTCACGCGCTCAGGTCCTTCTTCAATTCGTTCTGCCGGGCGGGACGCAGCAGGTCTGCTGCAACGCCTATGGCAATCATTTGCGGGTGTTTGCCCAAACCGGGGTCGCCGATTGGGCAGGTGATCCGGCCTATCCGTTCCGGCGCATGGCCCAGAGCCGCTAGCCGAGACCGGAATCGCGCCCATTTCGTAGCCGAGCCGATCAGCCCCGCAAAGCGGAAATCGTGCGAAAGCAGCCGGTTGCACAATTCTAAGTCCAGATTGTGTGAATAAGTCAGCACAAGATGTTCGGCATTGGTCGGTACGTGGCGCACCAACTCGGCCGGTTTCGCGACCGGAACCACTGTTACGCTGTTCGGGATCGTATCTGGGAAACGCTCAGTCGCGGTGTCGACCCATGTGACTGCCAGTTCCGGCACTGGGTGCAGAACATCTACCAGCGCTCGACCGACATGACCTGCGCCCCAGATCCACAGATTACGGGCCGGTTTGTGCACCGGCTCAATCATCCATCCGTCGACCAATTGCGGATCGGGCGCGATGCCCTGTCCGCGTGCCGCCGCCAGCAGACGTTTGACAGATAGGGGCATGTCACCACCCAATGGCGATCTCGCGATGACCGTTTCGTCCAGCGCGTTCACCGCTTTGGTATCAAAGACTTCGCTAATCAGCGAGACCGCGCCGCCGCAGCATTGGCCCATGTCAGGCCCAAGCGCATGGTGCGTCAGGCGAGAGGCCGCAGTCTGGGTCCGCGCGGCTTGGGCTGCTTGAAACTCTAGCACGCCACCCCCGATTGTACCGCATTGCCCATCCTTCCAAACCAGCATGGCCGCCCCAACTTCGCGCGGGGACGACCCCTTGATCGCCGCTAGGACCACCCGGGTTACTGTTCCGTGGGTTTTGACCGCCTCCCTCAAAGCCTCCAGGTCAAATCCCATCAGATGCCTCCCTTCATCCTTTGGACGCCGCGCCAGACTTCCTCAGCCGTGGCTGGGGCGTCCAGCGCTGGATAGTCGCCGCCGCAGGCTGCGACTGCGTTGGACAGCGCCAGCCAGGCGGAAATACCCAACATAAAGGGTGGCTCACCTACGGCTTTCGAGCGATAGATTGTGTCCTCGCGGTTCTGGCCATCCCAGAGTGCTACGTTGAAGATGTCGGGCCGGTCCGAGCAGGCGGGGATTTTGTAGGTCGAGGGCGCGTGCGTGCGTAGGTTGCCCTTGCCGTCCCAGACCAGTTCCTCGGTCGTTAGCCAGCCCGCGCCCTGCACGTAGCCGCCTTCAACCTGCCCGATATCCAATGCCGGGTTCAGCGACGCGCCCGCATCATGCAGAATATCAGTGCGCAGGATGCGGTTCTCGCCAGTCAGGGTATCGATGGCGACCTCGGTGACCGAAGCGCCATAAGCAAAGTAATAAAACGGACGGCCGCGACCCTTGATCCGGTCCCATTCGATCTTGGGAGTCTTGTAAAATCCGGTCGCAGACAGACTGACCCGGCCTTGGTAGACCATCGCCGCGGCTTCGGCGAAGGTATAGCGTTCTTCGCCGACCGAAACGTGACCGTCCGTAAAGGTGACCGTTGACGGATCAGCCTGATGCCGTTCGGCAAGATAGTTGGCCATCCGGTCGCGTATCGTGTCGCACGCGGCCTTCACCGCCATTCCGTTCAGGTCGCTGCCCGAGGACGCGGCAGTGGCGGATGTATTGGGTACTTTGGCCGTATCCGTTGCGGTGATCTTCACCATCTCTGGCGAGATACCAAAGCGCGACGCCGCGACCTGCGCGACTTTCTGGAACAGGCCCTGACCCATTTCTGTGCCACCATGGTTCAGATGAACCGAGCCATCCTGATACACATGTACCAGCGCACCCGCCTGGTTCAGGTGGGTTAGCGTGAACGAGATACCGAATTTGACCGGAGAAAAAGCGATGCCTTTCTTGATCACGCTGTTTTTGGCATTCCAAATCTCAATCGCCGCTTTGCGCGCAGCATAGTCGCTGGATTTCAGCAGGTCTTCGGTCATGCCGTGCAGCTCGAAATCAGTGACTTCCATACCATAGGGCGTTGTATTGCCGCCTTGCGGAACTGGACGCACGGGAGGGGCGGTCTCAACCTGTTCGACCGCGCCGAGACTCGTCAGGTCCTCATGCGGATCGACACGTTCCAACGGTTTCTTCGCCAGATGCTCAGGTTTCATGGTTGGCGCATGGGCAGGGTCGTAATAGTTCCGGCGGCGCAGCTCGACCGGGTCTATGTCCAACGCGTGGGCGGCGTGATCCATGACCCGTTCGATCGCGATCATGCCCTGCGGGCCGCCAAAGCCGCGATAGGCGGTGGCGGATTGGGTGTTGGTCTTCAACCGATGACTTTCAATCCGCGCGTTGGGCAGCAGATAGGCATTGTCCGAATGCAGCATGGCGCGGTCGGCGACGGGCAGAGACAGGTCCTGTGCCCAGCCGCAGATGGCATATTGCAAGAAGGACACGCCCTGAATATGGCCATGCTCATCAAACCCGGCACGATAGGAAATGCGGAACGCATGACGCTTGCCGGTGATGACCATGTCATCGTCGCGGTCATAGCGCATCTTGCAGGCCTTGCCGGTCGCACGCGCGGCAATGGCGCAGGCCACGGCCAGCGCATTGCCCTGGCTTTCCTTGCCACCGAACCCTCCGCCCATGCGGCGGGTTTCGACCCGGACGGCGTGCATCGGAACGCCCAGAGCGTCGGCAACCTTGTGCTGAATTTCGGTCGGGTGCTGGGTCGAGCTGTGTACCAGCATATCCACGCCTTCGTTCGGCACGGCCAGGGCCGCCTGACCCTCCAGATAGAAATGCTCCTGCCCGCCGAGTTCAAAGCCCCCTTCGATCACATGGGCAGCGCTTGCGATGGCCGCATCCGCGTCGCCCTTGGCATAGATGCGCGGGCCTTCTTCGAACCGACTGTCGGCGGCAAGAGCTTCTTCGACCGTAAGGATCGGGGTTTCTTCGTCATAGGCGACTTTGCCCAGCCGCGCGCCCTTGCGGGCGGCCAGATGGCTTGTAGCAACCACAAGAAACACGGGCTGGCCGATGTAATGAACGGTGCCGTCCGACAGCAACGGCTCATCGTGGATCGAGGGCGAGACATCGTTGGCAAAAGGCAGGTCTTCGGCCGTCATGACCGTCTCGACGCCTTCGGCTGCTTTGACCGCAGACAAATCCATCGCGGTGATCTTGCCCTTGGCAATCGGGCTCAAACCAAACGCCAGATAAAGCGTTCCCTTGGGCGTCGGAATGTCGTCCACGTAACGTGCGTTGCCGGACACATGCAGCGGGGCCGCGTCATGGGGAAGGGGACTGGTCACGCTCATGACGACACCTCCAGCACGTTGGTTACGTGTCCCTGATCCTCAAGGAAGTACCTTTCAAGTAGCGCCTTGGCGGTTTCCAGACGATAGGTGGCCGAGGCGCGCATATCCGTCATTGGTGTGAAGTCATCGCCAAAGGCCTGCATTGCAGCTTGCACCGTTGCGAGTGTCCACGGTTTGCTGTTCAATGCGGCCTCGACATGAGCGGCCCGTTTCGGGACGCCAGCCATGCCGCCAAAGGCGATGCGGGCCTGATCGACGATGTCGTCTGATACGGTGATGTTGAAACAGCCGCAGACAGCCGAGATATCCTGATCGAACCGTTTGCTGATCTTATAAGCCTTCAGGCGATCCGCCTGACGGGGGAAGCTGACGGCTTCGACAAATTCGCCGGGGGTGCGGTCTTGCTTGCCATAGTCGATGAAGAAGTCTTCCAGTGGCAGGGAACGGCGGGTGTCACCTTTGCGCAGATGCAGGGTGGCGTTCAGAGCGATCAGCGCAGGAGGGTTGTCCCCGATAGGTGAGCCATTGGCGATGTTCCCACCAACGGTCGCGGCATGGCGCACCTGAACGCTGGCGTATCGTCGGATCATCTCGGCATAAGACGGGTGCAGGTCGGCCAACGACTCGCCCATCCGATTCATGTCAACCATGGCGCCGAAACGGATTTCATCGTCGGAAATCGTAATGTCCTTCAGATCGTCACAGCGATTCAGGAAGATCACCGGATCAAGATCACGCAATTGCTTGGTGACCCACAAACCAACATCGGTTGCGCCCGCGACCAGAGTGGCATCGGGGTGCTCGGCATAAACGGCGGCCAGTTCGTCGGACGAACTGGGCAGCATGGGCGTTGTTGCAGGTGCAGCAAGGGGTTCGTCCTTGATCCATACGGGCACGGGGTGTTCTTCGGCGGCTTTTGCCGCGCGGATGATTGGGGCGTATCCGGTGCAGCGGCACAGGTTTCCCGCCAGCTGAGTATCATGATCTTTTGCGCCGCTGGAATGGCTTGCCACCATCGACATCACGAAACCGGGGGTGCAAAAGCCGCATTGCGACCCGTGCAAATCTACCATGGCTTGTTGCACCGGATGGGCTTCACCATTCGGGCCGCTTGCGCCTTCGACAGTGCGGACGGCTTTGCCGTGTAGTTGCGGCAGAAACAGGATGCAGGAATTCAATGCCTTGGCACCACCCTCATCCGTGACCATGACGGTACAGGCCCCGCAGTCGCCTTCGTTGCAGCCTTCCTTAGTGCCGGTCAGGCTCCGATCCTCGCGTAGCCAATCCAGCAGGGTTGCTGTCGGATTGACATCCGCCAGTTCCACTGTCTCTCCGTTCAGAAGAAACGTGATATCCATTCGAGAAACCCGTCGCCTTACCCAGTTGCGCCCCTGTGGCACTCCTTCGATGCGACGTAGAAAGAGTGGCGGGCGGAAAGCTTGCCATTAGATGTTAGAAACACGGCAGGTTCTCTGGCAAGAAAAACTGCCTATATGATATACCATTAGCACTGTTTTTCGCGAAAACAATTTACCTTTTTGGTGTTCAGAAGACTGAAAATAAAGTGTTTTCTTGTAGCGTCCCGTAATTCTACCCGAAGCACCTTCTAAAAAATCCGAATAATCAACGCTTGTTTTTTATGTCTCCCAAAGCGACGGTTCCCGCTTTTGCCGCGCCTCTGGCTGCGATAGCGTAGGCGTTATGAGCAGTACTCCTCGATTCATTCACCTCCGCGTTCACACTGAATATTCCCTGCTGGAAGGCGCTGTGCGGCTGAAAAAGCTGCCCGCCCTGTGCGAAAAGATGGAGATGCCCGCCGTTGCCGTTACCGACACAAACAGCATGTTCTCGGCCTTGGAATTCTCGGTCACCGCAAGCGGGGCAGGGGTGCAGCCGATCATGGGGTGCCAGGTGGATCTGACCTATGTGCAGGCGCAGCCGGGCGAAAAGCCGAAAATTCCCGCGCCTTTGGTGCTGCTGGCGCAGTCCGAGGTTGGCTATGAAAACCTGATGAAACTCAGTTCCTGCCTTTACGTGGATAAAGGCGGGCAGCTGCCGCAGGTCACTTTAGAGGAACTGGCAGAGCGGTCCGATGGCCTGATCTGCTTGTCCGGTGGGCCGGAAGGGCCAGTGGGAATGCTGCTGCAGCAGGGCCAGCGTCCTGCAGCTGAGGTTCTGGTGGATCGGCTGACAGCGATGTTCCCAGATCGCCTTTACATCGAACTGCAGCGTCATCCCGGCGAGGGTGGCCAGCCTGAATCCGAACGGTTGACTGAGCGTGGCCATATCGAGATGGCTTACGCCAAGAACCTGCCTTTGGTCGCTACCAACGACGTCTATCTCCCGACCTCGGATATGTACGAGGCCCACGATGCGCTGATTTGCATTGCCGAGGGTGCTTATGTTGACCAGCAGGATGGTCGCCGCCGCCTGACCGCGCAGCATTATTTTAAGTCGCAGCAAGAGATGGTGACACTGTTCGCCGATCTGCCCGAGGCGCTCGAGAACACCGTCGAGATCGCCAAACGCTGTGCCTTCATGGCCTATCGCCGCGATCCGATCCTGCCAAAGTTCGCAGATGACGAGGTTGCTGAACTGCGCCGAATCGCCAATGAGGGGTTGCAGAAACGTCTGGCCGTGATCCCGCATGCGGTGACGCCCGAGGAATATCAGGAGCGCCTGGATTTTGAACTCGGTATCATCGAAGGAATGGGTTTCCCCGGCTACTTCCTGATCGTTGCCGATTTTATTCAATGGGCCAAAGATCACGACATCCCCGTGGGGCCAGGCCGGGGTTCGGGCGCGGGCTCGCTGGTGGCTTATGCGCTGACGATCACCGACCTTGACCCGCTGCGCTATTCGCTGCTGTTCGAACGGTTCCTCAACCCCGAGCGGGTCTCGATGCCCGACTTCGATATCGACTTCTGCATGGACCGCCGCGAAGAGGTGATCCGCTACGTGCAGCAGAAATACGGGCGCGACAAGGTGGGGCAGATCATCACCTTTGGAGCCTTGCTGTCGAAAGCGGCGGTGCGCGATATCGGGCGGGTTCTACAGATGCCATACGGGCAGGTTGACCGCCTATCCAAGATGATTCCGGTTGAGGGTGTCAAACCGGTCTCCATCGAAAAAGCCTTGAAGGATGAACCCCGCCTCCGCGAAGAGGCCCGCAGTGAAGAGGTCGTGGACCGGCTGCTCACCTATGGCCAACAGGTCGAGGGGCTGCTGCGAAACGCCTCGACCCACGCGGCGGGTGTGGTGATTGGAGACCGCCCGCTCGACGCGCTGGTACCGCTGTATCAGGATCCGCGATCGGATATGCCTGCAACCCAATTCAACATGAAATGGGTAGAGCAGGCCGGTCTGGTCAAGTTCGACTTTCTGGGTCTGAAAACCCTGACTGTGATCCAGAATGCGATGGACCTGATTTTCAAGGGCGGGCGGTCTCTGCACGTCGCGGCGGACGGTACAGAGCTTTATGAGCCCGCTGACGGGGCCGAAAACCAGATCAACGCCATCCCGCTGGATGATGAGGCGACGTATAAACTCTATTCGGCGGCCAAGACCGTGGCAGTGTTCCAGGTGGAATCCTCGGGCATGATGGACGCGCTCAAGCGCATGAAGCCAACCTGCATCGAGGACATTGTCGCCCTTGTGGCTCTGTATCGTCCGGGTCCAATGGAGAACATCCCGACCTATTGCGAGGTCAAGAACGGGCTGCGCAAGATCGAGTCGGTACACCCGCTAATTGACTACATCCTAGAGGAAACCCAAGGCATCATCGTCTATCAGGAACAGGTGATGCAGATCGCTCAGGTCATGGCGGGGTATTCGCTGGGCGGTGCCGACCTTCTGCGCCGCGCGATGGGTAAGAAGATCAAAGAGGCGATGGATGCCGAGCGCCCGAAATTCGAAAAGGGTGCGGGCGAGAATGGCGTGGACGCCAAGAAAGCCTCTGAGGTTTTCGACCTGCTGGAAAAATTCGCCAACTACGGCTTCAACAAATCCCACGCCGCCGCTTATGCGGTGGTCAGCTACCAGACGGGATGGCTGAAAGCGAACCATCCGGTCGAGTTCATGGCAGGCGTCATGAACTGCGATATCCACCTGACCGACAAGCTGGCCGTCTATTTCGAAGAGGTCCGCAAGGGGCTGGAGCTGCCCTATGTGCCGCCCTGCGTGAATCGATCTTTGTCGACATTTGATGTAGTTGAAGGGCACTTGGTCTACGCGCTGGGCGCACTCAAGAACGTGGGTGTCGAAGCGATGAATCTTGTCGTCGAGGGACGCGGGGACAAACCTTTTGTAAACCTGTTCGATTTCGCCCGCCGGGTAGACCTGAAGAAGGTTGGCAAGCGCCCGCTTGAGATGCTGGCGCGGGCCGGGGCGTTCGACCAGCTTGATAAGAACCGCCGCCGCGTGTTCGAAAGCCTCGATCCGCTGGTGCAGTATTCGGCGGCGATTCACGACCAGAAGAACTCGAACCAAGTGTCTTTGTTTGGTGAGGCGGGCGATGACTTGCCCGAACCCCGCCTGTCGCCGACGCCGGACTGGTTGCCTGCGGAACGCCTGAGCGAGGAATTCAAGGCGATTGGTTTCTACCTGTCTGGTCACCCGCTGGACGACTACATGCCCGCGCTGAAACGCAAGAAGGTCATGACATTGGATGAGGTGACGGAAAAGGCGCGTTCGGGTCCGTTCATTGCCAAGATGGCCGGTGTGGTTTCGGGGCGGCAAGAGCGCAAATCGGCCAAGGGCAACCGTTTTGCCTTTGCGCAATTGTCTGATCCAAGCGGGGCGTATGAGGTCACACTGTTCTCAGAGACGCTAGAGAAATCACGCGAGTTTCTGGAAACCGGCGCACAGGTTGTTCTGTCCGCCGAAGCGACGATGGAATCCGATCAGTTGAAACTGCTGGCCCGTTCAGTGGGGCCGGTGGATTCGGTTGTGGCCGAAGCGGGTGCAACGGGCTTGCGGATCTTTGTTGACGTGCCTGAGGTGTTGCCGACGGTCGCCAAGGTGCTGGAAGACGCGGCCGGCGCGGCCAAGCGCGCGGCCAAGGGACCGATCCACATTTGTCTTCTGGACCCCGGCCTGCCAGGGGACGTCGAGATGGATTTGGGGCAAGACTTCCCGATCAACCCGCAGATCAAGGGTGCGATCAAATCTTTGGATGGCGTGGCCCTGGTCGAGGAAATCTGACCCACCCTATTGTTGCCACAGGGTTTTCGCGTCGCTAGGCTGAGGTCATGCCCCGGTTTGGGGCGTGTCACAGGAGGGCACAGCTATGGCAATTTCAGCTATTGGGTTCAGAACACTTGCTTTGGCAGCGGCCGCGTCACTGGCGATGGCGTCCGGAGCGCTGGCAGATGACAAGGATGACAAGAAGAAAAAGCAAACGATCGAAGGTGCTTTGATCGGCGCTGGCGTGGGTGCCTTGGTCGGCGACGGCAAGGGCGCGGCGATCGGAGGCGTGGCCGGTGCCATTATCGGACATAATTGGAAGTGATAGTGATGTGGTTTTTTAGACTCAGAATGCCCGTTTGCGCCGCGATCCTTGCGGCTCCGTGCGTGGTGACGGCCGATGAGGCTGCTGAACAGATGGTGCAGGACGCATTGCCTGTGATGCACTATACCTGCGCCTCGATTGCTGAGGAGGCGGATGGAGACGAAGCCTTCGTCGTAACCGTTGTCGAAAAGATGACGGCTCTGTCGCTCTACAATCGCCAGATCAACATCGAAGACCATGCGACCACTGACGAGGAAAAGGTCCAGCTGCGTGAAGCATTCATAGCTGCGCTTTCAGAAGGATGCGCTGCGGATAAGGATGCCCTCTTGGGCGGAGTGGTTGATAATGCGGTGAAGTCGACGTTGGGTCTGTAGTCAACGGATTTCTGTGTTTCTGACTAAAATTCGGGTCTGAGAGTTTAGTCGGGTGTTCGCAGCGCGGGCAGCCCGACGCCTGTGCTCTCAAAACCTCCATCGGAAGCAATCACTTGGCCCGTTACATAGCTGGCCTTGTCCGAGCAGAGAAATTTAATCACCTGAGCGATCTCTTCTTCCGAACCATACCGGTTCAGTGGAATGGCGTCGTGATATGCAGCGATGATTTCGGGTGTGTGGACCGCCATCGCAAGCTTGGTGCGCACCGGGCCCGGACAGACGCAATTGGCACGAATCCCGTATTCTCCCAGTTCTGCAGCTTGCTGCTTGGTTAGGTGTATGACGCCTGCCTTTGACGTTCCATACGCGACGCGTAGTGTGCTGGCTCGCAGTCCCGAGATCGAGGCGACATTGACAATAGCCCCTCGGCTTTCGCGAAGGGCTGGAATTGAAGCCTGTGAAACCAGAAACACACCGTCAAGATTGGTTTCCATGACACGGCGCCACACCGCAAATTCGTGTTGCTCGATCGGTCCAAATTCGGCGATGCCTGCATTGTTTACCACGGCGTCAATTCGTCCGAACTTCGACATGACTGCCTTTACCATTTCGTCGACCTGATCCTGGTCTGAAACATCAGCTACAACTGGCAACGCGCCATCAAGATCGCTAGTCGCCTCAGTCAATGCCTCCGCATCACGATCGACCATCGCCACGTGCCACTCGTCGTGCAGAAACAGTTTTGAGGTAGCCAACCCAATGCCGCGCGCGGCACCAGTAACAAGAGCGAGTCTTTGGATCATGAATTACTCCCGTCATTGGGTTGCATTGAATGGGGCCCCATTTAACCAATGGAGCTGAAGAAGCTAAATTACTGACCGTCGATTATTGGGGGCATTGAAATTGGGTTCAATAGTGTGGCGGACGTTCGTCTCCGAGCACAACTCCGCCGGACCCTTCTTGCGCCCGTTCGCCTTCGCGGCGCATCAGCATCTCTACCCGGCGTGTCAGACGGTCGATCTCGTCCTGTTGCTGGGTGACGATTGCGTTCAGGTCTTCGACCGTACGGGTCAGGTGGGCGATCTGTTCTTCCAGATGCTGCATAGGGGACTCCTGTGTCTTGTGCTGGTCATAGCGACCCTGTGACACCAAGGCCAGCGAAAGCGCGCCTTGCCCCGATGCGGGCCATGGGATAGACCGCGCGCGGAACAAGTATACTCCCAAGGACGCCCCACATGGCCAAGCCCAAGAAACAGCCCCGCCCCAAGGCCGTAACGCCGAAAGGGTTCCGCGACTATTTCGGCCAGGAAGTCACGCAGCGCACCGAGATGCTGCGGGCTATTGCGGACGTCTATCATCGGTACGGGTTCGACGCCTTGGAGAGCAGCGCGGTCGAGACCGTTGAAGCGCTGGGCAAGTTCCTGCCCGACGTAGACCGCCCGAACGAGGGCGTGTTCGCGTGGCAGGAAGTGGACGAGAACGACAAGGGCGACTGGATGGCCCTGCGTTATGATTTGACCGCACCCTTGGCCCGCGTCTATGCGCAGCACCGCAACGATCTGCCGACGCCTTATCGTCGCTATGCGATGGGGCCGGTTTGGCGCAACGAAAAGCCGGGACCGGGGCGCTATCGCCAGTTTTATCAGTGTGATGCGGATACGGTGGGTACAGCCTCGATGGCTGCGGATGCCGAGATCTGCGCGATGTTGTCGGACACTCTGGAAACCGTCGGCATTCCGCGTGGTGACTATCTGGTACGGGTCAACAACCGCAAGGTTCTGAACGGTGTGCTCGAAGCGATGGGACTAGGCGAAGACTTGGCCGCCCGCGACAACGTTCTGCGAACCATCGACAAGTTCGACAAGGTTGGTGAGCAGGGCGTGCGTGAGCTGCTAACCAAAGGCCGATTGGACGCCTCGGGTGCGTTCATCGACGGCGTGGGTCTCAGCGATGATCAAGCCGAACCGGTGATTGCTTTCCTGACTTCGAAAGCCGCAGACACCGCCGGGACATTGGCCAATCTGCGTGCGGCAGTCGGTGACAGCAAGATCGGTGCCGATGGTATTGCCGAGTTGGAACAGATCGGCGCGCTGCTGGATGCGGGCGGTTACGGTGCGGACCGGATCGAGATTGACCCCTCGGTCGTGCGTGGCCTCGGTTACTACACCGGGCCAGTTTACGAGGCCGAGTTGACCTTTGAAATTTTCGACGAGAAGGGCCGCAAGCGGCAGTTCGGATCGGTTTCGGGCGGTGGTCGCTATGACGATTTGGTCAAGCGCTTTACCGGGCAGGAAGTTCCTGCGACCGGTATCTCCATCGGTGTTGACCGTTTGTTGGCTGCCCTGCGTGAAAAAGGCCGGATCGCTGCGCAAGCGACCGGTCCCGTGGTTGTCACCGTGATGGACAGGGATCGCATGGCCGACTATCAGGCCATGGTGGCCGAGTTGCGCAATGCGGGCATTCGGGCCGAGGTTTATCTGGGCAACCCCAAGAATTTTGGCAATCAGCTGAAATATGCGGATAAACGAAACTCTCCGATCGCGGTGATCGAGGGCGGGGATGAAAAGGCCAATGGCATCGTGCAGATCAAGGACTTGATCCTAGGTGCGAAGATCGCCGAAAGCGCCACGCTGGAGGAGTGGAAGGAACGCCCCAGCCAGTTCGAAGTGACGCGTGGCGATCTGGTCGCCAAGGTGCGCGAAATTCTGGACAGTCAGGACTGACCGATGGCCAAGCGTTCCCAGATACAAGCCCGCGCCGCGATGATGCGGGTCCGGTTCGAGGCTGCAGGCGCGCAGGTCGTTGACCCGCCGCTGCTGCAACCAGCGGAAACTCTGCTGGACCTCTATGGAGAGGATATCCGTGCTCGTGCTTACGTGACCTCGGATGCGTTGCGGGGCGAGCAGATGTTGCGCCCGGACTTTACTCTGCCCGTGGTGCAGATGCACATGAGCGAAGGGGCTGAACCCGCGCGGTATACCTATTCCGGTGAGGTCTTCCGTCGCCAGGAACACGATCCGGATCGGTCAAACGAATATATTCAGGTCGGGTATGAGGTTTTTGACCGCGACGATCCATCCGGCGCTGATGCCGAGGTGTTTTCGCTGTTCGCTCTGCAATTGCGCGGCCTGGCGCTGCGTGCGGCGACCGGTGATATCGGCATCCTGACAGCTGCGGTTCGGGGTCTGCGTACCACGGATCGCCGCAAGGCAGCGCTGATGCGACACCTGTGGCACCCGCGCCGCTTCCGCAATTTGTTGGATCGGTTTGCAGGTCGCAAGCAAGTGCCTGAAGGCCGTGATGCGTTGCTGGACTCACAGGATCCTCTGGCCATTGACGTGCCGATGATCGGCAAACGCCGCGCGAGTGAGATCGAAGCGCGGATTGAAGCTTTGCGTGAAGACCGCGACACACCCCCGATTTCCGACAGCGAACTGGGCGGGCTGGAAACGCTGCTGAACGTGCGCGAAACCATGCCCTTTGCACTGGAACAACTGCGCGATGTGGCGGTGGACTTGCCGCAGATCACCCCGGCGCTGGATCGGCTAGGGGCGCGGGTGGCCGCGCTGCAGGCACGCGGCGTCGATGTCGAGCGGCTGGATTTCGAGGCCGCTTATGGCCGCACATCCATGGAATATTACGACGGGTTCGTCTTTGGTTTCTATGCCGAGGGACGCCCTGACCTGCCTCCGGTTGCTACGGGTGGGCGGTATGATGCGCTGACCCGGCAGTTGGGGAACGGTGCTGAAATCCCTGCTGTGGGTGGCGTGCTGCGCCCTGACCTGATCCTGGAAATCGAGGAGGGCGCGCAATGAGCCTGAAACTGGGCGTGCCCTCGAAGGGCAGGTTGATGGAAAAGACATTCTCGTGGTTTGAAAAGCGCGGCATCACCTTGTCGCGCAGCGGGTCAGACCGGGAATATGCAGGTAAGGTCGAAGGGATTGATGGCGTTTCGCTAATCCTGCTGTCCGCCGGGGAAATCCCGCGCGAATTGGCTGCGGGGCGCATCCATCTGGGTGTCACCGGTATTGATCTGGTGCAGGAAAAACTGCCGCGCTGGGAACAGCAGGTAGAGGAAGTATCACAGCTGGGGTTCGGTAAGGCTGATCTGATCATCGCTACACCGGCTTGTTGGGTGGATGTCGATACGCTGGACGATCTGGACGGGGTCGCGGCGGCCTTTCGCAAGACCCACGGTCATCGGCTGCGGATTGCCACTAAATACCACCGTCTTGTGCGCGAGTTTCTGACAGACGCGGGCGTGGCCGATTACACTTTGGTCGACAGTCAGGGCGCGACCGAAGGCACTGTGATGAACGAAACGGCTGAAGCTGTTGCGGATATCACTTCGACCGGTGAGACCCTGCGCGCCAATCACCTGAAGATTCTGTCGGACGGAGTGATCCTGCGATCGCAGGCAACGTTGTGGCGCAGCCGGGTACCCAACTATTCAGCCGATGACAAAGCGGTTCTGTCCAATTTGCTGGATCGTCTGAGCTGATCAAAGCACTCCGATTTCCGCCAGTGCGCGGTTCAGATCGTCGGGCAGGGCGTCGTCCTGCTCGCGCCCTTGCGGCAGGTCGGCGGGGGTGTCCTCTGGTTTTAGGTAGCGCCAGCCCTGGAACGGGCGTTTCAGAGCGGTTTGGGTGCGATGTATCTCGGGGTCCAGTACGATGGCACAGCGGCGGATGCCATCTTCGCCGCGTACTTCGTCCAGCCGCAGGATGCGCTGACGGCATTGGACCACACCCTTGATCACCCAATAGATTGATCCGCCGTTCAGAATCTCGGCCTCGCGCTTGGGCCACATCCGGGTAACATGGCGCGGGCAGCCGTCCTCGTACAGCGGTTTGCGGCTGTTCTGCCACGCGATCAGCGTGTCGACGCTTTCCGAACCGACTGACAGTTTTATCAGGTTTACGTAGTTATCCACAGCTTTCCCACAGAGTCGTCCCGAGGCGTATCTTGATATTGTAGCTCTCTGGAGGCTTTCATCAAGGTGTTGTGGTGTGCATGTGATTTAGGGTAGTCTGGATACCTCTTTCAGTACAGGGAATCACCAATGAGCCGCTTTGCCGCCCCCATCGCCGAGCAGATCTGGGACATGAAATACCGCTTTAAGAAGGCGGATGGCACGCCCATCGACCAGACGGTCGAAGACAGCTGGCGACGCATCGCCCGCGATCTGGCGCGGGTGGAGAAAGATCAGGAACATTGGGAAGACAAGTTCTTTGAGGCGCTGGAGGATTTTAAATACTTGCCCGCCGGGCGCATCACCGCCGGTGCGGGCACTGCGCGTCAGGTGACCCTGTTCAATTGTTTCGTCATGGGGACAGTGCCCGACAGCATGGGCGGTATTTTCGACATGCTGAAAGAGGCTGCGTTGACCATGCAGCAGGGTGGGGGGATCGGTTATGATTTCTCGACCATCCGTCCGCGTGGCGCGGATGTGCATGGGGTGGCCGCCGATGCCTCGGGGCCGTTGTCGTTCATGGATGTGTGGGACGCGATGTGCCGAACAATCATGTCGGCGGGCTCGCGTCGTGGGGCGATGATGGCAACCATGCGCTGCGATCACCCGGATATCGAACAGTTCATCACGGCTAAATCAGACCCGGCCCGCCTGCGCATGTTCAACATGTCTGTGTTGGTGACCGACCCCTTCATGGAAGCTGTCAAAGCTGATGGCCCGTGGGACCTGGTGTTTGGAGATAAGGTGTACCACACCGTTCAGGCGCGTGACCTGTGGAACAAGATCATGCAGGCCACCTATGATTTTGCCGAGCCGGGCGTGATCTTCATCGACCGCATTAATCAGTCCAACAACCTGAGCTATGTAGAAACAATCGCGGCGACCAACCCATGTGGTGAACAGCCCTTGCCGCCTTATGGTGCGTGTCTTTTGGGTTCGATAAACCTAGCGCGATTGGTTGCGGAACCGTTCGAGAAAGCGGCCCATCTGGATGAAGCCGCGTTGCAGGAACTTGTCGCCACGGCCATTCGCATGATGGACAATGTGGTTGATGCATCCAAATTCCCGCTGCCGGAACAGGCGGCCGAGGCACAGGCCAAGCGCCGCATCGGCCTAGGCGTGACGGGACTGGCCGATGCGTTGTTGATGAAGGGCCTGCGCTATGGCTCGGACGAGGCGGCGCGTCAGACCGAGCGCTGGTTGCACGCGATCGCCCGCGCCGCGTATCTGGCGTCGGTGGACTTGGCGAAGGAAAAAGGGGCATTCCCTCTGTTCGATGCCGAGAAATATCTGGCTAGCGGTACGATGCAGCAGATGGACGAGGATGTGCGCGATGCGATCCGTGAACATGGCATCCGCAACGCATTGCTGACGTCGATTGCGCCGACGGGGACGATTTCCCTTTACGCCGGGAACGTGTCTTCGGGGATCGAGCCGGTCTTTGCTTATGCCTATACGCGCAAGGTGCTGCAAAAAGACGGCTCACGCACCGAGGAAGAGGTGGTCGATTACGCCGTGCAGATGTGGCGCGACAAGTTCGGGGATTTGGAATTGCCCGACTATTTCGTCAATGCGCAGACGCTTCCTCCATCCGATCACGTCAAGATGCAAGCTGCGGCGCAGAAGTGGATCGACAGTTCGATTTCTAAGACGATCAATTGCCCCGAAGATATCAGCTTTGACGCCTTCAAGGATGTCTACATGCAGGCCTGGGATCAGGGGTGCAAAGGCTGTACCACCTATCGGCCGAATGACGTGACCGGATCTGTGTTGACCGTCTCGGAAAGTGCAGACACTGCGCCGGGCGAAAGCGCTGCCGCTCCGCACGAGGTCGATGGTGGTGAAGTGGTCTATATGTCCGAGCCGCTGGATCGTCCGCAGGCGTTGGAAGGGTCGACCTACAAACTGAAATGGCCCGATAGCGAGCACGCGATCTATCTGACCATCAATGATATCGTCATCGGCGGTCGCCGCCGCCCGTTCGAAGTGTTCATCAACTCGAAGAACATGGAGCACTATGCATGGACACTGGCACTTACCCGAATGATCTCGGCCGTGTTCCGTCGGGGTGGGGATGTGTCCTTTGTGGTTGAGGAGCTGAAGGCGGTGTTCGATCCGCGCGGTGGGGCCTGGGTTCAGGGTAAGTACATCCCGTCGATCCTGGCGGCGATCGGTGGCGTGATTGAGCAGCACCTGATCAATATCGGCTTTCTCGAAGGTGAAGGTATGGGGCTGAAATCCGATCCTCAAGCGCAAGTAGTCAACATGGATGCACCACGCGGCAAAACCTGTCCGTCCTGTGGTCAATTCGATATGGTGATGATCGAAGGTTGCATGACTTGCAGGAGCTGCGGGCATTCCAAGTGTGGTTGAGCCCTACGACGGAATTGTGTGAAAGCCTGCATCAGTTTGCAATTTAACCAGCCCAAACTGCAACTTTGACCATAAAAACTTTGCCACCGCTTTTGAGGCGGTGGCGTATCCTAGGGAATTGGAATGCCTTTGGGGTAGTCAGCGCCTTGGCGCGCGCGCACCCCAAAAAGCTGGCGCGTGCCAAGCCGCGTTGGTCCGTCAGAACCAAACTAAGCGCTGAGTAGTTCACTTGAATCTTTTCGACTTCCCCCCGGCCGATCGCCGGTGGTGCGCTGCACAAAAGAACGTTTGTGTCAAACCGACAGAAATTCGCGAAAAGTCGAATTTTTATCTCACTCACTCTGCGTTGTTTCGGAAGCTGCAGGTGCGACACGCGTTGGTCCGTCAGAGCGAGTAAACAAGTAGAACAACAACGCGATGAAAACCAAAGCAGCGAAAACTACCACTCCTGAAATTCCTAAGAGAGGAGCACGATGGCGCGAACCTTTGTTTTCGGGATCAGTGTTATTGCCAGACATTGTATTTCTGACCTCCAATGTGATCCCAAACACTATCATTTTCAGCGCTTACGAACAAATTGACTGTTAACGCAGGATACCCCCATCACCTCTCGGCTTTGGTTGGTATGGGACGTCATCAATCGTGAATGGTATTGTTTGGCTGTGTGTGTCCAGTTACCTTCTTGAGTATGGAATTTGTTATTGGCGCCATAATCACCGTCTTCCTCGTGGTTTGGGGGGCTATTTCGTGGTGGCGCGTACCGAGCCGCAATCGCAAGAAAGAAGACGGCGACAAGTAGCCTTGCCCGTCGTCAGTACGGGAACAGGATCGGCGCGATAGCTACTGCTGCAATCCCGGTCAAGATTGTCAGCGGAACACCAAGTTTTAGAAAGTCGGAAAAACTGTAGCCTCCAGGTGCGACAACCAAAGTGACCACGGGGGTTGAAATGGGTGTTGAAAAGGACGCCGACGCAGCAATCAAAACGCAAAGCGCCACCGGGTAGGGTGAAATTACAAGCGCTTCAGCCGCAGAGATCGCTATGGGCGCCACGAGTACAGCAGAGGCTGTATTGGAAAGGACCAAGCCCAACAAAGCGGTTAGAATGAAGATTGCTGACATTACCGCCCTTGGGCTGGCGTCGCCAACAAGATAAAGCAATTGTTCGACGATCAGATCGGAGCCTCCGGTGACTTGCAGAGCATCCGCCAATGGCAACATCCCGGCGATCAGTACGAGGCTTGGTAGTTTAACTGCGCGATAGGCGGCTTCAGCAGATAGCGTGCGAAAAACAACCGCGGCGACAGCGGCTATCAGGACCGCGGCCGTAATCGAGACGAGCTCAAACAGAGTCGCTGCGATCATCCCAGCCATAATAACTATTGCGGCCCAAAACCCCGACGCTGCGGGTGGTATTGATTGCCGTTCCTGTGGAAAGGATAGCAGCACGAGCGAGTCATGCCGTTTGACGGCTCGATCCAATGCGTCCCAAGGTCCGGCAATCAAGAGACGATCCCCGGATTGCAACGTCGTTGTTGCTACATCCTCGATGGGTTCACCATCTCTGACCAACGCGACGACCTCAACGTCTTTCGCCTCCACTCCAAGTCCAATGCTTACGGCCTTGCCAGTCAGTGGCGACTCTGGATGTACCAAAACATCTGCAAACCCAATCTCATCAATCCACGTGTCGATCTTGTTTTCAGGGTCGATGATCGCGGAGAACTCAGTTCTCTGCGCGAGAGTCTTTTTTGCCTCTTCCGGACCGCGCACTAAGATGCGATCCCCGCGTAGCAACTCCATTCCATCGCGGAACATCGCTGGGATGAGTTTGCCTTTAACGCCTGACCTCAACCTGATCACAATTTTGGAACCGCTTCCGATCAACTCGGCGACGTCTTCTGCAGGAACCTTCTTGGCGACCACGAAGACTGCAGAGTGAGCATGAAGGTCAAAAGATCTCCACATTGCCGCAAGGGTCGTTCCGGTTGTCGCCAAGCCCTCTCCTTGCGTATCCGTATTGGACTGTAGTCGAAACCGCCCCCAAAACAGGACGAAGACAACCGCAACCAAGAGAACAAGGGCGCCGATCAGGAAAAAGGAAAACAGACCCAGAGGTTGATACCCCTGGGCAACCAATTCATCACTTACGACCAGATTTGGCGGCGTGGCGATAAGGGTCAGCATACCGCTGATCAATGCGGCGTAGGACATCGGCATCAGAAGCCGCGCTTTGTCGTTTCCCGTTTGCTCGGCAATTCGCAGAATGACTGGAATAAAAATCGCGACAACTGCCGTGGAACTCATAACGCTTCCCAGAAGGGCGGTGCTGACCATTATAAGGATCAGAAGGCTGGTTTCCCGACTGCCACCGTAACGCATGATGGCATCACCGACAGCCCGTGCCACACCGGTTCTGTCCAGCATTTCCCCCAGTACAAGAAGGCAAGCGACTAGGATCACTACGGTGTTTCCAAAGCCTGCGAGGCTTTCCCCAATTGTCAGCGTACCGCTAAGAGCAAGAGCAATAACCACAATCAAGGCCACAAAGTCGTACCGGACCCGATTGCTTGCCATCAGAACGCCTGCGACGGCAATCAAAGCGAAGACAAAACCGGCCTCATTGGTCATTGCTTTATCCCCTTGAAACAACTGGCCGGCAATCCAGCCGGGCAAAGTTCAGCCGGTTGCGTCAGCCATATCTACGCCTGCTTCCCGCAGCAGATCAAATTTCACGGCTGTTGCGCTGACCTGTCGATAGAATGAAATCAACTGCCGCGTTGGGCCCTGAAGGCGCGTCAATCCAACGGTCGCGGCTACGACTGTGCCGACATCGGTATTACCCTCCAGGACCTGCCAACCGCCGACGACAAGAACCCCCACGGTTCCGACTCCGTTGATCGTGCTGAGGACAAATTTTGATGATAACTTCCATACGAATATCCGCGAACGTGTGTCGTATATCTCATCAAAGTTAGGCGTGATCTCTGCAGCTGAGCGATCGGCTTCGATAAGCCAATTTGTAGCCTTGCGTAATGTATGAACCCTATCTGAGACGAGGCTGTTCACGCGCGTCTGAACAATGAGAACAATGAAAACCTGGGGTATAATCATGCCGATAGCGATCAGCCCCAAAGAGGGTTGATTGGCTGCAATGTAGCCGACGATCACAATAAGTGTCCCGGCCTGCACCAGCGGCTCCGACAATGCACTTCCGGTGAACTTTCCCACTTGCTCAGCCTCTGCCGACACCATTGTTGCTTTGGCGCCGTAGGCAACTTTCCCAGACCCTTGGGGGCTCTCTCGAGACAGATTGCAAATACGCTTGCGTAACTTGCGGATCATGTCCTCGCCCAGAATGCTCGAAAGATATCCCAGTACCCACTTCAACGCGAGGCTCAGGGTTATTACTCCGCCCATTGCCGCGCCAAGCCACAGCAATCCTCCGGGGCTTATGTTCTTTTCGGTCAGCCCGTTTACGATTTCTTTCTGATAGTTCAGAGGAAACGCCGCAAGGGCGGCAATGGACAGCGACAGCAAGATGTTAACCACTTGGCGTCGTCCCGTTGTTTTCCAAATGGATCTGTAGAATTCAAACACTTCACGTTCCCCCAAAATATTTGCGGCACTTCTGCTGAACGATGCAGGTGCCGTTTAGTAAACGCACTGTAACACTCAATTCCATTCGCATAAAAAGATGCGTTTCAGCCGAGCATTTCAGATGAATTGGGGCCCATGAATTATTGAAAACTCAATGGTCGCAATTTGATTTCGCGCACTTTGGGCAGGTCACCGACCCCAAGCTTCAGTATTGCACAGGGGTGCAGATGACGTGCAAGTTTTCTGATCAGATCCACAAGCGGGGGGCTGCGGACAGGGCGCCTTATGCACTCGTACATTTGATTTTTTGCATGCTTTTTTCTAAACTGCGACTTCAGTTTGCTGTTGGGGGGCAAGTCATGAGAACTCATTTTGAACCCAAGTTTTTGCTACAAACAACGACTATCTTGGCGCTTTCATTGGGGACACAAGCAACAGGTTTCGAAGGCGAAGTGCCTCCAGATACAGCGGTGCCCACGCAGACCTACTCTCCGTTTGTTGACCGATCTTATCCTGATCAAGTTCTCTTCGGCGATCTTCACTTCCACACTGAAATTTCGTTCGACGCAGGGCTGGTGGGAACCTCTTTAAACATTCATGACGCCTTCCGCGTGGCCCGAGGCGAGAGGGTAACCTCAAATACCGGGCAGCCCGTACAACTCATCAGGCCCCTCGATTTCCTCGCCATCACTGAACACGCAGAAATGTTGGGGCTTGCGACCGCCATGCGCGCGGCAGACCCCCGGCTTTTGGCTGACGAATGGGGACGTCTGACTTATGAAAGGTTCAATTCCGGGCAGGAAGGCCGGATGGCTGCGTTTGCCGACATCATCGAAATCGCATCAATCGAAGGCCGGGATCCGACAGCTGGTTTGGGTTTGGATGGCGACCTATGGCAACAGATCGTGGATACTGTAGACGATTACTACGAACCCGGCGTCTTCACATCGCTGGCAGGTTACGAATGGACCTCGACACCACGGGGAGACAACCTCCACCGCGTAGTGATCTTCGGGGACGGAGCCGATAAGACCAGTCGCACGCGTCCATTCACCTTCTTTGAAAGCGAAGACCCCGAGCCGCTGTGGGATTATCTGGCGGCCTATGAAGAGGCGACGGGCGGAAGCGCAGTTTCCGTACCGCACAACGGAAACATCTCAAACGGCATAATGTTCGCACCTACCAAGTTTGACGGTTCGCCAATGGACGCGGAATACGCTGCCAAACGCATTCGTTGGGAGCCGATGCATGAGGTAACCCAGATCAAGGGTGACGAGGAAACACACCCCTACTTGTCACCTGATGATGAGTTTGCGGATTTTGAAACCTGGGACGTTGCTAATATCTCGGGAACCGTCGCAAAGACACCTGAAATGCTGCGGTACGAATATGGTCGCTCTGCTTTGAAGGTCGGGCTTGAGGTTCAGCAAGAGACAGGCGTAAACCCGTTCAAGTTTGGCTTCTACGGTACGACAGACACGCATACCGCGCTCCCGACCACACGGGAAGACAACTACTTCGGCAAGTACCAACACACAGAGCCTTCGGCAAACCGTCACAACTTCGATGTAATCCCGGCCGAAGACCCTGCGTTGCGTATCATTACTGCGCAAGAGTCGGCTGCAGGCCTCACCGCTGTTTGGGCACGTGAAAATACGCGTGAGGAAGTCCACGGCGCCATCAAGCGCAAGGAAGCCTACGCGACGACGGGGCCAAGAATGCGAGTCCGGGTCTTTGGCGGCTGGGGTTTCGACGCCGATGATTTGTACGCTTCGGATTTTGTGTCCCATGGGTATCAGAACGGTGTGCCGATGGGCGGAGACCTGAAGAACGCACCTGATGGGGTTTCTCCCAGCTTCTTGATCCGTGCCTTGCGCGATCCGGATGGTGCGAACCTCGATCGTGTCCAAATCATCAAAGGCTGGATCGACGAGAGTGGCGAAACCTATGAACGTATTTTTGACGTGGCCGTTTCCGGTGACCGAGAGATTGGAGACGATGGCCGCGCACGCGAACCGGTCGGATCGACGGTAGATATTGAAAACGCCACGTACAGCAACTCAATCGGTTCTGTGGAACTCGCGGCCTATTGGCAAGATCCGGATTTTGACCCGGGTAACAATGCCTTTTACTACGTGAGGGTTATCGAAATTCCAAAGCCACGTTGGACGACTATAGACGCAGCTTTCTATGATATCCCGTTGCCTGAGGCTGTCCCGGCAGAAGTTCAGGACCGTGCTTACACGTCACCGATTTGGTACAATGCCAAGTAGTGAGATTATTATCTTGGGTAATTCGGGGAACTTTGGTCGCTCTGATGGATGAAAAGAGTGTCCGGTTCTTTGCATTTATGTAGCCGCACTTGAACCTGCGGCAATAGCCACTGGCATGGCCTTCCTGGCATCGATAATGACGGTTATCGTATTGTTCTAAGCGTTGCTTTACTCGAATGGGCTGCCGCTTGAAGCGCAGCTGCGCGAAAATAAGCGTTTATCCAGCCCGTGATCCAGAGAAGAACAAAGTACACCTTTTCACACCGGGATGCAGTAGCCGCATGGCAAAGCTGATAGATCACCGAAAAGAGGTCGGGCTTTGCGTGGGCTTTTTGACCGTAGGCTGGATACTTGCAACCATTTGCGGATCGAAATTTCTAAGCATGTTGCACACAACGGTTCATTGCGCCTGAAAGTAATAGGTTTTTGCAAAGTAGATTGTCTCGAGTTGTACTCAGATGCTGGTTTTCACAACGGTTAATGTGCAAATCCGGCGGAACTATTGCCCACCAGCGGTCAATAGTTGATTCTCTTAAGCAACAATTTCGTTAACGCCGCGTTAACGTCTCTTTTCCGCCTTATTTTACACTGATAAGACTTAGCCAGTACGCAGTGATGGGTTTAAGGGTACGGGCAGTAATATGAGAACCGGACAAGGCGGTCGTATAGCCATTTTTTGGAGGCAGACGGAAATCGACGGGCTTGAGGCAGCGCCTCTGTCCTTTTTGAATGTCGGAGCCGCCTGGTCGTGGCGTGGGCAGGGGCGGTTTTTGGTGGATTCCTCTGCGCAAGTGCTAGAATGGACCGGAGACTCTGGTGCCAGCGCGACGACTTCGACACATTGTGCACACGTTCAAACCCTGCAGGATGTAGCAAGTGAGCAGATTGTTTTGACCAATGGTGCGCAAACGTTCACTGCGGCATTGTTCCAGGTTTCGGGCGAATCTGCGCCGATGCTGGTTTTTGACGGTGATATTCCTGCGCGGGATCAGGATTTCTGGATCAGTGAAATCACCCAAATCGAACGCCAAGGGATCGAAGCCGCTGGGATGAATGAAACCGTCATAGCATTCCCGTCCCAACCGAGTCAGGAAGCAGACGAGCGGGATCAGCGACGGGCGGCTTCTGTCGGCCGCAGGGCAGACTGACGCCCAGGCGACACCAAATCCAGTGAAAATACAGATACTGCACGGCAAGGCGTGTTGACTCTGCCGATTCCACAGATATAAGCGCGACTTCATTGGTGTTGGTGGCCCCCGCAAGGGGATGCCTGTCATGGGGGAAGCCTCAAGAGGACAACGCCCTTCATAGTGGCCCAACTGGGCCTCGACCTTAAGAAGGAGATCAGCCGTGACCAAACGCACGTCTGCCAAGTACAAAATTGACCGCCGGATGGGCGAAAACATCTGGGGTCGTCCGAAATCCCCGATCAACCGTCGTGAATATGGCCCCGGTCAGCACGGTCAGCGCCGCAAGGGCAAACTGTCGGACTTCGGTCTGCAGCTGCGCGCTAAGCAGAAGCTGAAAGGCTACTATGGCGACCTGACCGAGAAGCAGTTCCGCCGCATCTACGCCGAAGCCGAGCGTGTCAAAGGCGATACCGGTGAAAACCTGATCGGTCTGCTGGAGCGCCGCCTGGACGCCGTCGTCTACCGCGCCAAGTTCGTACCGACCGTGTTCGCTGCTCGTCAGTTCGTGAACCACGGCCACGTCAAGGTGAACGGCAAGCGGGTCAACATCCCGTCCTACCGTGTCAAAGAAGGCGACGTGATCGAAGTGCGCGACAAGTCCAAGCAACTGGCCGTTGTGCTGGAAGCTGTTGCACTGGCCGAGCGTGATGTGCCTGACTATATCGACGCCGACCACTCGAAAATGACCGCGACTTTCGTTCGCGCACCGGGCCTGAGCGATGTGCCTTACCCGGTCATGATGGAACCGAACCTGGTCGTCGAATTCTACGCGAAGAACTAATCTTCGCCGACATTCGAACTTTCAAGGCCGTGCATTCTGCGCGGCCTTTTTAGTTTCAGGCTGCGCTTTGCGCTCCGATATCCTGGCGCGGGGATACACCGAATTTTCGGGAATATTCCCGGCTGAACTGGGTGGGGCTTTCATAACCCACATCAAAGGCCGCTTGTGATACGCTGAGCGTCCCATGTGACAAAAGCCGGCGCGCTTCGAGCAATCTGAGATCTTTTTGGTATTGCAGCGGCGACTTGGCAGTGACCGCCTTGAAATGGGCGTGAAAGGCCGAAACGCTCATGCCAGCGGTTTGTGCTAGGTCGGACACGGGAAGCGGAGACCGGAAGTCCACCCTGAGGAAGTCAATCACGCGGGCGATCCGACTGGCTGTACTGTCCCGCCACAACATTTGCCGCAACATACCCCCGTGATCCGCCTGCAGCAGCCGATAGTGGATTTCACGGCTTATCATCGGCGCGAGGACCTGTGCATCCATCTGGTTCTGGCTGGCGCGAAATAGACGGGTCATGGCGTCGATCAGATTGGGGGAGGCCTTGGATGCAGCAAGACTGTGGGCCGCTTCCGGTTCGGCGGTCTCAATCTCATCGTAAAGGCTGCGCAGGATGGACAGGTCCAGCGCAAAAACCAGCCCCACATAGGGTTTCTCGCGGCTTGCCTCGGTGACGGAGGCCAGAACCGGAAGCGAATGGCTTACGATTAGAGAGTCGCCTGCCCCGAAATGCACCAGTCGATCGCCGATACGTGTTTCTTTCTTCCCTTGTAGAACCAGGCAAGCGATGGGTTCATAGACCTGCGCTTCGACAGACTTGGTTTTGACATCGTGCAGCAACCCAAATCCCTCGATTGCGGTGGGGTAGAAGGCAGCATCTTCTGGCTCATTGCGCACAGTGTTGCAGATTTCGGTAATCAAATCGGTATGTGTCATGGCAAGTATAACATATTTTCCGGGCCAGCCGACGACCAGTAAAAATCCCGAGGTTCAGAGAAATAGGCAGGAGTTGCAGAGAATCTGGCAGGCAGACAGTGGCTCAGTCGCCTATCTGATGGGCAGGATCATCATAGCGGAGAACGACAATGCCACAGACTATCCTCATCACCGGCGCATCTTCGGGCATCGGTAAAGTCACGGCAGAACTGTTTCACAAGCAGGGCTGGAACGTCATCGCCACCATGCGCAGCCCCGAAAAGGAAACCGAACTGACGCAGTTGGAGAATGTTTTGGTCACGCGCTTGGATGTGACCGACGAGGATTCAATCGCGGCAGCAGTGGCACAAGGTATAGAACGGTTCGGTCAGATTGATGTACTGCTGAACAACGCAGGTTACGGTGCTTATGGGCCGTTGGAGGCTTTCCCGATGGATCGCATCCGCCGGCAGTTCGATACCAACGTGATCGGTCTGCTGGCTGTCACCAAATCCGTTCTGCCGCATATGCGGGCCAACGGCTCGGGATGCATCGTCAATATTTCGTCCATCGGCGGGCAGATAACTTTCCCACTCGGCGCGCTGTATCACGGCACAAAATTCGCGGTCGAGGGTCTGTCAGAGTCGCTGCACTACGAACTCGCCGCAGCCGGTATCAAAGTCAAGATCGTCGAACCCGGCCTGATTGCCACTGATTTCGGTGGTCGTTCCTTTGATTTCATCAATGACGAAAGCATGGGAGAGTATCAGCCCGTGGTGCAGGCCCTGTTCAATACATGGGGGTCCGAGGATATGGCCGAACGCACTTCGCCACCCAGCGTTGTGGCTGACGTGATCTGGAGCGCGGTGACGGACGGCACGGACACTCTGCGCTATCGCGCTGGTGAGGACGCGGTTGAGTATCTCGACAACCGCAAGGCTCTGGACGATGCCATCTTCATCGGCGAAATGAAAACCATGCTCGGGCTGACCTGAGTCTAGATCGGTAGCGGTCGCCCCTCGGCGATCGCTTCCATCGCAAAATACGAGGTCACGCTGTCCAGTTCGACCTTTTCGATCAGGCGCTGATAGACTTTGTCATATGACGCCATATCCTCGGTCACGACTTTCAGCTGATAGTCATAGTCGCCTCCGATCCTATGGAAATCCACCACTTCGGGGATAGTCAGCACATGGCTGCGAAATGCCTGCAACCACTCGGCCGAGTGATGTCGGGTGCGCAACATGACAAAAACCACGAGGCTCAGCCCCAGTTTCTCGCGTGCAATCCGCGCCGTCGAGCCGGTGATCACCCCATCCTCGTTCAGCGCCTTCAGCCGTCGCCAACAAGCGTTTTGTGACAAGCCAACCCGATCCGCCAGTTCTCGCTGGGACAATGTAGCGTCTGTTTGCAGCTCGCGGAGGATGTGTTTATCAATTTGATCTATTTTTTTCTCCATTACTAATCATATGACACAAATTTTTTAAAATCCATCAAAAGAAAGGTGAAGTATTCTCGGTCCAAAGCAATCACATTGGTGGGGCAATACGGAGACTATGCCATGACCCTGTCCAAATTTCGTGCAGACATCCTGTCCACCACTCGCGATTCAAGCCTGCGCGACGGGCTGATCGGAGAGAACGTTCTGATCCCGGGTCTGCATGGGGACGTGCCGCTGGTTTATGCGGATTACGTCGCTTCGGGCCGTGCGCTGCAGCAGGTCGAGGATTTTGTCACCGAACAGGTGCTGCCTTTCTATGCCAATAGCCACACCGAGGCCTCCTATTGCGGTTCATACATGACTCGCTTGCGCCGCGAGGCGCGCGCAGAGATCGCCCGCATCGTTGGCGCGAGGGGAGAAGACGCGGTGATTTTCACCGGGTCCGGCGCTACCGCGGGTCTGAACCGGCTGGTCAGCTTGTTGGGTGTGGATACGGCTGACCGGTCGGTCGTTTTGATCGGACCTTATGAACACCATTCCAACATTCTGCCCTGGCGTGAAAGCAAGGCGCAGGTGATCGAGATTCCAGAGGCCGCTGAAGGTGGGGTTGATCTGGCGGCGTTGGAGCAGGCTCTGATCGACAACGCTGCGTCGGATCTGATCATCGGGTCCTTTTCTGCTGCATCAAACGTGACGGGCATCATTACCGACCCGGACCCGATCACTCGGTTGCTCAAGGCGCATAGGGCCGTTTCGGTCTGGGATTACGCAGGCGGTGGACCCTACCTTCCTATGGATATGGGCCCCGAGGATGCACGCAAGGATGCCATCGTTGTGTCTCCGCATAAGTTTCCGGGCGGGCCTGGGGCATCAGGAGTTCTGATCGTAAATCAAACCGCCGTGAAACGCACATACCCCAGTTGGCCCGGCGGTGGTACAGTCAGCTTCGTATCGCCTTGGCGGCACGACTACAGCGAAGACTTGGCCACACGCGAAGAAGCCGGAACGCCCAACGTGATCGGGGACATCCGCGCAGCGCTGGCCTTTATCGTCAAGGATGTCGTCGGCACCGACGAGATCGCCAAACGTGAGGAGCAGTTCAACCGCATGGCGCTTGAGGGGTGGGGCAACAATCCAAACCTGACCCTGCTGGGTGTCGACAACCCGCATCGCCTGCCGATCTATTCCTTCCTTGTTCGGGATAACTCGGGCCATCCGGTTCACCAGCAGCTCTTTACCAGGATGCTCAGTGATATCTATGGCATTCAGGCGCGCGGCGGCTGTGCCTGTGCGGGGCCCTACGCGCACCGCTTGTTGGGGATCGACCGTGCAACCTCGGATGAGTTGCACGCGGCCTTGTCCGCGGGGGAAGAGATGAAGAAACCCGGTTGGGTGCGGCTGAACTTCTCGTATCTGATGAGCGAAGACACTGTTCAGTTCATCATCGACAGCGTCAATGACCTGTCCCACCGGACCGAGGAATTCGCACCATTTTACAGCGCCGACCCGGCGACGGCCCGCTTCAAAGCGGCGTGACGGAATTGCCGCTTTTCTCAACGCGTTGAGACAGGTATGAGAGGCTCCAATCAACGGAGCCTCTTATGACCAAGATCACCCCTCAACCCGGCATTATGGACATCGCGCTGTATCAGGGCGGCCAGTCGCATGTGGCCGGGGTCGAGCATGTGATCAAGCTTAGCTCGAATGAAAACCCGTTCGGGCCCAGTCCCAAAGCGATTGAGGCCGTGCGCGACAGTGCCGCCACCTTGCATCGTTATCCTAGTACCGACCATGCCAGCCTGCGCACTGCGATTGGCGATCGTCACGATTTGGACCCGGCGCGGATTATCTGTGGTGTGGGCAGCGATGAGGTGTTGCAATTCATCGCCCAAGCCTATGCCGGCGTGGGGGATGAAGTCATCTATACCGAGCACGGGTTTTCCATGTACCCTATAATCGCACGCATGGTTGGTGCGACGCCGGTCATGGTTCCTGAGCGTGATCGTCACGTGGACGTGGACAACATCCTTGCCGCCGTCACTACGCAGACGCGCATCGTTTTTGTCACCAATCCGGGCAATCCGACCTCGACCATGATCCCTGAAGCGGATCTTGTGCGGCTGGCCGAGGCTTTGCCGCAAAGCTGTCTGATGGTCATTGACGGAGCCTATGCCGAATTTGTTGACGGGTTCGATGGTGGTGCGTTCTTGGTGGACCGGTTCGAAAACGTAATCATGACCCGTACGTTCTCCAAGATCTATGGGCTGGGCGGAATGCGGGTCGGTTGGGGCTATGCCGCGCAATCAATCATCGATGTGCTCAACCGTGTGCGCCAGCCGTTCAACCTGTCACTGACTGCTTTGGCTGCGGCCGAAGCGGCGGTAAAGGATGAGGAGTACCTGACATTCTGCCACGGTGAGAACGCCCGCCTACGCGTGTGGCTGTCGGAAGCGCTGGCCAAGATTGGCGTGCCCTCGGATGCGTCCTGCACCAACTTCATTCTGGCCCGTTTCGCCGATCAAGCCGAGGCAGAGGCCTGTGACGACTATTTCAAGACGCAGGGTTTGATTGTGCGCCGCGTGGCAGGCTACAACCTGCCCAACTCTTTGCGGATTACTGTGGGCGATGAAGATGCATGCCGCCGCGTCGTTGCGGCCATCACTGCGTTCAAAGGGGGCGCTGCATGAGCCAAGTTTACGACCGCGTCGCACTGATCGGGCTGGGCCTGATCGCGTCGTCCATGTTCTGGGCCATCAAACGCGCGGGCCTTGCGGGTGAGGTTACCGGTTATGCCCGGTCCGAGGCCACACGCGACACTGCCCGCCGGATCGGCCTGTGCGACCGTGTCTGTGACACCGCGCAAGAGGCGGTCGAAGGTGCGGATCTGGTGGTGCTTTGCGTGCCCGTCGGCGCAATGGGGGCGGTTGCGCAAGAGATCGCGCCGGTCCTGAAACCGGGCGCGACGGTAACCGATGTAGGCTCTGTCAAGCGGCACGTGATTCAGGCGGTGTCGCCCCATATTCCTGATGGGGTGCATTTCATCCCGGCGCACCCGTTGGCGGGAACCGAACATTCCGGCCCTGAATCCGGGTTCGCCGAATTGTTCGACAATCGTTGGAGCCTGTTGGTTCCGGTCGAAGGATCAGACCCGGACGCCATCGCCCGCCTGCGCGCGCTGTGGGAGGGGATGGGTGCGAATGTGGATGAGATGGACGCGGACCACCATGATCTGGTTCTGGCCGTGACTTCGCACGCGCCGCACCTGATTGCTTATACGATGGTGGGGGTCGCGGACGACCTGCGCCGTGTTACCGATAGCGAGGTTATCAAGTATTCGGCCGCCGGTTTCCGGGACTTTACGCGGATTGCGGCTTCGGACCCGACTATGTGGCGCGATGTGTTTCTAACCAACAAGGATGCGACCCTAGAAATCCTCGGGCGCTTTACTGAGGAGCTTTTTGCCCTGCAACGTGCTATTCGCACCGGTGATGGCGAACATCTGTTTGACTATTTCACCCGCACTCGCGCGATCCGGCGAGGGATCATTGATGCAGGTCAGGATACGGATGCGCCCGATTTCGGACGGGGAAAGGCGAACCCATGAAACGCTGCTGGAGGTTTCTTGCGATTGGATGTGTTGCCATCAGTGCCTCATTGTCCAACGCGGCACCTCCTGAACAGTCGCTGGTTCCAGTGGCGCGGCCCTCGGCAGCGCCGGTTCTGGCCTTTGCCAGCGCCCTTCCCAGCGCAAAGACCCGGCCGGTATTGCGCCCCGCATCGCCGCAGATATTGGCAGTGGCAGCGCGCCCTTCGGAATTGCCGTTGCTGGGGCCGGATACCTCGCTGATACCGTATCTGCGGCCCAAGTTACTGGAACAGGAGGCGTTGTTTAAGAAACGCAAGCTGCGCAAAACCTCGGTCTGTGGAGACATTGCAATTCAGGGCAAGCCTGTCGGAAAAGTGCCCGGTAAGATCAAGGCCTGCGGCATAAAGGATGCTGTACAGGTTACCTCGGTGTCTGGTGTGACGCTAAGCCGTCCGTCGACGATGGATTGCGGTACGGCGATAGCGTTGAACAAATGGGTCGACAAGACGGTTAAACCCACCTTCAAGCGGCGCGGACCGGTGGCCGAGCTTCAGATCGCGGCCCATTACGCCTGTCGGACTCGAAACAACCAAAAAGGGGCCAGGATTTCGGAGCACGGCAAAGGCCGAGCGATCGATATTTCGGGTTTTAAAATGGCGGACGGAGAGGTCGTGACCGTTCTGAATGGTTGGCGCAAGAACCCGTCAAAGCGCCAGCTGACCAAGGTCTGGCGCGGCGCGTGCGGTCCGTTCGGCACGGTTCTGGGGCCAAATGCAGACCGCTATCACAGGGACCATTTCCATCTGGATACGGCGCGCCACCGTCGGGGGCCATATTGCCGTTAACGCAGGATCAGGCGCGGCGTGGGGCCTAAAGGGATTGGGCCCAAAGCTACAAATCCGTCGCGGAAGTTCAATTGAACATCCAACGCGTTGGGGTTGCCGCCAAGCCCGGCCAGAAAGTTTAGTGTCGTTGTCACAGGGTCTACGGCCTGATCGGGCAGGGCACCTGCCGCGTTGGCCATGGCGATCAGGTCGCGCCAGTTTTCGGCCCGGACCGCAATTTCTCCGGTGGGGATACCCTGCGGGTCCACGTCCAGCTCTCCGGTTGCGAACAGGCGTAGCACGCCCCATTTCATTTCGGCCAGGCGCAAGTCCATCTTAACAGGTTGCGGCCTGCTTTGTTCCAGCGCGGATCGGTCCCAGGCCTTGTCGAACGTGGCTGTCAGATCCAGTTCCAGCGTCTCGAACGCCTGCGGCAGAGAAGTGGCCGAGCGCATCAACTCACGCAATTCGTCTCCGGGCGTGAAGCCATCAGCCTTGGCGCTGATCACATAAGCCTCAGGGGTGGTGGTCTGTTCCATCACCAGGGCCAAGGTGTCACCTCCGGCTAAAGCCTCGGCTTCGTCGGTGATTGACCACGGCCCGGCAGTCAGAGCCATCTTTTCCAGCACAAGCGCCACGCCGGGCTGCAGCTGCAGCTCGGCTTGCAGGTTGGTGGCCTGAATCGTCGCGGTCTGGTCAAAATAAGACAGGCGCTGCGGTGTGTCGGCAAACCGCAGCACTTGACGACCGGGCCAGATTGCCGGGCTTTGGAATTCGATCCAATCAGCGCTCCAGGCGGTGCCATTGACCGGGTCGGCCAGGGCTGGGTTGTTCAGGCGTGTCATATGGTGCAGTGGATACCCGGCGGTTTCGACATCTGAAAAATCAGCCTGCCAGCCCTGTTCCTGCTGTTTGTCGAACCACGTGGTGATCGCGTTGCGCAGGCCGAAACCGGCGACGAACCAATAAGCGCTCCAGATCACAGCTATGAAAATGATTACTCGTATCAGACCGCGCATGGCAGTTCGCCCTTTTTCCCACCTCGGAATTGATGTTTATAGACGCAAACGGGCAAGGACCAGTGCTATGACAATGTGGGTTTTCGGATATGGATCGCTGCTGTGGAATCCGGGCTTTCCGGTGGCCCGCAGCGAACGCGCCACGCTGCACGGTTACGCACGATCCTTCTGCATGAGCTCGATCCATCATCGCGGTACTGAAGACCATCCCGGTTTGGTTCTAGCGCTGGACGAACAGGCCGACGCCAATTGCAAAGGTCTGGCCCTGGCGGTTGAGGCGGGACACGAAGAGCGTACCCTGCACGACCTGCGCGAGCGCGAGTTGATCTCATCGGCTTATGTCGAAAAGATGCTGGATTTGCATCTGGACAGCGGTGAGGTCGTGAATGCCGTGACTTACGTGATCGACGCCGACCATGTGCAATATTGCGGCGGTATCCCACTTGAAGAGCAGGCTCAGATCATCGCCCATGCTGTCGGAGGGCGCGGTCCAAACACCGAATACCTCTATAACACCGCCGAACATCTGGCCGAGATCGACCTGCGTGACCCTGATCTTGAGTGGTTGGCGCAACGTGTGCGTGATATCACCGCATAAACCCTTGGCGTCACCGGTGTAAGTTCGCTAGATTCAGCGCAGAGCAGGCAAAAACCGGGAACCACGCGCATGGCGCAGGCACATCAGGGCGCGAGACCCCATTTCTCGCATCCCATTCGACAGATTGTGATGATGTTGGTCGCAATAGGTCTGGCCGGGCTGGGCGTATTCATGGCGTTGCCCTACGTGATGCCGGTGATCGAGGCCAACCCCTACCTAAACGGCTTTATCATTCTGGTGTTCATCATCGGCGTTTTCGCCTGTTTCTATCAGGTGACACAGTTGATCGGTTCGGTCCGGTGGATCGAGGCTTTTGTGGGCGGTGTCGTCCGTGAAGACGCCCGTACACCGCAATTGCTGGCGCCACTGGCGTCCTTGCTACGCGAACGGGGCGCACGATCGCAGATCAGCTCAACCTCGACACGGTCCATTCTGGATTCTGTCGCTGAACGAGTCGAGGAAGAGCGCGAGATCACACGCTATATTACCAATGTCCTTATCTATCTGGGCCTTTTGGGCACGTTCTTCGGGCTGGCCACCACCGTTCCCGCCATCGTCGACACGATCCGCAGTCTCAACCCGCAAGAGGGCGAGGAGGGGCTGGCCGTTTTTAACCGCCTGATGGTCGGGCTGGAATCGCAGTTGCAGGGTATGGGCGTGGCCTTTGGATCCTCGCTGCTGGGGCTGGCCGGATCGCTGATCGTTGGTCTGCTTGAGTTGTTCGCAGGCCATGGGCAGAACCGGTTCTACCGCGAGCTTGAGGAATGGCTGTCCTCGATCACTCGTGTCGGGTTTGCGGCCAGTGATGAAGGGGGCGCTGAACTGGCGGTTCTGACACCGGTGCTGGATGCCATGTCCGAACAGATGAACGCGCTGCAGGATCTGTTTTCAGCACAAGAGGCTGACCGTGCCGCAGTGTCGTCCAAACTGGGCCAGTTGGCGGATTCGATCGGCGAAATGAATGTGCGACAATCCGACAATGACGGCGTGACGGCGGCCCTTGAACGGGTCGCGCTTGGACAGGACGCCCTGTTGGACCACATGCGCGAACAGGGCACCGGCGAAGGGATCGACGCCGAAAGCCGTATGCGCCTGCGTTCGATGGATGTGCAGTTGCTGCGAATTCTTGAAGAAATCTCAGCCGGCCGTCAGGAAAGCATGAGTGAGCTTCGCAAGGATATCGAACTGCTGGTCAAAGCCCTGACTTTACCCCGAGGCGCAGTGCGTACCGCTCCGGAAGGAGAGTAACCCATGGCTCTGTCCCGACGCACAGGTCAAAGATTCCAGGGCTCGGTCTGGCCCGGTTTCGTGGATGCGATTACCGGGCTGCTGATGGTGTTGACCTTTGTGCTGACGATTTTCATGGTCGTGCAGTTTGTGCTGCGCGAAACTATTTCGGGGCAAGAGGATGAGCTGACCGCCCTGTCCGATGAGGTTGCGGCGCTGGCCGGAGCTTTGGGTCTGGAGGAACGGGAAAACAGCCGGTTGCAGGCGCGGTTGGGTGTTTTGAACTCGACCCTGTCACAGGTTGAAACCGAACTGGTACAGGCACAAATCCAATTGACTGATTTTGAGGCGCAGGTTGCGGCCTTGCTGGTGGAACAAGAGCGCGCGCAGGGTGAAATCGCTGGGTTGGTTGAAGAGCAAGATGCGTTGAACCTGGCTTTGGCGCAAAGCCGGGCTGAGATCGATGAACAGACCGAAGCTGCCCGCCTGGCCGCAGCCCAACGCGAAGCGTTGGAAGCCTTGGTCGCTGATCTGGAACAAAGCGATGCGGCGCAGTCCACGCGGATTTCCGAGCTTGAAGAGCAGTTGAGCATCGAAGAAGCTGCCAAACTGGCTGCGGCCGCCGCTGCCGAAAACCTGCGCAACCGGCTGCAGAATGCTGATGCTGAACTAACAGCCATGACTCTTGCGCTAGAGGCGCAGCGAAAAGAGGCCGAGGAAACCTTGACCTTGCTGGCTGCCGCGCAGGCCGCAAAGGCCGAATTGGAACGGCAGTTTGGTGCTTTGAATGCGGAAGATCTGCAAGCCCGGCTTGAGGCGGCCTTGACAGCTCGTACCGAGGCGCAGGCCGAGGCACAGGAACAGCGGACACTGGCCGAAGAGCGCGCGGCTTTGCTGGCTGTAGCGCGTGATACGCTATCGAATGAACAAGCGATCTCGGAAAAAGCGCAGCGTGAAACTGCGCTGCTCAATCAGCAAATGGCTGCACTGCGTGAACAACTGGGCGGGTTGCAGGCGTTGCTGGACGATTATCAGGAACGCAATGCAGCTGCCGATATTCGTATCCAAACGTTGGGGCAGGACTTGAACGCCGCGCTGGCTCGGGCTGCCTCGGAAGAACGTCGTCGCCGGTTGTTGGAAGAGGCCGAGCGCATCCGTCTTGAAGCTGAGGCCGAAGAGTTGGCGGCGCAGGCCGAGGACCTGCAGCGTTATCGGTCTGAATTCTTTGGTCGGCTGCGCGATGTTTTGGGCGATGAAGAAGGCGTGCGGATCGAAGGGGACCGGTTCGTTTTCTCGTCCGAGGTGCTGTTTGATACGGGCTCAGCTGTGTTGTCTCCGGTCGGACGGCAAGAGGTAGCCAAGGTGGCAAATATCCTGCGAAGTGTGGCGGCAGAGATCCCCGAGGGTTTGAACTGGGTCATCCGGGTCGATGGTCACACCGACAACGTGCCTTTGGCGGGGACGGGCCGGTACCGCGACAATTGGGAACTTAGCCAGGGCCGCGCGTTGTCCGTTGTGCGCTACATGGTCGAAGCGCTGGGTATCCCACCGAACCGGCTGGCCGCCAACGGCTTTGGTGAGTTCCAGCCCGTGAACCCGGTCGACACCCCCGAAGCCCGTGCCCAGAACCGGCGGATTGAACTGAAGCTAACTGAGCGGTAACTGCCCGTCGTTACCTATTTTTTTTCAAGCTAATCGACGCTTGGCTCGTTTACGTTCCAGCTTGAATTTGCAAGCTGTTATCCGTCAACGAAAAACGCCCACCAACGCAGGTTGGCGGGCGTTATAGTCTGTTCAATCCTCGGATCAGTCTGCAGTCAGCAGCGGCGGCTTGTCCCCAGGAATGCGCGGCTGATCGGGACCGAAGATTTCCAGATTCAGATCGCCTTTCTTGACTGAGACGCGGACCACACCGCCCTTGGCCAGCTTGCCGAACAGCAGCTCCTCGGCCAGAGGTTTCTTGATGTGTTCCTGGATAACGCGGCCCAGAGGACGCGCGCCCATCTTGTCGTCATAGCCCTTGTCGGCCAGCCATTCGGCGGCCTTGGGCGTCAGGTCGATGGTCACGTTGCGATCCAGTAATTGCGCCTCAAGCTGCAGAACGAATTTCTCGACCACTTGCAGGATGACCTCTTTCGGTAGCGGCGCGAACGAGATCACGGCATCCAGACGGTTGCGGAATTCTGGTGTGAACATGCGTTCGATCGCGGCAGTATCTTCGCCTTCGCGACGGTCTCGGGCAAAGCCGATAGCTGCCTTAGCCTGTTCCTGTGCGCCCGCGTTCGACGTCATGATCAGCACCACGTTGCGGAAATTCACCGTGCGGCCGTTGTGATCGGTCAGCTCACCGTGGTCCATCACCTGCAACAGGATGTTGAACACGTCCGGGTGGGCCTTTTCGATCTCGTCCAGCAGCAGCACGCAATGCGGATGCTGGTCGACTCCATCGGTCAAAAGACCACCCTGATCAAACCCGACATAGCCCGGAGGGGCACCGATCAGACGGGAAACCGCGTGTTTCTCCATGTATTCGGACATGTCAAACCGCAGCAGTTCCACACCTAGTGTATCCGCCAGCTGTTTCGCCACTTCGGTTTTGCCTACACCGGTCGGGCCGGCAAAAAGATAGTTGCCGATGGGCTTTTCAGGTTCGCGCAGACCAGCACGGGCCAGCTTGATCGCGCTGGCAAGTGCCTCAATGGCGACGTCCTGACCGAACACCACCCGTTTCAACGAGGCTTCGAGATCTTTCAGAACCTCTGCATCATCTTTGGTGACGTTCTTGGGCGGAATGCGTGCGATCTTGGCAACTACGGCCTCAATCTCTTTTACGCCGATGGTTTTGCGACGCTTGCTTTCCGCGACCAGATGCTGTGCCGCGCCGGCCTCATCAATCACGTCGATGGCTTTGTCCGGCAGTTTGCGGTCGTTAATATAGCGCGCCGACAGTTCCACGGCGGTCTTGATCGCATCAGCGGTATATTTGATCTCGTGATGCTTTTCGAAATAGGGCTTTAGACCGCGCAAGATTTTCACGCTATCTTCGACCGAGGGTTCATTCACATCGATCTTCTGGAACCGGCGGCTGAGCGCGCGGTCCTTTTCGAAATGCTGACGGAACTCTTTATAGGTAGTCGAGCCCATAGTGCGCAGCTTGCCGCCCTGCAGGGCAGGTTTCAGCAAGTTGGACGCATCCATCGCGCCACCCGAAGTGGCACCGGCACCGATCACGGTGTGAATCTCGTCAATGAACAGCACCGCGTCGGGGTGATCTTCCAGTTCAGTTACGACTGCTTTCAGCCGTTCCTCGAAATCACCGCGATACCGGGTGCCTGCAAGCAGTGCGCCCATGTCCAGCGAATAGATGGTGGTGTTCGACAGCACGTCGGGGGCTTCACCGCCCACGATCTTGTGGGCCAGACCCTCGGCAATGGCAGTTTTGCCCACGCCCGGATCACCTACCAGTAAGGGATTGTTCTTGCGACGGCGGCACAGCACCTGAATGCAGCGTTCCACCTCATCGGCGCGGCCGATCAGGGGGTCAACATCGCCTGCACGCGACTTGGCGTTCAGATCGATGCAGTATTTCCCTAGCGCGCTTTCTTTCTGATCACCCTCGCTGGTGCTGGATTGCGCCTCTTCCTCGACTTGATCCGCACCAGATACCGAGCGGTTTTCGCCGTAAGCAGGGTCCTTGGCCACACCGTGCGCGATGAAATTCACCGCGTCATAACGGGTCATATCCTGTTCTTGCAGGAAGTAGGCCGCGTTGCTTTCGCGTTCGGCAAAAATCGCGACCAAGACGTTGGCTCCGGTCACTTCGGTTCGGCCCGAACTTTGCACGTGGATCGCGGCACGCTGAATCACGCGCTGGAAGGCTGCAGTCGGCACGGCCTCGGATCCGTCAATGTCAGTAACCAGATTGGACAGGTCTTCGTCGATGAATTCGACCAATGTGCTACGCAATTCCTCCAGATCGACACTGCAGGCTTTCATGACGCGGATGGCATCGGGTTCTTCCAGCAGCGCCAGCAGCAGGTGTTCCAGCGTTGCGAATTCATGTCGCCGTTCATTCGCAGCCGCAAGAGCCGCGTGGATGGCTTGTTCTAAAGTGCTCGAGAATGAAGGCACGCGGGTGCTCCTCTGTCTTGGGTCGAAGGGGCAGGATCTGGCCCCGGTTCAACCATGTCCTCATACTATTAGAGTTTGGTTGATCGTGGCCCGGCTTCAAGGGTTTTCTTTCACTTGACAGTCACATTTCCTGTGACCGTGGCCGTGAAGAGGGCGAAATAGTCACTAGAAGCGGTCTTTTCTAGCCCTGATTTCGGCAAAAACCGCAGCCGGCTCGGCGTTTTGCATTCCCAGATGGGCTTGAATCGCCGGATCGGTGGCGCGCAGAAACGGGTTTGTGGCTTTTTCCAGAGCCAGACTCGACGGAACAGTCGGCTCACCGTTGCTGCGAGTTTGGTCAATATCCGACACGCGCTGTTGCAATGCGGTGTTGTTTGGATCGACGGTAATAGCGAACTTTGCATTAGATTGTGTATATTCGTGACCTGAGTATACCATCGTTTGGTCTGGAAGGGCAGCAAGTTTGCTAAGGGACGCCCACATTTGCGGTGCAGTGCCCTCGAACAAGCGACCACAACCCAGCGCCATCAGGCTGTCTGCGGTGAAAACGGCAGAGCTTTGTGGCATATAATACGCAACATGGCCGATCGTGTGGCCTGACACATCCAGCACTTGCACCGGTTCGCCACCAATCTCGAACGAGTCGCCCTCTACCACTTGCTGGTCCAGTGGGGGCAGGCGGTGGGCGTCGGCGGCGGCGCCTATGACCGTAGGGGCGTGTTTTTCCAGAATACCGGCCAACCCGTCCACATGATCCCAATGATGATGGGTCAGCAACACGTGGCTTAGGACCCATCCGCGCGCGTCCAGTTCCGCCAGAATCGGCCCCGCCTCGGGTGCGTCGATCAATGCGGTGTTGCCGCTAACGGCGTCATGCGCCAAAAAAGCATAGTTATCGCTGAGACATGGGATGGTGACGATCTCAAGAGGCATGGCCTTTTGCCCTTTCGTTGCTAGACTGCGCCCAGCTAAGCCGATTGACCGGGTGTCCGCAATGCATCTTGATGTGCAGGATTTGAGGAACTTCTACTACCGCAGCACATTGGGTCGCGCGGCACAGGCGGCTATTCGTGGTCGACTGACGCAGCTGTGGCCCGAAGCCAAGGGTCAGACCGTTGCGGGCTTTGGGTTCGCGGTGCCGCTGTTGCGGCCGTATCTGGCGGATGCGCGGCGGGTGATTGGGCTGATGCCGGGGCCGCAAGGGGTGATGCCCTGGCCTGCCGGGATGCCCAATGTCTCGGTGCTGACCGAAGAGACGCTCTGGCCCATTGAAACCGGGCACGTGGACAAGTTGGTGGTGATGCATGGGCTGGAAACCTCGGGTCAGCCCAGTGAATTGCTGAACGAATGTTGGCGGGTCCTTGGGCCGGGTGGGCGTGCAATTTTCATTGTGCCGAACCGAGCCGGGCTGTGGTCGCGATCAGACCGAACGCCTTTTGGCTTCGGGCGCCCTTATTCGGCATCTCAACTGGAAAGCCAGCTCAAGGCGCATCACTTCATTCCCGAAGGCCATTGCTCGGCCCTCTACATGCCGCCCTCGTTTCGCCGGTTCTGGTTGAAATCGGGCAGTTTGATCGAGAAAACCGGTCAGCGCATGCCAACGGTGATGGCCGGAGGTGTACTGATGGTTGAGGTCACCAAGCACATCCGTCCCCCTAGCGGCAGCGTCACAAAAGACACTGAACGCCGCCCGATCAAAGCGCTAGATGGGTTGTTGAAGCCGGCATAGGATCTTGTATCGGCTTGCGACGTTTCAAAGCGTGAAATTGCGGGAAAAAGGTCACAGGAATCGCAAAAACCTACACTTTCGTAACATTTTTCCCCCCTTCCAGCCGGACAAAAGGGTCGCACCTAGCGTAAGTTGCTGAAATAAAACGTTTTGTGGATAAAGTGCTTACCGTGATAATATATTGCGAGGTTGGTTCGGCTCTGCTACATCCCCGGTGATTTTGATCCCCGCCCTTTATGGACGGGGTTTCCTCACGCCCCGAGTAGCGGCCGCTACGCAAAATCGGGGCCTCAAATATCGGAAGGGTGGACGTGTCCGAACCAGCTTCGATTTCCACTGGCATTGCCGAGCGCTATGCCACAGCGATCTTTGAGATCGCCAAAGAGAATAATGACCTTGCAGGTCTGGAAACCGGCATCAATGATCTGGCAGCAGCTTTGGGTGAGAGCGCCGACTTGCGCGACCTGATTGCTTCGCCGCTGATTTCGCGCGCTGAACAGGAAGCAGCGATTACCGCGATTGCCGACAAGATGGGCCTGCATACCATCCTGCGTAACACACTGGGTCTGATGGCTGAGAAACGCCGCCTGTTCGTTATCCCGCAACTGGTGCAGGTTCTGCGCGATATGCTGGCAGATGAGCGCGGCGAAGTGACTGCCGATGTCGCGTCGGCCAAGGCGCTGACCAAGACCCAGATGGAAAAACTGTCCAAGACGCTGTCCGAGCGTGTGGGCAAGACCGTGACAATCAATGCGACCGTTGATGAAAGCCTCATCGGCGGTCTTGTCGTTAAAGTGGGCTCGAAAATGATCGACAGCTCGATCCGTTCGAAGCTCAACTCCCTACAGAATGCAATGAAAGAGGTCGGATAAATGGGAATCCAAGCTGCAGAGATTTCTGCAATCCTGAAGGACCAGATCAAGAATTTTGGTCAGGAAGCCGAAGTGGCCGAGATCGGCCGCGTGCTGAGCGTCGGTGACGGGATTGCCCGTGTATACGGCCTGGACAACGTGCAAGCCGGTGAGATGGTCGAATTCCCCGGCGGCATCATGGGCATGGCCCTGAACCTAGAAAGCGACAACGTCGGTGTCGTTATCTTCGGTTCCGACCGTGACATCAAAGAAGGTGACACCGTCAAGCGCACCAACTCGATCGTGGACGTTCCGATCGGTGACGAACTGCTGGGCCGCGTTGTTGACGGTCTGGGCAACCCGCTGGACGGCAAAGGTCCGATCAACGCAACCAAGCGTGGCGTTGCAGACGTTAAAGCACCGGGTATCATCCCGCGTAAATCGGTTCACGAGCCGATGGCAACCGGCCTGAAATCGGTTGACGCGATGATCCCGATCGGCCGTGGCCAGCGTGAGCTGATCATTGGTGACCGTCAGACCGGTAAAACTGCCGTTGCTCTGGACGCGATCCTGAACCAGAAAGTTTACAATGACGCAGCAGGCGACGACGAGTCGAAGAAGCTATACTGCGTTTACGTTGCGATCGGTCAAAAGCGCTCGACCGTTGCGCAGCTGGTGAAGAAACTGGAAGAGTCCGGTGCGATTGATTATTCGATCGTTGTTGCCGCAACCGCGTCCGACCCGGCGCCGATGCAGTTCCTGGCGCCTTACGCCGCCACCGCGATGGCCGAATACTTCCGTGACAACGGCCGTCACGCGCTGATCATTTATGATGACCTGTCGAAACAGGCTGTTTCCTATCGTCAGATGTCGCTGCTGCTGCGCCGCCCGCCCGGACGTGAAGCGTATCCGGGTGACGTTTTCTACCTCCATTCCCGCCTGCTGGAACGTTCGGCGAAGCTGAACGAAGACTTCGGTGCGGGCTCGCTGACCGCTCTGCCGGTTATCGAAACTCAGGGTGGTGACGTTTCGGCGTTTATTCCGACCAACGTGATCTCAATCACCGACGGTCAGATCTTCCTGGAAACCGAGCTGTTCTATCAGGGCATCCGTCCTGCTGTGAACACCGGTCTGTCGGTTTCGCGTGTGGGCTCCTCGGCTCAGACCAACTCGATGAAGTCGGTTGCCGGTCCCGTTAAGCTGGAACTGGCTCAGTACCGCGAAATGGCTGCGTTTGCGCAGTTCGGTTCCGACCTTGACGCCGCGACCCAGCAGCTGCTGAACCGTGGTGCGCGTCTGACCGAGCTGATGAAACAGCCGCAGTACTCGCCGCTGACCAACGCGGAAATCGTCTGCGTCATCTTCGCGGGTACCAATGGTTACCTCGACAAGATCGATGTGTCCGATGTTGGCCGTTACGAAGCTGGCCTGCTGGCGCACCTGCGTGGCAAACACGCGGATCTGCTTCAGTGGATCACGGACGAAGATCCCAAGATCAAGGGTAACGCTTCCGACAAGATCAAGGCTGCGCTGGACGAATACGCCGCAACCTTCGCTTAAGGGAGAGGCGGGCATATGCCAAATCTTAAGGACCTTAAAAACAGGATCGAGTCGGTCAAATCGACCCGCAAGATCACCAAGGCCATGCAGATGGTCGCGGCTGCAAAACTGCGTCGCGCCCAGGAATCTGCCGAAGCCTCGCGTCCCTATGCCGAGCGGTTCAATGCCGTGATGGCGGGGCTGGCGGCTTCGGTCGGGGGCAGCGACAGCGCCCCCAAGCTGCTCCGTGGTACGGGCAGTGATGATGTCCATCTGCTGGTTGTCATGACAGCTGAACGCGGCCTGTGCGGCGGCTTCAACTCGAATATCGCCAAGCTGGCTCGCCAAAAGGCGGACGAGCTGCGGGCCAAAGGCAAGACGATCAAAGTTCTGACCGTCGGCAAAAAAGGCCGCGACGCGCTCAAGCGTGATTTTGGCGATCTGTTCGTTGGACATATCGACCTGAGCGAGGTCAAGCGTCTGGGTTATACCAACGCGCAAGACATCGCGAAGGACGTCCTGTCGCGCTTTGACGGGGGTGAGTTCGACGTTGCCACGATCTTCTACTCGAAGTTCGTCAACGTTGTGACCCAGATCCCGACGGCACAGCAAGTCATCCCCGCCTCGTTCGAGGAAACCGAGGGTGACGACAGCGGTGCTGTTTTCGACTATGAGCCCAGCGAAGAGGCCATTCTGGCCGACCTGCTGCCCAAGGGGGTTGCGACCGCGATCTTCTCGGCCCTGCTCGAAAACGGAGCCTCGGAACAGGGTGCACGGATGTCCGCAATGGACAACGCGACACGCAACGCGGGTGAAATGATCGACAAGCTGACGATCCAGTTCAACCGCTCACGTCAGGCCGTGATCACCAACGAGCTGATTGAAATTATTTCCGGCGCCGAAGCGCTGTAAGAAAACCGGAGACAACAATATGGCGAATGCAAAAGGCAAAGTCACACAGATCATCGGGGCCGTCGTCGACGTGCACTTCGAAGATCAGCTGCCTGAAATTCTGAACGCGCTGGAAACCGAAAACAACGGCAAGCGTCTGGTACTGGAAGTTGCCCAGCACCTGGGTGAAAACACTGTCCGCACCATCGCGATGGACGCGACAGAAGGTCTGGTCCGTGGTGCGGAAGTTACCGACATGGGCGCGCCGATCTCGGTTCCGGTTGGTAATGCCACTCTGGGCCGCATCCTGAACGTTGTTGGCGATCCCATCGACGAGAAGGGCCCGGTTGAGGCAACCGAATCCCGTGCCATCCACCAGCCTGCACCGACCTTTGCAGAACAGTCGACCGAGTCGGAAGTTCTGGTCACCGGCATCAAGGTTGTGGACCTGCTGGCCCCTTACGCCAAAGGCGGTAAGATCGGCCTGTTCGGCGGTGCCGGCGTTGGTAAAACCGTTCTGATCATGGAACTGATCAACAACATCGCAAAAGTGCACTCGGGCTTCTCGGTGTTCGCGGGTGTTGGTGAACGGACCCGTGAAGGGAACGACCTGTACCACGAGATGATCGAATCGAACGTTATTAAACCGGATAACCTGTCGGAATCGCAGGTGGCCCTGGTTTACGGTCAGATGAACGAACCTCCGGGAGCACGTGCGCGTGTTGCTCTGACCGGTCTGACCCTGGCTGAGCAATTCCGCGACCAGTCCGGTACCGACGTTCTGTTCTTCGTCGACAACATCTTCCGCTTTACGCAGGCGGGTTCCGAGGTTTCGGCTCTGCTGGGTCGTATTCCTTCGGCGGTGGGCTACCAGCCGACGCTGGCCACCGACATGGGCGCTCTGCAGGAACGCATCACCTCGACCAAATCGGGCTCGATCACCTCGGTGCAGGCGATCTACGTGCCTGCGGACGACCTTACCGACCCTGCTCCGGCAACTTCGTTCGCTCACTTGGATGCGACCACCGTTCTTAACCGTGCGATCTCGGAAAAGGGTATTTACCCGGCCGTTGACCCGCTCGACTCGACCTCGCGTCTGCTTGACCCGGCTATCGTTGGCGAAGAGCACTATCAGGTTGCGACCGATGTTCAGCAGATCCTTCAGCGCTACAAGTCGCTGCAGGACATCATCGCCATCCTCGGCATGGACGAACTGTCGGAAGAGGACAAACTGACCGTGGCCCGTGCCCGTAAGATCGAACGCTTCATGTCGCAGCCGTTCGACGTTGCACAGGTCTTCACCGGCTCGCCTGGTGTTCAGGTTCCTCTGGATGTCACCATCGCGTCGTTCAAGGCCGTTGTGGCCGGCGAATACGATCACCTGCCCGAAGCGGCCTTCCTGATGGTTGGTGGCATCGACGAAGTGATCGCCAAAGCGGAAAAGATGGCCGCAGAAGCCGCCTAAGGAGTATCCCTGATGGCAAACACGATGCAATTCGACCTCGTCAGCCCCGAGCGGAGCCTCGCTTCGCTCAGCGCGACCGCGGTCCAGATTCCCGGCGCGGACGGGGATATGACGGCAATGCCCGATCATGCCCCTACTATCACCACGCTGCGCCCGGGCATCCTGAAGGTCGAGGCGCCCGAAGGGTCCAGCGAATATCTGGTCACCGGCGGGTTTGCTCAGATCAATGGCGATGGCCTGTCGGTTCTAGCCGAAAAGGCCATTCCGGTTGCCGAAGTGACACGCTCGCATTTGGACGATCTGATCGCCGAGGCACGCGCGTCGCACGAGGCAGCGAAGGCAGGCGATGATCAGACCATCGTCGACGACGCCGCCAAGCTGCTGGCCGACATGGAAGCCCTTGGAACGCATATGAGCCTGTAAGGCTCTGGCTTTTCTGATGAATTGGAACGGCTCCGCCTGCGCGGGGCCGTTTTTTTGTCGTGATTTTGCCAGGGCAGCGCGATAGGTGTAGGGGATACAAAGACAAAGATATCAAAATGAAGACTTTTCGAACCCACCCTATTGGCGTCGACCAAGGCGAGGCAGTACTGTTTTCCGATTTCGCAAATGGCGGCGATATGTGGACAGGCGAAGGCCCACGAGAGCGGCGTACAGCTATAACCTTCAGTCAACCGTTTCGAACCGCACCAGTGGTCCAGATCGGCGTGTCGCTGTGGGATGTGGACACGTCCTCGGCCCTTCGCGCCGAGGTGACGACCGCGGACATTACCCCCGAGGGTTTCATGGCCGTATTCCGCACATGGTCAGATACACGAATTGCCCGAATTCGGGTGACATGGACGGCGATTGGCGAAGTAGCGCATGAGGACGATTGGGATATCTCCTGAAATTCAACCTGCCGTCAACTTGGAGAGGTTGACATGCGCCGAGTGACCAAGCGTGGAGTTCTATTGATCGCGCTCTTCGTGTCGCTTCCGATCATTGTACTTGCCTGTTTCGTTGATCGTAAACAGACACCTACCCCCGCCTTGCTGCAAGAGCTGCCCGCAAACTTCGAGGAAGCGGACGCGCAGCTTCAGGCGCGATTGCATAATGAACTCACATTGCCGTTCCCCGAACAAGACTTGATTGATTGGTTGTCACAGCAAGGGTTTGGCGTGAACGCAGAGTTCCAATTTGCACGGTTTAGCAAACGAGGCACTGCGTGCGACTATGTCTGGGATGTTCGGTGGAAATCCCAAGCCAACCTTGTGATGTGGATAGACACGGATGTCGGTGCCATTTGCCTATAGGTTGCCGTCACTTGCGAACCGGTTGAACAACGGCTGAAAGAAATCGTTAGCCTTCGATCATGCCCACGCGTGTCGCGTGACGGCCGCCTTCGAACTCGGCGGTCAGAAAGGCATCGACGATATCCAGTGCCTGGCCTTCACCAACAACACGCGCACCTATGGACAGCATGTTGGCATCGTTATGCTGACGGATCATTCGGGCCGAGAACGCGTCAGAACAAACACCACAACGAATACCGGGCACTTTGTTGGCGGCCATCATGATGCCCTGTCCGGTACCACACAGAATGATCCCCAGCTGGCAATCGCCCGAAGCAACCGCCTGCGCGGCGGCTTTGCCGTGCAGGGGGTAGTGGGTGCTTTCCGGGGTAGTAGGGCCAATATCGACCACATCCCAGCCCTGTGCTGCTATGTGATTGGCGACAGCCTTGCGCAACTCGATAGCTGCATGGTCGCTTGAGAGAACGATACGTTTGGTGGCGGTCACGGAAATGTCCTGCCTTTGTGTATAAGTGGGCGAAAAGGACGGCTTATTAAGGCCGCCCATCAAAGTTAATCCACGTGATACATGGACTCGTAGATCGGGATCAGGGTTTTGTCTTCGAACAGTGACGACACGCTGGTGCCGTTCCAGATGTTCAGGATCGCTTGGGTGAAGATCGGCGCAGTCGGCACGATGCGGATGTTTTTGGCCTTGGTGATTTCTTTGGTGGGCTGGATCGTATCAGTGAGCACCAGCGACTTCATCACCGAATTGGTCACGCGCTCGACTGCTGGGCCACTCATGACACCGTGAGTGATATATGAGTGAACCTCTTTTGCGCCGTTATCCATCAGCACCTGCGCTGCTTTGCACAGTGTTCCGGCCGTATCGCACATGTCGTCCACGATCAGGCAGATCTTGTCTTTGACATCGCCGATTACGGTCATCTCAGCCACTTCACCGGCCTTTTCACGGCGCTTGTCGACGATCGACAGGGGGGCGTTGATCCGTTTTGCCAGTTCGCGCGCGCGGGCCACGCCGCCAACGTCGGGCGAGACGACCATAAGCTCATCCAGGCTGTCCTTGAACTGGTGCTTTACATCCAACGCGAAGATCGGCGAGGCATAAAGGTTGTCCACCGGAATATCGAAAAAGCCCTGAATCTGGGCGGCGTGCAGATCCATGGTCAGAACCCGCTCGATGCCAGCACCAGTCAGCATGTTGGCGACCAGCTTGGCGCTGATCGGCGTGCGCGCCTTGGTGCGGCGGTCCTGACGGGCATAACCGAAATAGGGGATCACGGCGGTGATCCGTTGTGCGGACGAGCGGCGCAGTGCGTCGGCGATGATCAGCAGCTCCATCAGGTTGTCATTGGCGGGATTCGAGGTCGGCTGGACGATGAACATATCCTCGCCACGCACGTTTTCGAACACTTCGACGAAAATCTCGCCATCATTGAACCGTTCGACCCGCGCATCGGCCAGACCCTGATCGACACCGCGATACAGGCTCATGCGGCGAGCAATGGATTCGGCAAGCGGAAGATTGGCGTTCCCAGCGATAAGCTTGGGTTCGTTGAGTGTCGGCATCGGCTGAGGTCCCCGGGCAGCAATGGCAAATGTGACAGATTCGTGATGTTGACACCGCTTAGCATGGCCTTACCGTCCAGCAAAGGTAACGCAGCGGAGAAAGTTCACATGGCCCAGATTGACTACTATTTTGCGACAATTTCGCCATTCACATATTTGGCAGGTGGGCGTCTGGAGGAGGTCGCGGCCAAGCATGGTGCGACAATCAATTACAAACCGCTGGATATCATGGCACTGTTCGGTCGCACGGGGGGAACGCCGCCGAAAGATCGCCACCCGTCGCGCAATGAATACAGGGCGCAGGAACTGCTGCGACAGTCGAAATCCCTGGGCATGGAATTCAATCTACAGCCTGCACATTGGCCGACCAATATGGCGCCGTCATCCTATGCGGTAATTGCGGCGGCAAAGGATGGTTCAGGCGATGTTGGCAAGCTGGTACAGTCACTTTTGCGCGCCTGCTGGGCCGAAGAGAAAGACATCGCACAAGACGACGTGATCCGCGATTGCTTGTCGCAGTCCGGGTTCGATGCCAACCTTGCCGACAGTGGCTTGCTGGTCGGTGCCGAAACCTATGCCGCCAATCTGGAAGAGGCTGTCGAACGCGGTGTCTTTGGCGCGCCATTCTATGTCACCGAGGATGGCCAGCGGTTCTGGGGGCAGGATCGTCTGGATGACTTGGATCGGCACCTGACCGAAGCCAAAGGCTGACCAGCAGGACCGTTAAAGCAGGTCGAGGAACCGGTCGATCTCGTCGTTGCTGATTGCCCAGTCGCAGACCAGACGGCAGGCGAGGGTCTCTTGGTCATCCGCCCCGTCTAGTTCGGCACCCCACAGGTGATAAACCGCCCCGGCCCCATGCAGTTGCTTGTGCTGGGCGCGGGAAAACTGGGCGAAAATCATGTTGGCTTGCGGCTCATGCAGGAACGTCGCGCCCTTGGCGCGCAAGCCGTCGGCCAGCCGGGCGCAATTGGCATTGGCCTGACGCGCTAAGGTCAGCCACAAATCGTCCTGCAGATACGCTGCCATCTGAGCGGAAAGATACCGATGTTTCGAGAACAGATGCGCCCCGCGCTTGCGCCGCAGTTCGAACTCCCAGGCTTTGGATTCGTCGAAAAAGACAACTGCCTCGACCCCCATCAACCCGTTTTTGGTGCCGCCAAAGCTGACCGCGTCTACGCCCGCTTTCCACGTCATCTCGGCCGGAGAACAATTCAGCGCCACTAATGCATTGGTGAAACGCGCGCCGTCGAGATGGACGGGCAGATCGTATTCCTTCGCCACGCCACATAGTGCCCGCAATTCCGCCAGTGAATAAACCGAGCCGCGCTCTGTCACCTGTGTGATCGACACTGGCCCGCGCTGGGGGCCGTGCACGCCGCGGGTTTCCTCGGCCAGAATGGACCGGCGCAGGTCGTCGGGTTCCATCTTGTCTTCGCCGGGCACCAGCGTCAGCTTGGCACCGCTGTAGAATTCAGGGGCGTTGCACTCATCCTCGTGGATATGAGCGACGGGGGAGCAGAAAATCGTCTCCCACGGCTTTGCCAGTGTTGAGAGCGCCAGCACATTAGCCGCCGTCCCGGTGGCCACTAAATATACCGCCGCGCCGGGCGCTTCGAAGATGCCGCGAATACGATCGCGCACCTCGTTCATCAGCGTGTCGGCCCCGTAGGCCATCTGAAAGCCCTGATTTGCTTCATTCAACGCGGCCATGACCTGAGGGTGAACCGGGCCGGAATTGTCAGAAGCGAAATACATCAGTTGGGCTCCTCGATAATATAGTCTTCCCATTCTTCGATGGGCGTTTCGAACTCGGATACTATGCGCCCCTGAACCGAGACCCCGGCGGCGTGCACGCTGTCCGGCGTACCAGATATCAAAGGGTGCCAGTCGTAAAGAGGTTTCCCTTCCCACAGCAGCCGATAGGCGCAGGTCTGCGGCAGCCAATAGGCGTGATCGTCGATATTGTCGGGCTTCATGACGATACATTCCGGCACGAATTGGTGGCGGATGTCGTACTGGGTGCAGCGGCAGGTTTCGTCATCCAGCAGGCGGCAGGCGACGCAAGTCAGGGCAACCTCGCCGGTATCTTCATCTTCCAGCTTGTTCAGACAGCACTTGCCACAGCCGTCGCACAGCGCCTCCCATTCCTGCTGGTTCATCTTGGTCAGAGGTTTGCGTTCCCAGAACCGGGGGGAAAGACCGTTGCGATCAATCGGGTCGGCGGTCATAGCACCGCCAATACTGCGCGAGCCTTGTCGCAGTCAGCGTCCATCTGGGCGATCAGTCCATTCAACCCGTCAAAGGTCATCTCGGGGCGCAGGTACTCGACCAGTCCGACCGACAAGGTCGAGCCATAGAGGTCACCTGAGAAATCGAACAGGAAAGTTTCAATATTGGGTACTTCGCCGTTAAACATCGGACGCGTTCCAACCGAGGCTGCGCCGTGATAACTGCCTTGATGCGGGCCGTCCAAAACATCGACCAGCACGGCGTAAACGCCGAATTTCGGTGGGTGCAGCCCTTCGATAGACATATTGGCGGTGGGAAAGCCCAGCTCGCGCCCGCGCTGTTCACCGCCGATCACTTCACCTTCGATCCGGTGCCAATGGCCCAACATTGTGGCCGCATTGCGGGGGCGGCCTTCGGTCAGGGCGGTGCGGATCGCGGTGGACGACACGACATTCTCGGACCGTTCCATAAGCGGCGCTATGGTTACGCCGAAACCCATCTGGTGCCCAAACCGAACCATATCGTCAGCCGAACCGCTTCGCCCTTTGCCGAAACAGAAATCGGCCCCGACAACCACATGCGACAGGCCCAACCCGTCGCAGATCACGTTGCGCGCGAACTCTTCCGGGGTCAGCCCGGCCAGGGCGGCATTGAAGGGTAGTTCGTACAGCTTTTTGACCCCCAGTTTTTCCAACCGGTGCGCGCGGGCATTGCCGCGCATAAGCCGAAAGGGCGGGGCGTCGGGCGCGAAATACTCACGAGGGTGAGGCTCAAAGGTCAACACGCCAAGGGGCGCATCCGGCGCAGCATTGCGGGCCAGTTCGATCACCGACTGGTGGCCGACATGGACGCCGTCAAAATTCCCGATCGCCACGCTGGCGCCGCGGTCCTGAGGCTCGATGAACTGGAAATCCCGGATGATGCGCATAGCGCTTGCCTAGCGGGACTGCGTGGCGGGTTCAAGCGTATGATTGTGGTTAGCTCATCAATGGCCGGTCGCAAATTGTCTGACCCGGTCCCGATACGTCGCATCTGCTAGTTTGGCCGCGTGCGGAGGGGCGTGCATTGTGCGTCCATTCAGTGGTTGTGCTAATCACCTTCGGCATTGCAGAACACAATCTCAGTCTTCAATTCAATAGGAGAATGCTAAACTTCACCAACAAACCTTAGTTTAAGGTGGATACTACGCAGAAAAAAAGTTGATGCTTCTCTCGTGTTTAGTTTGCTCGCTGACAACGTAGCCAAATTTCACCATTCTACATCTTGGTCTCTAATTCAATGAAGATGCAGCGCGGTGGCGGTTGTCGTCGGGATTCTCCCCTGCGCAAATGTTACCACGCAGGAAAAGATCCTTTTCACTGTAACTAGAGGTTAGGGCGTCAACGCGACGCCCTTTTCTAGTTCAGCTTAAGTCAATCGAACTTGCGGGATGGCGCCAGAACCATCGCTTCGCCAATCAACACCTTTTTGCCATCCACGGCGCAGTGGCAATCCAGTTTCACCCGACGCTTGGAAAAGTCGATGTCGATTACCTTGACCTCGGCATACACCATGTCGCCGGGGCGGACGGGGGCCAGGAATTTGAGTGACTGGCCCATATAAACCGTGCCGTGACCGGGCAGTTGCTCACCAATTACGGCCGAGATCAGGCCCGCCGTCAGCATACCGTGCGCGATCCGGCCTTCGAAAATCGTATCGCGGGCATAGTCATCGTCCAGATGTACCGGATTCCGATCAGTCGAGACCTGCGCAAACATCTCGATATCTTCATCGGTCACCACTTTGCGCAGGTGACGGGTCATACCCATTTCGATGTCTTCAATACAGATCGTGCCGCGCGGAAGATTGTCCAACATGTCGCCCTCACTTGCATCCATTGAGCAACAAAAAGATCAATGTTGCCCGTGTTCGGCAACTTTATTACTTCGCAAGCGCAGAAAATCAAGCCTTTTCTTCTTATCTCAGGCGACCGATTGTATAGGTGGGATTTATATTTTCCCTTGCGATGTAATCGGTTAGCGATTCATGGTGCGGATGGTGCTCAGTTTTTGTTTCTGCAGCGGCCAATCCACCCGAGATGAATAGAGAATCAATCCCTTCTCCCATGCCACCCAGAATGTCGGTGTGGGGGCCGTCGCCGATCACCAGAATGTCACCGTCGGGGATGTCGTGACCCAACTCTTGCAGCCTGCGGCGGGCCAGATCATAGATCGGCGGGTGGGGCTTGCCGAAGTAGAGACTTTCGCCCCCCATCTCGGTATACAGCTTGGCCAGCGCCCCGGCACACCATTCCCGCACCTCGCCCCGGTCGACCACGATATCGGGGTTGGCACATAGCAGCATCATGCCTTTTTGCTTGGCAAAGAGGAAATCCGCGCGGTTGACTGAGGGGTCCGCCAACGGATCAAACGGGCCGCAGCATACGATCCCCTCGGCCTCATCCAGCGGGACCCGTTCGATTTGGATCGGGTGATGCAGGATTTTCAGCGGCTCAAAGAACCCAGCATCGCGCTGCCATTCGCCCATGAAATAGACTTTTTCCCCAACTGCGCCTCGGAACATCGCCGACCGCGCCGAGTCACCGCTGGTAGCGATGGTGTCATAGGCATCTGCGGGGACGTTAAATTGCACCAGTTGCTGGGCCACGCCCGCACGAGGTTTCGGAGAGTTCGTCACCAGCACGACAATCCCCCCCTTCGCGCGATAGGCCTGCAGGGCGGTGACGGCATCGGGGAAGGCGGTGATGCCGTTATGGACACAGCCCCAAAGGTCAACGAACAGCGCTTTATAACGGTCGGAAATGTCGGACAGGGCGTGGATGATCTGGGTCATTGAGGGCCTCGGGCGAGTTGAATGCAAAGTTGCGTCAGCTATCGCAAAGCTGACAGGTTTTGACCATCCCGCAATGCCAATTGCCGTCGCTATATGGCTGTGCCGGTCAGTTTTCTTCGCTGATTTCCTCGATATCTGGCGCTTGTTGGACTGCGTCGGTGCCCAGAATGATCTGTGCTCCAATCCTGTTCTGGAACCGCACCACAACCAAATAGCCCGGGCCCAACTGATCCTGCAGGACATCGACCAGAGGTGTTTCACGCAGGCTTTCCGGCAGCAATCCCACAGCCGAAGAGATTTTGTACGCCGCCTCGATCGGCAGGTCCACGATCAGCCAGATATCCGCCTGTTTGCGTTTGGCGTTCACGTCGATGCGGATGACCTCGACCGAAACCGGATCGGCCCAATCACGGATGGCCTGCGCGACCTCTGCCTCGGTTCGGGTTTCGAGATAGCGGTTATAGGTGGATTTACCCAATTGCAGAACGACAAGGGCCAGAAAAGCCAGTGTTACAGTCACGCTGGCCGTAAAATTCAGTTTCCGACGACCCTTGCTGAAGACCATCGAGCGAGCAGCGTACACGATGTAAACCGCGCAGGCAGACAGGATGATCGCGCCAAGGTTTGTGGCGAATAACAACCCGGCCTCATAAGCCTCACTGGGTTCGCCGAAATACAGCAGAACACCCGAAGCTGACAGAGGCGGCACAAGCGACACGCCTATGGCTGCGCCGGGCAGCAAACTAGCCTCGGATCGGTTGATCTGCACGTAAGCTCCGGCAACGCCCGCGGCCAGGGCGACGATCAGGTCCTCAGTTCCGGGGTCAGTCCGTGCCAGAACCTGATCAGGGATCAGGATCCCGCGCGGGACATCGGCGACATAGACCAGGAGCCACGCCAGCAGCACGCAAAGGATGGCCGCGCCGCAGACAATCAGGGCAAGATTGAATGCGCGTCCCAGCCAGCCCATGACCATGGCCGCCGCCACGCCTAGAATGGGGGTCATCAGCGGAGCCACCAGCATCGCGGCAATCACCACCGCGCCGGAATCGCGCAGCATACCCATCGTGGCGATCACTACCGACAGAGTCAGCAGCATAGCAAAGCGTCGCCAATAGGCGGCCTTGTCCTTGCCTTCAAACCGCAGGATGTCCCGGGTGGTGCTGAACTTGCGCGTACTCATACGTGGGACCTGATCCGCTACTTACTTGCTAACCAGAGTAGCAACGGAAGCAGATTGCGCAAATCCTCCATCTCAATGAAAAAAGGCGCCCACGTGGGACGCCTTTTCCTTGGACTGTTCCGAAAATCAGACTTTGAGGTTCGGAATGATCTGCTTTTTGCGGCTCATGACACCCGGTAGAACTACGGCATCGCCGTCGACCGATGCTCCAAAGCTTTTCTCGGCCACGCCTTTGACCAGATCGTTCGGCACCAGCAGGGTGGCTTCTTCGTTCAGGATGTCGACTACGAACAGCAGAACCTGATCAACGCCGTCTTCCTTGGCAACGTCGACCATCGAGTCAGCAAGGCTCGCCTTGCGGTCCAGCACAACGCCCGGTGCGGTGGTTTCCAGAACCGAGACGCGGAACTTGGTGCCGTCGACTTCGTATTCCTTGCTGTCCATGCGGATCAGTTCGGCGTCCGAGAAGGACGACACATCCGATTTGGCCGCAAACATGTCGGCGGCATAGGCTGACACGTCCAGACCCAGCTCAGCGGCCAGCTTCTCGGCCACTTCACGGTCGTGCGGCGTGGTGGTGGGCGACCGGAACTCCAGCGTGTCCGAAAGGATGCAGGTCAGTGCTGCGCCTTTGATGGCGTCGGGCAGCTTGGCCGCGTCGTCGCCCATCAGGTCAATCATGATGGTCGCGGTACAGGCCAGCGGGCGCACAGTGATGTCGATCGGGCCTTTGGTTTCCAGCCCGCCGACCAGCTTGTGGTGGTCAATGATGGCGCGGATGTCGGCGCTGTTGACGCTAGCGGGCAGTTCGGCCGGGTTGTTGGTGTCGACGATGACAACCGGCACGTCTGCTTCGACGCCATCGATGATGCGCGGCTTGGGCAGGTCCCAGCGTTGCAGCATGAACGCTGCTTCGGTGTTGGGCTCGCCCAGCAGAACGGGCTCGGCCTGTTCGCCTTTAACTTCGTTCAGGTACCACGACCACAGGATCGGCGAGCCTGTCGAGTCGGTGTCGGGAGATTTATGGCCAAATACAAGGGTTGTCATGTCAGCGTCCTGAGGATGATATTTTGCGCGCCTTATAGGTCGGTCTGCCGGGGTTGTCACCCGGCAGAATCCCCGCTGCGACGGTTGGTCTGACTTTTGTCGTGTGCATTCAGAAAGGCGCGCGGGTCAGGGTATATCCGGCTTGATGCAATTGGTTCAGCAACCCGTGCGTGCCACTTAGATGGCCAGCGCCTACAGCGATCACCGCGGTCTGATCCTGAATGTCCAGAATGTGCCGCATCCAATTGTTGTTGCGCTCGACCAGCAGTTGCTGTTCGAACGTATTCCATTCTTCGTCGAATACCTCAGGTGGCAAGCCTGAGGCATCGCGTCCTATGATGCGGGCCAGTTGCATAACCTGGCCGTGTTGTTCCTCGAGATAGGCATTTGCCATAGTGACCAGTTGATCTTCGCTGCCTTCAAAGGCATCAGCCATGCGGGCCAGGGATTGCGCTTGCTTTTCGATCGGATGCCTGTCGAACATTGCCATCAGATCTTCTATCCGCTCTAGAGAGTGCTGAGGGATGTCCAGGTCAACCGCCAGCCTGTTCAAGCGCGCATCCATCCCGTTATCGGCGTCTGGGTCTTGCACCATGCATGGCGGGATGCTCAGCATCATGCTTAGAAACCAGGGGCGCATTTTTGCCCCCATCCAGCCGGGTATGCCGCGTTCAGCCAGGTTTACGGAAAGGGCGGCCCAGTCTTCCTCGGGTATCAGATCAATAAGGGTGGGGCCGGACGTGATCAGGACAGGGCTTGGGTCATTGGCGAGCTTCTTTTCCCAAGCCTTCATTTCATCCTGAGTGACTTCGAAATAAAAGGCGTCGGCCTTACTGAGAGTTGGCGTCAGGCGTGCAACCACCGCATCCATGCGCGGGTCGTTGGCGTGCATGGTTCCGATCAGATGTAGAACTGTGTCGTCCTTGGTTGCGATCCAGTGGTTGCCTTCCGGGTAAGGGACATTGGCTAGTGTCTGGTCCAGTTCAGCCTGTGCGGTGGGGCTCAGCTCAGCGCGCAAGTCGCGACCTTCGCAGGCAGCCTGAACCGTGGCGGGCAGCAGCAGACAAATCAAAAACAGCAGCAGGCGCATTCGTGTCTTCCCGGTGGCATCTCTTCGGCGCAGCTTGCCCCGGCGTGCCTTAGGGTGCAAGGTAGATCGGCTTGCTGCGCGGGCTGGCTTTCCGCAGCAAATCACTTAGCATACGACCATGGACCGCGAGCAGGATCTCTATCCCCCTATCAAGGCGCTGTTAGAGCGTCAGGGCTATACTGTCAAAGGCGAGGTCGGCGCAGCCGATATCGTGGCCGTGCGGGATGGGAATGAGCCGGTGATCGTTGAGCTTAAGCTCCGGTTTTCGCTGACGTTGTTCCATCAAGCCATCACGCGGTTGAAAGTGACGGATCAAGTCTACATCGGCGTGTGCAAGCCCAAGGGCCGTAGTGCACGACGGGCCCTGAAAGACAATCTGGCACTGTGCCGACGTCTGGGGTTGGGGCTGATTACCGTGCGCGCCGATGGTACGGTTGAGGTGCAATGCGATCCGGGCCCATATGCACCGCGCAAGAGCAAGCCTAAAACAGCTCGCCTACTGCGTGAATTCGACCGGCTAGAAGGCGACCCCAACGAAGGCGGTGCCACACGGCACGGGATCGTCACGGCCTATCGTCAGGACGCCTTGAAATGCGCGGCGCATCTGGCGGAATGTGGGGCGACAAAGGGTTCTGAAGTAGCCAACGCAACCGGCGTCCCTCAGGCCACTCGCCTGATGCGCGACAATCACTATGGTTGGTTCGACAAGGTTGAAAAGGGCGTCTACAACCTGACTAATGCCGGGCAGGACGGTCTGAAACACTGGGCTTACAGCTGGGAACAGCCTGACTGAACGCTCGTTTGCAAAAAATACTTCACGGCTTGTTGACTCGGGGTTTTTAACTCCCTAGCTATGCGTCGTTATCACTCACACACTCCGAGTGCTAACGCCTCACCGTCCGGTGAGGGGAGGATAAACAAACTTTGAGCCCAAGGAGCTGCAAAGATGGCATTGAAACCGCTTCATGACCGCGTGTTGGTTCGCCGTACCGAAAGCGAAGAGAAAACCGCAGGCGGCCTGATCATTCCTGACAGCGCAAAAGAAAAGCCCAGCGAAGGCGAAGTCGTTGCAACTGGCGAAGGCGCACGCAAGGACAGCGGCGAGCTGATCGCGATGGCTGTATCCGCTGGTGACAAGATCCTGTTCGGTAAATGGTCGGGCACCGAGGTTCAGGTCAACGGCGAAGAGCTGCTGATGATGAAAGAAAGCGACATCATGGGGATCATCGAGTAAGCCGCGCACTTTCTCTGATCTTCATTCTCAACTTATTTCTCAAGGAGAAACAATATGGCTGCTAAGGACGTCAAGTTCGACACCGATGCCCGTAACCGTATGCTGGCAGGTGTGAACATCCTGGCCGACGCTGTCAAAGTGACCCTGGGCCCCAAAGGCCGCAACGTGGTTCTGGACAAATCCTTCGGCGCGCCGCGCATCACCAAAGACGGTGTATCGGTTGCCAAGGAAATCGAACTGGAAGACAAGTTCGAAAACATGGGCGCGCAGATGGTGAAAGAAGTCGCCAGCCGCACCAATGACGAAGCCGGCGACGGCACCACAACCGCGACCGTTCTGGCCCAAGCCATCGTTCGCGAAGGTCTGAAGCAGGTTGCAGCGGGCCTTAACCCGATGGACCTGAAGCGCGGCATTGACCTGGCAACTGCCAAGGTTGTTGAAGGCATCAAAGACGCCTCGCGCGAAGTTAAAGACTCTGCAGAAGTTGCTCAGGTTGGCACCATCTCGGCCAACGGCGAAGCTGAAATCGGCCAGCAGATCGCAGACGCGATGCAGAAAGTTGGTAACGAAGGCGTTATCACCGTCGAAGAAAACAAAGGTCTGGAAACCGAGACCGATGTTGTCGAAGGTATGCAGTTCGACCGTGGCTACCTGTCGCCTTACTTCGTCACCAACGCGGACAAGATGATCGCAGACCTCGACGACTGCATGATCCTGCTGCACGAAAAGAAACTGTCCTCGCTGCAGCCGATGGTTCCGCTGCTGGAACAAGTGATCCAGTCGCAAAAGCCGCTGCTGATCATCGCGGAAGACGTTGAAGGCGAAGCGCTGGCAACTCTGGTTGTTAACAAACTGCGCGGTGGCCTGAAAATTGCTGCTGTCAAAGCACCGGGCTTCGGCGATCGCCGTAAAGCCATGCTGCAGGACATCGCAATCCTGACCGGCGGTCAGGTCATCAGCGAAGATCTGGGCATGAAGCTCGAGTCCGTCACCATGGACATGCTGGGCACCGCCAAGAAAATTGAAATCACCAAAGACGAAACCACCATCGTTGACGGTGCTGGCGAGAAAGCCGAGATCGAAGCACGTGTTGCTCAGATCCGCACTCAGATCGAAGAAACCTCGTCGGACTACGACCGTGAGAAGCTGCAAGAGCGCGTTGCCAAACTGGCAGGCGGTGTTGCTGTTATCCGCGTCGGCGGCATGACCGAAGTTGAAGTGAAAGAGCGTAAAGACCGTGTGGACGATGCTCTGAACGCAACTCGCGCTGCTGTTCAGGAAGGCGTTGTTGTGGGCGGTGGTGTTGCTCTGGTTCAGGCCGGCAAAGCACTGGAAACTCTGGAAGGCGCAAACGCTGACCAGAACGCTGGTATCAACATCGTTCGTAAGGCAATCGAAGCGCCGCTGCGCCAGATCGCCGAGAACGCAGGTGTTGACGGTGCGGTTGTCGCGGGCAAAGTCCGCGAATCCGCCGACGCAGCATTCGGTTTCAACGCGCAAACCGAAGAATATGGCGACATGTTCTCGTTCGGCGTGATCGACCCAGCCAAGGTTGTCCGTACCGCTCTGGAAGATGCGGCATCGGTTGCTGGTCTGCTGGTCACCACCGAAGCGATGGTTGCCGACAAGCCTGCCAAAGAAGGCGCGGCACCTGGCGGCGGCATGCCCGACATGGGCGGCATGGGCGGCATGATGTAAGACGTCGAATTCGCTTTTGCGAATTCTGACGATCCCGACAGGCGCTTGGCCTACAGGCCAAGCTGCCGAAGGGGGCCGCACAGAGAAATAAGAACGGGGTCGCCTTCGGGCGGCCCCGTTTCGTTTTACAGGGCAGGTGAGTATGCAAGCGCCCACGAAACCGCTATGCGATTGATATGAGATTGTTTCTGCTCACTACCCTTACCATGTGCGCTTTTGCGGCGAACTCGATCCTGAACCGTCTGGCCATCGACAGCGGTGCCAGCGACCCTGCCGGGTTTGCCATTGTTCGCGTGCTGTCCGGGGCCATGGTGCTTACCATTCTGGTCTGGCTCAGATCAGGGCATCTGCCGTTGCGCAATCGACGCAGGATTGCTGGGGCGGGCTCACTGTCGCTGTATATGATCGGGTTTTCCGTCGCCTATTTGACGCTGGATGCCGGGCTCGGGGCGTTGATCCTGTTTGGTGTTGTGCAGATCACGATGTTCGCGGTGACATCGGTGACCGGGAGTGCTCCGACCGCTCGACAAGTGGCCGGGGCGGCCATCGCGCTAGTGGGTTTGGCCTGTGTGCTGTGGCCATCCGGTACGGTGCAAGTCGACCCTAGCGGCGCAGTTTTGATGACAGCCGCAGGGGTCGGCTGGGCGATATATTCGCTGGTTGGGCGATCTGAATCAGACGCCCTTTCTGGGACTGCGGCTAATTTCGTCGTTGCTCTGCCGGTCACCGCGTTGGCGTTGGTTCTGGTTGCAGGGGAATGGCAAATGAACGGCTCTGGCTATTTGCTGGCGGCTCTTTCCGGGGGCGTCACCTCGGGGTTGGGCTATGCGCTGTGGTATCGCGTTTTGCCCCAACTGGCGCCAAGCACAGCGGCAGTGGTGCAATTGAGCGTGCCAATCATCGCCATCCTGGGCGGGGTTATTCTGTTGGGAGAGGTCGCAAGCCTGCGCCTGATCCTTGGTACGGCGCTGGTTTTAGGCGGCATCGCGCTGGCCGTCTTGCGCCTGAAGCCGCGCTAGGGGTTTCAACGCAACCACTTAACCCTTATCTGGCGGCTATGAGATATCTGTTCGCCTTGTTTTTGTTCTTTCTTCCTGCCATGGCCCAGGCAAAATGCGTGGTGTTGTTGCATGGTCTGGCGCGGACCGAGGCGTCCTTCACCGTGATGGAGCAACTCTTCCAGGCGCAAGGATACACCGTTGTTCGACCGGGTTACCCTTCGACAGATCTGCCGATCCCGGAACTGGCTGATCAGACGCTTCCGGACGCCTTCGCGGCCTGTGGTGACGATACTGTGAATGTGGTGGCGCATTCGATGGGCGGCATCCTGCTGCGCTATTGGCTGCAGGACAATCACCCGGAAAATCTGGGCCGCGTTGTCATGCTCGGCCCGCCCAATCAGGGCAGTCAATTGGTTGACGAATTGGGCGCATATGAGGTGTTCGGCATGCTGCACGGCCCCGCCGGGCTGGCCTTGGGCACTGGCCCCGAAGGCATTCCTCGTCAACTGCCGCCTGTTGATTTTGAAGTGGGCGTTATCGCCGGTGAGAACTCGTTGAATCCATTGTTTTCCTCGCTGATCGACGGCAAGGACGACGGAAAAGTCTCCGTCGAGACCACAAAGGTCGAAGGCATGGCGGATCACATCGTCCTGCCAGTGACCCATACCTTCATGATGAACAACCCTCGGGTCATGGCGCAGGCGCTGCATTTCATCGAATTCGGCCAGTTCGATCCCCAGATCACCTGGTTGGATGGAGTGATGGATATCATCAACGAAATCTGTATCGGGCAGGATTGCTCGGAACCCGAGTCGGAGCCCACGCAATGACCGCATTGAACCTGACCCTGACCGGCGCAGAGGTGCTGTTGCCGGAGGATGGCCTTGTGCCTGCCGATCTGTCCCTCGCGGACGGCGTCATTCAAACCGATCAAACCGGGCGGCAGATCGACCTTTCCGGATATCTTGTTCTACCCGGTATTATTGACCTGCACGGGGATGGGTTCGAACGCCACATCGCGCCCCGTCGCGGGGCGATGAAACAGATGGACGAGGGTATTCTCTCAGTAGAAGCGGAATTGGCCGCCAATGGTATCACCACTGCCGTCCTGGCCCAGTTCCACAGTTGGGAAGGTGGGGTGCGTGGCCCGGAATTCGCGGATCAGGTGTTTGGTGCCATAGCCTCGGTCAAGGATCGCGTCGTGACTGACCTGATGCCCCAGCTGCGATTTGAAACGCATATGCTGGATGATTATGCGGACTTGCCCAAACGTATCGCGGATTGGCAGGTGCCCTATGTGGTGTTCAACGACCACCTGCCACATGATCGTCTTGCAGAAGGGCGCAAACCGCCGCGTTTGACCGGGCAGGCGCTGAAAGCCGGACGCAACCCGGACACGCATTTTGAAATGCTGCTGTCCATGCATGCCCGCCGCAGTGAAGTACCTAAGGCGCTGGACACGCTGTGTGCGGCTTTGGACTCTCAGCGTGTGCGCATGGGCAGCCATGACGACGCCACCGCACAAATCCGCGCTGATTGGCGCGCGCGCGGGGCGCAGATCTCGGAATTCCCCGAAACGCTCGAAGCGGCCGAGGCCGCGCGCGCCGCCGGAGACTTTATCATTCTAGGGTCGCCCAATGTGGTGCGCGGTGGATCGCACAAAGGCAATGTCAGCGCGTTGGATCTGATTACGATGGGGTATTGTGACGCGCTGGCCTCGGATTACCACTACCCCAGCCCGCGCCGTGCGGCACTGATGGTGGCCAAGTCCGGATTGGTGGATTTGGCAGGGGCCTGGGCGCTGGTGTCATCCGGCCCGGCCCGCGTTCTTGGGTTGCAGGATCGGGGCACGCTGACCCCCGGCCAACGCGCTGATCTGGTGATCCTGGATGCTAAAACCCACCGCGTTGCCGCCACGTTGGCTGGCGGGCGGGTCAGCTATATGTCAGGGGATATTGCGGCGCGGTTCGTCGGTTGATTTACCGCGAAATGCGGTTGAAATGACCCATCTTGCGACCTGCCTTGACCTCGGCCTTGCCATAGAGATGCAGGGCCACGTCGCGTTCCTGCGCCAGCTCGGGAACGCGATCCATGTCTGCACCGATCAGGTTCTCCATAACCACATCTGAATGCCGCTGACCGTCGCCCAAGGGCCATCCAGCCACAGCGCGGATATGCTGTTCGAACTGATCCACGGCGCAGCCATTCTGCGTCCAGTGACCCGAGTTATGCACACGCGGGGCGATCTCATTCACGATCAGACCGGCGGGGGTCACAAACAACTCGACCCCCATGACGCCGACATAATCCAGCGCGTTGAGGATATTGGCGGCCAGCAGAACGGCATCTGTACGCTGTGCTGGGCGCAGGCGGGCAGGGACTGTCGTGGTGTGCAGAATGCCATCACGGTGCACATTCTCACCGGGATCGAAACAGGCGACCTGTCCGTCCAATCCGCGCGCTGCGATGATCGAGACCTCGTGGCTGAACTCCACAAACCCCTCAAGGATCGCAGGGGCACCGGCCATATCGGCCAACGCGCTCTCGGCATCCTCGGGCGCGCGCAGACGGGCCTGTCCTTTGCCGTCATAGCCAAATCGGCGGGTTTTCAGGATTGCGGGCGCTCCGATCTGCTTGATTGCTGCATTCAGGCTGGCCAAATCCGTGATATCCGCGAAAGGCGCGGTTTGCAGACCCAGCCCCTGCAGGAAATTCTTCTCAATCAGCCGGTCTTGACTGACGCGCAGCGCTTCGCGACCCGGACGGATCGGGCAGTGCGCTTCGAGGATATCTAGCGCCTCGGTCGGGATATTTTCGAACTCATAGGTGATGACATCAACGGATTCTGCAAATGCTTTCAGCGCGTCGGCGTCGTCATAGGCGGCGGCGGTTACGCGGTCTGCCACTTGCCCGGCTGGCGGGTTGGCGCCCGGTTCGTAAATGTGGGTTGCAAACCCAAGACGAGACGCCGCCACAGACAGCATCCGGCCCAACTGACCGCCGCCCAGAATTCCGATCCTGGCACCGGTTTGCAGTGCATCACTCATCGACGGGCTCCTCAGGGATCGAGGCTGAAAGTGCGTCGCGCCATGCATCCAACCTTTGGGCCAAAGCGTCGTCCTGCAAGGCTAGAATTCCAGCCGCCATCAGGCCCGCGTTGGCGCCGCCCGCCGCGCCGATAGCCATAGTCGCAACGGGGAAGCCCTTGGGCATTTGCACAATAGAATATAGCGAGTCGACACCGGACAAAGCACGTGTCTGTACCGGTACGCCAATCACCGGCACTCGGGTCTTAGACGCCATCATGCCGGGCAGGTGCGCGGCCCCTCCGGCACCGGCAATGATCACATGCAGCCCGCGCGATGCGGCGGTCTTGCCATAGTCCCACAAGCGATCCGGTGTGCGGTGCGCCGAGACGATGCGCTTTTCGTACGCAATGCCCAACTCATCCAGAATGTTCGCGGCTTCCTTCATCGTGGGCCAGTCCGATTGGCTGCCCATGATGATCCCCACTTTCACATCGCTCATCCGCTTGTTTCCCTGCCGTCCGAAAGAGCGCGCACTATAGCCAAATCGGCCCCAGAGGCAATGTGGTTTGGCCGCGTAGGGCGCATTCCAGTGCCTGCTGAAAATACATTCAAATTAGTGTATGCTTGATGGCGGGGCAGTGGTCCCCGAGGAGGAACCCATGACAGATACAGTTTTGAAAAATCGGGACGGTCAAGCCGTGCCGCGAGACAGTATTGAGGCATTCAATTCGCAAGTTCGCGGGGCGCTGATTCTGCCTGGCGACCCAGACTACGACGATGCGCGCAGTATTTGGAACGCGCTGGTCAACAAATACCCCGGCGCGATCCTGCGGTGCCAGGGCACTGCCGATGTCGCGGCGGCCGCCAAGTTCGCTTTTGAAAACAACATACTGGTATCGGTGAGGGGTGGCGGTCACAATGTAGGTGGGCGTGCTGTCTGCGATGATGGCCTTGTCATAGACCTGTCCCGCATGCGCGCGGTTCATGTTGATCCAGAGGCTCAAACCGTTCGTGCTCAAGGTGGTGCGTCGTTGGGGGACGTAGATTGTGAAACCCATCTTCACGGCCTTGCGGTGCCATTGGGCGTCGTCTCACAGACAGGCATCGGCGGATTGACGACGGGCGGAGGATTCGGCTGGTTGGCGCGAAAATACGGGCCAACATGCGACAATGTCATCGAGGCCGAAGTTGTAACGGCGGACGGGTCGATCAGAACCGCCAACGCAAACAGAAACCCGGATCTTTACTGGGGAATCTGCGGCGGCAGTGGCAATTTCGGTATCGTGACGTCTTTCCTTTACAAGGCCTATCCTCTTTCGACGGTGCTGGGGGGAATGATTGCCTATCCGCGTGCCGCCGCTGCCGAGGTTTTGCGCGGCTTTCGGGATATCGTTTCGCGAGCACCTGATGAACTGACGGTCTATGCAGCGCTGTTGTGGGGACCGGATGGAACTCCGTTAACCGCAATGGTGCCCTGTTGGATCGGTGACGATAAAGAAGCTGGCCGCCAGGCGATCCAGCCCCTGACGGAGATCGGAGAGCCGCTGGTCGTTGATTTGCACGAAATGCCATTCCCGGCCAAACAAAGCATGCTGGACGGTGCCTATGGGCCAGGAAGCCGGAATTACTGGAAATCTGCGTATCTCAACGCTCTGCCCGACGAGGCCATTGACACGATCGTTGCGCAATCCAAGGGGATGACAATACCGGGCTCGGGCATTCTGATCGAACACTGCGCTGGCGCTGCAAAGTCCAAATCAAACGGTGACAACGCATTTGCACAACGCGGTCACGACTATCTGATTGCGATTCTGCCACTGTGGACCGATCCGGCAAATGATGCGGATCAGATTGCATGGGCCCGCACAATGCATAAGGCGATGGAGCCCTATTCTACGGGCGGAACCTATCTGAACTATCTGGGAGCTGACGAAGACAGCGCGATAGAGACGGCATTTGGTGAAAATCTTGACCAAATGAAAGAAGTTAAGCGGAAATACGATCCGACCAATTTCTTCAGTGAGAATGCGAATGTTTCACCCTGAAACAGATGTCACGCCTTAGGAAATCCGACGGGGCACGTCAAAACTCGGTTCAAAGGTGCACGGAATGTGCTTTTGAGCCGGGTGGGGGAGGGCTCATGCAATGATGTCAGGCGTCAAACGGTCTTCGATCAGGCGAATGATATCCTTCAGGCGAAGTTTCTGCTTTTTCAATCGCTTGATCGTCAGCTGATCAGCTGTGCCGGTGGACTGCAGCGCCTCGATCGCTTCGTCCAGATCACGGTGCTGGCGGCGGAAAACCTCCAGTTCAACCCGCAATACCTCGTCTGTTTTCATCGAAAGATCGGTTGGCGCATTCATGAGCGACTCAGTGCCTTTTGTGGTGCTTGTGACACAAGATAGTGTGTCAGGGTTTATCCGGCCAGACCTTGTGGACATCCTGCCATATTCCCATATTCTATTGTACGCGGTTGCCAAAACGGGGCCGCACCACACGTCGCTTTGGCAATAAAGGACGAAAATACGTGTCGAAACTTACTCTTGGCTCATACCCGCATCTTTTGGGGTTCGAGCAATTGGAACGTCTTCTGGAACGGTCTGCAAAGGCCGGAAACGAAGGATACCCGCCTTATAATATCGAGCAGACCTCGGACTTTTCATACCGCATCACCTTGGCAGTGGCAGGGTTCGCGGAACAGGATCTCTCGATCACAATCGAGGATCGCCAACTGGTGATCCGGGGGCGCCAACGCGACGATAGCGAGGGGCGCATATTCCTGCACCGCGGCATCGCCGCGCGTCAGTTCCAGCGCATGTTCGTGCTGGCCGACGGTGTCGAGGTGGGAGAGGCGATCATGGAAAACGGTCTGCTGCATGTGGATCTGACCCGCGCTGTGCCTGAAACGGTGGTGCAAACGATCAACATAAAAAAGGGGTAAGAGCTATGAATACACCGATTGAATACAAAGCCGAAGGCGACCGTATCGTCTATGTGAAAACCGTAGATGTCGCCGATCTGCCGCGCGATGTCCGGGATAAAGCAGGCGATCTGGACCAACTTTATGCGGTTCACGATTCTGACGGCCAGCAAATCGCGCTGGTAACGGATCGCAAGATGGCCTTTTTCCTGGCCCGTGAGCACGATCTTTCACCGGTGGCGGTGCACTGAACGGCCCCGCCTATAACTTTTCGGCGTGACAATCCCGACAACAAGGGCGACACATACGAACCGGCATGACATGCCCGGCTGATTTACTCTGCTTCAGGGGATTTTGCGGATGAGCTGGTTCGATTTTGATTGGGTGGATGCCTTCAGTGATCGCGCCTTTGGCGGCAATGGCTGCGCCGTGGTGTTTGACGGTGCTGAATTGCCCGAAGATGTTTGCACCGCCTATGTGCGCGAAACCTCTCTGGCTGAATGTACGTTTACAGGGCCATCCGATGTGGCCGACATACGGGTGCGTTATTACCTGGCTAGTCGGGAAATTCCCTTTGCTGGGCATCCCACGATTGCAACCGTCGCAGCCATGCGGTCCCGCGGCATGGTTAAGGGCGATACGCTGACCTTGGAAACTGGTGCAGGGGTTGTCTCGATCTACCTGAACGGCGATGAGATCGAAATGACCCAGGTCGCGCCGCAATTCGGCAACCTTGTTCCCGCAGGTTTGGTCGCTGCCGCCGTCAGCTTGCCCGAGGATGCAATTATTTCTCCGCCGCAGTTTGTGTCCACCGGGTTGCCGTTCTGTATCACGATCCTTCGCGACCATAAGGCTCTGCGTGCAGCGAAATTGAACCTTGAAGCGCTGCGCAAGGTGGCCGCAGAGGCCGGGTATTCTGGCACGGATATGGCGGAACCGTTCCTTGTAACGCTGCAGGGTGCAACTTCGGTTGGCGACACGTTTTCGCGCCTGTTGATGGCACCACCCAGCTTGCCCGAAGATCCGTTCACCGGATCGGCCACCGGCGCTATGGCGGCTTATCTGTGGAAATACGGGCTGATGTCCAAAGACACATTCATCGCCGAACAGGGCCATGACATGGGCCGCCCCGGTCAAGCCGTTGTCACGCGCGTTGGCCCAAGCGATGCGATGACTGGTATCAAGGTGTCTGGACGCGGCCATGTACTGATGCGAGGGCAGGTTGATCTGCCCGAGACAACACAATGACCCAACCTGCCATTGCTATCCTGCCATACGGGCATCGGTTGGGGCCCAAACTGGCCGCGGTTCCATTGTCCGAACTCATCTGGCCCGAGGGCTGCCCGGATCGCCTGATCGGTAAGACAGTGGGCGATCTGGAGCGCACCGATCACCTGATCATGTACCCGAACTCGACCGTGCATCTGCGCCTGCGTCGTGGCACCCGCGCGCGGATTTCGTTGATGATGGGCGAACCGTCTGCCATTCACGCCAAGCACGACCGGATGCTGCGCCAAACCTGGCGGCGGTTCTTCCGAGTGCTGACCTTTCATGACGTGCTGCTGCAAAGCATCCCGAATGCGGTGTTCCTACCTTATGGCGTCACGATGGTGCCCGACTGGCAGGATCTGAAGGTCGAGAAAACCAAATCCTGCTCGCTGATTGCTTCGGCCAAGCGTGATCTTGAAGGACACCAGTTACGCCATTTGGTGATCGACTGGGTGCGCGAAACCGGTGCGGATGTTGATATCATGGGGCGGGGATACACTCCGTTCGATCTCAAATCCGACGGGTTGGCGCCGTACCGCTATTCCGTGGTGATCGAGAATGTGCGGGAGAATAATTACTTTTCCGAGAAGCTGACGGACGCGATCCTGTGTTCCACAGTCCCGATTTATTGGGGTTGCCCGAATATCGGAGACTTTCTCGATACCTCTGGCATGATCCTGTGCGAGACCAAAGTGGATATCCATCGCGCGATCCAATCCGCTTCGCCGGAGGATTTCGCCTCGCGCCTGCCGCATCTGCAAGCCATCCAGCAGCAAGCAGCCGAGTATGGGGATTTCGAGGGCAGGGCTGTGCGCCTGTTGCGCGCCGAACTGAACGCGGCCTCGAACTAGCCGGCCAGTGCCAGCCAGCCTTCGGGCAGGATCGGGCGGGCCTTGGGATCAATCTCGTGCCGGTCGCATATCCGCTGCAGATACGAACCGCGCACCGGCAGACCACCGGTGTTCTGCGCCATCAGCCGTTTTTGGTGGCCATAGATGTGGACCGAATGAACAGTGTCGCCTTCAATCTGTGCGGTCGGGATGAACGGATCGTGTAATTTCCACAGGTCATGCTTGGACAAAGGGTAAAACACATCGGCTTGCATGACATGGCCGTCTTCTTCGGTCTTTCGCAGAAAATGTGCAAAAGCCTTGGGTCCGGAACTACCCCAGGGCAGCGCCTCGATTCCCCAGGTTTCGCCGTTCCGGATGCGCTGACGGTTGCGGCGGTGTAGCGGCCCCCCCCGCCAAGGCTGCGTCGGATTAGCTGCGGTCACGAATTCCAGCATCAGCGTCAACGTTTCTGAATCTGCTGGCAGGCGTAATACTCCGGTCAGAAAGTTCCCAGTATGGGACTGGCCAAAGATATAGGGCGATGGAAAATCGAACGGTCTGGCGCAATAGGCATCCAGATCGACCCAGATGAAATCGGTTTTCTGCATCAGGTGCAGACGGAAAACATCAGAGAACACCGCGACGCTCAGGCGGTCGCCCGCAGGCATATCAAACGGTGCAGGCCAGAGGATATCACTGGCGGGCCGCATATCGACCCCAGTGGGAACGCCAGCGATCTCATGCCCCGTGAAAAGAACGAAGTGATGGCCCCGATCAAGATAGGATTGGATACACAGCGCCTCGAGCCAGCTCAGGTTTGATCCAAACCAGAAACTGGCAATTGTGGGTAGGGCAGGGGGCATTGTTGCGTCGTGTCCATTTCAGGTCGGGCAACTGCACCAACTGGACCGCACATTGTCAATTGTGGGCAAGAAAAAACGGCTCCCGGAAACCGGAGGCCGTTTATTTGGAATAGCTTGCGTTTAGGATGCGGCGATCAAACCCATGCTTTCCAGCTTGAGCAGCACCTGATGAGCGCAGTTGTCGACGTCAACGTTTTCCGTCTCGACGCTCAGCTCTGGGTTTGCCGGAACATCATAAGGGTCAGAAATGCCAGTGAATTCCTTGATTTTTCCTTCACGTGCCAGCTTGTAAAGACCCTTGCGGTCACGGCGTTCGCATTCCTCGATACTGGTCGCAACGTGGACCTCACAGAAGGCGCCGAATTGTTCGATGTCTTCACGTACAGCGCGGCGGGTGGATGCATAAGGTGCTATCGGGGCGCAGATGGCGATGCCGCCGTTCTTGGTGATCTCGGAGGCCACATAACCGATGCGGCGGATGTTCAAGTCACGGTGTTCTTTCGAGAAGCCCAGTTCAGACGACAGGTTCTTACGAACGATGTCACCATCCAGCAATGTGACCGGACGACCGCCCATTTCCATCAGCTTGACCATAAGCGCGTTGGCGATGGTGGATTTGCCCGAGCCCGAGAAACCGGTGAAGAACACGGTAAAGCCTTGCTGAGACCGCGGTGGTTTGGTTTTGCGCAGCTCGGCCACAACCTCGGGGAAGCTGAACCATTCGGGAATTTCCAGACCTTCGGCCAGACGACGGCGGAGTTCGGTGCCCGAAATGTTCAGGATCGTGACGTTGTCCTTGTCGGCAATCTCGTCGTTTGGCTCGTACTGGGCGCGTTCCTGCACATAGACCATGTGTTTGAAATCGACCATTTCGACGCCAATTTCATCTTGGAACTGGCGGAACAGATCTTGCGCGTCATAGGGACCGTAGAAGTCTTCACCAGCCGAGTTCTTGCCGGGACCAGCGTGGTCGCGGCCAACGATGAAGTGGGTGCAGCCGTGGTTGGCGCGGATCAGGCCGTGCCAGACCGCCTCGCGAGGGCCAGCCATCCGCATCGCCAAGTTTAGCAGAGACATCGAGGTGGTCGACGCCGGATATTTGTCCAGAACCGCCTCATAACAGCGCACGCGGGTGAAGTGATCGACATCACCCGGTTTGGTCATGCCCACGACGGGGTGAATCAACAGGTTGGCTTCTGCCTCCTTCGCGGCGCGGAAGGTCAGTTCCTGATGCGCTCGGTGTAGCGGGTTGCGGGTCTGGAACGCGACGATGCGGCGCCAGCCCACCTTGCGGAAATAGGCGCGCAGCTCGTTCGGGGTGTCGCGACGGGCGCGGAAATCATAGTGAACCGGTTGCTGGATACCGACCACGGGACCACCCAGATAAACCTTACCAGCAACGTTGTGTAGGTAGTTCACGGCCGGGTGCGCATCGTCATCAGCGCCAAAAACCTTCTCGGCCTCGCGCGCTTTGTTCGGGGTCCAGCGGTCGGTCACGGTCATGGTGCCGAGGATCACGCCTTCCTGGTCGCGCAGGGCGATATCCTGACCCAGTTCGATGGTCTCGGCAAAATCTTCGCTAACGTCCAGCGTGATAGGCATCGGCCACAAGGTGCCGTCAGCCAGACGCATGTTTTCAACGACGTTTTCGTAATCCGCTTCGCTCAGGAACCCTTTGAGCGGGTTGAACCCGCCATTCATCAGCAGTTCTAGGTCGCAGATCTGACGCGGGCTCAAGTCCCAGCTGGTCAGGTCGGCCGCCTCCACTTTCAGTTTCTGTGCCGACTCGTACGAAACGTAAAGTTCGGGGATCGGAGCCAGGTTGCTTAACATCGTCATAGGAATACTCTTGTCGAAGTGCGATTTTATCGGTGATTCAGGGGTGTTTGTGGGGCATGTGCCCCGACTATTGGTTGAAGTCCATATACATTCACAAAATTAAGGACGATATGCGCGGTTTTTGTCCGAAATGGAAGGATTTTTCGTCTCACGCAGCTTTTCCCGACTTGTATCCCGCTAAGGTGCGGTTGTTGTGTAAATTCAGTACATCTGTTCCTAGGCGGCTTTGACCGATTCAAGATCGGCAGCACATGTCACTGGCAGAGCGGATACCGGTTGTGTGACACCGCGCAGCTCAAAGGATTGCAGGCCAGTCAAGTCGCCGTCATATCCGGCCGCCTGAAGTAATTCAGCCGAGACGAGTAATTCCACACCCAATGCCTTGGTCTGGCCCTCAAGACGGCTGGCCACGTTGACTGCATCGCCGATGATTGTGCGTGCGGAACTGCCTGCGGCACCGATCTCACCCAATACCAGGTCGCCGAGATGTAGACCCATCCCAATGCGTATCCGGGGGCTACCTTCGGTTTGAAGCTGTTGGTTGAAACGCTCTAGCGCGCGACTGACATCGGTGGCGGCCTTTAGTCCTGCACGTGCTGAGTCTGCGGCGTTTGGGGTTTCGAAGACGGCGAGCAGACCGTCACCCATGTATTTGTCCACCATGCCGCCGTCGTTCGTGATCGCCGGGACAATCGCATCAAAGAACCGGTTCAACAGGAACACGATGTCATAAGGCAGTTGGCCAGTTGTTCGCGAGGTAAACCCGCGCATATCCAGAAACAGAACCGCCAACTTGCTTTCCTGCCCCTGACTGGCATGAGCCCGTCCGCGTTTACCATCGGGACGGAACATGCGAAACGCCGTAAGGGGTGCGGTTGGCCGAATCTGACAGGCTAGCCGTGCGCCTTCGGGGGCGCTGACGGCGGCCAAACTGCGGGTTTCGACCTCGCTGGGTGTGGGCAGCTTGTCCGCGCCATCCTCAATGATCACGCGACAGGTGGTGCAGCGCCCTTTGCCCCCACACAGAGCGGTGTGTGGAACGCCATTGGCCTGCGAAATCTCAAGCAGGGTCATGCCTTTTTCAGCTACGACCTCGGGGCCGTCGACATATTTCACGCGGACCGAATGCCTGCGCCGCCACAATTTACGGAGCACAAAAACGGTGAGTGAGACTCCCAGTGCCAGCCAGAATGCCATCAAGGCATTGTCCTTGACGCTGAACATGGTCTGAAAGGCCTCGGGCGAGGGCCAGTTGTAGTGTTCGATATATTGATCGCGCAGGAACGGATCGGCGAAGTCCGCCCAAAGGCGACGCCCCTCGGTCAACAGCCCGGCCAGAGCGAACGAGGGTACAAAAACCGCCAGACCGATCAGATAAGGCACCCATTTGGACCACCAGCGAGTCAGCCGAAGCCACATGTGCAACCCGATGCAGCTGTGAACCCAGACGACCAGCAACAGCAGGCTCTGCATCCAGATCGCCGAGTTGGGCCACATCAGAAGGATGATGTACCCCATCTCGTCGTTAACGTCATAGATTTCATGGGCATAGCGCGTTTGCACGATATGCGCGATCAGCTGCAGCGGTATCAGCAGCCCCAGGAGTACCTGCAGGCCAGTGCTGAAAGGCATGCGCAGCGTCCGGCGCTGACTGATGGAATACAGCGCTAGGCCGAGATGGACGAACAGCGCTAGATATAGGATCACACTGCCCAGATCATGGCGGGTGATTGCGTGGCGACCATCTTGCATGCCGTGCAGATAATCGGTGTGGAAAAGACCCAGCCCGATATTGATGAAGTGAAAGAAGGCAAAGGTGAACAGGATGAGACCGCTGACGATCCTCAGCCGGGTTGTCCACCCGCCTTGCCATAGAACGCTTTTCAATCAAGCCACCTGTATTCGCCTTGCGTATGTCCGAGTCTGGTACGCTGGCGCGAATGGGTCAAGCTATGGTTGCGTATAAGGCGGCGTCCACGGGATGGGTTGGGCATCGGCGCAAATCACAGTCGGGGACAGGGTGAACAATACGATATGGCTTAGGTCGGGACGGGACCGAGAGCTGTAGATCAAACCGTCAGCGCCCTTGTCGCGGGCGTGATCAGAAAAAATCCATGTCGGTGAAATGCCGCGTTCTTCGTGGATATCCTGCCAGACGATCGACGCATCGGGCAGGCCCCTGAGATCGACCATCCTTGCGCCAGATACTTGAGCTCGTTGCAATATCCGCGGCGGATCGCTGGCCAAGACATATCGCCGAATGGCAACCCCTGCACCTTCGGCGCTGAGCGAGGCATAGAGACCGATCTGCCCCGAATGGTGAAAACGCCCCTCGGGCGCCCGGGCAGGGGCCAAAGGGGCGTTACACTGGGACAGAAAAAGAATTCTCCAGACTGGGCCGGAGAATTCCAGCATCAGTTATTCCTGTTCCGCCAGAAACCGTTCGGCGTCCAGCGCCGCCATGCAGCCCATGCCTGCGCTGGTAACGGCCTGACGATAGATATGGTCGGTCAGATCGCCTGCTGCGAACACACCGGGTACCGAGGTCTCGGTTGAGCCCGGCTTGGTCACGACATAGCCGCCCATATGGGTTTCCAGCGAGTCCTCTACCAGTTCATTTGCCGGTGCGTGGCCGATAGCGACAAAGACACCTTTACAGGGGATCTCGGTGATTTCGCCGGTTTTTACGTTCTTGACCCGCACACCTTCGACACCCAGAGGAGCATCGGTGCCAACCACTTCTTCCAGCTCGTGGAACCACAGCGGTTCGATCTTTTCGTTCTTTAGCAGACGGTCCTGCAGGATCTTCTCGGCCCGCAGTTCGTCGCGGCGGTGAATCAAAGTGACCTTGCTGGCGAAATTGGTTAGAAACAGCGCCTCTTCCACGGCGGTGTTGCCGCCGCCGATCACAACGATTTCTTGTCCGCGATAGAAAAAACCGTCACAGGTGGCACAGGCCGAAACACCAAAGCCCTTGAACTTTTCCTCCGACGGCAGACCCAACCATTTGGCGCGCGCGCCAGTGGCTAGAATAACGGCATCGGCTGTGTAAGTCGTGCCGTTGTCGCCCTTAGCGGTGAAGGGGCGCTTGCTGATGTCCAGATCGCTAATGATGTCGCCGATGACTTCACAACCCATTGCCTTGACGTGATCCTGCATGCGCACCATCAGGTCGGGGCCTTGAACTTCGGTGTCACCCGGCCAGTTCTCGACCTCGGTGGTGGTGGTTAACTGACCGCCGGGTTCGATGCCCTGAACCAGGATCGGCTCAAGCATCGCGCGGCTTGCATAGACGCCCGCTGTGTAACCGGCCGGTCCCGACCCGATGATCAGAACCTTGGTGTGACGTGTCTCGGTCATGGTACCCCCAACTCGATCTGCCTGATTTGGGCCTGTGGCCCCTGGCGGATGGATATAGCGACCCATGTGCCGCGCTTAAAGCCCCTTACTGATTTGCACCCCTTATAGGCCCGTCAAAGGGCAATCGAAAAAGAACATTGAAAATAAACAATATTGCGCAGTCACGAAAGATTATTGCGCATCTGCTGGGTGCTGATATAACAACCGAAAAATTCAGGAGTATTTAATGGTCGCGATACGGCTGGACGAGATTGACCGCAAGATTCTGGCGGAATTGCAGGCAGACGGTCGCATGACCAATGTCGAATTGGCGAAACGCGTGGGAATTTCAGCCCCGCCTTGCCTGCGTCGCGTACGCACTCTTGAAGAATCAGGCCTGATCCGCGGCTACCACGCCGATGTGAATTCGCGCGAGCTGGGGTTTGAGGTTCAGGTTTTTGCCATGGTCGGTCTGGAAAGTCAGGCCGAATCCGAACTTAGCGCATTCGAGGAACGTTGCCGCGAATGGCCTCTGGTTCGGGAATGCCACATGCTGAATGGCGAAGTGGATTTCATCCTGAAATGCGTAGCGCCTGACCTCAGCAGTTTTCAGCAGTTCCTGACTGGCGAACTGCTGACCACTCCGAACGTGGCAAGCGTCAAGACGTCGCTTGTTATCCGCGGCGCAAAAGACGAACCAGGCGTGCCATTCGACGTTCTTGAGGAACGCATGAGCCGAACCGCCTGAACTCCAGATATTTAGGGTGTGGTTTCATCGGTGGCAGGAGCGCTGCCACCGACACAGAGACCATCCAACTGATTAATAACTGCATAATGCCCCCACATTGCAGAAGTTGCTTTAGACTAGGCGGAAATTGCGTCCACCTCACCATCACCGGCGCGCGGCATGACCAACGGTCCGAAATCGTTTAGTGATTCGATATGCGCGAACAGGTTGAGATAGACCGACCTAAGCGATCGGCTGACCTGGCGAATGGCGTTGGTGCCAGGGTGATATGATTCGAATTGCAGACCGTCTACCCGTATGACCGAATGCCGTTTCAGGCAGATGTGAAACAGCTCGACCGGCGTCGGCGGCAAGGTTTCAATGACGCCCATGCCATCTTGGAATTCGTGAACCGGGGTCAGCATCTGGTCGTCCCCATGCAGATGCCGCAAATGCGCGGGCGTGCCAAGGAGTCTGGCAGCGGGACCAGCGATGACACCCGACATCGGTTTTTGCATCCCGAACGTATCGGCCATGATCCGCGTCAGCGGGCGCGTTCGACCCCGCGAATCCACGCGCCCAGGTATCAGGGTAACTGACCCTTTCCACACGACCGTTTCCGATTCACCATCTTGCGTCAGGACCGTATCACCTGGCAGCAGATCTTCGATTGCCATCGGGCCAAATTCTGTTTCAACCAACGCCCCACGGGTAAAGGCGCAGAACGCATCCTCGAACATTGGCAGGGCAGGCGCGATATGGCGGGTCTGAACTACATCGCCGTTTTTCATCAGCGTACTGACCTCATAGCGCCGTAGCTGCGCCTTGTGTTTTGTGGTTGGTCTTGGCGCGTCACGCAGCAATGCCGACGTTTCAACAGCATTTCTGGCAGCGCGAGATAAAGAATGTGGAATAGCCATTACAATTCCGTCCCCTCTAGAAACCGCGCAGACAGGCAATACCCCCGTACAGGCCAGCCTGATCGGTTATTTCCTTGTCTTGGAAGAAGGCGGTGACTCGCATGGCGACAGAAACACTGAGCGCTTGTTGCGACGGATATTCCTATATCTTTGGTCAGCACATTGACCCCCCAGACAAACTCATACAAACGCGGGCAAAATTGCCAACGCACACACGCCCCGGAATCGAACCGCACAAAATATCGGCGGCTGGTCGCACATCGGGTCGGAGCACCCCTCCGCTGTGCGTCTTGTTTCCCGGAACCGGCAGCTTGGTTCGCGGGATATTCATGATCAGCGTCGGGCCGCCAAACGGCGGGCTACTCTGACCGAGTTGCTGGAAACTCGTTTCCACGGCATTTCCAGCTTTTGCTCTCTGGTGGCCACAAGTACGGCGCTGAGAAAGCGTGATCTTGTCTTCATTTTATTGTCCTGCTCGCTTGGGGATTAAGGCCCCTTTTCCCTTTGAGGCCTTAGTCTGCCCGGCCATTACGGCGGCGATAAGGCTGACCCGGGATGAAATCAGGAAAAATGAAGTTTCGTATTTCCTCTTTTCTGATCTGGTCACGCTCTACTGAAATATCAGCTGATAACCATCTGAGAGCGGACAATAATTATCAAATTGTCGAGATACGAATAGACAAAAAAAATGTGGCAAAAAAGCGGCGGTTTCGCCACAATTGGGGCTCGATCTTAAAGTTTTATGGCGGAAATGAGGCGGCCATAATCGGCCTCTTTCGCGTGTGTCGACCGGCGATACGAATAGAATCTCTCAGGGTCGGAATAGGTGCAATGACGTGTCCATTCAGCTTGTCCAACCCCCGCCTGACGCAACCTGTGCAGCCCGAAGGCAGGCAGGTCAAACTGAAGTCTGTCGCCTGTTCCATTTGCAAAGAATCGTAGGTTTTCAGACGATTCAGCAACAAATTCGTCTAGGAATTCGGGTCCAACCTCATACGCCGCTTGCGAGATTGAGGGGCCGATCACTGCCACAATGCTTTCTCGCTTTGCACCCAGGGATTCCATCGCGTCCAATGTCGCCTCAAGAACCCCGTCCAATGCACCGCGCCAACCGGCATGTGCGGCCCCGATCACGTTCGCGTCAGAATCAGCAAACAGGACCGGCTGGCAGTCAGCCGTGAGAATCGTCAGAGCCAGTCCAGGGGTTGCCGTGACGACCGCATCCGCCTTGGGTTTTTCGCCGTTGATCGGTTCATCGACTACTAGAACTGCGGGTGAGTGGACCTGGTGAATGCCAACAAGCGCTTCGGGTGTAACGTCCATCGCCTGCGCCACCCGCTTACGATTTACCGAAACGGCTTCGGTCTGGTCGGATGAGCCGTAGCCGCAATTGAGGCCCGCAAAAATCCCTGACGATGCACCGCCGCGGCGGCTGAAGAACCCATGGCGCACAGGGGCCAGTAAATCAGAGGTCAGAATTTCCAAGGTCATGGCTCTAATCCCGGTGGTGGGGCGCAAGGGGTAGGGTACAGGCCCAGAACTTTGAACAGGTTTCCCATTTCCTCGGGATGCGTCAACCGGCGATGTGCGGCAATCAGCGCTTCTAGCTCAGACCCGCCGAGGGGGGCGGCCAAGGCCTGTGCGCGGGTCGCGATACCCAGCCGTTCCAGAAATACGCCCTGTGGTGTCAGGCGCGAATGGGCACATCCGGCAGCGCGAGTCGCCACCGCCAGCGGTTCGAAATCCACATGGGCCGTCAGATCAGCCTGACCAGGCTGGTCCAGCGGGTCGGCACGCTGGTGCGCATGCAGCGCTTGAAACGTGTCGCCTAGCGAATGCCAGTCGCCGTAATCCACGATCAGCCCTGCGCCGCCATGGGTGCCTATCCGCGCGGCGATAACAGTGATGACCGGAATGGCGGCGGCACACAGTTCAACTAGATCGCCATCTTCAGTGTCGCCAAGCCGATCCTTCAGCGCGACCTGTTCTGCATGCGGTGCCAGTCCCCAAGTCAACGCGGTGCCGTCTCGGCCAATCAACCGCTCGCGCCAACCATCACCGTCACGCAGGAACTGACGAACAGGCAGCGCATCGAAGAATTCGTTCGCAACCAGAAACAACGGTGCTTGGGGCAGGTCGGCAACCGAGTCGATCCAACGCGGCTTGTGGTCCTTCAAGGTCTGCGCCTGCACATCACGCAGGGCGGGCGAAGCCTCAAGCAAGACAATCTCGGCTGCCTCATTAAAACCCGGCACACGCGCCGTGGCGCGCAGCATATCTGCCATTAATGTACCGCGTCCTGGTCCAAGTTCAGCCAATACGAAATGCTCGGGGTGGCCCTGATCCAGCCAGCTTTGGGCCAGAGACAGGCCAATCAACTCTCCGAACATCTGGCTGATCTCCGGGGCTGTGATGAAATCGCCTTGAGCGCCCAGTGGATCACGGGTTGTGTAATAGCCATGTGTCGGGTGCAGCAGGCATTCGGTCATGTAGTCGGCCACGCTCATCGGGCCGTTCTGCGCGATACGCGCCAGCAGATGATCCTGCAGACTCATGCTTTCGATCTTGCACGCAAGGCGAACCACAAGCCAAGAGCGATCATCGGCAGCGACAGCATTTGGCCCATAGTCAGACCATAGCCGCCCACTTGCCAGGCCAGACCCAGCGGATTCCCGGCCGAAATGAACTGCGCGTCGGGCTGCCGGACGAATTCAACAATGAATCGCGACGCCCCGTAGCCAGCCAGAAAGATGCCCATGATCAGGCCCGGCTTGTGAAATGCGCCGCGCCGATAAGCGAGCCACAACAGTAAGGCGCCTAAAAGCAGGCCCTCCAACGCAGCCTCGTACAGCTGCGATGGGTGGCGCGCGCACATCCCGGCCACAACGCCGGGGCAATCCTGCGCTGCACCGCCGGGAAAAATCACGGCCCACGGCAATTCGCTGGGGCGTCCCCACAATTCTGCATTGATGAAGTTGGCCAACCGCCCCAGCAAGAGCCCCGGCGGCACTGTATGCGCAATCAGGTCGGCCATAGACAGAACAGGTATCTGATGACGTCGCGCGTAAAGATACGAGGCGAGCACAACACCCAGCAGCCCGCCATGGAACGCCATGCCTCCTTGCCAGACCTGCAGAATCTCTAACGGGTTCGAAAGATAGTAGGCGGGTTGATAGAACAGCACGAACCCAAGGCGCCCGCCCAGAATCACGCCGAGGATGATCCAGGTAATCAGATCCTCAAGCTGTTCCGGCTTCATCGGAGGGGTCTTGTCGGGCCACAGGGCCGGGCGGCGCAGCGCTGCTATGCCCAGTCGCCATGCGATCAGAATGCCGACGATATAGGCCAGCGCGTACCACCGCAGCGCGAACTCCATCCCAAACAGTGAGATCGAGAACAATTCGGGCGAAAGATCGGGGAAATTCAAAACAGCCTGCATGTGCGTCTCATTGCCCGGGGTTTGCAGGGCAAGTCAACCTTGAGCCCGGCGTAATCATTCCCCATATAGAGACCAACCGCGAATTCGGAGTAAAGCCATGCAAACCCGCAACAAGATCCTCGACGATGTTTCTCAATTGATGACCAACGCTATGGGTGTGGCGCAGGGCGCGCGGGAAGAAGCTGAGAATGCGATGAAGTCGATGATCGACCGCTGGCTGGCCGACCGCGATTTCGTCACACGCGAAGAATTCGACGCTGTCCGCGCGATGGCTCAGAAAGCGCGTGAAGAAAATGCGGCTCTCGAAGCCCGCATCGCCGCGCTTGAGGCAAAACTGGAAAAGTAACGCCCCAACAATTTGATTTTTGGCTAAAGGTATGCGCCGCGCAATCCGACCCTGGGTTGTGCGGTGTTGTGTATCTTGCCGTCTTGCAGAGTTTTATCAAGACAAAGGTACAATTCGTGCCAATATTTTGATCGCCGTTGCCGACTGTCCACAACTTATTGCTGTTATCCCCAATAAATAGGGTTGCCAGAACCCATCTCGCATCGCACCATATTTAGTACAGGCAGACGGGGAATACCCCGGCTTGTAGAGTAAGCAACTAGCGCTGGGGCGCTGCCAGCCCCTTAAAGGCTAGAGATTAGTGAGGTGGCATTATGGCCCTTTCCGAGCAGTTTCTCGAAGAAGACCTTCATCCGATCGATATTGTCGAACACTTAGCTGAACATCACGACTGGGATTTTGACCGGATCGGGGATGATCAGATTGCTATGGCTGTCGAAGGGCAGTGGCGCACATACTCGATCACTTTGGCTTGGTCGAACTATGACGAAACCCTGCGCATGGTGTGCTCGTTCGAGATGGAGCCTCCGACGGATCGCGAAGCCAAGCTGTATGAGCTGCTGAACAAGATGAATGATCAGTGCTGGGCAGGCGCGTTTACCTACTGGGCCAATCAGAAGCTGATGGTGTACCGCTATGGTCTGGTTCTGGCCGGTGGTCAGATGGCCAGCCCGGATCAGATCGATACGATGATCAACGCCGCCGTGCTGAGCGCCGAGCGCTATTACCCGGCGATCCAGTTGGTCACATGGGGCAATCGTACCCCCGAAGAAGCGATGCAAGTCGCCATTGCAGAGGCCTACGGCCGCGCGTAAAGCTTTGCCCCGAACCGAATGAGGAGAGGGGCAATCATGGACATGTCACGGGTCGCCGAGCAGGGGCTGGTTCTTCTGGGGTGCGGCAAGATGGGATCGGCCATGCTCGCCGGATGGTTAGAGCATGGCCTTCCTGCGTCAGCGGTCTGGGTGATTGATCCGAACCCCTCGGATTGGCTGAAGGAGCAGCGAGTTAATATCAACACTCCGCTGCCCGAGGCCCCTGCCGTGGTGCTGGTGGCAGTCAAGCCGCAGATGATGGGCGAAGCCCTACCTGCAATCAAAGCGCTGGGTGGTGGCGACAGCCTTTTTGTCTCGATCGCGGCCGGGACGTCGATTGCCACGTTCGAGGGTGTTTTGGGCGAAAGTACCCCTATCGTGCGCGCGATGCCAAACACACCTGCGGCCATCCGGCAGGGAATCACAGCGCTGATCGGAAATGCGAATGCTTCGGACGCGGATGTTGCATTGGCCGAAAACCTGCTGTCCGCTATTGGCGAGACCGTTCGGCTGGAAGATGAGGCGCAAATGGACGCCGTTACCGGTCTCAGCGGATCGGGCCCGGCTTATGTTTTTCACCTGATCGAAACACTGGCTGCTGCTGGTCAGGCACAGGGCTTGCCGCATGATTTGGCGATGAAGCTGGCCAAGTCCACCGTGGCCGGGGCAGGGGCTCTGGCTATGGCGGCCGACGAAGACCCGTCGCAATTGCGCATCAATGTCACGTCTCCGAACGGCACAACGCAAGCCGCACTTGAGGTGTTGATGCACGAAGAAGAAGGCTTTCCCGACCTGCTGCACCGCGCCGTCAAAGCAGCAACCGACCGATCCAAGGAGCTGTCCCGTGAGTGAAATTACATTTGACGATTTTCTCAAGGTCGACATTCGTGTGGGTGAAGTGACGCGGGCGGAGCCCTACCCCGAAGCCCGCAAGCCCGCGATCAAGATGTGGATCGACTTTGGTGATGAGATTGGTGAACGGAAAACCTCGGCCCAGGTCACTGCGCATTACGATCCATCAACTTTGGTGGGCAAACAGGTGATGGCCGTTGTGAATTTCCCTCCGCGCCAGATCGGCCGGTTCATGTCCGAAGTTCTGGTGCTGGGCTTGCCGGATGAAAACGGTGAGGTCGTTCTGATTGGCCCAGATGGCGAAGTTCCTATCGGCGGGCGGATGCACTGATGAAATTGCTGATCACCCGCCCAATGACCGCCGCCGTCGAGGCACGTGCTCGTTCCACGTTCGACGTTGAAATCCGCACTAATACGCTGCCCATGCCGTCTGAAGAAATGCTTTGCGCACTAAGAGAGTTCGACGTGGTCGTGCCCACTTTAGGCGACCAGTTCTCGGATCAGATATTTGCTGATGTCCCCAGCCCCCGTTGCAAGCTGCTTGCCAATTTTGGGGTCGGTTACAACCATATCGACGTAGAAGCCGCGCGCACCGCCGGTGTTGCCGTCACCAACACGCCGGGCGCCGTCACCGATGCAACGGCCGATATTGCCATGACCCTATTGCTGTCCACGGCCCGCCGAGCGGGTGAGGGCGAACGACTGGTCCGCGCAGGTGAATGGCAAGGATGGCATCCGACGCAGATGCTGGGCCATCATGTGACTGGCAAGCGTGTCGGCATTGTTGGTATGGGCCGGATTGGTCAGGCCATTGCCCGGCGCTGTCATTTCGGGTTCGGGATGCAGGTTTTGTATCAGTCGCGCAGCCCGAAGGACGTAGAGTTTCCTGCTGAATACATCGCCGATCTATCGTCTTTGGCGGCCTCGGTCGATTTCCTTGTGATTGCAGTGCCCGGTGGGGCCGAAACCCGACACTTGATCAACGTGCAGGTGCTGGAGGCCATGAACCCATCCGGCATCCTGGTCAATATCGCCCGCGGAGAGGTCATTGACGAGACCGCCCTGATCACCGCTCTACAATCCGGCCAGATCGCGGGCGCCGGCTTGGACGTCTACGAATTCGAACCCGCCGTTCCTCAGGCCCTGCGCGACGTGGACAACGTGACCCTTCTGCCGCATCTGGGCACAGCCACCGAGGAAGTGCGCAGCGACATGGGCCATATGGCGCTAGACAACGTAGAGGCCTTTGTCGCGGGGCGCGCGTTGCCGAATCCGGTTTAAGACCCGACCGCTTCGCGCCAATGTTTGCGGCAGAGCGAGACGTAAGTCTCGTTCCCGCCGATCTGCACCTGTGCGCCCTCGGTGATGGTGTTGCCGTTTTCGTCCTGACGAATCACCATTGTCGCCTTGCGCCCGCATTTGCAGATGGTGCGTACCTCGCGCATTTCATCAGCTAGGGCCAGCAGGGCGGCTGAGCCGGGAAACAGTTGCCCCTGAAAATCCACCCTCAGCCCGTAGGCCAGAACCGGTACTTTCAGGTCATCCACCGCACGGGCCAGTTGCCAGACCTGATCTTCCGTCAGAAATTGCGCCTCATCGACAAAGACACAGGCAATTTGGCCCTTGCCCAGCCGTGATTTAATCATAGCAAAGACATCATCTTCGGTTGCGAAAGTATCGGCGTCCGCAGCAATCCCGATCCGCGATGCGATCTTTCCAACACCGGCACGCCCATCCAGTGCTGCGGTCATCAGATAAGTGTGCATCCCTCGCTCACGATAGTTGTGCGAGGCCTGCAGCAACACGGTCGATTTACCCGCGTTCATGGTGGAATAATTGAAGTAAAGCTTTGCCATGCGCCCGGGTCTAAATGGCAAGACCGGACTGGGCAAGATATCAAAAGCCGTTAAAGAAGCGACGTCGCCATTGTCATTGCAGGGACTGAGCTTACGCTCAAAGGGGATGGATCCCCCGCGCCCACAACAGCGACGCCGTCGGCCAACATGCGGCCTATACAAAGCGGAGTATAAATTGCACCCCGCGATCACTCATTACCGGCCGGAACGGCCGCCACTCACTCACAAAACCCCTGCATATCTGAGGGATAGCCAATTTATGACATTTCAATTATGAATCGAGTATGGGAAAATTCCTGTCCCTTTCCCCCACAGTGGCAGATCTTGTGGGCGAGGCAGGCAGCAAAGGTAAAAACATGGCAGATATCGGGGCCTACCTGAAAAAGCACACAGAGGCGTTGGTCAAAGACGTCGGCATTGAATCCGCGTGTGAAATCACGGGTAAATCCAAGGCGACTCTGGGGCGGTATTATTCAGACAACGCCGAACACGCCGACCGGTTTATGCCCGTGGATGCTGTGGCCCGGCTTGAGGCCGTGTCGAACTATCCGCACGTGACCTCGGCGCTGGCTGACCTGAAGAACATCACGCTGTCTTATGACGGTCGCAACACTGAAAGCCCGCGCACCGGCGGGGTGAATTCCGACGTCATCGCGCTGAGCCAGCGGTTTGCCATGCTGATGACCGAATACCAGGCCGCTATCGAAGACGGCATCATCACCGTGAACGAAGCCAAACGCCTGTTGAAGGAAACCAGCCTGCTGCAACAGGTGCTGATAGAGATGAAGCTGCACCTGGAAGAAGAAAGCGTGAGCTGAGGCTGATCGTTAACCTTCCCGTGAGGAAAGTTTGCCGACGCGGGCTTCGAAGGTCTGATTTGTCCACATCTCGGAATTTGCAAAGCTCAGTTGTGAATGTCTGCTTCGGGCTGCCACCGATCGCTGATACGGGGTGCAGAAGACTTCAGCAACGAGCCCAAAGTAACAATCTGAACCTGAGGGTTTTCCAAGTTGCGAGGAACACTCGATAGTCTATAGATGCACACACATAGACTGGTTTCGCTTGGAGCAAAAATGGGCGTAAAAGGTGTGAGAGCCGGGGTATCAATAAGGGTAGCAATTTCCTGCTTTATTCTTCTGATAGCTTTACCTGCTGCTTCGAAAGAAGGCTTCGATCCTCAGGACTATTTTGTAAAACCAGATGAAGCCGATATGCCAGATTTGGCAAACCGTTGGTGGCAGTGGTTTTATAGTATTCCGAAGATACAGAACCCGAGACTTGATTCTACCGGAATACACTGTGCTGCTATGCAATCAGGAGGCGTCTGGTTTCTTGCCGATGCCGAACCCGGCGAACTCATTGAACGGAAGTGTCAGGTACCTTTTGGGAGAAGCCTTTTCTTTACAGTCATTAACAACATCGGTTGGACGCCTCCCGGTGTTGAACAGAGTTGTGACGAGGCTAAGGCGTGGGTAGATTTTGAGCCAGTTTCGAGTGACGTTATCGAAGTCAAACTAAACGGGACGCCATTTCCAAATCCTGCATTGCATCTTGTTGGATCGTCAGATTGCTTTGATATTCTTGCCCGAATTCCCAGTGAGTACAATCCGCCGAGTTATTATCCATCCGCAACTGATGGCTATTGGTTCATGCTTAAACCTCTTCCGGTCGGCACCTACGACTTGTCAATTTTGGCTGTTTCAAAATGGGACGGCGGTCAAAATACTCTCCAAAACGTGCGTTATTTGATCGAGGTGGTACCAGAATAGTTTTTAACGGCGACAGGAAAACCTGAAAGGCGGCTTCGTCCGCATTTCGCGAGTTCAGGCAGCCTTTGAATTTGCGCTCGCAGCGAACGACGACGAAGAGCCCAGTTTGACCGACGCTGAAATGCGCATGGATGTCTGGTCACAGATTTTGCAAGGATGATGTTGATTGAGCGTTTTGCATGGTTGGATCTTAGGCAGTCCTGAATTTGTTCAATTTCGGGTGTTGTCGAACTGATGATCAGGAATAGAAAGCATAGAGATTCCGGCGAAATTGGGGGTATCGCAATCCCACGCGGTACAAGCGAAAGGCTTCAATTATTGATTTCTCCAATACTAAAAAATGCCCCCAGTCTTGGGGGCGAGAGTAATAAGAGGAGCGATTATTAGGGATTCCTTATTGTGGATTTACAACCAAAGTGCCTGACTTCATGGCGTCGATCAGTTTGTTGACTTCATCCACAACTTCCAACGGGATATCTGGGTGGAACGACCCGATCCGCATGGCCAGTTCATTGCCCATATCCGCCCGGTAGAGTGCACCTTCCAGTTTTCCAGCAGCTGCCAGTTCCAAGTAGGACCGCATGTTGCCTCGGACATCCAGAATAGCGGACTGCAGGATTTCCGGCCATTCGTTGAGCGCATCACGATAGATGCCGATGCCATAGACGCCTTTTTCCTGAACGGCCTGCATGGAGCCCAGCGTCGCGCTGTCCATTGTCGGCCAGACGACATCGGCGCCTTGGGAAATTTGGTTCAAAGCAGCTTCTTTGCCCTTGGCGATGTCATCCCAGTCGCCGGTCCAGGTTACCAGAACTCTGACGTCCGGATTGGCCGCTTTGGCCCCTGCTTCATAGCCAGCAACGGTGTCGGTCGTGAATTTGAACTGTTGCGCTGCGATTATGCCAATGGTGCCTGTGTCTGACATGGAGCCCGCGACGTAGCCCATCAGATAAGCGATTTGACTGAAATAGAAATCCGCGTTGGCAATGTTTTCTTTTGTGCCCATTCCGTTGTTCACCATGAACATGGTTTCCGGGAAGCGTGCTGCGACACGTTCCACTGCGTCCTGGAACTCTCCGCCGTGACCGATCACAAGGTCATACCCCCGGCGCGCGTAGTCGCTCAGGACTTCGATTTGTTCCGGCTGATGCACGCTTTCTGAAAAAGCGGCTTCAAAGCCAAGCACTTCACCTGCCTTGGTAAGACCTTCGAATCCGGCTTGGTTCCAGCCATTATCAGAGATCGATCCGGGCATAACGATCGCGGCGCGTTCGATCCCCTCAGCGGTCGCAGGCCCGGCCAACATCAGTACCGCAAGCCCCGCTAATAGTTTGGACTTCAATTGCATTGTTGTTCTCCCATATTGGATATGTGTTGTCAGGGTGACGGGAGGATCGCGACGTGAAAAACGATGGTTTCTCACGTCACGGCTGAGATTTATCGATGCTCTCGGTCGTAGGGCAGTCCAACGCTTGCAGGTGCGCTGGCCTTGGCGCCGAGGACCACGAGTGCGATGAGCGATGCGAAGTAAGGCAAGATCAGGAAGAGCTGATAGGGAATCTCTGGCGAGGTGAATTGCAGTTTGAATTGCACCGCATCACAGAAGCCGAAGAAAAGCGCCGCGCAGATCGCGCCGATGGGCGACCAACGTCCTAAGATGATAGCCGCAAGCGCAATGAAGCCTTTGCCCGCGCTCATGCCTTCCGCAAACACATAGACTTGCGATAAGACCAGATGCACCCCTGCCAGTGCCGCGAGGGCTCCGCTGACTACGATTACGAGATATTGCATGCGAAAGACAGGAACCCCGGCCAAGTCCGCGGCCTTCGGGTTTTCGCCAACGGCGCGAAGATCCAGACCCTTGTGGGATTTCATCAGCCAGAACCAGGCGGCTATTGCCAATCCGATCAAAAGGTAGAACAGCGGATCCTGGGAGAACAGGGACGGGCCAACGACGGGAAGATCTGACAAGAAGGGAATATCGATCTGCGAGAACCCGTTTACCCGCGCCCCTCCGGCCTGAGCACCAAATATCTGACGGGACAGAAAAGCTGTGAGTCCGGCCAGCAGCAGGTTGAGGCCGATACCGCCAACCAGCTGGTTGATGCGCAGCCGGATCGACATATACCCAAGCAGAAGGCCGGAGATCAGGCCGCAAATGATCCCGCATCCGAGCCCGATCATGGCAGAGCCCGTTGCGAAAGAACCAGCAGCGGCGCCAAGCGCTCCGGCGAGGATCTGACCTTCGAGACCGATGTTGTACAGCCCGCCACGTTCCGCAATCACCCCGCCAAGGGCAGCAAAAGCAATTGGCGTACCCAATCGGGCGGTTCCGGCAAGGACGTCGCCAAGCAAAACAAGATCAATCATAGCCTATGCCTCTTTCTTTTGGCGTTGTGTTTGGCGGCGCAGCCGCAGGTTTTTTGCCAGTGGTTTCAAAATGGATATTGACCTGGTTCGCGGTGTCACGAGGGCGGCGGCGACCAGAACCACAACGAGCCCCTCGACCACTTCGATGACGGAACTGTCGACCCCGACGGCACGTTGCATCGTTCCCGCGCCGGCAGAAAGCCCGGCAAGGAACAGCGCGGTCAAAGGCGCGACAATTGGGTTAAGAGCCGCAAGGAAGGCGACGACAATTCCGTCATAGCCGTAGCCATCGCTAAACAGGTGGAACAGGCGGTACTTCAACCCGATCACCTCGATTGCGCCGGCCATGCCTGCAAGGCTGCCGCCAATCAACATGGCGCGGATGACGGTCTTTTTCTGGTCCACACCGGCGTAGGCCGCAGCGCGGGCATTGCGCCCCACAAGATCCAGTTGGAAGCCCGATGGCGTGAAGCGCAGCCAGAAATACAAGATGATCGTCATGCCCAGCCCGAAAGCAAAGCCCGCATGGGTATCAGATTGCGGCATCAGAATAGGCAGGCGATAGGCTTCTGAGACTTCCTCCGAATAAGGATATGGCGCGCCTTCAGCCAATAGCGGCCCAGCCACGGCATAGCTGACGATGTGGATCGCAATGAAGTTCATCAACAGCGTGACGATGACCTCATTCGTGCCCCGATAGGCTTTGAGATACGCAGGAATTGCCGCCCAGAACGCCCCGCCGGCGGCGGCGGCGATAAATATCAGCGGCACGCCCAAGAGACCGGGCAGATCGGGGATCGCCAAAGCAAAGACAGCGCCAAACAACCCACCAATATAGATCTGTCCTTCGCCACCGATGTTGAACACACCGGCGCGCATCGGGATGATCACGGCCAGCCCGGCCAGAAGCATCGGCGAGGCTTTGACCAAAGTATTGGAGAAACCCCAGTAATTCAGGAAAGATTCCAGAAACAGAACCTTATAGGCCTCAAACGGGTTGTGCCCGTCGAGCAGGATCAGCACGCCGCCAACGCTCAGCGCTAACAGTAAGGCAATCGCAATTCGGCGTTGCATGGTAAACCTGTTCATTGTACCTCCTCCGGCGCTGCGGTCATCAAGAGCCCGATGTCTTGAAGAGTTGTGTTTTCTGGATCGACAACACCCGTGATCCGACCAAAGGCCATCACGGCGACGCGGTCAGAGATGTCGAGCACATGTTCAAGTTCAGTGGAGATATAGAGAACCCCCACGCCGCTTTGGGCGACGGCACGGATCTGGTTCTGAACAAATTCCGTTGCGCCGACGTCAAGCCCTTTAGTCGGCTGTACGACGACCAAAAGATTGCGCGCCCGGGCCACTTCACGGGCCAGAACGATCTTTTGTTGATTGCCACCGGATAGAGCCGAGGCGTTCAATTTTGGGTCAGGGGGCCTAATGTCAAAGGCCGCGACCACGTCGCTTGCGATCTCGTGCATCGCGCGCCGGGAAATCAGACCGCCTGACATGAACCTGTCATCACCAATGGATCGAAAAGCAAGATTTTCTTCGACACTGAGTGACAGAACCAAGCCTTCGGCATGTCGGTCCTCGGGCACAAAGCCGATGCCATCTGCAATGCGCGAAGTGATGGAGGCGCTTGATATCTCCTTGCCATTAAGGTGGATGGTGCCGCTGGTTTGCCTTTTGAGGCCGGTGATCACCTCGCTCAACTCCGTCTGACCATTGCCATCGATCCCGGCGATTCCAAGGATTTCGCCAGCCTTCACGGAGAGGGTCAGATCCTGCAGGATTTCCGCGCCGCCTGGATCGATCAGGCAGACATCAGAGACAACCAGAGCGTCCGGTGCTGAGCTGGTGTCGTTGCGCGCCTTTTTGGCCTTGGGCGTCTCGACCGTTTCGCCGGTCGGCTTGTCTCCCATCATAAGCGCTGACATCTGGGCCATAGGCGTGGTCGCAACTGGAAGAACTCCCTCGACACGCCCATGGCGCATTATCATGACGCGATCGGCAATTTCGCGGATTTCATCGAGCTTGTGGCTGATGAAAAAGACAAGGCAGCCGTTGGCGACCAGCTTGCGCACCCCTTTGAGAAACGGCGCGACTTCGGTCGGGGCAAGAACGCTGGTGGGTTCATCCAGGATCAGGATCGATACATCGCGAAACAGCGCCTTAAGGATTTCCACCCTTTGCTTCATGCCCACAGGCATTTCCGTGACGCGGATGTCAAAATCGACGTTAAAGTCAAAGTCGCTGCAAAGCTGCCGAATGCGCGCCCGCGCTTCTGCACCCCTCTTTGTGCTGGGCAAGCCGATCAGAATGTTCTCTTCGGCGTTCATTGCGCCGACCAGGCTGAAATGTTGGTGGATCATGCCGATCCCATGCTCAATAGCTTTTGCTGGGCTGGTCACCGAAACAGGTGTTCCGCCCAGTTTGATTTCGCCGTTATCGGGCTGATACAGACCGATCAAAACGCTTGCGAACGTGGTTTTCCCCGCTCCGTTCTCGCCCAAAATCGCAATGCACTCGCCCTTGGAGGCCAGCAGATTGACGTTGTTCAATGCACGAACGGCGCCAAACGACTTATCGATGCCGGTGACTTTCAAAAATGGATCCAAGACAACCTCCCAACTTTCACGCAAATTCAAGAGAGAATGCCCTATCTTCTCAAATTAGATGTTTTCACCTCACAGCTGAGAAATTCGTCCACATGTGAACTGGCAATCGGGTTAGAGTGGAGCGACGAAATAGCATCGCATCAGGAGAGCAAAGCCGCGCGTTATGGCGAAGATACCGTCGTTGAAAAGCATTCAGGCCTTCGAAGCGGCCTGTCGGCATCTGAGTTTCAAGGATGCCGCCGATGAATTATGCGTCACTCCGACTGCCATTTCCCATCAGATCAAATCGCTGGAGGATCAACTTGGGGTGCCCCTGTTCCACCGGCTGACCCGCGCCTTGAAATTGACGGAGGATGGGGCCAATTACGCGCCCCACATTATTGAGGCCTTCAAGAACATCGAAGCCGCCTCTCTCGCGCTGGAGGAAGACGACCTTGCAGGCACATTGACAATCTCAACCACCGGATCCTTTGCCGCCAACTGGCTTAGCCCGCGGCTGCGAGGCTTTTACGAGAAATACCCGGAGATTTCGGTAAGGGTTCTATCTAGCGATCAACTGGTGGATTTCAAATCCAGCGATGTGGATGTGGCCATTCGGTATGGCTTTGGCGATTATCCTGACAGCAATGTGGCTTGGGTCTTGAATGACTGGGTAGCCCCTGTCTGCAGCGTGGAAAAGGCGAAGTCACTGAGTTCCCCCGAAGATCTTCTGAAGTCTCGTCTGATCGAATACCAATGGAGCGGGTTTTCTGATGCGGATCCGAGTTGGGAGCGCTGGATGGACGCGGCTGGCTTGCAGACTGGTGATGTCGAGCCCTATGTCACTTATTCCGAGGAACACATCTGCTTGCTGACGGCATGCGATGGTCATGGTGTGGCCCTGGTCAGCCTTTTGGCCGCCGCGCGTTTTCTGGAACGTAATATGCTGGTCGCCCCCTTTGACACGGCATTGAAGAACAAGAGCTATTTTCTCGTCTGCCCGGAAACTTACGCCAATCGTGCACGCGTTCGTGTGTTCCGGGAATGGCTATTGGACCAAGCAGATGACTTTCGCGACAGCGCCGTTGGTCAAAGGTTTTTTGAAGAATAGCATGACCGCAACGACCTAATCCGTCGCTTGAAATTTTGTCATTTCTAAATTGCCGAGAAGCATGCGTTTCTGAACTCCTAATCAGGAGTTCTTGCGCATGCAAAGTTTTGCCCCTTCCCAACCCGATAGTTTCAATCAAACTCTGGACAGCACGGTCTCTGCCGACGGCGCCCCGGTCATTGCAAAACGGTATACGGTGCCAGCACGTTGCGGTGTCGCGGCGCGTTTGAAAGCTGGTCAGACTTTGACCATCATCAACCCGACCGGCTGGCAAGTCTGCGATTTCTGGGCCTTCAATGCGGCAGAGCTGCAAGAATATTTGTCTATGCCGCATGTGCATACGGATCTTCTGTCTGTTTTCCCAAAGGTCGGTGACAGGTTGGTCAGCAATCTGCGCAATCCTCTTCTGACGCTGACCCAAGACACATCGCCGGGTGTTCATGACACAACGGTCGCCGCTTGCGATGCCAACCGGTACAAGCAATTGGGCGTTACTGATTACCACGACAATTGCGCCGACAACTTGAGGCAGGCCTTGCTTGCTATCGGGAAAAAAGCACCGCATGTGCCAGCGCCCTTCAATCTGTGGATGAACGTCCCAGTTCACCCTGATGGCAGCCTTGCCTGGGCTGCGCCCGTGTCAAAGGCGGGGGATAGCATAACATTCAAAGCTGAGATGCCAGTCTACGCCGTGATGTCGGCCTGCCCGCAAGATATCACTCCAGTCAACGGGGACGAAGGCAAACCCAGCGCGCTGGAATTTGTTGTTCATGACAGCTAATGGCGGCGACATATTTTCTGCCCGCTGGATCATCGAAGATGCTTTTCACAGTCACAACGACTTCGCTCTTTATGTTCTAGACGGTAGAATAGGTGACTTAGCACCTCTGGCCGTATTGAAGTCACGTTATCCCAGCGCAAGGGTGCACTCGGACACAAACACGGCGATCCTGCCCGGGTTTGTGAATGCTCATCACCATTGTTATGGGGTGAACCTGATCAACCAAGGGATACGGGATGACCTGTTAGAGCCTTGGATTTTCGCCTCCGCTGGCGCAGCCGACATTGCGCCGCGCCTCGCCACCGAATACGCGGCACTGCGCTTGCTGAAGAATGGGGTAACGGCTGTTGTGGATGCCTGCACCGCGGGTCAGACAGCGGCCATTGCCGAAGCGAAGATAAGGGACAAAATCGCCGTATATAATGCGCTTGGCCTGTCCTGTGCCATCGCGCCGGGCGAGAGATGGCACAACCAGCTTGTGCATCCATATGGGCAAAGCCAATCGTTTCTGGTCACCTTGCCCGAGGTTCTGCGACGCAAACTGCAACGCCAGTACGTTGCGCGCACACGTATTGAACCGCGGAGCTTTGTGCGGCTTCTGTCGCGGACGTATGGCGAATACGAGGCTTCTGAATGCGCTGATGTGTGGTTTGGCCCAACGGCACCGCATTGGACGGGCCGTGAGGCCCTGCGCGACATCGCCAGGGATGTTCGCGAAAGCGGCCAGCGCATTCACACCCATGCCGAAGAGTCTCGGCTGCAGCACCTGTCGGCTTCAGCCTGGAGTTTTCAGGGTGCCATCGCAGAATTGGGCAAAGCTGGCCTACTCACTGACGGCTTGTCTTTGGCGCATATGGTCTGGACGGACGAAAAAGATCTGGCGCGAGTGGCCGAGGCGCGCGCGCATATCGTGTGCAATCCTAGCTCCAATTTGCGGCTGCGGTCCGGCATTGCACCCGCGCCATTGATGAAGCGGATGGGCATCAACCTCGCACTGGGGATGGATGGGACCAGCCTGGCAGGCGATGACGATATGTTCGCCGAAATGCGTCTGGCGCAAAGCCTTTATTGGTCGAGTGATCGAGCGAACCCTAGCCTGACCGCGAAGGATGTTTTCGACATGGCCACTTTGGGTGGCGCGCGTTTGATGGGTATGGATCACAGCATCGGAAGCCTGTCCGTCGGCAAACGCGCCGACTTTGTGATCCTGCGCCTGGACCGTCTTGAAGGTCCCTGGTTAGACCCCGGCATTGATCCGGTTGAGCTGTTGGTCAGCTCGGCAAAATCCACGGACATCCAGAGCGTCTTCACCGGTGGACAACTGGCCGTTTCGCACGGCGAGGCCCAAAAGTGCGACGAAAAGACAATTCTTCAAAACATCACCGACGGCATGCAGCGCGCCGCGGATCAAAGGCTGAGCGCCAGTGAATATGCCGCCGTCAAATCCGCATTGCAGCGCTGGTATGACGATTGGCTGACGAACAACGCCCCGCAATTGTGACAGAGGAGCAAGACCATGCAGAAGAAGATAATCTGGCCAAACGGCGCGCGATGCGCCTGTGCGATCACCTTTGATATCGATGCGGACAGCCTGATCCATATAGCAAAACCGGTCGACGGGCATGATCGCCTCTATCCGATCTCCATGGGGCGCTACGGGCCGACGGTTGCCATCCCTCGGATACTAGAAACCTACAAACGTCTCGGGCTGAAACAGTCCTTCTTCGCACCCGGATGGGTCGTGGAACAATATCCAGATGCTATGCAAGCCATCCTGAAAGATGGTCATGAAATCGGCCATCATGGCTATTTGCACGAAGACCCGACAAACCACAGCTCGTCTGAACAAGCCTATTGGTTTGAACGCGCGCTGGAGTCGCATAAGCGGGTTCTGGGAAATGTGCCAAAAGGCTATCGCGCACCGGTTTACAATGTAACGCAAGCCGTCATCGACCTGCTGAACAAGCATGAATTCGACTATGACAGTTCGCTGATGGCGGATGATTTGCCATATCTCATGCGATCCGGCGGGCGGACTTTAGTCGAACTTCCATCGCATTGGGGGACCGACGATTGGCCGCAGTTCGCCCACTTTGAGGAGATTGGCTACATGATGCCCGTCGCCGGGCCACGCGCCGGGCTGACCCCATTTTGGGAGGAATTCGAAGCCCAATACGAAGAAGGTGGCTTCTGGATCGGCATCTGGCATCCCTTCCTGACCGGGCGTTTGGCGCGGTGGCGGCAGGTGGAAGACTGGATGGAAACCATCTTGAACAGGGGTGACGTCTGGTTCGCCACTCTCGGAGAGATCGCGCAGCACGTGCGCGCGCAATATGAGGCAGACCGGCAAAGCGTACGGGTTGAAGAACTGCCCTATTATAAGGCTCCGGTCCTGACGACATGAATATCCTTCAACGAGCGCGCGACTTCCTGGCTTCCCTAGATACGCAGCGCGAGGTATTCCTTAGCATAGCGCCAGATAGACTGTTGCAGGATGCCCGATCTGCCGCCGCGCGGCGGGCCGCAGGGAGGCTGCTTGGCCCGTTGGACGGCCAGTTTCTTGCAGTGAAGGCCAATATCGACGTGCAAGCGCTCCGAAGCCATGCGGGATCTTTGGCCATCGATCCTCAACCAGCAGACAATGACGCCCCGATCGTGGCCAAGCTCCGTTCTGCGGGCGCGATAGTTCTGGGCCATGTGAACATGTCGGAGCTCGCCTTCTCCGGGCTCGGAGTTAATCCGCATTTCGGCACCCCTCTAAATGCGTTAGATAGCACAATGGTGCCTGGAGGGTCCTCGAGCGGTTCGGCATCGGCCGTTGCCTTGGGCTTGGCCGACATCGCCTTAGGCACCGATACTTCCGGCTCCGTGCGCATTCCGGCCGCCTGTCAGGGCCTTGTGGGGTTTCGCCCAACTATGAACCGCTATGAAAGCGCCGGGATTTTACCTCTGGCACCTTCCTTGGATACGCCAGGCTCACTTGCCTTAAACGTCAGTCAGATTTGCGCTGTAGATCGCGTTTTGTCGGATTGCAAAAAAACCGGGCACGCCTGCCGTCAAATTCTGTGCCTGAGAGAAGATGCCCTGGTGGGATTTAACCTGGAAATCAAGGCCATGTACGAACAGGCCCAGCAGCATTTGTCCGAGCACGGCATCGAACTGGAAAGGGTTGATATCCGAAGTTTCACTCGTGTCACGGAGATCTTCCAAACCTATGGAACGCTGGTGAGTGCCGAAGCCTTTCGTCTTCTGTCAAATCTGGTCGGAGACCAGCAGGCCAGACTGGACCCAAATTTGCAGGATCGCCTTGCTCAGGCGGCTTCAATCCTTGGCACAGATCTGGAGGCATTGCTGGAAATCCGGCGGGCCCTCATCCCGGACTTTGGCAGGGAACTGGCAGGGAAGATGCTGCTTTACCCGACATTGCCGTCGTACCCGCCGTCTGTTCAGGCTGTGACCCGCGATAAAGGAGTCTTTGCACGGGAAAACGCCCGTATCCTGTCGGTATCGATGAAAGCCGCTTTCCTCAATGCCCCAACAATTTCCATTCCATTTGGAGACCGGAGACCGGGGGTCAGCCTATCTTTGAGCGGCGGCGCAAACAGGGACGCGGATGTACTTGCGACGGCGTGTCATCTGGAGAAGATTTTTTCAGCGATTAGAGATGGCTGAGGTCAGTTCACTCTATTCAGAATTCTCTTCATTTGTACCTTCGCGTCTCTGGCCTCACCTTTGAATAGTTCATTGCAAACTGACTAGGTGACAAGATGACCACAATCCTGAGAATTGACGCCAGCGTGCGCCGCACCGACAACCCTGTTGCGGCCTATAACTCCATTTCCCGTGCTTTGGCGGACAGTTTCGTGGAAGAATGGAAAACGGTTGATCCGAGCGTCGAAGTTATTGTGCGTGACGTCGGAATGGCCCCGCCGGATTTCATTTCCAACGATTGGATCGCGTCCGTCTTTACAGCAGAAGAGGAACGCACTCCTGAACAGAGCGCTTTGATCAGCTTGTCTGATACGCTGATTGACGAGATCGACCGCTCCGACATCCTTTTGATTTCGACGCCCATGTACAACTACGGCATGCCCGCAGCCCTGAAGGCTTGGTTTGATCAGATCATCCGGATCAACAAGACATTTACGTTTGACTTGGCGCGCGGTGACTTCCCTCTGGAACCGATCATGTCCGGCAAAACACTGGTGCTGCTGACATCGGCTGGCGAATTCGGCTTTGATGAGGGTGGAATTCGCAATGACTCGGGTCACCTATCTGCGCATATCGGCACATTGCGCAAGTACCTGGGCGCAGAACGCATGTTCGAAGCTGCGGCCGAGTATCAGGAATTCGCCGATGAGCGTCACAAAGCTTCGGTCGCCTCAGCTCAGGCCCAGGCACGTCACATTGCGCGTGAGCTTGCCTAACAGTTAGCCAATCTATGGAAAGTAGAACCTGATGAAATGAACAGGTTCTACATTTCCAACTGATCACAGCTCAAGGTGTGTAAGTCAGGTGGTTCTGTCCTGCGCCCTTACTTGAGTGGTTCAAGTCGCTAAAGATACGAAACGGCAGCGAATGTAGTTATAGACCTTCATTTCAGATTGGCGGATAGTTTGAACCAATCTTTTGAAACAACATCCCCTTATTCGCTTTCCAGATTCGAAAGCAGACTTTGTTACGTTTCGTTTTAAAGGCAGATTTGTCCGCGACTTTATCCTCGCCCTCCAAGTGCTCGCCGCGCCACGAACGAATGGCAGGCTTTTCCGCCGCCCAGCAGCGCCAAGAACCCCGCAGACGCAGCAATTTTCGTACTGCGTGCGCGCGCAGCACTAGATCACTATGACCGCTTTGGGCTCGATGCGGACGTTCCGTAAAATTCAGTGAAAGCCCGTTTTGCGGGGATACTGTTGAAAAAGTCTGTTGATTGGTTGCTGTTGTCCTGATTCACTTGTTTTGAGAGTGGGAGGGCGCGGCGATGATGGGACCGAGGC
>NZ_JBQFSM010000011.1:0-166728 GCF_056538005.1 Ruegeria sp. BI11 | reverse complement strand
CATTAGCGACTTTCCAAACCAACGTCCCGCGCCAATTCGAAACAAAACACCTTCATCACCCCATGTGACATATCTGCAAAACATGCAGAAAGTCATCCCAGGTTGGCGCTGATCGGTAGCTTACCCGGACCGGGTCGGATGCCCGAGTGCCCCGGCTGCTGCTGAGGTGCCGATGGGTGTTTATGCAAGAGCCGAATCGTGGCAAGTTGCTGAAAAGAAAAACCTTCCCGGAACATACGTAAAATTTTTTTCGCAGTGGCATTCTCAGCTTTGACTGGGTGTGATAGCGTCCGGCCAAGGCTTGATTTAGGAGATTCATGATGATCAGAGCGACCCTGCTTATTTTGACGCTTTCAACCATCGGCGCCTATGCGCAGGACGCTACCGAAGGTGCAACCCCAGGCCAGGTTGATGCCACCCGCGTTGCTCCGCTGGACGGTGCAGCCACCGCAGCTGCGGCTGAGGGCGTGACCGGTTTTGTGCCTCTTGTTGCACCTGCACTTGGTGTGGCTGCGGCCGCTGTGGGTGTGGCTGCAGCCGGCGGTGGCGGCGGGTCGTCAAACAGCACCACAAGCACAGTGAGAACCAACTGAACCAGCCTGTGTAATCCAACGAAATACGGTGCGCCAATTCGGCGCACTGCCTCCTGGAAAGCCACTACTGCAATCTCTGATTTCTGGAAGACTTTGTCGTGTAGAATACTCGGGATTGTCCCCCGGAGAACTGCTTACACTCGTTGAGGCCCGACACACGCAAGGCGTGTGTGTCGTTGCTCCGCTCTATGGTTCCAAGGCACTCAATTTGACCAGTTCGGCTGCTAGCGCCCTGTTCTTGGAAATGCGGCTGAAGCCGCCAGAAAAATGATCCGAAATCCATTTAGAGTATGCGTTCGGCCACTGATGATTGTAGCGGGACGGTGCCCAACGATTGTTCGATTGGTCTTTGAAATGCTCGCAGTCGCATGGGAATTGGACGAAAAAATTGACTGAACAGTAAAAAAATGCTGCCATCCCGCTAGACAGGAGAGTGTTATGACGAAAACAAAATTTTCAAGAAGAGTACTGCTGGCTGCGGTCGCCGCAGCTTCAACCCTATATTCCGCTGGTCTGGCGGCGGCCGAAACCGTCAAGGTGGCGGCGATCTATACCTTGCCGGTAGAACAGCAATGGATCAGCCGTATACACAAGGCCCTGAACACCGCAGCCGAGCGGGGAGACATTGAATATGTGTTCTCGGAAAACGTGGCGAACACGGATTATGAGCGTGTGATGCGCGAATATGCCGAACAGGGGGCGCAGCTTATTGTAGGAGAGGTGTTTGGATTAGAACGCGCCGCGCGCAAAGTGGCAAAAGACTACCCTGACACCGCCTTTTTGATGGGGTCATCTTTTGGGCCGGTGGCACCCAATTTCTCGGTCTTTGACAACTGGATTCATGAACCATCCTATCTGACCGGCATGGTGGCGGGTGCGGCCACGGAATCGAATGTGATCGGCATGGTCGGTGGATATGCCATTCCCGAGGTGAACCGCCTGATGAACGCCTTCATGGACGGTGCCCGCGAAGTGAACCCGGATGTCACCTTCCTCGTGACCTTCATCGACAGCTGGTACGATCCGCCAAAAGCCAAAGAAAGCGCTATCGCGATGATGGATGCGGGTGCGGATATCATGTACGCAGAGCGCTTTGGTGTCTCGGATGCGGCGGTTGAGCGGGGCGTGAAAGCCGTGGGCAACGTCATCGACACCTCAGGCGATTACCCGGGCACGATCATGGCCTCGGCCCTGTGGCATATGGAACCGACCATCGATAAAGCCATCGCCAATGTGGCGGGTGGTTCGTTCGAGGCTGCGGATTACGGGCAGTACAGCTTTATGGGCTATGGAGGCGGGTCGATGGTTCTGGACGAGGAACTGGTGCCGACCGAGGTACTCGAGGCAGTGAATGCCCGTCAGGCCGAAATTTTGGACGGTCTGTTCAGGGTGAATGTGAACGACGACCGCCCGGTCTCGGATAACTGATTGCACTTGGGTCGGTCTTTACACCGGCCCGCGTTTCCAATGAAAGATGCCACGGTTCTGAAACTCAACGGGCTCAGCAAGCGCTTTGGTCCGGTTGTCGCTAATGATGATGTCAGCCTGACCCTGAACAAGGGTGAGGTACTGGCGTTGTTGGGTGAAAATGGCGCGGGTAAAACCACGTTGATGAATATGCTGTTCGGACATTATTTGCCCGATTCAGGGTCAATCGAAGTCGCTGACGAGGCGGGTGTCCTGCAGCAGCTACCGCTTGGTCATCCGCAGGTGGCATTGGCCGCGGGCGTGGGCATGGTGCATCAGCATTTCACGCTGGCCGAGAACATCTCGGCCCTAGACAATATTACTCTGGGTTCGGAACCCTTGTTCGCCCTGCGCCGCAATCGGCGTGAAGCTAGGCGAAAGATCCAAGCTATCATTGACCGAAGTGGTTTGACCGCACCGCTGGACACGCCCGTTGGGCGGCTATCGGTTGGCGAAAGACAGCGGGTGGAAATCCTGAAGGCGCTGTATCGACAGGCGAGGATTTTGGTATTGGACGAACCCACTGCCGTACTGACTCCGCAAGAGGCTGACACTCTGTTTGAAAACATCAGAATGATGACGGGCGAAGGGCTGTCAGTCATATTCATCAGCCATAAGCTGCGTGAGGTTTTAGCTTTCTCCGACCGGATCGCGGTACTGCGGCACGGGCGCAAAGTGGGTGAGATGGCGACCTCGGACGCGGATGAAAAATCTATCGCCAGAATGATGGTCGGAGCGGACACACCAGAACTGGCTGGTGCGGCATTGGCACCGGGCGCGCCGGTTCTGACCTTGTCGGGCGTTTCGGTTGTGGGCCGATCAAAGCGCGATACGCTGACCGGTGTGGACCTAACGGTTTGTGCGCATGAAATACTTGGAATTGCCGGGGTTTCGGGGAACGGGCAAAGTGGACTGGCGGATGTGATTTCGGGCTTAAAACAGCCTGAACAGGGTCTAATTACTGTGGATGCGACTGAAATTGACGTGCCAACTCCCGCTTTGATGGTAAGTGCGGGCGTGGGCCGCATTCCCGAAGATCGCCACCGCGAGGGCATCGTCGGCGCGATGAGCGTGGCCGAGAACATGGTGATCGAACGTTTGGATGATCCGGATGTGCAATCGCGCGGTCTTCTGCGACGCGAAGCAATTCAGGAAAATGCTCAACGTCTGGCAAAAGCCTATGACGTGCGGGGGCCGGGCGTTGAAGCTCCAGCGCGGTTGTTGTCAGGCGGTAATATTCAGAAGCTCATTCTTGCGCGGGTATTTGACCGCGGACCGCGCCTAATCCTAGCCAACCAGCCAACCCGCGGGTTGGACATGGGGGCTGCGGCTGAGGTCGGACGCCGCCTGCTTGAGGCACGCGAACGTGGGGCCGGAGTGGTGCTGATTTCAGAAGACCTCGATGAGATTCTGGGCCTGGCTGATCGGATCGTAGTGATCCGCGATGGTGAATTGCATGAAGCCCCCGGTCGTGACCGGGAACAGATCGGGCTGATGATGGCAGGAGAACCGGCATGATCCGCATTGAACCGCGCCAGACTCAGTCCCGGGCCTTTACTTTGGGCGTTCCGATTCTGTCGGCGCTGATTGCGCTGGGGTTCGCCGCCATCCCCTTACTGGCCGCTGGAGCAAACCCCGTTCTGGCTTACCAAGAGATGTTTCGCGGCGTGTTTGGCTCTGTTTTTGCGTTTTCCGAAGTGTTGACCCGCGCTACGCCGCTGATTTTCACCGGTCTGGCTGCCGCTTTGGCATTCCGTGCCAAGCTGTGGAATATCGGGGCCGAAGGGCAGCTTTATCTGGGTGCGATGGCCGCAGTGGCCGTTGGGTCAGGGGCGCTGGATGTGCCCGGCATCCTATTGTTGCCGCTGATTGTGGTGCTGGGTGCGGCGGGGGGCGCGGCGGGGATGGTTACCCCGACCTACCTGAAAACACGCTTTGGCGCGGATGAGGTCGTGACCACGCTGTTGCTGAACTTCATCATCCTGATCTTTGTACAAATGATGTTGGAAGGGCCGCTGCAGGATCCGATGAGCCTGGGCTGGCCGCAATCGGCCCCGGTCCTGGAGCAGGGTATGCTACCGCCATTGATAGAGCGGATGCGAGTGCATTCGGGACTTATATTGGCTCTAATATTGGCTGGTTTGGCACAATTCATGCTGGCCCGCTCGGTTTGGGGTTTCCGTTTGCGGGCGGTAGGGGAAAATGCCGCCGCCGCGCGTCACGCCGGGATCAATGTGAACCGATCTCTGTTCGGGGTCGCAGTTTTTTCAGGCGGGCTGGCCGGTTTGGCGGGGGTCAGCGAGGTTGCGGGGCTTAAGGGTTATCTGACCTCAGACCTGTCGCCCGGTTTTGGTTATACGGGCATCGTGGTGGCCATGCTGGCAGGTCTGTCGCCTGTGGGCGTAGTGATCGCCGCGCTCTTTATCGCCTCCGTGTTCGTGGGGGCCGATAGTATGAGCCGCGCCATGGGTGTGTCGTCCTTTCTGGCCGACTTGGTTGTATCGGTTTCGCTGCTTTGCGTTCTGGTCGGAGGGTTCTTTGCACGCTACCGGATCGTCCGGGCCAGTACCACCAGGGCGGCGTCATGATGGACATCCTCAATATCCTGCTTTCTGAGAGTTTTTGGGCCGCGTCCCTGCGCATTGCGACGCCGCTGATCTTTGGGGTGTTGGGCGCGTTGATCTGCGAACGTGCGGGCGTGCTGAACCTCGGGATCGAGGGGATATTTGTCGTCGGCGCCATGTGCGGCTGGATGGCTGTCTGGCTGGGCGCGGGGTTGTGGGGCGGTGTGTTGGTCGCTGCGCTGTCGGGGGCCTTCTTTGGCCTGTTGCACGCGATCCTGACTGTGCCTCTGGGCCTGTCGCAGCATGTCTCGGGGTTGGGGATTACGCTGTTTGCTACCTCGGTCAGTTATTACACTTATCGCACGGCATTGCCGAACGTGTCTTCTCCGCCCCGGATCGAGCCGTTCCAACCGTTGGACTTGCCCATACTGTCTGAACTACCCTTTTTGAGCTCTGTTTTGTTCCAGCAGACCGCACTGACCTGGCTGGCACTGCTGCTGGTGGCGGTGGTCTGGTATGTGATGAACCGCACTGCTTTGGGCGTGGCCGTCCAAGCGGTTGGAGACAACCCAGACAGTGTGGATGCACAAGGCCTGTCGGTTTACGGGCTGCGGATCGGAGCCATTGTCGCGGGCTCGGCACTGATGGCTCTGGGCGGTGCTTTCCTGACCATGAGTGCCTTTGACGCCTTCTTCTTCGGGATGGTCAATGGGCGCGGCTGGGTCTGCATCGCGCTAGTGATTTTCGCCAGCTGGCGTCCCGGCAAAGCTTTGTTGGGCGCGTTGCTGTTTGGCGCGTTTGATGCGTTGCAGGTTCGGTTGCAGACTGAGATTGGCGCGTTAGTGCCGGGACAGGTGTTCTTGATGGCCCCGTATATCCTGTCAATCATTGCGCTTGTCGTCGCAGCCCGGTCGGCGGATTACCCGCGTGCATTGCTCACCCCCTGGTTCAAGGGCCAAAGATAGGAGCCTCCATGTTCGACTTGATCGTCAAGAATGCAACTCTGCCTGATGGCCAGACCGGCGTTGATATCGCTTGTGCGGACGGTCAAATCGTTGCGATTGAATCCGGGATCACTGCCCAAGCGGGCGAGGAGATTGACGCAGGCGGCCAATTGGTCTCGCCCCCGTTTGTCGATCCTCATTTCCACATGGATGCGACTCTATCGCTGGGCAATCCGCGCATGAATGTGTCGGGCACCTTGCTGGAAGGCATCGCGTTGTGGGGTGAGCTGAAGCCGATCCAGAACGTCGACGACATCGTTGCCCGTGCATTGCGCTATTGCGAATTGGCCGTGTCCAAAGGTATTGGCGCGATCCGCAGCCATGTGGACACCTGCGATGATGAGCTGAAGGGCGTCGAGGCCTTGCTGCAGGTGCGCGAGCAGGTGAAGGATTACCTGGAACTGCAATTGGTGGCTTTCCCGCAGGATGGCGTTCTGCGCGACCCCACAGCGATGGAGAATACCATCCGCGCGTTGGATATGGGTGTGGATGTGGTGGGTGGTATCCCGCATTTCGAACGTACGATGGCCGACGGGGCCAAATCTGTGCGCCTGCTGTGTGAAATCGCGGCCGAGCGCGGTTTGATGGTCGATATGCACTGTGACGAAAGCGATGACCCGCAAAGCCGACATGTCGAGACATTGGCCTACGAAACCCAACGTTTGGGTCTAAATGGTCGGGTTGCGGGGTCACACCTGACGTCGATGCATTCGATGGACAACTACTATGTCTCGAAACTGATCCCGCTGATGGTCGAGGCCGGGGTACATGCAATCCCGAACCCGTTGATCAACATCATGCTGCAAGGCCGCCACGACACCTATCCCAAACGCCGCGGCCAGACCCGGGTGCGCGAACTGCGCGATGCGGGGATCACGGTGGGGTTCGGCTCGGATTGCGTGATGGACCCATGGTATTCGCTGGGCAAGGCTGACATGCTGGATGTTGCCTTTATGGGGCTGCATGTGGGTCAACTCTCAAGCCGGGCCGATATGGATTGGTGCTTTGATGCGGTCACCGAAAACTCGGCCCGGATCATGGGGCTTCAGGGGTATGGCGTTGCCAAAGGCTGTGCGGCCAACTTCGTGCTGCTTCAGGCCCGTGACCGGATCGAGGCGATCCGCCTGCGCGCCCATCGACTGGCTGTGGTGCGCAAGGGGCGCGTGATTGCCCAGTCAAGCCCGGTTACTTGTGACCTAAACCTACCCACAGGAGAAAAGAACCTGGACGAGGCGCAGGTACCATTTGTCTGATTTGTGCAGTTTGGCCGGAGTTTCCGCTGGGTCGCGGCGTCCAGACTCAATCTATTGTTGCAACAATCAAAATGATCTGGATGATCAGTTGCACCAAGGTCGCAGCAAGCGGCCGGCCGTCGCAACGACGGCGCTAACAAGAAACCGGGGAGAATAAGATGATCCTAAGAAACCTGATGATTGCCGCCAGTGCGACTGCGCTGATGGCCGCAAGCGCTTCGGCTGAAACCCTGCGCTGGGCGCGGGCGGGCGACTCGCTGACGCTGGATCCGCATGCCCAGAACGAAGGCCCGACTTCGGCGCTGGCGCACCAGATTATGGAAACACTGGTGATGCGCGACCATTCCGGCGCGTTGGTGCCGTCATTGGCCACCGAATGGGCACCGTCGGAAGAGAACCCAAATATCTGGGTGTTCAAGCTGCGCGAAGGCGTGACCTTCCATGACGGGGCCGAGTTCGACAGCGAAGACGTTGTGTTCTCGCTGAACCGCGCGATGACGCCGGATTCCGATTACAAAGAGCTGTTGGCTTCGGTGAAAGAGGTGCGCGCGCCCGACAAGTATACGGTCGAGATCGAAACTGACGGTCCGAACCCGATCATGCCCAACAACCTGACCAACATGTTCATGATGGACAAGGCTTGGGCCGAGGCGAACAACGCCGTCAAGGTGCAGGACTATGAGGGTGGCGAAGACACGTTCGCAGCCAAGAACGCCAACGGCACTGGCCCTTATAAATTGGTCAGCCGTGAACCGGATGTGAAAACCGTTCTGGCCGCCAATGAAAACTACTGGGGCAAGGACGAATTCCCGCTGCAGGTGACCGAGATCATCTATACTCCGATCCAGAACGCCGCCACTCGTGTTGCGGCTCTGTTGTCGGGCGAGGTCGATTTCATCCAAGACGTGCCGGTGCAGGACCTTGAGCGTGTGGCCGGAGCCGATGGTCTGGACGTGCGCACAGCACCGCAGAACCGGGTGATCTTTTTCGGTCTGAACATGGGTGACGCCGATCTGGCTAATGACAATGTGGACGGCAAGAACCCCTTGTCCGATGTCCGCGTGCGCCAGGCCATGTCCAAGGCGATCAACCGCGATGCGATCAAGCAGGTTGTGATGCGCGGCCAGTCGGCACCTGCCGGCATGATTGCCCCGCCCTTCGTGAATGGCTGGGATGAAGGCATGGACAGCTCGTCCACCACCGATATCGAAGGCGCCAAGGCCCTGATGGCCGAGGCTGGCTATCCGGATGGCTTCACCATTCAGCTGGACTGCCCGAATGACCGCTACATAAATGATGAGGCGATCTGTCAGGCCGCTGTTGGTATGCTCGCGCAGATCGGAATCACCGTGAACCTGGATGCCAAGCCCAAAGCGCAGCACTTCCCGCTGATCAACAACCTGGAAACCGATTTCTACATGCTGGGTTGGGGCGTTCCAACGTACGACTCGGAGTACATTTTCAACTTCCTGGCGCATACCAAGGGTGAGAAGTACGGGTCGTGGAACGGCACGCGGTATTCCAACCCGGAGCTGGATGCCAAGATTCAGGGTCTCGCCTCGGAAACCAACCTGCCCGAGCGTGACAAGCAGATCGCGGAAATCTGGCAGGTGGTTCAGGACGAACAACTGTACATCCCGATCCACCACCAGGTGCTGAACTGGGGCATGAAGTCCAACGTCGGCACCGTGGTCGAGCCGGAAGACTCGCCCAAGATCAAGTACTTCACTCTGAACTAATGTAATCAGAATAGTGACTTGGCAGGGCGTGATCCTCGCGCCCTGCCTTTTGCGTTATCCTTCAATACGACCCCTTTGCGAGAGCCACAGGGAGATTTCGCCATGTTCCTCAGAAACAGTGCCATAGGCTTGGCATTTCTGGCCGCCACCAGCGTTCAGGCGGCCGAGTTCAAGTGGGCCTCGACCACAGACCCGCAAACGATGGACCCACACGCGGTCAACTCAGCTCCGGTTCTAGGGTTTCTCAACAACGTCTACGAAGGGCTGGTCCGCCGCGACAAGGATATGAGCGTCGAACCCGCCCTGGCCGTCAGTTGGGAGCCGATCGGTGATGGTGAAGGCTGGCGTTTCAATCTGCGTGAGGGCGTGACCTTTCACGATGGCAGCACCTTTGATGCGCAGGACGTGTTGTTCAGCTATCAGCGCGCTTCGGGCGAGGCGGCTGACACCCGCAGCTGGTTCGCGCCGATCAGCGAGGTGAAGGTCGTCAACGATTACACCGTAGATTTCATGACCACCGCGCCGAACCCGCTGTTCCCGTCATCCATCGCCAACTGGATGATCATGGATCAGGGCTGGACCGAGGCTAATGACGCCGACGTGCCCGACAAGGAAACTGGCAACTACGCCACGCTGAATGCCAATGGCACCGGTGCGTTTAAAGTTACAGCGCGTGAGCCGGGGCTGCGCACGGTTCTTGAACCTTTTGGTGATTGGTGGGGTGAGGTCGAACACAACATCACCCGCGCCGAATTCACCCCAATCCAGAACCCGGCGACCGCCGTTGCAGCACTGTTGTCGGGCGATGTGGACATGATCAACCCGGTGCCGATTCAGGATGTCGCGCGCCTGCAAGGCAACGATGAGGTGGACGTTATTCAGGGAATCGAAGCGCGCGTGATCATGCTGGGCTTTGACCACCAGGCCGAGACGCTGAAATACACCGATGACGCAGGCAAACCGAACCCGTTCCGCGATCCGCGCGTCCGCAAGGCGGTAGCACAAGCAGTGAATGTCGATGCCATTCTGGCCACCATCATGCGCGGCAATGCCGAAGCCGCCTCGCAACTGGTTAGCCCCGCCATGAGCGGCTATTCCTCAGCCCATGCTGATCGTCCTGCTTACGATGTTGAGACTGCCAAGGCGCTGTTGGCCGAGGCAGGGTTTGCAGATGGGTTCTCATTCGGTCTGAAGTGCCCCAATGACCGCTACCTGAATGATGAGGCCGTCTGCCAGGCCGTCGTCTCGATGCTGGCTCAGATCGGGATCACGGCAGAGTTGGAGGCCATGCCCGTCCGCAACTATTGGCCCGAGCTGCGCGAGGATAACTACGACATGTACCTGCTGGGCTGGAGCCCGGGCACGTTAGACGCCGAACACCCGGTGCGGTTCCTTGTGGCTACGCCGAATGAGGAAAAGAAGTTGGGCAGTTGGAATTTTGGCGGATTCTCGAACGTGCGCGTGGACGAGCTGTTGCCGATGATTCAATCGGAGTTGGATGAAGCCAAACGTCAGGCCATGCTGGATGAGGTCGCGCAGATCATTCAGGACGAGCAGGTCTATGTGCCGATGTATGTCCAGCCCCTGGTTTGGGGCACGCGCAGCAATGTCGACCTGACACAGCGGCCGGACAACTTCTTTCTGCTGCGCTGGGTGACGGTGAACTAACGGAACGTCGCGTCTGTCTGTTAGCGATAGCTTGACCATCTGGTCAAAGCCAGCCTAGAGAGACCGATCAACGAGGGAAACGAATGTTCGCATATATCGTCCGAAGGATGTTCCAATCCGTGATCGTGCTGCTGGTCGTGGGTCTGGTGGCCTTTTCGATGTTCCGCTTTGTCGGTGATCCGATCGACAACATGTTGGGGCAGGAACGCACTCAGGCCGACATTGACCGGCTGCGCACCGAACTGGGATTGGATCAACCCTTTCCAGTGCAGTATTTCAAGTTCCTCAAAGGCGCGGTTCAGGGCGATTTTGGGGTCTCGTACCGTCAGGGGCGGCCCGTCTCGACGATCCTGATCGAACGTGCGCCTGCCACGCTTGAGTTGGCCTTTGTTTCGGGCTTTCTGGCCATAACGATGGGCATCGCGCTGGGCGTGTTTACGGCGATCCGACGACAAGGGATCGCCGCGAATGTGATCATGACCGTTTCGCTGCTAGGGGTGTCGCTGCCGACCTTCCTGATCGGGATTTTGCTGATCTATGTGTTTTCCATCGAATTGGGTTGGTTACCCAGCTTTGGCCGAGGGGAGACGGTGAAGATCGGCAACTGGTCCACCGGGTTCTTGACGGCATCGGGACTGAAGGCGCTGATCCTGCCGGCGATCACGCTTGGCCTCTATCAGATGACGTTGATCATGCGGTTGGTGCGGTCCGAAATGCTTGAGGTGATGCGTGCTGACTACGTCCGCTTTGCCCGGGCGCGCGGGTTGTCGGATCGAGTGATCAATTTCCGCCACGCGTTGAAGAACACGCTAGTGCCGGTTATCACCATCACCGGGTTGCAGCTGGGATCGATCATAGCCTTCGCCATTATCACCGAGACGGTGTTTCAGTGGCCGGGCGTTGGTCTGCTATTCATTAACGCGATCCAGTTTGTCGATATCCCCGTCATGGCCGCTTATCTGATGCTGATTTCGGTGATGTTCGTGACGATCAACCTGATTGTCGACCTTCTTTACTATGCCATTGACCCGCGCCTGCGTGTCGACGCGAGGGCCACATGACCGATACTATCGAAAATCCGCAGTCCGCGCCCAAATCGCGTTTCGCCAAGTTCTGGGACAGCGATTTTGCCTGGTCGTTCCGCCATTCTCCGGTGGCGATTATCGCGTCGGTCGTGGTGGTTATCCTTGTGCTGGCGGCCATCTTTGCACCGCTGATCGCGCCTTATAATCCGTTTGATCCGGCAACGCTGAACCTGATGAATGGGTTTACCCCACCGGGCACGCCGAACGCCTTCACGCAGGAAACTTTCCTGCTGGGCACTGACGATCAGGGACGCGACGTGTTCTCGACCATCTTGTATGGGTTGCGGATTTCGCTGTTCGTGGGTGCCTCGGCTGTGCTGCTGGCGATGATCATCGGGGTGATCCTTGGCCTCATGGCCGCCTATTATGGCGGCTGGGTTGAGACCGTGATTATGCGGATTGCCGATGTGCAGCTGACCTTTCCGGCCATCCTGGTCGCCATGCTGATCTTTGGCATTGCCAAGGGGGTGACACCGCCGGAATACCGCAATGCAATGGCAATCTATGTTCTGATCATCGCCATTGCGCTGTCGGATTGGGTACAATTCGCCCGCGTCGTACGCGGTGCAGCGCTGGTTGAGAAAAACAAGGAATATGTGCAGGCCGCCCGTCTGATTGGCCGCGGGTCGATCCCGATCATGTTTCGCCACATCCTACCCAATGTGCTTAGCCCGGTTCTGGTGATCGCCACCATCTCATTGGCTCTGGCAATCATTGCCGAGGCAACGCTCAGCTTCCTGGGTGTGGGCGCGCCGCCGACCCAGCCGTCGTTGGGCACACTGATCCGCATTGGACAGGGTTTCTTGTTCTCGGGTGAGTGGTGGATTCTGTTCTTCCCAGCCTGCACCCTTCTGGCGCTGGCCCTTTCTGTGAACCTGTTGGGCGACTGGCTGCGCGATGCGCTGAACCCCAAGCTGCGGTGATTTCATGAGCCTTCTGACAATCAATGACCTGACGGTCGAATTCCCCACCCGCCGCAAATTGTTCACTGCTGTGAACCATGTGGATCTGTCGGTTGAACCCGGCGAAATCCATGGGCTGGTGGGTGAATCCGGTGCCGGAAAATCCACCATCGGCGCCGCCATCATGGGCTTGTTGGACCGACCCGGCCGTATCGCCAGCGGAACCATCAAACTCAGCGGTGATCAGATCAGCGGTCTGGACGCCGAGGCGATGCGCGGGCTGCGCGGCAAGAAGATCTCGATGATCTTTCAGGACCCGCTGACCTCGCTTAACCCGCTGTTCACTGTGCGTGAGCAACTGGTTGAAACCATTCAGGCCCATCTGGGTGGCTCGGACGCTGAGGCCAACAAACGCGCCCGCGACCTGATCGACCGCGTGGGAATCCCTGATCCGGACACGCGGCTGGACCAATACCCACACCAGTTCTCGGGCGGGATGCGGCAGCGTGTGGTGATCGCGCTGGCGCTGTGCACTGAGCCGGATGTGATCATCGCGGATGAGCCGACCACAGCGCTAGACGTCTCGGTTCAGGCTCAAATTCTGGACTTGATCAAGGAACTGGCAACTGAACGTCAGGTTGGCGTCATCCTGATCACGCATGATATGGGCGTGATTGCCGATACGACCGACAAGGTGACGGTGATGTATGCGGGCAAGGTGGTGGAAACCGGGCCGACGGCGCAGGTCATGGGGCAACCCAGCCATGAATACACCAAGTCGCTGATTGCGGCCGTTCCGCGCCCGACTTTGAAACTACACCGTTTTCCGCAGATCAGCTATGGCGGGCGCGAGACCCGCTTTGCCATCGACGACATGGCGCGGCATTGGCCCAAGGTGGATAATGACACCACCAAACCGGTATTCGAAATCCGAAACCTGACCAAGAAGTTCCTGCAGAGCAAAGGCCTGCTGCCTTGGAACCGCACCTATTTTACCGCCGTGGATGATGTCAGCTTTGATATCCGCGCGGGTGAGGTGTTTGGGGTTGTGGGCGAGTCCGGCTCGGGCAAATCTACTGTTGCCCGAATGATCGCTGGCCTCTATCCAGTTGATGGCGGCACCATCACGTTCGAGGGGCAGGTGGTCAGCGACCTGACCAACCGGGCGGCGCTTGATGCCTATCGCAAGAACATTCAGATGATTTTTCAGGACCCGTATTCCTCGCTCAATCCTCGGATGCGTGTTGACGATATCGTGGCCGAACCGATCCGCCATCACCGGCTGATGGATGGGGCCGATATCAAACGCCGTGTAGATGAACTACTGGATCAGGTGGGGCTGGGCCATGAGGCCGGGTTGAAATACCCGCATGAATTCTCAGGCGGGCAGCGGCAGCGTATTTCGATTGCGCGTGCTTTGGCCACGCAGCCGCGCTTTTTGATCTGCGACGAACCGACCAGCGCGCTGGATGTCTCGATCCAAGCGCAGATCCTGAACATCCTGAAGGACCTACAGGAACACCTGGGCCTGACCCTGCTTTTCATCAGCCATGACCTGCCTGTGGTGCGCCAGATGTGCGACCGGGTGGCGGTGATGAAACAGGGCAAAGTGGTCGAATTGCGAGAAACCAATGATCTGTTCGCCAACCCGCAAACGGATTACGCCAGTGAATTGCTGCGGCTGATGCCCAGACTGGATGATCTGTCGATCGAGGGGCTTAGTGCCGAGGCCTAATGCTCTTATTTCGGGCATATGGGCGTACATAAACATTAAATTCGTTAACCATTGCAGACTCGGGCAGGTCTGCTGTGGTAGGTCTGTCTTTGAAGTTGGGGGCTTCAGAGGGGCGACATGTCTCAGGACCTTAGGGACTGGCTGAGCGCACTTGGACTATCTGAATATGCGCAAGCCTTTTTGGATAACAAAATTGATTTCGCAATTTTGCCCGATCTGACGGGCGAAGACCTGATCGAAATCGGAGTGACCGCTGTCGGAGACCGCCGCAGGCTGCTGCGCGCGATTGCCGAGCTTGAGACGGTCGAAACTGTTCAACCCTATGAACCTGAAACCCCGCTTGAGCCCGCCAAGCGGCAGGTCACGGTGATGTTCGCTGATCTGACCGGTTTTACCCGCCTGACCAGTGAACTGGACGCCGAAGACATGCATGCGCTGCTGAATGCGTTTTTCGCTAAAGTGGATCATGTGGTTGAAAAATTCGGTGGCCGGATCGACAAACATATCGGGGACGCGGTGATGGCGGTGTTTGGTGCACCGATCTCGCACACCAATGATACCGAACGAGCCGCGCGGGCGGCGCTGGAAATTCATGCGGTGCTGCCCGGTTTGAACCCGCCGCTGTCGTGTCATATCGGCATCGCGTCGGGTCAGGTGATCGCCAGCACAACCGGCAGTCAGGCGCATACAGAATACACGGTCACGGGCGACGGCGTGAATCTGGCTTCGCGCATCACCGATATGGCGACGCCGGGTGATACTTTGGTGTCGCATGACATTCAGCGTGCGTTAGGGCCGCTTTTTGTCGGCGAGTCGTTGGGTGAAAAGCCCATCAAGGGGCTGAACGAACCCGTCGAGCTGTGGCGGTTGGACCGAATGGCGCGCAACATCCGGTCGCGCCGTCATCGCTTTGTCGGGCGCGAGCGCGAGATGTCGCTGTTCTCAGCCACGTTCGACCGCTGCCAGCAGCACGGCAAAGGTGAGGTACATATCGTTCTGGGCGAGCCGGGCATCGGCAAAACTCACCTGTCCGAGCAGGTGGCCGAAATGGCCGCAGGCCTAAATTACTCGATCCACAATGGCGTGGTCATGGACTTTGGCGCGCGTGAGGGACATTCGGCCATCCAATCCGTTGCCCGCAGCATTTTAGGGCTTGAGGCCATGGATGATGCCGCCACTTGCGCGACAATGGCACAGGATGCGGTGAGCAAAGGCTGGGTGTCGCCATCGAACGCCACACATCTGAACGCGCTGCTGGAACTGGAGCAAGACCCAGGCCTAGCCGAGGTTTATGCAGTGATGGACAATGCCACCCGCCAGCGGGGGCGACGGCAAGTGATCGACGAACTGATCGCGGCACGCAGCCGCGATGCGCCGATGCTGATTCAGATCGAGGATATCCACTGGGCCGCCCCCGATATCCTGACCGCCTGCGCCTATATCGCCGCGACCACGCGTGACTTGCCCTGCGTGCTGTTGATGACCAGCCGGGTCGAAGGCGATCCGATCAACCGTGAATGGCAAATGGGAACTGAGGGCGCGCTGACTTCGAAACTGGAACTAGCACCGATGGGTGATGAACAGGCCCGGCAGCTGGTTCAGGAATTTACAGGTGTAGATCCTGAGCTGCTGGATGCCTGCGTGCAGCGAGCTGGGGGCAACCCGCTGTTTCTAGAACAGCTCTTGCGCAATATTGACGTGCTGAAACGCGAATCTGTGCCAGGCAGCATTCAGGGCATCGTGCAATCGCGGTTGGATGCGTTGGACCGGGCCAGCCGGGCGGCGATTCAGGCGGCTTCGGTATTGGGACAGCGGTTCTCGCCCGAGGTGCTGAACTTTATTCTGGGCGAGGGGCATCTGGACACCTCAACCCTGATCCGCTCTGCTCTGATCCGCGAGGCGGGAACCGATTTGATGTTTGCCCATGCGCTGATCCGCGACGGGTCTTATGCCACGCTGGTGAAATCCGAACGCGCGCGGCTGCACCGTCAGGCCGCGAAATGGTTCGAAGACCGCGACGCCACCCTACGCGCACAGCATCTGGACCGGGCAGGAGCCACCAATGCGGCGCAGGCATATCTGGAGGCTGCCGAGAAGTTGATTCAGGCGTTTCAATTCGACGATGCTAGCCCGCTAATCGAACGGGCGCTGGAACTGCCTGCGCCGTCCGGCGTGCGGTTTAATCTGTTCTGCGCCCGGGGGGAAACCCACCGATTGCAAGGCCTGTCGGATGATGCCTTACGCGAATTCAAAGAAGCCGCTGATCTGGCCGATACGGATGAGCAGACCGCCCGTGCCCATATCGGCTTGGCGCAGGCGGCACGCCAGGCTAGTTTGTACCAAGAGGCGCTGCAGAGCCTCGACACGGCTGAGATCGCCGCAGAGCAGTGCGGATCAGAGCGGGACATTGCCCAGATCAACTATGTCCGCGGCAATGTGTACTTCCCTCTGGGTCGCGTTGAGGATGCGCTGCAAAGCAATGAAAAGGCTCTAACACTGGCCAGAAAGCTTGAATCGGCGCGGCTTGAGGTTGGTGCGCTTAGCGGGTTTGGCGATGCGAATTTCATGAACGCGACTATGCAGACCGCGTCGGGGTTCTATACGCAGGCGGTGGAACGGGCGCGGGAAAAGGGGTTGGTGCGCGATCTGGCGGCGAATCTGCACAATCTCAGCGTGGCGCGCAGCTATACCGGCGATGTGGCGCAGGGCAAGCTAGATGCGCAAGAAGCGATTGAAGTGTCCCAGAAATACTTTGCCTTTGTACCCGAATGTGTGGCGCAGACCTGTCTGGGCGTGGCGCATACCTTTCTGGGCGAATTGGATCAGGCGTTGGAGACGTTCTCAGTCTCGGCAGAAATTGCCAGTCGGGTTGGTGCAAAGCGGCTTGAGGCACAGGCGTTAGAGCATTTGGCTCGTACGCAGGTCTACGCGGGGCAATTGGACGCGGCGCGGGAAACCGGTCAACGGGCTGTCGATATCGCGTTGGAACATGGTCGGAATTTCGTAGGACCCAAGGCGCTGTCGGCGCTGGCCATGGCCGAAACAGACTCTAATAAACAGGATCAGCACCTGAAATTGGGTGCTCAGATCATTGCCGAAGGCTGTGTCGGCCACAGCCATCTGCATTTTTATCCTGATGCCAGCGCCGTCATGCTGGCGCGGCAGGAATGGGACCGGGCCACCGAATATGCGGATGCTCTGGCGAAATTCACCGCCGAGGAACCCCTACCAATGGTCGATCTGTCGATACAGCACACCAGAGTTCTGGCCGCGTGCGGGGGGTGGGGTATCCCGATGACAGCGCATGAAGATTTCGAAGCGCTGGGCGCGCGCTTTGCCGAGATGGGCATCACGCAGTCTCTGGTCGGCCGGCTAAACTAGGCAGGGGGCTGAATGAGCATCGAAAAGAAGGTTTGGTTGATTTCCGGCGCCCTGACATTTGCTCTGGCCGTCGTGTTGTTCAAACTTCTGGTCGCGCTGAACCACTTCGAGGGCGATCCGACGCAATTGCCGGATCAAGCCTCGGTCGATGAGTATCTTCAAAATCTGGGAAATGCGCCAGATTATCGGGTGAAAACCGGGATTTTTATCAAATCCTTCAGCTTTACAGGCGCCAGCGATGTGCATGTCAGCGGTTATGTCTGGCAGCACTACGAAGACGGCGTTCATGACGCGATCAAACCGACCAAGGATGAGGTGGGTTTTATCCTGCCCGAGGCCGTCGACGCCGCGAACGGTGTGATCGAAGAGGCCTATCGCATGGATCAGGACGGCACGACACTGATTGGCTGGTATTTTGAACAAAGCCTGCGGCAAAGCTTTGATTACACCAGTTACCCCTTCGACCATAAAACCGTTTGGGTTCGGTTCTGGCCCGGAGAATTCGATGTAAATGTGGCTCTAATACCAGACTTTAAGTCCTATCCCGCCACTGGACCCGACGACATTTTCGGCATAGACCCCCGCATCGTCATGGGCACGTGGGAACGTGAGAACACCTATTTCGACTATCGCCTGTCCGATCTGGATACGACGTTGGGCATCGGCGAAAATGAATTCCAAACCAACCTGCCCGAGCTGCACTATAACTTCGTGATTAAGCGAAATTTCGGGAACGCCTTCATCGTCCACATGATCCCCTTAATCGTGGTGACAATGCTGCTGTTCGGCGCAGTGATGACCGTGACCCGCCGCCCCGAGTTGGTTGACCGGCATGATTTCAGCACCTCCAGCGTGATTGGCACCTGTTCAGTCCTGTTTTTCGTGATCCTGCTAGCCCATGTGCAATTGCGCGAAGGCTTTGCCGGATCTCCGGTGATCTACATGGAATCGTTCTTTTTTCTGATGTATTTCCTGCTGCTGGCGGTCTCGATTAACACCTACCTGTTTGCGTCCGAGGCCGTGCCGTCCCTGCGGTTCATCCACTACAAGGACAACCTGTATCCAAAGGCCGCGTTCTGGCCTTTTGTCCTGCTGTGCATGGTGGCGATCACGGGCTACAACCTGAGCCTCAAAGCGGGGCCCGTGGATGAGACCGTGATCGAAAGCCAGAATTAGGCAGGCGGCTGAAAACCCGGTTTTGGTGTGCCGGTGGCCATGTCGAGCGTGTATTCCGCCACAATCCCCGAAGAGCCCTGTTCCCATTCGTCGAGATATTTGTTGGGGTGCGCGATCACATAGGTATAGGCGGGCTTTTTCACGCCATCTATCAGCACGTTGATCCGCTTACGGACATAGACATTCTCGGGCGAATTGGGGCCGTGATAGCCTTCAAGCTTGTCCAGCTCTTTCAAACCAGAGGATGAGACGCGATAGACCTCGCCCCGTACGGCTTTGCCGCGGCCCTTCTGATCGACCAGCGTGGCCATTCGATGCAGGAAGCCGCAGTTCGGATTGTCGCAGAACGGTTCGTGCGGCACGATCAGGGGCATGCGCTGACGTGTGATCGCTTCGCCCACGAAATCATCCAGTACCTCGATATGGGCGTCGTGGTTCGGGAACCCCTTCTTCAGCGACCCATAGGTGAAGTAGAGATAGGTCTTTTCCCGGTCCTCGATCAGGTCGCCTTCGTCCTCTTCCTCCAATTCAGTCAGGGTGTGGGTATTGGCCCAATCGTCCAGCATCGCCTTAATTTCCTCCGAGACCTTGGCGTCCCTGGCGTTCTTGGGGTTCTGCAGGAAGTGGATGCACGCGCTGGCGTCGATCCCGTCAGCCCCCAGCAGGATTTTCACCATCTCGACCGAGTTGTTCATCACCGCCACATGCAGGCTGGTAAAGCCGTGGTCGTTGCTGGCATTGACGTTGATGCCGCGGTCGATCAGTGCCTGGGCTGCTTCAAGATCGGGCTTGCCCAGGTCCATTCCGCTCTCGTTCATCTCACCTTCGCCGCCTGCCGCATAGTGCAGCAGCGTATCGCCGTTGCTGTCATCAACGATGTCGATCCCGGCCATGCCGTGGTCGATGGCCTGAAACACGCGCTTCCATTGCGCGAACTCATCCGAGGCGGCAGCCTCTTGCGCCCATCTGCAGATGTTGTGTTCCTGATCGGCCAGTTCCTCGAAGGCTTCGTCTAGAACCTCCATGATCTGATCAGGGGTAGCCATCATGCCGATCCCCATCATGCCGTTGGACAGCCGCCCCTTGCGCGGCCCGACCAGATCAATGCCCAGATCGCGCAGTTTTTCGACGTTCCGCTGGGTGGTGACATTGTTCCACATATTGGTATTGCAGGCGGGGCACAGGATCACCGGCTTGTTCCGGTATTGCCACGCCACAAAGACCGAAGTCAGCAGGTTGTCGGCAATCCCGTTGGCAATCTTGCCCATCGTGTTGCAGGTCACCGGCGCAACGATCACGCAATCGGCCCAATCGCACAGCGCCAGATGCGAGGCGCGCAGAGGCATGCCGAACTCGATATAGCGAAAGTTCCATTCATCGTCGTCGCGGTAATAGTCGTTATGAGTAATACATTTTTCGATCCGCGCAGTACCGAAATCACGAAAGAACTTCTCGGCCGAGACCGAAGGGATCAGTTTCACATTGTGCCCGGCCTCGGTGATCCGTTCGACCAGTTCCGGCACCTTGTCGGCCGCCGAAGATCCACAGGCGCACAGCAAGACGTTGCGCTTTTCAGTCGGCGCATCGGTCAGCCCTCCTTTGGGATAGCCAAAGATGTTCTTGTCCAGACTGGGGGATTCATGGCGCAGCAAAACCGGCAACCCGGCCGCATGCACCTGTTCTTGTAACTCGCCTTTCAGGATCATATCGACGATGTCCGACCGCCTGCCCAGACAGTTGCCCTGGAAAAACAGGTAAGGCGGTTTTTCCTTGCCGGTCAGCACATTCAGTTGCCTCCGAATCTTCATCACATTAGCCCCGTGGCCTTCGATGTCGATCAGCTTGACGCTAGTGATGCCGATATTCGAAAGGATGCTGCGTAACATGTATGACCACGGGTCCTCATCCGCGTAAAACAGCACGATTGGATTGGTCGCAACGATACGCGCCACGTCAGTTGGGTCTTCGGGTGGCTCGTATTCCTCAATCACCAGCATCGCCGGGTTTTTCACATCTCGCAGGCCGCGGAAGATGTGCCCGCGCGGGGCCTGCCAGACCTGCGAGGTCGCGGGGCTCATGTCCACCACGGTCACCAGATCAGTGTCCTCGTCATAGGCGATGCAGAGACACCAGAACTCTTCCAGCAAGGCCGTTTCGCGATACACGTTTTCGGGCGGGCGGATGACCTCGAATCCCAACACGCGGTTGAAGTCGATGTTGATCATCAAGTGCCGGTCTTCATCGCTGTTGAGCAAGCGTAAATGATCTTGGAACCACCGTTCGGGTGTGATCTCCTCTGGATCAGGGCGCAGGGCAAAGCTGTGGAACGTGCTGCCAAGATGTACATCGGGTGACTGGCTTAGATAGCGCTGCGCTAAGCTGTGCATTTCCTTGGCGGTGGAAACACGGCTTAAGGCGTCGGTGTAATCGGTCTGCGTGGCAATCAGCAGCTTGTCTTCATCGACCTGCTCATCCCCAAGGATCGCAAGGCTTTCGGCCAGCACCCCCAACGAGTTCATGTTCGGGCTGGCCCGCCGGAACAGGTTGCGACGTTTCTTGGGGTCTTTGGCCAGATACAGCGTGCTGTCCACATAGTTGCAGTCCTGCTGCAGGGTCTGCAGGTTGGTCTTCACTGCCTCACGTGCCGAGAACCGCAAGATGCCCCGTGACCGCATCGAGGTTCCGTCACGGTCCGACATCCCGGCCCAAAGTCGGTCGATGGTGGTAACCCAAAGCTTGCCGTATTTCTCGGGGTGCACATCCATCATATGCACCAGCCCGGTGCTGGGATTGCATTTGGCGATGATGGCAAAGTGGCCACCGGGCATGGTCGGTTTGCCATGGGCTACACCGACCTGAAAATTCGCCACCAGAATGTCGTTATCCCCGCCCAGGCGGTTGGATTCGTCGATCGCCTCAAGCAGCAATTCGACTGAGGTTGTGGCCTCATCCATGAAATAGGCCTGAACCTGCACCTTGTCGCGCAGACCCTGCGTATGGATGAAAGTGCAGGCGACATCGTAAAGCTCGCCCAGCGAGATGCCGTCATTAACCACGAAAGACGTGGGCAGGGCGCATTCGCGAAAGATATCGTTGACTTCGCAACTGAACCCAAGCGCAGACATACTGAGTGCCGCTGCCGTCACGCTGCAGCAATTGATGGGTTGCTGAAAGTTTTGCAGATGTACGCTGACCAGATCACCGAACAGGGTGTCATAGCAGGCCTCGCGGATATCGGTCGGAATTTCCAGCCAGTGGTTGCTGGATAGGTAAGCCAGCTTGGTGCCGGGTGTGGCCAGCGCTTCGAGGCTGACGGGAATATCAAAGATCTCAAGATGTTCCTCGTAGAAATAATCGCCTGTATCGGCCGTTGCCAGAACCGTCTCGTCCTGTCGCAGATGCACCTCGCCGCCCAGCACCACATACATGCCCTGGGATGGCAGGATCGTGTCCTCGGCCACCTCGAAACACTCGAAATGAGGTTGGATTACTGTTGGATCATCGGCGGGCAGAACCTCTTGTATCAATGCCCATTCGGAGTCGGTTGGATGATAGGAAATAGTGTTTTCAATCGGGTCTTTAGGCACGTCTGTTCCCCCCCTGAACTAAGCCGTGAATGTCGTCAAAGAACCAGTGTTGCGTCTTGTGGCATGTGTCAGGCGCCTGATGGTCAAACAGAAATAAGGGACCGGCCCGACGGTTAATCTGCACTGGCCGGGCCAACAGAACACGCACGTTCAGCGCGAACAAATGGGCCCAATTGCGCGTACCGTATCGCATTTGGACACAAAAATCACCGATGTTGTTGAATTGACTATACGAGTTCGGGTTGTGGTTTTTGTCGCCCGCTTCCTGTTAGTTTTAATTTGAACAATATGTCGGATTTTGCGTCATAATGACGTAACTTTGGGCGTTTTCGTCAAGAATACCCCTGCGGATCGAACAGCCCACCCTCCATACTTTTCATAAACGAAAAAGGAGGCGCGTTTTGAGCTGGAACATTTGTGTCATAGGAGCAGGCAAGATCGGTCAGATGATCGCCAGCCTGCTGCAAGCATCATCGAACTATTCGGTCACCGTTGCAGACCGCGATCTGGCGGCTTTGGCAGTGCTGAACAAGCAAGGCATTGCAACCCGGCAGATCGACGTGGGGGATGAGGCGCAACTGACTCAGGGGTTGAGCGGGTTTGATGCCGTGATCTCGGCCGCTCCGTTCTTTTTGACGCCTAAGATTGCCAAAGCAGCCAAAACCGCGGGCGCGCATTATTTTGACCTGACCGAAGACGTCGCAGCCACCAATGCCGTGCGCGAACTGGCCGAGGACAGTGACACCGCTTTCATGCCGCAATGCGGTCTGGCACCGGGGTTTGTTGGGATCGCCGGCGCGTCTTTGGCAGCGGAGTTTGACGAATTGGACAGCCTGCATATGCGGGTCGGGGCTTTGCCGCTCTATCCGACCAACGCGATGAAATACAATCTGACCTGGTCGACCGATGGGCTGATCAACGAGTACTGCAATCCCTGCGATGCCATCGTCAACGGCGAGCGGGTGAAGACCGCACCGCTGGAAGATTACGAAGTGCTGGGCCATGACGGGGTGGAGTACGAATGCTTCAATACCTCTGGCGGTCTGGGCACGCTGCCCGAAACGCTTGAGGGCAAGGCGCGCGCGGTGTCCTATCGCTCGATCCGCTATCCCGGCCATTGCGATATCCTGAAGTTACTGCTCAAGGATCTGGGGCTGGAGCGCCGCCGCGACCTGCTGAAGGATATCTTCGAGACCGCCCTGCCGCGCACTGATCAGGATGTGGTGCTGGTCTATTGCACCGCCAAAGGCATGATCGACGGTACGCTGCGCGAGAAATCCCTGATCAACAAAAGCTTTGCCCGCACACTCAACGGACAGGTCTGGAGCGCCATTCAGGTCACCACCGCAGCAGGCGTTCTGGGCGTGGTCGATCTGATGCGCACCGGTGGTCTGCCCGCAAAAGGGTTTATCCGGCAGGAGCAGGTGAACCTGCCCGATTTCCTCAACACCGAATTTGGCCGGCTCTATCGCGCCGGTGATGTAACCGAACAGAATAAGGCGGCCTGAGATATGAAAGACATCGTGATGACTGCGCAAACCACCCTTGCAAACCTGGACCTGACCGAGGCCGACCTGACCGGTGGCACGCTCAAAGTAGCCTCGCCGATCGACGGCAGCTTGCTGGCCGAGGTGCATGAAACCCCGGTTTCCGAAATGGAGGCCATCTTTGCCCGCTCAAAAGCGGCCTTCAAGGCATGGCGAACCGTGCCCGCACCGCGCCGGGGCGAGTTGATCCGCCTGCTGGGTGAGGAACTGCGCGCCGCCAAGGACGATCTGGGTGCGCTGGTCAGCTGGGAGGCCGGTAAGATTACATCCGAAGGTCTGGGCGAAGTTCAAGAGATGATCGACATCTGCGATTTTGCCGTCGGCCAGTCGCGCCAGCTTTACGGTCTGACAATCGCGTCCGAACGCCCGGGCCACCGGATGATGGAAACCTGGCATCCGGTGGGTCCGGTTGGTGTGATCTCGGCCTTCAACTTCCCGGTTGCCGTCTGGTCGTGGAACGCAGCACTGGCACTGGTTTGCGGTGATACGGTAATCTGGAAACCGTCCGAGAAAACCCCTCTGACGGCAATGGCCTGCCAGAAAATCTTTGAACGCGCGCTGGCGCGTTTCGGCGATGCGCCAGAGGGCCTGTTGCAAACCCTGATTGGCGGTGCCGCGCTGGGCGAGGCGCTGGTGGCCAGCGAGGATGTGCCGGTGATTTCGGCCACGGGTTCAACCCGCATGGGTCGCGCGGTGGCCCCCATCGTGGCGCAGCGGTTCGGCAAGTGCATTCTGGAACTGGGCGGAAACAACGCGATGATCGTCGGCCCTTCGGCCGACTTGGAAATGGCGGTGCGGGCGATTGTCTTTTCGGCCGTGGGCACCGCCGGTCAGCGTTGCACCACGCTGCGACGCCTGATCGTCCATAACTCGATCCGCGAAGAACTGGTGAGCCGTCTGAAAAAAGCCTATACTGGGCTGCCCATCGGCAACCCGCTGGCCGAGGGTACTCTGATCGGTCCGCTGGTGGATGAGGCATCGGGCGCGGCAATGACCGCGGCGCTGAAAGCAGCAGAGGCCGAGGGTGGCACCGTGTTCGGCGGCAACCGCGTGACCGAAGGCGTGCCCGCCGGGGTCTATATGGAACCCGCCATCGTCGAAATGCCCGGCCAAAGCGATGTAGTGAAAACCGAAACCTTTGCTCCGATCCTTTACGTCATGGGCTACGACGATTTTGACGATGCCATTGCGATCCAGAATGACGTGCCGCAGGGCCTGTCGTCTTGCGTGTTCACCCTGAACATGCGCGAGGCCGAGCAGTTCCTGACAGCCGCCGGATCTGATTGCGGTATCGCCAACGTCAATATCGGACCTTCGGGTGCTGAGATCGGTGGCGCATTCGGTGGCGAAAAGGAAACCGGTGGCGGGCGTGAAAGCGGTTCGGATGCGTGGAAGGCCTATATGCGGCGTCAGACGAATACGGTGAACTATTCGGCGGAATTGCCGCTGGCTCAAGGTGTGAAGTTCGACATCTGATCGACCCTCCTGGCGGCATCGGAAGGTGCCGCCGGATCAATCCGCGAACAGGTAATCCAGCCGCATAACGGCTTGCGCCTGGCCTTCAGAGATATTGAGAAACTCGGCCACTGCTGCTTCGTTCTCGGCCCGCGTGTTGGCCTCGCGGATACGAAAGTACCCCTCGAACCCCGCCCCCCGGATCAACTCGGATTCATAGGCCAGCGAATTGCGCAGGGCTGGCACCAGGCGCGCCACGGACTCCGCAGGACTGTTTTCGCCAGCCAGACCGACCCGGCGGGCGTGGCCGATCAGGTAGTCGTCGGAGTAATCGCACTCGATTTCAAGAACGTGGGTTTTGGCCTGATCCGAGCAAAAATCCTGAATGATATCCAGATTGCCCGGGTCTACGCAGAGCACCAGCTTGTCGGTCTGGAAATGGTCGAACAGCATCCGCACGACCGCACGACGGTGGCGGGAACGCTTGGTCAGAGTTGTTTCGATGCCGCCCAGATCGGGCAGCAGGGATTCTTCTTCGTTGAACAAGTATTCTACACAGGGGATATCGGTCTCGGACGTGATCTGATCGACCAGACGCTTGGCTACGTGCCACTTTTTGCAGGCGATCAGAAACAGCTCGCGTTCAGGGCCCAGCGTGTTCCCGGCCTCCCAGAAACGCTGTCCAAAACGGCGGCCGACACGGCCGCGCCCGGTCAGAAACCCATAAAGGTTGCGCCCTTCATCCGAAATCTGGAAATCGATCCCTTCACTGGAATAGAGCTGGCCCAGCCTTTCCTTCAGTTCATGCGCCTCGGGACTGATCTTGCGGGCAAACAGGTAATCCTGTCCCAGCAGCATGTCGTAGTGATCGTTGTAAAAGGTCACAGGCATCCCGTAATCCGAGAACATCAGGAAGGTGGGGGTTCGGTTTTCAATCTCTTCCTTTGGGATCAGATGGCGGACGAGGGATTGGAAAAAGGTCTCATCCGGTATCCAGGTGGTCGAGAAAAAGCGTTTCACGTCGGGGCGCTGTTGCAGAAAATCGAGGATCATCTCGACTGTGCGGCGGCGCAGGCACCACCACTGGCTGCCGATCATGACCTGAATATCCGCCGGTATTTCGCGGGTCAGGCCAAAGCGTTTCTGCAGGTTGTATGCAGTGTAGAACCGCTTGCTCTGGGTGCGTTCGTTGAAATAATAGCGATAGATCAGCCGGTCTTCTTTCATGCCAGTCTTGATCCAGTTGCTGGCAAAGAAATCGTGGCTTTCCACAAAATCCTTGTCGTTTTGGTCCAGAAACCAATGGATGTATTCGGCGGTTTTGATCGCCATGCAATCGCCGGACAGCATGTAGAAATGAGTGACCCGTGGAAATGCGTCCACCGCGGCTTGCACGGCGTTCAGGGTTGCCTGCACCAAAGACCATTCGCCCCAACCGCATTTGATGCGCTTGGCGGCAAAAGCCACATTCGGGTTGTCTTTCAACGCGCTGCGAATGCGATCATAGGCTGCCGTGCTGGCGCGCACGTCAAAGTGGATGGCCATGCAGTCGCCTGCGGCCGTCAATTGCTCGGCCTGCGCTATGATCGCGTCAGGGTCCTTATGGCACAATAGAATATAGGCAATCCTTGCCATATAACGCCTGTGATGTCCGTTTCTGCCTGTTCGCTCCCTGATACTGAGGATGAGCGATTGAATAAACAGAATAATTTTGGTTCTTTATGAGCCTAAGCGGGCTTGTGTGGTTTATTTGACCCGCTGAGGAGGCACAGCAGATGGGTTTTCCCGGTACCTGGATGACCGAGAGTGAGAGTATGGTTTACCGTGTTGTGCCGAAATGTGCGTGCTCGACCATTGGTCAAATTATGTATTACTCGGACCACGGCCAGTTCTTTGATGGCGACATTCATGACGCCAAGGGCGGTATGCACAAGTGGGCCTTTGCCGTCAGTCAGGCCCGGATATCCGAAAATGTGCGCCAACATAGCTCGTATTCTTTTACCTGCGTGCGCAATCCCTACACGCGGATTCTTAGCTCGTTCTTCGACAAGATTTGCGGCATTCAGCGCAACGGCAGCCGGTATCGGGGCAATCTGGTCCCGACGCTGATCTATAATTACGGAATCGAAGTGGGCGGTGATGACGGCAAGGGTGAGTTCGACCAGATCGCCAGTTTTCGCCGTTTTCTGCTGTTCGCGCGGGATACGATCCGTTGGCGGCGGCCGATGGACCCGGATATCCACTGGTCGGCCATGTCGGGGCATGTCTCGACTTTCATAGTGAATGGCGGTCGCTACGATCGAATTTTCTGGACCGAGAAATTCAACGACGGGATGCAGGGGGTCCTAAGCAATCTGGACACGCCCCACGCGGTCAGCCTGTCGGAAATCCCGCGGTTCAACGAATCCGAAGGGCATGGCCCCAAACGTGCTCATCCGGTCGAAGATTACTTCGACGACCTGTCCATGCATCTGGTCTACGAAATCTATAAACAGGATTTCGAACTGTTCAGATATGATTTTGAGAACCCGGCGAACAAGATGCCGATAGGTGAGATTGATTTGGACGAGGTTCACGCCAAGCTTGGCGACTGATCTGCCAAAAGGCCGACGCTCCCGCCTATCTTCAATGCCTCTGACGAGACATCTCCTCTAGTTGGGCCCAGCGCCGCGCGCAGCGCGGCGCTGGGCCCAAGGTCGAACGTGGCATCGGCGCAGCCGATGGTACGGATCGGGCGCGGGAGTACTACCGGATGAGGAGAGGCCGGCTCTGATACAAACCGGCCTGCGCAGATCAGACCTGACGGACAGCTCCTTTCGCCGCGCTGGTGGTCAGTTTGGCATAGGCTTTGAGTGCGGTCGACACCTTACGCTTGCGCGGCGCGGCCGGCACCCAGCCCTTTTCGTCCTGCTCTTTCCGCCGTGTGGCAAGTTCCTCATCTGACACTGCCAGATGGATGGAACGTTTGGGGATGTCGATCTCGATCTTGTCGCCCGGGCGTACCAGCCCGATCTCACCGCCCTCGGCAGCTTCGGGTGAGACGTGACCGATCGACAGGCCGGACGTGCCGCCCGAGAAACGACCATCGGTAAGCAATGCGCAGGCTTTGCCCAGACCTTTGGATTTCAGATATGAGGTCGGGTACAGCATTTCCTGCATTCCCGGACCACCGCGCGGACCTTCATAGCGGATTACCACCACGTCGCCCTCTTTAACCTTGCCGGTCAGAATGTCATTCACCGCCTGATCCTGACTTTCACAGACATAGGCCGACCCGGTGAAGGTCAGGCTGTTCGGATCAACGCCTGCCGTTTTCACGATACAACCGTCGCGGGCGATATTGCCGAACAGAACCGCCAGACCACCATCCTGACTGAAGGCGTGCTCTTTCGACCGGATCACGCCGCCTTCGCGGTCGGTGTCCAGTTCCTTGTACCGGTTCGACTGGCTGAAGGCCTGCGTGGTTCGCACGCCGCCCGGGGCGGCTTTAAACAAGTCCTGCGCCTTTGGGTTGTTGGCGACCTTGATATCCCAGTTGGCAATCGCTTCACCCATGGTGCCCGAGTGGACGGTGCCGCAATCCTCGTGCAGCAATCCGGCGCGGCTGAGCTCACCAAGGATCGAGAAGATGCCGCCGGCGCGGTGGACGTCCTCCATATGCACGTTCTCAGTGTTGGGCGCGACCTTGCAAAGGCAGGGCACTTTGCGGCTGAGCTCGTCCATATGGGACATGGTGAAATCAACCTCACCTTCATGCGCGATGGCCAGCAGGTGCAGAACGGTGTTTGTCGATCCGCCCATGGCAATATCCAGGCTCATCGCGTTTTCGAAGGCATCGAAGGTCGCAATCTCGCGTGGCAGAAAGCCTTTCTCGTCCAGATCGTAATGGCGTTTGGTGATCTCGACGATGCGGCGGCCAGCCTCAAGGAATAACTCTTTGCGGTCGGCATGGGTGGCTAGGGTCGAGCCATTGCCAGGCAGCGCCAGACCCAGTGCCTCGGCCAGACAGTTCATCGAGTTGGCGGTGAACATGCCCGAGCACGACCCGCAAGTGGGGCAGGCGTTTTCTTCGATATGCTGCACCTGTTCGTCGGTGTACTTGTCATCTGCAGCCGCAACCATTGCATCGACAAGGTCGATCTTCTTGACGTCCAGATCAGCGATGTCGATCTTGCCGGCCTCCATCGGACCGCCCGAGACGAAGATCGCCGGGATGTTCAGGCGCATGGCGGCCATCAGCATGCCGGGGGTGATCTTGTCGCAGTTCGAGATACAGACCATCGCGTCAGCACAGTGCGCATTGACCATATATTCCACCGAATCCGCGATCACCTCGCGCGAGGGCAGGGAATACAGCATCCCGTCATGGCCCATGGCGATACCGTCATCCACCGCAATAGTGTTGAACTCTTTGGCGACGCCGCCTGCGGCCTCGACCTCGCGCGCGACCATCTGGCCCAGATCCTTCAGATGCACGTGGCCGGGAACGAATTGGGTGAACGAGTTGACGATGGCGATGATCGGCTTGCCGAAATCGTCATCCTGCATACCGGTGGCGCGCCACAGGCCGCGGGCACCGGCCATGTTGCGGCCATGGGTTGAGGTTCTGGATCGGTACATTGGCATGATGCTGTTTCCCTTTTGCCCCGGTTGCGATATGCGGGATATGTGCGTTATAGCGCACGTACCACATGTGCGCTATAACGCACAAGAGGATTCGAAAGACGATTAGATGGCACCGGACGATATTACACTGAAACTGCGGGATGTGCGGGCGGCCTCGGGGCTGAGCCTTTCCAAGGTGGCCGAGATGACCGGCGTCAGCAAAGCCATGCTTGGCCAAATCGAGCGCGGAGAATCCAGCCCGACCATTGCAACGCTGTGGAAGATCGCCAAAGGATTCCAACTGCCGCTCAGCGCGCTGATCGGCCCGGCGGCGCTGCGCGATACGGCGGCACCTGATGTGTTTCGCACCGTGACCTTTCCCGGCAGCATCGAGGTTAAGATCGTCTTTCCCTTTGATCCAGCCCTGCGGGCCGAGACCTTTCACGTTGATCTGGCACCGAACCAAAGCCACGAATCCCCGGCCCACGCGACGGGCGTGACGGAAGAAGTCTTTGTCCTCAATGGCGAGCTTGAGATTTTGCGGGACGGGGAGTGGGTGGCGCTTGAGGCCGGACAGGGCCTGCGGTTTGCTGCAGACCTGCCACATGGTTACCGTGCAGGCGATCAGGGCGCTGCCTTTCTGAACATGCATCATTATGCGCAACTGGATGCGCTGGCCGCCATCGGCTGAATCTAACCCCGCAAAAAAGGTAAGACATGACCGCTTTTCTGGAAACTCTGACATTGGCGGATGCGATTGGCTCGTTTGGTGCATTGGTTGTCGTGGGTGCGTATTTCGCCACTCAGATGCGGATGATGAATTCGGACGATCTGGCCTTTCCGGTGCTTAACCTCGCGGGGTCGATCCTGATAGTCTATTCACTGCTGCAGAATTTCAATCTGGCATCGATGTTGATCGAATCCTTCTGGATTCTGATCAGCATGATCGGGATCGTTCAGTTTTTCCGGCTACGGCACGCGCGTCAGGCGGACTAAGCCCCATCCAGCCTTGAACCCCAATGCCAGCGCGTATAGGGAAAACTCAAGCTCGCTTACGGGAGGCTTTGATGCAGGACGATCCGAAAACCCTTGTTTCAACCGAATGGCTTGCCGCCCATCTCAAGGATCCGGATTTACGGGTTCTGGACGGGTCGTGGTACCTGCCGCAACAAGGGCGGGATGCCAAGGCGGAATATGATGCCGCCCACATTCCCGGTGCACGGTTCTTTGATATCGATGATATTTCCGATCAACGCTCAGACCTGCCGCATATGGCACCGCCGGTCGAGAAATTCATGTCGCGCCTGCGGGCGATGGGCGTTGGGGACGGACATCAGGTTGTGGTCTATGACGGTGCCGGGCTGATGTCGGCCGCGCGGGTCTGGTGGCTGTTCCGCCTGATGGGTCAGGAGAACATTGCCGTACTGGATGGCGGCATGCCGAAATGGCAGGCCGAGGGCCGCGAAATCGAAGACCTGCCGCCGATCATTCGGGATCGCCACATGACTGTACGTGTACAGAACCATCTGGTGCGGGACGTGACGCAGGTCTCTGCCGCCGCCAAACTGGCCGATCATGAGATCATCGATGCCCGATCTGCCGCGCGCTTTGCCGGAACCGCAGCCGAGCCGCGCGAAGGATTGCGCTCGGGCCATATTCCGGGGTCACGCAACGTGCCTTTTGATCAGCTGCTGAACAAGAACGGCACGATGAAGTCACCCGACGATTGCCGCGCCGTGTTCGAGGGCGCAGGCGTAGACCTTTCGAAACCCGCGATCACATCCTGCGGGTCGGGCGTGACCGCCGCCATCCTCAGCCTGGCGCTTGAGCGCTTGGGCAAGAAAGACCACTCGCTTTATGACGGCTCCTGGGCTGAATGGGGTGCCTTCCCGACCCTGCCCGTCGCAACCGGAGAGAACTGATGTTCGAGAACCTCAAACCGCAGCCTGCTGATAAGATTCTGGCACTGGTGCAGATGTACCGCGAAGACCCGCGCGATCAGAAGATCGACTTGGGTGTCGGGGTCTACAAGAATGCCGAAGGGGTCACCCCGGTAATGCGTGCGGTGAAAGCCGCCGAAAAGCGCATTCTGGAAGAGCAGGAAAGCAAAGCCTACACTGGTCTGGCCGGTGATCCGGCTTATGCGGATGCGATGATCGGCCTGATCCTAGGCACTTCCGTGCCACGCGGTAACATCGCTGCCGTGGCCACTCCGGGCGGTACCGGTGCCTGCCGTCAGGCATTTGAATTGATCCGCATGGCCAACCCATCGGCGCGTGTTTTCGTGTCGAACCCGACCTGGCCGAACCACCTGTCGATCCTGAACTATCTGGGGATGGAGATGGTTCCATACCGCTATTTCGACGGGGAAACGCGCGGTGTCGATTTCGACGGCATGATCGAAGACCTGAAAGCTGCCAAGGCGGGCGACGTGGTACTGTTGCATGGCTGCTGTCACAACCCGACCGGCGCCAACTTGAACATGGTGCAGTGGCAAGAGGTCGTGAACCTGATCAACGAACGCGGTCTGGTTGCGATGATCGACATTGCTTATCAGGGCTTTGGCGACGGTCTAGAAGCGGACGCGCAGGCGGCCCGTCTGGTGGCCTCGTCGGTCAAGCGTTGCCTGATCGCGGCGTCGTGTTCGAAGAATTTCGGCATCTACCGCGAACGTACCGGTCTGTTGATGGCGATCAGTGACGATGCGGCGCAGACAGCCTTGAATCAGGCGACTTTGGCGTTCTTGAACCGCCAGAACTATTCCTTCCCACCCGATCACGGTGCGCGCGTGGTGACCACGATCCTGAATGATGACGCCCTGCGCGCCGACTGGGCCACCGAGCTGGAAGATGTGCGTCTGTCTATGCTCGGCTTGCGCCAGCAGCTTTCGGACGAATTACAACGCCTCAGCGGCTCGGACCGCTTCGGTTTCATTGCTCAGCACCGCGGTATGTTCTCGCGCTTGGGCGCGGCCCCAGAACTGGTGGAGAAACTGCGCGATGACCACGGCATCTACATGGTTGGCGACAGTCGCCTGAACATCGCTGGTCTGAACGCGACGACTGTGCCAATTCTGGCCAAGGCGATTGTCGACGTCGGGGTTTGAGTTCCCGGGTAATGAGATTGCGGGCGGGTTAAAACGCCCGCGATCAACTCACTTGATAATGCGGGTGATAGATGGAATAGACGCGCGCGTATTTGATTTTGCCGCGCGGGCTCACGTCGTAAAACGCGCCCATCATAAGCCGGAAAGACGTTCCTGCCTTATGATGCTCTCCTACCCACTCAAGATCCTCTTTGCATAAAAAATCGATCGGCGCTTCGCTGGCTATCGTCGTGTCATTGCTTATGAAATGAAGGTGAGGCTGAATAGTCTCTTGCATGATCTTCGACACACCTGCCCAGAAACTGACAGCTTGATCTTTGCCACTGTTTTTGGCTGCTTTGGGGACGTACTCGAATACCGCGTCAGGTTCGTACCACTTGTCAAAGAAATCGGCATGAGACATGCCGGTGCCAGCGCAGGCTCCGTTAAAGTCGTTGATATATTCGTTGTATTGCTGTTCCGTGATCATGGGGGTCTCGCCTCATCGAAATCATGTACTGCTAATGAGATTATCACACCCTGCTTTTAGGTCGTTTGGCGAAGCTCATATTGGCTGAATGGCAAAACAAAACGCCCCGGCATCTGGGCCGGGGCGTTTCAAATTGGTTCAGTTGGGGCTTAGCCTTTGGAAAACTCGGGATAAGCTTCCATGCCCAGTTCCGCCATGTCGAGGCCGTTGATCTCGTCCTCTTCGCTGACGCGGATGCCGACCGTGGCTTTCAGGATCGTCCACAGGATCAGTGCGCCGGCAAAGGTGAAGACACCGTAGGCAATGATGCCGGTCAATTGCGTGATCAGGTTGGCCTCACCATAGAAAATGACGGCGATGGTGCCCCAGATACCTGCGAATAGGTGAACCGGGATCGCACCGACTACGTCGTCGATCTTGAACTTGTCCAGCATCGGAACCGCGAAGACCACGATGATGCCGCCCACGGCACCGATCCACAGTGCGCCGAACAGTGTCGGTGCCAGAGGCTCGGCGGTGATTGACACCAGTCCGGCCAGCGCGCCGTTAAGCACCATGGTCAGGTCCGGCTTTTTATACATCAGCTGGGTCATGATCAGGGCCGCGACAGCACCCGAAGCGGCGGCCATGTTGGTGTTGGCAAAGATGCGCGACACGTCGGATACGTCCCCCACGGTGCCCATCGCCAGTTGCGAACCGCCGTTGAAGCCGAACCAGCCCAGCCACAGGATGAACGTTCCCAAGGTTGCCAGTGCCAGGTTCGAGCCCGGGATCGGGTGGACCTTGCCGTCCTTGTTGTACTTGCCAATGCGTGGGCCCAGGATAATGGCACCAGCCAGAGCCGCCCAGCCGCCGACCGAATGCACCACGGTCGAGCCAGCGAAGTCCGAGAATCCGGCTTCGGACAACCAGCCGCCGCCCCACTGCCACGAGCCTGTGATCGGGTACATGATACCGGTTAGCACCACAACAAAGGCCAGGAAGGGCCACAGCTTGATACGTTCGGCCACGGCACCCGAGACGATCGACGCGGTTGCGGCAACGAAGACCAGTTGGAAGAAGAAATCCGAACCGATTGAGGCATAATCCAGAGCCGCTGCATCGGCGCCGACGCCAACGGGATCAAGCACGGTGGTTGAGAAGAACGGACCCAGCCAGCCGGAGATGGACCAGCCATCGCCCGGATACATCAGGTTGAAGCCGATCAGCCAGTACATGATCGCGGCAATCGAAAACAACGCCACGTTCTTGATCATCTGCATGGCCACGTTCTTGGATCGCACCAGACCGCCTTCCAGCATGGCAAAGCCAGCAGCCATGAAGAAAACGAGGAAGCCGCCCATTAGGAACAGCAGAGTGGTAAAGATATACTGGGTGTGCAGCGCGGCCTCGCCTTCGACGGCAGCCTCTTGCGCCAGACCCATCTGCGGCAGCGCGACAATCGCGGCGGCAGGAATGAGGGATTTCATCAGGTTCATAGTCAGTCCTCGAATATTGTGAATGGGGGCGCTCACAGCGCCTCTTCGTTCATTTCCCCGGTCCGCACGCGCAGGGCCTGCTCGACATCGAGGACGAAAATCTTGCCGTCGCCGATCTTGCCGGTTCTGGCGGTTTTGGTGATGGTTTCGACGATCTGGTCAGCCATCGTGGCGGGCACCACGATCTCCAGCTTGATCTTGGGCACGAAGTTCACGGCGTATTCCGCGCCGCGATAGATTTCCGTGTGGCCGGACTGAGAGCCAAAGCCCTTGATCTCGGTCACCATCATGCCTTGCAGGCCTGCGTCGGTCAGTGCCTCGCGCACCTCTTCAAGCTTGAACGGCTTGATTGTCGCAATAATCAGTTTCACGTTGGTCCCCTCTGCGGTCCGGTCTGTTTGCACCTGCAGAAAAAGAGCGTGACTGACCGCAGTAAGGAACGGTTTAGGGGAGACGACGCGGGGTGAATGTGTGGGGAAGTGCACAATTTTTGCACAAAATTTGGCAAATGCGTAAGAAATAGGCGCACTGAAGAGGGCGATTGCCGGAATTTCAGACCTCTACTTCATCGGCGTGGCATTGTATTGTGCCTCAAAATGATAACCGGGCAGAGTTTGAGCATGACTGAGTCCAGGCGCCGAAAGGCACCGCTTGTCGCGGATAAAAGATACCCGTCGAAAGGGCGCAAGCCAGCGACGACCAAGCGCACGGCGAAACCCGCGGGCAAGAAGGCGGCCGCGCGCAAAACGACGACTCGCAAAACCACGCGAAAGAAAACGCGCCGGAAATCCGGTGGCGGTGGTGGCGGTATCTTCCGCCGTTTCTTCCGCTGGGTCTGGCGGCTGATATGGGGAGTGACCTGGCGCGTCGGCGCGGTGGCGGCAATGCTGCTGGCGCTGGCTGTCGGGGTTGTCTATAGCACGCTGCCTGACGTGAATGAGCTGTTGGACGGACGGGCGCGGGGCTCGGTCACGTTGTTGGACCGCGATGGCAAGGTCTTTGCCTGGCGCGGCGATCAGTTTGGCGGGGTGATCACTGCGGGAACCGTTTCGCCCCACCTCAAGAACGCAGTCGTCGCCACCGAGGACAAGCGGTTCTATCGTCATTTTGGCGTCAGCCCCCGGGGTGTGGCCAGTGCCGTGCGCATCAACCTGAGCGAGGGGCGCGGGCCGCTGTCAGGCCATGGCGGCTCAACCATCACGCAGCAGACCGCCAAGTTGCTGTGTCTGGGTGTGCCATATGTGCCCAGCGAGTGGGAGTCTGAGGCTGCGTATGAATCCGACTGTCGTCAGGGATCATTGTGGCGCAAGGCCAAGGAAGCGGTTTATGCGATCGCGATGGAGGTCAAGTATTCCAAGGATGAGATCCTGACCATCTACCTCAACCGCGCGTTCCTTGGCGCCGGCGCACGCGGGTTCGAGGCCGCAAGCCAGCGCTATTTCGGTATCTCTGCAGCCGAGGTGAACCCGGCGCAGGCGGCGATGCTGGCCGGTCTGCTGGTGGCCCCCACGCGTTATGCGCCCACGAACAACCTGCAACGCTCGCAGGATCGGGGGCGTCTCGTGCTGGGGCTGATGGAGGCGCAGGGCTATCTGACAACCGCTCAGGCCAGCAGTGCCCGCAGCAACCCGGCGCAACTGTCCGAGGCTGCGGCGGCACGGGCCGGTGGCTATTTCGCGGATTGGGTCATTACCGAGCTGCCCAGTTATTTTGGGGCAGACACCACGGATGATGTGGTGATCAAGACCACTCTGGACCAGCGCCTGCAGAAATCGTCGGAAGAGGCGCTGAAATACATCTTTCAAGAAAAAGTCCGCGAAGGGTCCGAGGCGCAGGCCGCGATTGTCGTAATGTCGGCGGATGGGGCCGTGCGGGCGATGGTCGGCGGGCGCCAGACGCGGGTGTCCGGTGCGTTCAATCGGGCCACACAGGCATTGCGGCAAACCGGATCGTCTTTCAAGCCGTTTGTCTATGCCACTGCCTTGGAGCTGGGCTATTCGCCGCTGGATACGGTTGTGGATGAGCCTTATTGCGTCAACATTCCCGGGTCGGGCCAATGGTGCCCCAAGAACTATACTCACAAGTTTTATGGTCGGGTCACGCTGGCCGATGCGCTGAAGAACTCGCTGAATATTCCGGCGGTGAAAGTGGCTGAGATTTCTGGCTTGGACAATGTCCGCACGGTCGCCAGCGAGTTCGGTATCGAAAGCGATTTGGCGCAGGGTCCGGCCTTGGCGCTGGGCGCATCAGAAAGCACACTGATCGAGATGACCGGGGCCTATGCCGGTATTCTCAATGGTGGCTCGGCTGTGGAACCCTATGGTCTGTCCGAATTGAAACTGCTGGAGGATGATACTCCCGTGATGGTGACCAGCTCGGGCATTGGTGAGCGGGTGATCAACGACAAGGCGGCCAAGCAGCTGACCTGGATGATGGAGCGCGTGGTGTCCGAGGGAACCGGCGCGCGGGCGCAATTGCCGGGCTGGCAGGTGGCGGGCAAAACCGGCACGACTCAGGCCGCGCGGGATGCGTGGTTCATCGGGTTTACCGCCGATTATGTGGCCGGTGTCTGGATGGGGTATGACGACAACACCCCCCTGTCCGGCGTGACCGGTGGTGGGCTGCCAGCCGAGATCTGGAAAGAAACTATGCTGCGTGTGACCGAAGGCATGACACCCACGCCGCTGCCTATGCTGGCCCCCGACCCTCCAGTGCGGACGGCGCAGCCACAACGGCAACGACGTCAGGGGCGTGGCTTTGAAGATGCGATCAACAACCTGTTCAAAAACATCTTCGGCAACTGAGGTGCCAACAAAAAAGGCGGTGCACCGGGCACCGCCTTTCTGTTTTAACTAAGTCTCTGATTACAGGCTGCTGTCCAGCGCCGCCAGAATCGCGTCACCCATTTCGGTGGTCGAGACCGGTTGAACGCCCTCATCGGCCAGCAAGTCACCGGTGCGGACACCGTCTGCCAGAACCTTCTCGATCGCGGCCTCCAGTCGATCCGCCTCTTCGCCCTGATCAAAGCTATAGCGCAGTGCCATGGCAAAGCTGAGGATACAGGCGATCGGGTTAGCCTTGCCCTGACCCGTAATATCGGGGGCCGAGCCGTGGACCGGTTCGTACATCGCCTTGGGGCGGCTATTGGCCATTGGTGCACCCAAGGACGCCGAAGGCAGCATGCCCAGCGAGCCGGTCAGCATCGCGGCGCAATCTGACAGGATGTCGCCAAACAGGTTATCGGTCAGGATCACGTCAAACTGCTTGGGCGCGCGCACCAGCTGCATCGCGCCGTTATCGGCATACATGTGCGACAGCTCAACCTCGGGGTATTCCTGAGCCACACGGTCCACGACCTCGCGCCACAGGATGCCCGATTCCATCACGTTGGCCTTTTCCATCGAGCAGACCTTTTTGCCCCGGCGCATCGCCAGTTCAAAAGCCGAACGCGCGGCACGTTCGATCTCGGATTCGGTGTAACGCTGGGTGTTGATGCCGACGCGTTCATTGCCCTCTTCGAAGATACCGCGCGGCTCGCCGAAATAGACACCCGAGGTCAGCTCGCGCACGATCATGATATCCAGACCGGCAACGATGTCTTTCTTCAGCGACGAGAAATCGGCCAGCGCGTCAAAGCACTGCGCCGGACGCAGGTTGGAATACAGGTCCATTTCCTTGCGCAGACGTAGCAACCCGCGCTCGGGCTTGAGGCTGAAATCCAGATCGTCATATTTCGGACCACCTACGGCACCAAGCAGAACGGCGTCGACCTCTTGCGCCTTGGCCATGGTCTCGTCCGACAGGGGCTTGCCGTGCGCGTCATAGGCCGCGCCGCCCACAAGGTCCTCGCTCACGTCAAAGTGAAGGCCGCGCTTTTCGCCAAACCAGTCGATGATTCTGCGCACTTCGGCCATGACTTCCGGGCCAATTCCGTCTCCGGGCAGGATGAGGAGCGAGGGGTTGGACATGAAGGATCTCCTTGCGTTTCGTCGCAAAGGCCCTAGCGTCTGCGCCGCATCGGGTCAATGAGACGATCCGGCCAAATCACGAGGAAAACACATGTTGATACCGGGAAACCCCGTTCCTGAGCTGAAAATTGAAACCTTGGGCCATGGACGTTTCGATCTGGATGCCGACAAGGGCGAAAACGGCACGCTGGTGATTCAGTATCGCGGCCTGCACTGTCCGATCTGCATCAAGCAAATGACCGAGGTCGAAGCGGCGCTGGATGACTTCGCCGAGCTTGGGATCGAAGTGATCATGATCACGACGGACACGGCCGAGCGCGCGGCGGAAACAGCCGAAAAGGCCGGAGTTTCACGGCTGCGTGTTGGTTATGGCCTGTCGCTGGCGGCGGCGCGGGAGGATTGGGGGCTGAATATTTCAACTGCGCGCGAAGGCAGTGCGGAACCTGACCTGTTTGCCGAGCCCGGGCATTTCTACATCGCGCCGGATCGGACGCTCTATTACGCGTGGCAACAGACGACGCCGTTTGGTCGCCCGAGCATGTCCGACATTGTTGGCGGCCTGAAATTTACGCTGGGCAACAATTATCCGCCGCGCGGCACCTATACCGGTGCGCTTTAAAGACTGGCTTTCAATCCATCGGCCAGCAAATCCCAGACCCTGCGGATACGTGGGGTCTGACGCATGGCCTGCGGTGCGGCTAACCAAACCGGCAAGGACTCAATCTCGACATTCAGAGGCAGGACTTCGACGTCCGGGTCGTCCTCGGCCACCTGAACCTGTGAAAAGCCGATTCCACACCCCGCGCGGATCAATTGCCAATAAGCGCTTTGCAGGTCACAGCGGGTGGAAAAGCTGTCTTTGCTGGCGGGCCATCCCCGTGCGCGCATTTTGGTGATGATCTGTTCATTGGCGTCAAAGCCAACCAGATCGTGGTCGAACAACTCTTCAGGACGGGTAGGCTGCCCGGCGCGGTCCAGATAGGAGCGCGCTGCGCAGAAACATAGGCGCACATCCCCAAGATAGCGTGAGATCAGGTCAACTTGCGACGGGCGGTACATGCGTACGGCAATGTCCGCCTCACGATACAGCAGGTTTTCGGTGGTATCTGTTGCGACCAGTTCCAACTGAATAGCCGGTTCCTGTGCCCGGATTTGGGCCAAGATCGGCGGCAGAAGGTGGTGTGACGCAAAAACCGAGGCGGTGATGCGCACCGATCCTTCCAGTTGCTGCGCCTGACCCGCCGCCGCCAGGCTGAATGACGTCATGGCCGAGTGCATCTGTTGCGCCATCGGCAGCAATTGCGCGCCGACTTCGCTGAGTTTCAGGCCGCGCGCATGACGGTCAAACAGAGACACGCCCAGTTCATCCTCAAGCGCGTGGATTTGGCGGCCCAGCGTAGGTTGGCTGCGGTCCAATTGCCGTGCGGCAGCAGAAAGTGAGCCGGTTTGGGCCACAGCCAGAAAGCTTTGGATCAGGGACCAGTCGACATGAGCCAGAGTTTTGTCCATTCAGAAATGAATACACATTCCGTGAATGGCGGCAATTGCCAGAATGAAGTGAATGGATCAGTTTGAAAGCTGCTGGCGCGCTGTCACATCGACCCAGACAAGGCGATGCCTGCTGGCCTGTTCTGCAGCGTCGCGCTGGGGGGTGCCCGGTTCGGGCCAGAACACACCTGCTGCGACAACCTGCAGATCGGCCGAGGGCAGCACGTAGTCCACCCGCATCTCGCCCACGGCTTTCCAAACTACGGTGGTCTGGTCCTGTAGTGGATTGCCTGCGTGCGGATCTTCCAGGCGCGGATCGGCCAACAAGGCCCGCATCGTCTCGGACCGCCCGTCACCACGTATCGGGTCCAGGTTGGCATCGCCGGCAATCACGAATGGGCCTTGCGGTTTGCGCCCCAGTTTTCCGTCCAGCACCGCAGACCAAAGGCGGATTTCGTCGCGGTTGCGTAGCCCGTTTCGATCCTCGGGGCCATCAAACACGGGCGGGGCAGCGTGGAAGGTCATCACATCCAGCGGGCCGATGGGGGTATCCGCAGGCACGATCCAGTGGGCCACTGCAGACAGGCGCTGAATGCGGTGGGCCTCTTCGGACGGGAAGGGGCCATCTTTGGTCACCGGCAGTTGCGCGCCCGGCAAATCGCGCCACAGCAGGTCGGTGAACTCCTGCACTTTCTCTGTGCGGATCGGATGCCGCGACAGCACCGCAAGCCCGCCCTGACCGGTGAAGCGACCCCATCCTTGCGCGTCTGCTGGGCCATGGGTACGCCCGTCTCCGTTAAGGTCTATGGAGGTCTCAACCCCTGCATTGGGTTGGGCCGCAAAATGATGGGGGTAGTCCAACCTGGCCATGCGCAACTGCTCGGTCAAAGCGGTCACCGCCTGACCGTCCATATCCCAGTCGATGCCTTGCAGGCTGACTATGTCGGGCTTGGTTGCAACCAAGACATCGACCACAGCCTGCACTTGCGGATCGCCGCGCCGGATGTCGCGCAGCAACAAGCCTGGCCCATCGCGGCTGAGTTCGGTGTTGAAAGTGGCAATGCGCAGCGTCTCTGCCTGTGCCAGCTCTGGCAACAGCAACAGTAGAAGGATGCGGATCATGCGGTTTGTGTGGACTCGGCCGTGGAATAGGCGCGGCGTTTTTCGACGATCAGATTGGCGATGCGCAAGGTCGCCATGCCGCGCATGATCATGGAGGCGGGTAGGAAGGCCCAGGCGCTCATAGTCCAGATCATGGTCTGAGGATTGCTCAGCGATATTGGATTGGCATAGTCGGTCAGCAATTTGATCAGGGCCGGAATCAGAAACGGCAGCAGCACCCCGATAGAGATATTCAAACGCCCGTCCCGTTGCAGACGAGTAACGACGTCGCCGCCCTTGGTCGGATCAAACAGCGGCAGGTTGGTCCAGACGTTGAACGCGCCGTTGCCAGTGGGCCAACCGCGCATCTTCACCGCATAGGCGAAGCTGCAGATGGTCACCAGCGCGGCAACATAAGCCACACTGGCCGAGATGCGTACCAGTTCGATCAGAGGCGCGCTGGCATCAGCAGGTAGCACCAGCACAACCAGGCGAACCGGCGAATACGGGAAATCGACCACGTTAGAGACGCCCAACCCAAGCGCGTAAAAGAACGCCGTCAATTCGGTGGGTGCATAAGCGTTTTTGCAGATAAGCGTCAGGAAGGTAATCATCGACATCAACCCAACAAAACGCAGACGGTTAACCGGTGGTGCGTCGCGGAATTCGATAAAGCTGGGAAAGGCCGAGTTGTATTCTGCAAAGGTCAGAAAGAATGCGAGAATGGCGAGAAAGACGACAATCTCGGTGCCATTCGTTGACGATACGGGCAAGTACAACGCGGGGGTCAGTACCATCAGAGCGACCAAAATTCCCCGAATTGCCGCCCCAGTTGTGCGCGCAATCACTATCCGAACCCTTTCCAAACCGGAGTAGCCGATTCTTTGCCGACTTACGTTCCAACTTGTGCCCGCCGCGTAATACTCTGACGGATGCCTCTGTCTCGCCAACATTGACGATAAGCGACATTTCGCTCAAGCCAAGGTGCAGAAAACACGCAATTTTGGGCAAAATGATGGCGCAACTGGTGCGGTATTGCATCATTTTTGACGCAAATCCGACGTGTATCTCAATTTGATACCTATATCTTGTGGATTTTGAGTTTTTGACCCCAAGAATGCGAATGGGGTCGCCGAAACGACCCCATTAGGTTGAGTGCCCACAGATTTATCCCCAGAATCACACCCAGGGGCGGGCTTGGCCTGCGTGATCCTCGAATTTGTCGATGTGGTGATCTTTTTCCATAGTCAGGCCGATATCGTCCAGACCATTCAACAAGCAATGCTTGCGGTGCGGGTCTACGTCGAACTCGATCACGACACCGTCCGAGGTTGTAATCTGCTGGTCTTCCAGATGCACCGTCATCCGGGCGTTCTGGCCTTTATGGGCGTCCTCCATCAGCAGCGCGTGATGCTCTTCTTCGACCACGATCGGCAGAATGCCGTTCTTGAAGCAGTTGTTATAGAAGATGTCGGCGAAGCTAGTCGAGATCACCACCTTGATGCCGAAATCCTTGATCGCCCAGGGCGCGTGTTCACGCGACGAGCCGCAGCCGAAATTGTCGCCTGCGACCAGGATCTCGGTTTCGCGATAGGCAGGTTGGTTCAGAACAAACTCTTCGTTTTCCTGCCCGTCATCGTGATAGCGCATCTCGTCAAACAGCACGACGCCAAGGCCGGACCGTTTAATGGTTTTCAGGTGCACTTTGGGAATGATCATATCGGTGTCGATATTGATCAGCGGCATTGGGGCAGCCACCCCGTGGACTTTTTCAAATTTTTCCATGTTCACACTCCTGCGGGAGAGGGCTGCGCCCGTGCCCCGCGTTTAAGCTTGTTTCGCTTCCGTTGTTTCGTCTTTGGGTGCGTTCTTTACGAAAAACGCCATGAAGACCAATCCGAACCCGTTGAACAGCATTTCAATGCCCAGGAAGATCCCCAGAATGCTCAGCAGAGCCTGGGGTTCCTTGCCCACATAAGTCCAGATGATGGCGGCGAGGACGATCGACAAGATGCCCGAGATCATCGTGGGCCAGAAAAACTGTGTTCCTCTCATCTGGAACGACAGAATGACCCGCGCGATGCCGCCTGCCATGAACAGAAGCAGCATCACCGTCGCCAGGGTCAAGGTTCCCTGCAGCGGGTGATCCAGAAAGGACCAGCCCAGAAACAGCATCACCGCACCCATGATGAGCGACAGGATCTTGTTGCCGGCACCTTCGACGGTGAAGCCCCCGACAACCTGCAACGCGCCAGCAATCAGCAGCAACACCCCGGTCACCACCGTCACCGCAAGCGAGGCCGCAATGGCATTGCCCAGCGCAAAGACGCCAAATGCTATCGACAGCAGCCCCAGCAAGAGCCATTTGATCCAGTCACTCATGTGTTTAATCCCTCAAATATCTAGATATGAGGGGACCTTACATCAATTCACGGACGTCTGTCAGCCGTCCAGTGATTGCCGCTGCGGCAGCCATTGCCGGGCTCAGCAGGTGGGTGCGCCCGCCCCGGCCCTGACGACCTTCGAAGTTGCGGTTCGAGGTTGCGGCACAGCGCTCGCCCGGCTGCAACTGGTCCGGGTTCATCGCCAAACACATCGAGCATCCGGCCAGACGCCATTCAAAACCGGCCTCTTTGAAGATCTCTGCCAGACCCTCTTCTTCGGCTTGTGCGCGAACCAGACCTGAACCGGGTACGACCATGGCACGCAGACCGTCCTTGATCCTTTTGCCCTTCAGAATCTCGGCTGCTGCGCGCAGGTCTTCGATCCGGCCATTGGTGCAGGACCCGATAAAGACCGTGTCGATTTCCACGTCGCTCAGCTTTTGACCGGCTTCCAGACCCATGTACTCGATCGAACGGCGGGCCGCGTCGACCTTGCCGCCTTCGAAATCCTCGGGGTTCGGTACAGTTGCGGTGATTGGCAGCACGTCTTCGGGGCTGGTGCCCCAGGTGACGACAGGGGCGATGTCCTCGCCACGCAAGGTGACCACCTTGTCGAAATGCGCACCTTCGTCAGTGTACAGCGTTTTCCACCAGTCCATTGCGGCTTCCCACTGTGCGCCTTTCGGGGCGTGCGGGCGGTCCTGGACATATTCAAAGGTTTTCTCGTCCGGCGCGATCAGGCCAGCGCGTGCGCCGCCTTCGATGGCCATGTTGCAGACAGTCATGCGACCTTCCATCGACAGATCGCGGATTGCTTCACCGCAATATTCGATGACATAGCCGGTGCCGCCTGCGGTGCCGGTCTCGCCGATCACGGCCAGAGTGATATCCTTGGCGGTCACACCCGGCTGCAGTTTGCCGGTGATTTCCACCTTCATGTTCTTGGATTTCTTCTGGATCAGGGTCTGTGTGGCCAGAACGTGCTCAACCTCAGACGTGCCGATGCCGTGCGCCAAAGCGCCAAACGCGCCGTGGGTGGCGGTGTGGCTGTCACCGCAGACAACGGTCATGCCGGGCAGGGTCCAGCCTTGCTCGGGGCCAACGATGTGCACGATGCCCTGACGCACGTCATGTACCGGGTAGTAGTGAATGCCGAAATCCTTGGCGTTTTTATCCAAAGCTTCGACCTGAATGCGCGATTCCGGGTTTTCGATCCCGTTTACGCGATCCGGCGTGGTCGGCACGTTGTGATCCGGCACGGCGATGGTCTTTTCCGGTGCGCGCACCTTACGGCCCGCCATGCGCAGGCCTTCGAACGCCTGCGGGCTGGTCACTTCGTGCACCAGGTGGCGGTCAATATACAGCAGGCAGGTGCCATCATCGGCTTCGTGCGCGACATGGGCATCCCAGATCTTGTCATAGAGTGTTTTGGGGGACATTGGTCCTCTCCCGTATTTAGATGAGAAATAGCTGGCGAGTGGCTGGACGCGCCTTATAGGCGGGCCAGAACCGTGCGGGCGGCCCCAAAGAACCGTTCACGCAGGCGCGTGCGGTCTTGCAACGTTGGTGCAGGGGCCAGATTGAGTCTCATGCACTCCAGATATATCGGGCTTTGCCGTCAATCAAGGTTCAATCCGGCGTCAGGCTTGCATCATGCGGCGGCGCTGTCCAATCTGGGGCCATGAACCAAGACCTGATCCCCAGTTCGCTGTCGGACCTTTATGAAAACATGGTCGCGGGCTTTTCCGTGCAATTCGAAAACCTTGTCGAACTGATTGTCACGCCTGGTTGGCGGCAGCACCAGTTGGTCATAATTGTGGTTCTGTGGGCGTTGGCTTTCCTTTTGAAACTGGTAACGCAAGGCCGGTGGGAAGCCTGGGCCCGGTCTCGCACCGGTTGGCCGAAATGGCGGTTGCGCACTTTGGTGCAACTGATGCAGCGCCTGACGCTGGTCTATTTCGTGGTGATGTCCTGGGCGCTTTATCTGCTGATGCAGCAGGTCACCTGGCCTTCGCGCAGTTACATTATCGGCGTGTTTGCGACCTTAGCCTTGGCGTGGCTGGCTATTGCGCTGGTGGCGCGTTTGGTGCGCAACCGTACCCTGCGACGGATGTTCAAATGGGCAATGTGGGTCTATGCAACGCTGATCGCGCTGAATCTGACCGATGATGTGGCCGAGTTTCTAGACGGGGTGGCGATTTCCATCGGTGATCTGCACATATCGGCGTTGGGGATTATCAAGGCAGTTCTGCTGATCGGCATTCTGCTGACGCTGGCCCGAATTGGCACCCGCGCCGCCGAGCGTGGGCTGATGAACAATGACGACATCACCCCATCCATGCAGGTGTTGTTGGCCAAGGGTATTCAGGTTCTGCTGTATGGAGCCGTTTTTATGGCCGCTATCCGCACGCTTGGGTTCGATCTGACGGGGATCGCCCTGTTGTCCGGCGCAATTGGTGTGGGGATCGGGTTCGGGCTGCAAAAAGTGGTGTCGAACCTGATTTCCGGGATCATCATCCTGATGGACCGGTCGATCAAACCGGGCGACGTGATCTCGCTGGGCGATACGTTTGGTTGGATCAACGCTCTGGGCGCGCGCTATGTCTCGGTGGTGACGCGGGACGGGCGGGAATACCTGATCCCGAACGAGGATCTGATCACCAATCAGGTGGTGAACTGGTCGCATTCCGACAAGTTTGTGAGGTTGGATCTGGAGTTTGGCACCAGCTATGACGATGACCCGCACAATGTCCGCGCGACGGCCATCCGTGCGGTCAAATCCGTGACACGGGTGCTCAGTGGTGGGTCACATGAGCCGGTCTGCCATATCACCGGGTTCGGTGACAGCAGTGTCGATTATGTTCTGCGATTCTGGATCAGTGACCCGACCAAGGGGCTGACCAATATCCGCGGAAATGTCTACCTGGCCCTGTGGGATGCGTTCCAGGCCGAAGGCATTTCCATCCCCTTCCCGCAGCGCGAAGTCCGGCTTCTGCCCGACGCAGCCACGCAACAGGTCGCCAAAGAGTGAACCACTGTGCACGCCGCATAGCGGCGTTTCATTGAAATGTTGCATTCCTCTTGCTACCTTATTAGGACCCCGGCGCCGGGGTTTGTCGGCGCGCAGCAAAGGAGGACTATGTTCTGTCTCTACATACTCAGGCGGGTTTGCCCGCCGATGACGGGGCCGGTGTAATGGCCCACTCTCAGTCAATCAGCGATAAGCTGCTTGAACGTATCCTTTCCTCACTTTCCGATGACAAGGCCGAAAATGTCGTGCAGATCAACCTGCAAGGCAAATCCTCGGTTGCGGATCACATGGTGATTGCCTCGGGTCGCTCGACCCGTCAGGTCTCGGCCATGGCGGAAAAGCTGACGGATCGTATCAAGCATGAATTCGGTTTCACCTCGAAGGTCGAAGGCAAGGATGCCGGCGACTGGGTGCTGATCGATACGGGCGATGTGATCGTCCATATCTTCCGCCCCGAAGTGCGTGAATTCTATCAGCTGGAAAAGATGTGGCTGCCTCAGGGCGGCAGCGCCTCGGCGAACTGAGGCGCCATCCCGGTCTGCATTAACAGGCCGGCGGCGAGAGAAATATGCGTATAAGCATTTGTGCGGTCGGGCGATTGCGTGCCGGACCGGAGAAGACCCTGCTTGACGATTACCTGACCCGATTTGACCGGACCGGCCGCGCGCTGGGCCTTGGTCCTGCACGTGTGATCGAGGTTGAGGACAAGAAAAACGCAGGCATGGGGGCCGAGGCTGCGCTGCTGCGCAAGGCGCTGCCAAAGGGGGCGGTGATCTGCTCTCTGGATGAACGTGGGCGGGTGATGTCGTCGCCCGATTTCGCGAATAAACTGGGTGGTTGGCGTGATGCCGGGCGGCAAGATCTGGCGCTGATTATTGGCGGGGCGGACGGAATAGACCCTAATCTGCGGGCTGAGGTCGATTTTTCCATCTCATTCGGATCGATGGTCTGGCCCCATATGCTGGTCCGTGTGATGCTGGCCGAGCAACTTTACCGGGCTGCAACCATCCTGTCGGGCGGCCCTTATCACCGGGTCTGACATGGCGCAGCTATTGATCGTCTACCATTCGCGCACCGGCGGGGCCCGGCAGATGGCCGAAGCCGCGGCCGAGGCGGGCAGGGATGAGGCGGACATCGTCCTGAAAACGGCAGATCAGGCCGGGCCTGACGATCTGCTACGCGCCGATGGCTATCTGTTCTGCGCGCCCGAGAATCTGGCCGCGATTTCGGGCCTGATGAAAGAGTTTTTCGATCGCTGCTATTACCCTGTGCTGGGCAGGATCGAAGGGCGCCCCTATGCGCAGATGGTCTGTGCTGGGTCGGATGGTGAGAACGCCGCGCGCCAAATGGCCCGGGTCGCCACCGGCTGGCGTTTGAAAGAGGTGCAGCCGCCGCTGATTGTCTGCACCCATGCCCAGACGCCCGAAGCGATTCTGGCCGAAAAGACCATCCCAGACGATCAACTGGACCAATGTCGCGATATCGGAGCCGCTTTGGCTGCAGGTCTGACCCTGGGCGTGTTCTGAACCTCAGTTCAGATCAACGACCGTGGTGTCTTCGTTCCAACCATCGACATTGCAGCGCGCCTGAATCTGGACTTGCGTGGCACCTTCGGGAATGGCCACACCGCTCAGTGATCGGGTAAAGGGCTGCTCGGTCTCATGCGGATGGTGCAGCACGCGCATCCCCAGTTCAGTACCGTCCATATCCAAAACACGCCAACCATCGGCGTAGTGATCCCAGCCGGTATCGGGATGGCGGATCGTCACGTCGAATCGCCACGTGTCACCGCTCTGACGGGCAGAGACATTTTCGATCACCGACGGATCGGCAAAGGCTGGACTGGCCAGAAGGGCACAGAGAATCAGGTATCGCATGGTGCGACCATAGGATGTGCGGCGCACCTGCGTCATCACGAACCCGTGTTGGGTGGAAGGTTCATCAGGATCGCGCGGGAGTGTGAGGCAAATTCCCGCCGGTACAACACTCCAAAGGTAAGGATTGTGCCTATAATCAGGGCAATCGGCCCTAATATCCATGTAACCGAGGCCAGCGCAAAATAGGTCGCCCGCAAGGCGCGATTGAAACTGCGGGCGGCGGTGACGCAAATCTCGGCCGCTTGCGCGGCGCGGGGATAGGCCAGTGGGTCTTCCGGGTCATTGGGCACGGCGGCCATCAGCACCCCGCAATAACCGAACAGACGATGCGCCCAGACATATTTCAGAAACGCATTGGACAGAAACGCCAGCACGATCAAAATCTTGATCTCCCAGACCAGCGCCGGGGCGCTACCGATGGCCAAATCCTGTGCCACCCCGGCCAGACGCTCAGTATTGCCCAACAGGGCCAGCCCGCCGCCTATGGCAATCATCGTGGTCGAGGCAAAAAACGTACTGCCCTGCCGCATGCTGGCCACCATTTGCGCGTCGAACATGCGCGGCTGGCGTGTTACCATCTCGTGCATCCAGTTGCGGCGAAAATCATCCATCATCATCGTGACGGATTTCTTGCGAGGGGAGGGGTTGTCGATTCGCCAGCCGATCCACTGCCAGGCACCAAACAGCAGTGCGATGGCCACATAGTCGAGTGGTGAAAACACTAGGGCGCGTTCGATCCAGGTCATGGTCGCGACACTAATCGCGGCCAAGAGAACTTGCCAGAGGTGGAAATTGGTAATATTAATTTACCAAATTGGAGGGATCGCCATGGAAATGCCAAAGCCAAACCCAGATATTCTGCGCCGCAGGGACGCGGTTCTGCAGCAATTGCTGGAGGTTTTGCCCGAGGATGCCGTAATCCATGATGCTGCTGAAACCCTTGCTTATGAATGCGATGCGCTGACGGCGTATAAGTGCCCTCCCATGCTGGCGGTTCTGCCTTCGACCACCGAGCAGGTCTCGGACGTGCTGCGCATCTGCCATGCCGAAGGTGTGCCGGTGGTGCCGCGCGGTTCGGGCACGTCGCTGGCGGGCGGGGCATTGCCGACAGCCGATTGCGTTATTCTGGGCGTTTCCCGCATGAATGGCGTTCTGGAGGCGGACTATGACAACCGCGTCATCCGAGTTCAAACTGGCCGCACTAACCTGAGCGTAACCGGGGCGATGGAAGAAGAAGACTTTTTCTATGCCCCCGACCCATCCTCGCAACTGGCCTGCGCCATCGGGGGCAACATTGCGATGAATTCCGGCGGCGCGCATTGCTTGAAATATGGTGTGACCACGAACAACCTGATGGGCGTGACCATGGTCATGATGGATGGCAGCGTGGTCGAGATCGGCGGCGCGCATCTGGACGCGGGCGGTTTGGACCTGCTGGGGGTGATCTGCGGCTCGGAAGGGCAACTGGGTGTCGTGACTGAGGCAACGCTGCGCATCCTGCGCAAACCCGAAGACGCCCGGCCGGTTCTGATCGGGTTCGACGACAACGAGGTCGCCGGTCATTGCGTCTCGGACATCATCAAATCGGGCATCCTGCCGGTTGCCATCGAATTCATGGATACCCTTTGCATCAAAACCTGTGAGAACTTTGCCAAGGCGGGCTACCCCGATTGCACCGCGCTGCTGATCATTGAAGTCGAAGGTTCCGAGGCCGAGATCGACTATCAGTTGTCGAAAATCGTTGAGATCGCCAAACGTCACAACCCGGTTGAAATTCGCGAAAGCAAGTCGGCCGAGGAAAGCGCCAAAATCTGGCTGGGCCGAAAATCAGCCTTTGGCGCCGTGGGACAGATGAACGATTACATGTGTCTGGACGGCACGATCCCGGTCTCGTCCCTGCCCGAAGTGCTGCGACGGATTAATGAGATGAGCGAAGAGTACGGCCTACTTGTGGGCAATGTGTTCCACGCAGGTGATGGCAACATGCACCCGCTGATCCTGTTTGATGCCAACAAACCCGGCGACCTTGAAAAATGCGAGGCCTTTGGGGCAGATATCCTGAGGCTTTGTGTTGATGTGGGCGGTTGCCTGACGGGCGAGCACGGCGTGGGTGTTGAAAAGCGGGATCTGATGTCACACCAATACGCGCCGCAAGACCTTGAGGCGCAGATGATGGTCAAGGATGTGTTCGACCCGGGCTGGCTGCTGAACCCCGCCAAAGTATTCCCTCTGGATGCATCAGCATCCCGGCGCGACGTGCGTCTGGCTGCGGAATAAAAGACTCTAATACAGAAGAATGGTGATGAAACCTGAGACGGAAACCGAACTGGCCGAGATGGTGGCCGGACTGAGCCATCCGGTGCGTATTGCCGGTGGTGGCACCCGTGGCGTTGGCGGCCCCGATGCAACCATCCAGACCACAGGCCTAAGTGGCATTACCCTGTATGAACCCGGTGCGCTGACCCTTGTGGCGCAGGCGGGAACGCCCTTGGCTGAAATCGAGGCCGCGCTGGAGGCAGAAGGTCAGCAATTGCCGTTTGAACCCATGGACCATCGTGGCCTGCTGGGCACGACCGGAGAGCCCACTATTGGTGGTGTCGTAGCGGCCAATATCTCGGGCCCGCGCCGTATTCAGGCCGGGGCTTGCCGGGATTTGCTGCTGGGTGTGCGCTATGTCGATGGCAACGGGCAGGTGATCAAGAATGGCGGTCGGGTCATGAAAAACGTCACCGGAATCGATTTGGTCAAACTGATGGCCGGGTCTTGGGGCACGCTTGGCATCCTGACCGAAGTGTCGTTGAAAGTGCTGCCAAAGCCCGAAGCGGTGGCGACTTTGGCGGTTCAGGCCGCCAGTTCCGATCGCGCTGTTAAAGCCATGTCAGCAGCGTTGAAATCTCCATTCGAGGTCAACGGAGCAGCATATGACCCGCAAGACGGGCGCGCATTCCTGCGAATCGAAGGGTTCTCGGAATCGGTATCTTACCGTGAGGGGCAGTTGACGAAAGTGCTTGCCACATTCGGTGAGGTTGCCGAGGTCTCGGATACTGCTGACCTGTGGCGAGCTTTGCGAGACGTTAATCCGTTTCAGGGACAAGATGGCGATATCTGGCGAATTTCAGTCAAACCAAGTGACGCGCCCGATATTTCGGCGCGTATGGCGGCGGACCAACTTCTATTTGACTGGGGCGGAGGATTGATCTGGGTAAGGGTTCCCCAAGGGACCGATCTGCGCGCCCATTTGGGGGCGTTTGACGGTCACGCGACGTTGGTACGGGCAGATGCTCAAACGATAGACACTTTGGGTCGCTTTCAACCTGAGCCAGTCGGAGTAAAGGCTCTAACACAGGGGTTGAGACAGCGTTTTGATCCGCGCGCTATCTTTAATCCGGGCCTGATGGGATAAGCCGATGCAGACGACATTTACCGAAGAACAGCTGCAAGACCCGGCGATCCAGCGCGCGAATGAAATCTTGCGCAGCTGTGTGCATTGCGGGTTTTGTACCGCCACTTGCCCGACCTATCAGGTGCTGGGCGATGAACTCGACAGCCCGCGTGGACGTATCTACCTAATCAAGGACATGCTTGAGAATGAACGTGTGCCGGATGAAAAAACGGTCAAGCATATCGACCGCTGCCTGTCTTGCCTGGCTTGTATGACGACCTGCCCGTCAGGGGTGCACTATATGCATCTGGTCGATCACGCACGGGACTATATCGAACAGAACTATAAGCGCCCCTTCAGTGATCGTGCATTGCGATGGGTGCTGGCGCAAATCCTGCCCTATCCCACGCGATTCCGTTGGGCGCTGCTTGGGGCGAAATTGGGCCGCCCGTTTCGCTTCCTCATGCCGGATGCACGATTGCGGGCGATGCTGGATATGGCGCCCAAGACTATCCCGCCGGTCAGTCGCAATGACGACCCGCAGAGCTTTGTGTCTGAAGGACCGCGCAAGAAACGCGTGGCCTTGATGACGGGCTGTGCGCAAAAAGCTTTAAACACGGATATCAACGATGCAACCATTCGCCTGCTGACCCGTCTAGGGTGCGAGGTGGTAGTGGCCGAAGGGGCCGGGTGCTGTGGCGCGTTGACCCATCACATGGGCAAAACCAGCGACAGTCACAAAGCAGCCGAAGCCAATATCAAGGCCTGGACGGCTGAAATAGATGGCGGTGGGCTGGACGCCATTGTCATCAACACATCGGGCTGTGGAACCACGGTCAAGGACTACGGGCATATGTTCCGTAATGATCCGCTGGCTGAAGACGCCGCGCGGGTGACAGATATTGCGATGGATGTCAGCGAATTGCTGGTGCAGTTGGACCTTCCCGAAGGTAAAGACCAGAACCTAACCGTTGCCTATCACGCCGCCTGCTCTCTGCAGCACGGGCAAAAGATCAAAACCCATCCCAAGACCTTGCTGAAAAAGGCCGGTTTCACCGTAGTAGAGCCTGCTGACAGTCATCTCTGTTGCGGCAGCGCAGGTACATACAATCTGATGCAACCGGAAATCTCAGGCCAGTTGAAACAGCGCAAGGTGGCAACGCTTGAGGCGAAGAAACCCGACATGATCGCGGCGGGCAATATCGGCTGCATGATGCAGATCGGCTCGGGCACGGATATTCCAGTTCTGCACACTGTTGAACTATTGGACTGGGCCACCGGCGGCCCCAAACCAAGGTCGTTGCAGTCGGGTAGCACGCCCGCGGTTCCGATCCTCAGATAAGCCCGGTTGATGCAGCCGTGCATCAGTTTTCGGACGAAACCAAACCGGGCGCGGCTGCCCTATTTTCGCCCCACCCCGACCGTAGGAAGGTAGTCCAACAGCTACGCCGGAGAACCGCTTGCGAAAATGGATCAGGGCTTTAGCGCTGGCATTGATGCCGATGGCGGCCGCGGCGCAAGACAGTGGGCTTAAAAGCCTGGACACCACCGATGCCGGACGGGAGTGGATGGCCGTTGGCCGTCTGGATATCAACGGATCGGGGTTCTGCACCGGAACGTTGATCTCGCCGACTTTGGTACTGACTGCCGCGCATTGCCTGTATGACAAAACAACCGGTCAGCGGATCGACTTATCCGGGGTAGAGTTTCTGGCCGCGTGGCGATTGGGCCGTGCTTCGGCCTATCGCGCGGCCAGGCGGGCGGTGGTCCATCCGGACTATCGCTATGTCAACGAAACCTCTGCCGCGAGGCTGCGCAATGACATCGCACTGATCGAACTGTGGCAACCCATCCGCAACACTACCGTGATCCCTTTTGAAACCGGCGATCGGCCGCTACGGGGGCAAGAGGTGGGCGTGGTTTCGTACGGGCGGGATAGGGCTGAAGCCCCGGCGCTGCAAGAGGTCTGCTCGGTCATGACCCGTCGGTCAGATGTTTTGGTGATGTCCTGCGATGTCGAGTTTGGTTCATCCGGCGCGCCAGTCTTTTCCTTTGACGGCGACCGCCCGCGCATCGTTTCTGTTGTGGCCGCTAAGGCCGAGTTTAATGGCCAGCGGGTCGCTGTCGGTACCCCAGTCGAAGGGTCACTGCACTTATTGCAGGCTGAATTGTCTGCGGGGCGTGGGTTTCTGGCTGCAACCCCGGACGGCGCGTCCAGAAGAAACATTGGCGCAAAGTTCATCAAGCCATGACACGACTTCTGCTAAATTTTTTGGTATGCATGTTTGTCTTGTCGACCGCGTCCCATGCGCAAACCGGCACACGCAAGCTGACGGATCGCGATGACCTGTATGGCTGGGAGGCAGTGGGTCGTCTGGATATAGGCAATTCGGGCTTTTGCACCGGCACGCTGATCGCGCGGGATCTGGTGCTGACGGCGGCCCATTGTGCGTTGGATAAAGCCACGGGTCGGCCCTTTAAATCCGGAGAAGTGACGTTCCGGGCGGGCCTGAGCAACGGTAAATCCCTGGCCGACCGTAAAGTCATCCAAATCGCCACCCATCCGGATTTCGTGGCTAACGCGCCGGTCTCGGCACCGCGTGTTCGTATCGACGTAGCGCTGATGCGCTTGGAAGCACCGGTTCCGCATGGTGTCGCCGATCCGTTTGCGCTGTATGAGGGACGGATCAACGGCAACGAAATCAGCGTTGCATCATATGGGCAAGGCCGGTCCGAAGCGATCACGCGCCAGCGCTCGTGCAGAATCCTTCAAAGGGGTAGCGGATTGATCAGCTTTGACTGCGACGTAACCTTTGGGTCTTCGGGGTCAGCTATTTTGGCAAAGAAAGGACCACGCTGGCAGATTCTGTCGGTTGTGTCCGCAGGTGGTTTCGACGGTCGGCGTAAGGTCGGATATGGCATGGAACTGTCTGGAATTGTTTCTGAACTTAAAGCTGATATGCGCCGTGATGCCCCCCAACCCAAAGCCTCGATCCGCCGGTTGCAGGTGGGGGCTGGTAAGTCCAGTTCCGGTGCCAAATTCATCTCATCAGACGGGTCTTGAACTCGGTCAAAATCCTCCCCATCTGAAATGTACCGGGTCGCCGTGAACGGGGCCCGGAATACTCAATCGCCCGTCCGAACGGAGGGCAAATCGTAGATCGCTCAGACATGAGGATATGACACATGCGTACATTTGATTTTGCACCGCTGCACCGCGCCACCATCGGTTTCGACCAGATCGCCGACATGATGGATCGCGTTCTGACCAATGACGTGGCTCAGCCCAGCTATCCGCCCTACAACATCGAGAAAACCGATGCCGACACCTATCGCATCTCGGTCGCTGTCGCCGGTTTCTCGGAAAATGACCTGTCGGTTGAAGTGAAGGAAAACGCGCTGATCGTCGCCGGCAAAAAAGCCGCCGAAGACAAAGAGCGCAGCTACCTGCACCGTGGTATCGCCACCCGCGCATTCGAGCGCCGCTTTGCGCTGGCTGACCACGTGCGCGTCACCGGCGCCAACCACGAAAACGGCATGCTGAACATCGACTTGAAGCGCGAAGTGCCCGAGGCCCTGAAACCGCGCCGGATCGAGATTGCTTCGGCCAATGCCATTGAAAAGGACGTAGTCGACGCCAAAGCCGTGAACTAAGGCGGTTAACCCTCACGCCGCGGCGATCTCCTCCTCTCTGGATCGTCGCACCATGCGCCCCGCGTTCCTCCAGACGCGGGGCGTTGTTTTACCTACATCCTGTTGGCGGCGATAGACAGGCCATCGGTCACGGCTGTGAAAACCTCGGAAAACCTGTGTTGGGCGTCCGGGAAAACAGTTTTGAGCGTTTCCGAGACTGACGACATCAGGCTGGAACCGCCTACATAGACAACAGTGTTGACCCGAGTTGCCTTAATCCCTGCAAGACCAAGTGTTTCAGCAACGCCCTGCGCCAGCTTCTGAGAATGCGACTCCATGATCTGAGCCAGTGCCGCAGGTGCAATTGGTGCTGACAATCCTCGTTCGACCTGGTCCAATTTTATTGACGGGCTTTGTTGCATGGCATTTGCTTCGATCTTTCCACGCTCAACCGCAAAAGCCAGTTCGTGCCCCAGTTCGTCCCGGAGTACGCTGGCTAGGCGCGACAGCTTGTTAGGTTCCTCAGCCAGGCGCACCATCTCGTCTGCTATGCGGCGATTTTGCGAGGTGTACAGAAACGGTATCATTTCCCAGGTCGCGAGATCGCTGTAAATGGCGGCGGGTGTAGGGGTTGTACCTGGTCCAATCAGCTTACGCAGCTGGGTGCCTTTGCCCAACAGGGGCATAACCAGATCCACGCTGATCGAACGGTCAAAATCGGTGCCGCCGATCCGAACGCCATGATTGGCCAGAATCTCGATGCCGCTGACCCCAGACCGGAAGAGCGAAAAGTCGGACGTACCGCCGCCAATATCTGCGATCAGGCCGATCTGATCCGGGTGATCCAGCGCACCGCTTGATATCGCCGCTGCCACTGGCTCGGGCATGAAGTCGACCTGCTTGAATCCCGCCGCCAGATAACAGGCTCGCAAATCCGCCTCTGCCTGAGCTTCTCGTGGATCATTTGAACCATGAAAAACGACAGGGCGGCCTGAAAGTACAGCATCAATCGTCTGTCCCGCCTGCGCCTCAGCACGGGTTTTCAGCTGACGCAGAAATCGCGAGATTATGTCGACGAACGTCACGCGTTCATTCAGGATTTGGCGTTTTTCGTGCATCAGGTTGGTACCCAGCACCCGTTTCAGAGCGCGCATAAAACGCCCTTCGGCCCCATCCAATAGGGCTGCATTTGCCGGTTCGCCAATCAGAGTTTGGCGGGTGTCGAAGTCGAAGAAGAATGTGGTCGGCAGAGTCGTTTGCCCGTTGTCCATTGTGACCAGACGGGGTTCGCCATCAACAAGATAGCCTGCTGCCGAATTCGAAGTGCCAAAATCAACGCCCAATACGGGGCCATGAATTGTCATGCCCTAACCCTTTCGGTGAAATTCGCGAAAGGGGGCTGTCTATTGGCATGAAAAAAGGGCGTCAAGCCAGAACGCCCGACGCACTTTTGAAGCTGTGAATATCAGACCGACATGCAGATGTATTTCATCTCAAGATAGTCTTCCATACCGTGATGGCTGCCTTCGCGGCCCAGGCCGGATTGCTTGACGCCGCCAAACGGACCCAGCTCGGTTGAAATGATGCCGGTGTTCACGCCGACGATTCCGTATTCCAGCGCCTCGGCCACTTTGTAGACGCGGCTTAGGTCCTTGGCATAGAAATACGAAGCCAGACCAAAGATCGTGTCATTGGCCATGGCAATCACGTCATCCTCATCCTCGAATTTGAACAGAGGGGCCAACGGGCCAAAGGTTTCCTCTTGCGCGACCTTCATCTCTTGCGTGACGCCGGTGACGATGGTGGGCTGGAAAAAGGTACCGCCCAGATCGTGCGGCAGGCCACCTGTCAGGAGCACGCCTCCTTTTTCGGTCGCATCGGCAATGTGTTCGCGCACCTTGGCCACAGCCTCGTCGCTGATCAGCGGGCCGGTGGTGGTGCCCTGGGTGAGGCCATCGCCGACCTGCAGCGCCTCGGTTGCGGCTTTCAGCTTGGCAGCGAAGGCGTCATATACTCCGGCCTGCACATAGATGCGGTTGGCGCAGACGCAGGTCTGACCATTATTGCGGAACTTGCACATCATCGCGCCTTCGACAGCCGCATCCAGATCGGCGTCGTCGAATACGATGAAGGGAGCGTTGCCGCCCAGCTCCATCGAGCATTTCATGACTTGATCGGCCGCCTGACGCAGCAGGATGCGCCCAACCTCGGTCGAGCCGGTAAAGGTCAGCTTCCGCACACCGGGATTCTCGCAGAACTCTTTGCCAATCTCGCTGGCCTGGGACGACGGTACGACGTTGAACACACCCGCAGGCACGCCAGCCTGTTCCGCCAGCCGCGCCAGCACCAGCGCCGACAGCGGGGTTTCCGTCGCCGGACGGGCCACAAAGGCGCAGCCAGCTGCCAGCGCCGGGGCCGCCTTGCGCGTGATCATCGCGGTCGGGAAATTCCACGGAGTGATCGAAGCTGCCACGCCGATGGGCTGCTTTAGCACCGTGATCCGCTTGTCGCGCTGATGGCCGGGAATGGTTTCACCATATACACGCTTGGCCTCTTCGCCGAAGAACTCGATGAAGGAGGCACCATAGCCGATCTCGCCCACAGCCTCGGCCAGTGGTTTGCCTTGCTCGGCGGTCAGGATCTTGCCCAGATCCTCGGCATTTTCCATCATTAGGTCGAACCAGCGGCGCAGGATCACTGCGCGTTCCTTGCCAGTCAGTTTGGCCCATTCCTTTTGCGCGGCTTCGGCTTGTGCAACGGCGCCCGCTACCTGCGCGCGGCTGACATCGGCAACCTCGGCCACTACATCGCCGCGGGCCGGATTGGTGACGGCAAAGGTGCCATTGTCGCCATCCACCCACTGGCCGCCGATATAGGCCTTGGTAACCAGCAGGTCAGGGTTCTTCAGAATGGATTTCAGATCGGTCGTCGCGTCCAGCATGGGTCAGCCTCCGGCAGAAATTTGGTTCAACGCACCCAATCAGGTGGGGTCCGGATTGTCTATGTCCACTATCGCCAGCGGGTCAATCCAGATTTGATCAAAAAATTCACGGATCAGCTCGATCTATCGCGCCTATCTTTTTCAGGCTGAGTTTGCCAAAGTCTGCAGGAATTTTGGACCCAAGGGGATGTAAATACCCGTAACATTTCCTATCTTATTGGGTAAATAAAGAAAAAAGGGATAGCAGCGATGTCGAACCACCAATTTGACGCCTTGATCGAAGAGACTCAGGCGAAAGTCCGGGAAAGCCAATCACAGATTGAGGGGCTGACTTCGCGGATTGAAGCCGCCCGCGCCAAGATTGGTACCGCCGAGGCCGATATCGACATCGAAAACGCCACGCTTGAGGATGTGCACGCCCATACCGAGGTGATGAACGCCAATATCGCCGAGCTGATCATGGGGCTGGACGATGTCACCAACGCGTTTTCCAAGGATTTCGACGAGATGCGCTCGAAAACCGGGTGGGAGAGCTTTGTCGGCATCTTCTCGCGCGGCAAATCGGAATCGATGCGGCAGGAGCGGATGCGCACCGCCAACATCGATGACAAGCTGCAGGACCTGATCGCCAAATCCGACGTGATCGTGAAACTGCTGGAAGGGCAGCTGTCTGTTCTGGAAGAACAGCGCGTGAAGGTCGAAGACAACCTGAGCGGCACGCTGGACGACCGTGAGGCCACCGTGGCCGAACTGGAAGCGCTGCGGACCGAGATTCAGGGCATGGACCCGGCCATCATCACGCTGGAAAACAAGATCAGCGTCGAACAGGACGCCGCCGCACGGACGCAGCTAGAAACCGAACTGGCCGAGCTGAACAAGCAATACAACGCCAAGGTTCAGGAAGAGCAAGTCAAGCTGGCCAAATCCCAGACGCTGGAACGCTATATCGAAAAGGGCAAGACCTGGGTCGATTCACTCCAGAATCAGGCGGCGACGCAGATGGTGCTGATCAACAAGTTGCAGACAGACACGCAACAGCGCGTCGTGCTCTATGACGCCCTGACCAAATCGCTGAAAACAGCGCAGCAGCAGGACGTGGCCCACCGCATCAACGAGATCGGCGTGCAGACTGACCAAGAAGCGCAAACCGCCATGGCCGCCATCGGCACCGCGACCAACCAGAAAATGGCCGACATGCTTGAGGCGCATGAGGACCACATGGTCTTTGCCCGCGACGTGCTGGAGAAAAAGGCGAAGGCGGATGAGCGTTTTGCCCGCCGGTTTGCCTCGATTGTCGAGAAGCATGATAAGAACCTGTATGGGGGTTAAATGGCCTCTTTCATTCTGATGTTTGGCCCAATGTTCGTTTTCCTTGGGGCATTGGGAGTCGTGCTGGCCGTCTTCATGTTGACTTTGTGGGCGCTCGCTTTTTTGGGTTTACCTGATGACGGGATCGTTGAAGGTTTAGCTGTATTGTTCGGCGCTGTGCTGCTTCCGGCTTACGTCTATTTCATTGTCCGAATTTGGCTTCCAGCTATTTGGTTGGCGTTGGTCAACTTGAATGAAGCGATCCTTCGAAACAACGGCATGTCGATGACTCAAGCGATACGCGTAGTACGAGGTCGTTTTGGATACTTTGCGCAAGATTGGACCAGATATAGAAAGTTCATGCGTGGCCGAAATTAACCCCACCCAAGACCATGTCGGCCTGACCGACACCTTCGCCTCGCGCCGTTACTTCCGCAAATTCGAGGTGATCACCGTCCACCTCCTGCGCGTGGCCGCGACGATGGAGGCTGAGGGCGCGATCTCGAAACAAGAGGTACGGATCGTGTCGCGCTACCTCTCGGGGCTGCTCTACACCTTCCGCGCGCTTTCCATGAAATACCTGCTGGTCGGGCGCGATACGGGACGGTTTTTTGGCAGCCTCGCCATGGACAAGCGCGACAGCGGGTTTCCGGTGGCGGCCGAGTTGCTGACCATGGCCAATGACGCGCAGCAGGCGCAGGTGCATCTGGCGAATATGCCCTCGGAAGACGACCTGAAGACAGACATGGTGCGGACGATCATTGGCGACCGGGAAATCCCCACCAAGTTGCAATTCGCGTTGTCCCAAAGGCTCTATTACGAGGAATTGCTGAAAGGTCAGCTGTTTTGGGTCCGCAACGACCCCGAATGCCACTGGATCGGAAATGAGGGCGAGCGGCGCAGGTTCATGATCCACTGGGCAGTCTATGACAGCCAGATCAACCTGCCGGTCATCTACCTGATGCAGTTGGAGGATAGCGGCAAAACCGCCCTGCCCAAGGACCAACGCCGCTGGCCCGAAGTACAGGCGCATCTGATGGCGCAGTCTCTGGGCGGGTTGAAACTGGTGACCATTGCCAAGGGCTTCGATCAGGATTTCGACGACCTGCACCCCAAACACCTGCGCCGCATCCATGTAGGCCCGATGTATTCCTCGGCCTATACCGAGCAATCCGGCCCTCTGCGGCAAGTGCTGGAAGACGCGCAGGCGCCCGAAGGTCAGGACTGGGCACTGGCCTGGACCACCGAAGAGCTGGAAAGCGAAGAGGTGATCGAGGAGCGCGCAGGCTGGTTTTCTACCGTCGAACGCGAGGTCTTCGCTTTGGACCCGTTCGGCGGGCAAGGGGCCGAGACCGGTGCCACGCGCACCCAGAGATCGATCATCCTGCCCCAGCGCCCGTTTCAGGTTTTGGCCGAACGCAACCCGCCGGGCTTTGCCGATGTGCGCAAGTTCGTGGTCAGCAAGACCGGACAGGTCTTGAGATATTGAAGACAGCAAAGGCGATTTTGAAATGAGTTTGACGTCAGATCAGATGGAATTGCGCGAAGACGACATTCGTAAGTACTATCCGGCGGCGACCGCCTTGCTGAACGGGTTCGAACACGCGCCGCGGATTGCCAAACCTGTTGAGGCCGCCATCGAACGGTCACCGGGTGTGTCGACCGGACGGCGGTTCCGGTCGACCACGCCGGGGCTGGTCACGCGACGCACCGTGCGTGCGGATGGCGTGCATTTGGTCGAACGGATCGAGGCCTCGGATGATGGCGATGCGCTGGTGTCACCACCGCAGGCCACCACGCAGCAGGCCATTCGCCGCGCCATTGCCATCGCTCTCGCTGTGGCCGAGGCCTACGCGGAACAGACCCCGCTGGCCGATTTGAAGCGCGCCAATCTGGCCGGGGACCTGCCCGCTGCCCGCAAAACCGAGTTTTCGGAACTACTGACGGCTGAGGCCCTGATCACATCCCACACCTTCGGCAACGCGCTGGCCTATCTGATGTCCTCTCATCTAGGCGAGACCACGGTCGATATCGGTGAGATTGAAGAAGTTCTGACCGACAACGGCCAACTCGCCCTGCATGGCGCGCTGTGGGAACTGGACCAGATACTGGCTAAACACGCCCCCGACGATGCCCATCTGATCGCGGCCACCAGCGCCTATGCCGAGCAACTGATGGAGAAGGCCGCCCTGCGTGCCCAATCCGCAGGTCATCTGGCCCCGTTCCAGAACGCCGCCTGGCATATCGAGGCGGACGACCTGACGATCCGTGGGTTTGAGCCGGCCTCAAAAGCCAAGTCCACTACCCTGACCATGACGTTCAAGAAACCGAACGAAGTGGTGGGAAACCACATCGCCAAGTATCAGGCGATGAAGTTGGCCAAGATGCTGATGGCCTATGACTTCGACCGTCGCCTGAATCCGTTTGCCGAACTCGGCGGGTTCATCTTCACCTTCATGGGCGACGGCAAGCCGGGCACCGGCAAAACCACCCTGATCCAGATGATGGCCGGGCTGATCAACGACTATTGTCAGAACGCGGGATACCCGTTCCGCTATCAGAACCTGAGCACCGACAATATCGACAGCTATCAGGGCAAGTCCGGCCAGAACGCCAAGGCCTTTATCAACACGATCGTCGACCCCTCGGTCATCGGCTTCGGCACCATCGACGATATCGATCAACTGGCGGGCAAACGCGGCGACCGGCAGTCCTCGGCCGGGCAGTTGGAAATTACCGCCGTTCTGATGGAGAGCTTTGCCGGTGCCAACACCGTCGTGCGCGGCAACTGCACCTTTGGCATGTTCTCGAACTATCCCGAGAATGTGGACGACGCCCTGCGCCAGCGGGCGGGTGCGCGGTTCCTGGTGGACGGGCCGCAGACGCGCGAGGATTACATCGACATCCTGCATCTGCTGATGGGCCGCAACCACGATATCCCTCTGGGCGAGCACGACGCCTATGCCGCGCAAGAGATCAAGAAGGCCGTCGCCGCCAGATTCGAAAGTCATTCCCGCCCGCATGAGGACGCCTTGCTGCAGGTTTACGACCGGGTCTCCGGCGACATCGGCCAGATGGATACGATTGCCAAGCTGGGCACCTACCTCAAGGCGATCCAGCAGGCGGATGAGCGGTTCACCGGCCGCGCGATCAAGAACATCACCGACGCGGTCAAGGTCCGCGCGATGGATTTCGAGCTGCCCGACGAGTGGATGGAGAACCCCGACCTGTTCCTGTTCCGCGACTACGACACCAAGAAAGCGATGATCGAGGACCTGCGCCAGCCGATCACGGTCGAGATGGTGATGCAAGAGATCAACCGCTACGCCGACAGCGAGTTCCGCTATGCCGACAAGAGCGATGAGGTCGCCATCGAAAACGCGGTGCGTGAGATGGGCCGGATGGAAGAGGCCAAGCGGCGGTATATTGAAGGAAAGAACATTGGATAGAAAATTTGTTATTGAGGCCGAAGGTTACCCGGAAATGTCCGGGATGATGTTGGTAACCGTCGAAGCCATGAAACAGATAGGTGGCTCAGCAAGTATTTATGAACTGGATGAGAAGGTCGCCGAAATCGAAGGTGTTTCTGAGGAAGAACAATCCTTCATGATGACGGGAACCAATCAGGGACAACCACGATTGAACTATTATCTGGCTTGGGCTCGAACCTTCTTGAAGAAGGGTGGGGCCCTCGAGAATTCCGCTCGTGGTATTTGGGCGTTAACTGAGTTCGGGAGCACGATTGAGACGATTGGCGATACTCAGAAAATAATCGACCAGGTGAACGAGGAAGAAAAAGCTAGAGCTCGCGAGCGGCGGAAGAAAAAGCAACAAAACGGGGATGAGCCCGAATTGTTTTCACCTACTGATCAGATTGGCAAGATAGAAGAGACGCCCGACACAGAGACCTGGAAATCCAGGTTGCTCTCTACTTTGAAGCAAATGGATCCTTACGCCTTTGAGCGCTTAGCACAGCGTTTGCTTCGAGAAGCAGGTTTCACCAAAGTCGAGGTTCGAGGAAAATCCGGTGATGGTGGAATCGATGGCGTTGGCGTACTTCGCGTGAACCTCGTTTCTTTTCAGGTGTTCTTTCAGTGTAAACGCTACAAAGGAAGCGTTGGGTCTTCGGAAATTCGCGACTTCAGGGGCGCGATGATGGGCCGAGCTGACAAAGGGCTGTTCATAACGACTGGCAATTTTACCGCACAAGCTTCGGACGAAGCTACAAGGGATGGTGCGACAGCGATTGACCTAATCGATGGAGATCGCCTGTGTGATCTGCTCAAAGAAAATGACCTTGGGGTTGCGACAGAAATGATTGAGGCGGTCACAATAGATGAGAAGTTCTTTGCCAGCGTTTAGTATTAAACAAATGGAAGGAAGGTCTGCTTAGTGATCCGCCTCATCGAAAAAGGCCTGATGTTCGGCAACCTCGTCCACATCTCCAGCCCGGCTCTGGTCGAGCGGTATAACCGCGCGCTGCAGCATCTGGCGGGCAAGACCACGGAGCTGACGGATTTCCATGTCGATATATCGGGCTATTCGCCGGAGGTAGGGATTGAGCTGGACGACCCGCTCTATCTCAACCCCAACGGGGTCAACCGGCAGTTTATCCTGCTGACGACCGAGCAGAAACGCGCGCCTCTGCTGAACGTCAAATTCTCGACCTCACGCGATATCCTGCGCGAATTCATCGAGATGAACGAGGCGCAGCTGTTCGCCCTGACTGCCACAGATGCGGTGGCCGGAGAGCTGGTGAACTCGGTCATCAAACTCACCACGCCACGCGACCTGCTGAACATCAAAAAGATCGAGATCGAGGCTGACACCGCAGGCGGCACCCTGCGCAAGGCGCAGCAACTGGCGGGCATGGTCGAACAGTTCAAGACTGAAGAAGACGCCTGGTTCGATGATGTGCTGATCGCGAAGATGATCGAAACGGCCAAGGAAACCGGCGACGTCACCCGCAACCCTGTCCGCCTGCGTCACACGGCGTTCGAGCAGCGCAACTTCTGGACGGCGCATTTTGGTGGGCTTTACCTGTTTCCGGATGTGGATCATCCGGCGGCGATCTGTATGGGTGACCGACCGGATGATCTGCCGATCAAGTACGTGTTCGACGCGTCTGACCGAAACCGGATTGCCAAATTCCTGGGGCTGAACAATTTGGTCGAAACGATAATCGAGGCCCGCGGGGTGAATTCCGCCGCGATCCTGCAGCAAAAGATGGACTTTTTGACCGTCGACGCCGCAGCGGATGCGGGTGTCGATCTGAAAGGCCTCGACCGCAGCGATATGCGGCGGCTGGCCCGCAACCACGCGGATCGCCTGCCCGAGGCGTATCACGGGTTGGCCCAACTGCTGCGCTGGGCGAAAGATGGCGGACCGTGGCCGCGCATCACCTCGGACCACCCGGCATATTTCTACACATTTCGGGCCGCCGATACGCCGAACCGCGATCTGGTGAACATGCTGCTGGCCGAATTGGCCCCGCTGGACCCGCGCCAGATGTTCATTTGCCATAAGGAGCTGTTTTACAGCACCTATGCCGGCTGGTCCGAGACCAAGAAAGCCTATGTTGCCGACTTCCTCGCGCGCGAGTATCAGGTGGACAAGGCGGGCGCCCGCGCCGCGCTGTTCGGCCATGAGCCGGACATGAGTGGTAAGGACCGGATCAGCGATGACATCATTGCGCGCGTCGGCCCCTGGGGCGCAGTAGGGAGGAATTGAATGCTCGTCGCAATCCGTTTTCTGATCCCTCTACTGATCTTTCTGACCGTGATCTATGTCGGGCTGTCGATCTATTCCCGACTTGTCCGCCGCCGCAAGCTGATCGCGCATTGGGAGAAAAAGGGGCTGCACGGTGATCGTGAGGCTTTTCTGACGCGGGGAATGCGGCAATATGACAAATCGTTCCGCAAGAAACTGCTGCTGGGTGTCTACGTCATCCCGCTTGGGGCCATTGCCCTGCTGATCTATATTACAAATTTCAAATGAGGGCCGGATAGATGGTCTATGTCAAATGGGTACTCATCATCGTGTTCTGGGGGCTGGTTGCCTCGGTGCTGGAATACACCTTGCCACAGCAGGATGTGGTGCGGATCGTAAAGACTGAGGTGCGGCGCGTCGATTTTGGTGAGAACTCGATCTTCTGGGCACAGCAGGATACCGGTCAGGAAGGGGCACAGACCACCAATCGTGATGTGCGTTTTGTCGAAACCTTCCGCCCCAACGGAAAACCGCGCGTCTATCGTAACGAGGATACTGGCTGGGGCTGGCCGCCCTATTTCAAACTCGACAGCTCGAACCTGCAGGCCGAACTGACCAACCTCGTATCGACTGCAGATAACCCGCAATGGGTGGTCTTGCGCCATTATGGCTGGCGTAATCAGCTTATGTCGATCTTCCCCAATGTGGTCTCGGTACGTCCGGTGGACAGCCCGGATGTCCGGCTGATCCCATGGTTCAACATCATCTTTCTGACCGTGTTCTTTGCCATCGTCTGGGCGATCTGGGTGCGCTGGCGTCGGTTTCGGCAACGCCGCATCGATCCGATGCTTGAGAATATGGAAGACGGACTCTATGCCGCCGGTGATGCAATCGAAGAGAAACGCAACGGGTTCCGCCGCTGGCTGGACAGTTGGAAGTCCAAGTGATGGCGAGGATCATCTGATCCCGCCGTTTGGCTGGTGTTGGTCCTTTATCGGACTACGAATTCAGCGTGCAACGCCCCGGCGGCTTTGATGGTTTTCAGGATGTCGATCATGTCCCGGGGAGACACGCCCAGCGCGTTCAGTCCGGCCACGACCTCGGACAGAGTGGTGGCTTCGGGGATTTCGGCCAGACCGGTGCCTTCTTCCTCTTCGATACCGGCAAAGGTGCGGGGAACCACAACCGTTTCCCCACGGGCAAAGGGGTTTGGCTGAACCGCGATGGGCGCTTCCTCGACCGTGAGAGTCAGGTTGCCTTGAGATACTGCGACCCGTGAAATCCGAACTTCCTGCCCCATGACAATGGTGCCCGAGCGCTGATCGACCACGACACGCGCCTTGGTTTCCGGCTCCACCAGAATGTTTTCGATCCGACCCAGTGCATGCGCAGTCGAAATCGACTGGGTTGCCGCGATGTTAAGCTCAACCGTGCCGGAATCCCGCATGATCGCCACCGCTCGGTTAAACTCTGTGTTGATCGCAGTTTCAATTCGGCTGGCAGTGGTGAAGTCCGGCTCGCGCAGGGCAAGGCGCATTTGCGTCAGGGTCGACAGGTCAAAGTCGATCTCACGCTCGACCCGTGCGCCCGTGGGAATCACGCCCGAGGTTGGCACGCCTTGCACGACCGAGGCTGCCTCACCCTCGGCCACGGCACCTCCGGCCAGAACTGTACCTTGGGCCACGGCATAGATTTGCCCGTCTGCCGCGTTGAGTGGCGTCATGATCAGGGTACCGCCCAGAAGGCCTTTAGAATCGCCAATGGCCGAAACCGTCACGTCGATCTGCCCACCAACCCGGGCAAAAGGCGGCAGGCTGGCGGTCACCAACACAGCCGCCACGTTTTTGGGCCGAAAATCCTCACCATTCACGTTGACGCCCAGCCGTTCCAGGATGTTCGACATGATCTCTTCGGTGAAGGGTGAATTGCGCAGCCCATCACCGGTTCCGTTCAGCCCGACGACCAGGCCATAGCCGACCAGGTCATTACCCCGCACCCCGTCAAAATCCACAAGGTCCTTCAGGCGGATCGCACCGGCGGATACAATCCCGGGCAGCAACATCAACAGGAAAATAAGCAGCTTCATCTCAGGAAACTCACCAGCGACAGGTTCGCATTGCGAACGGTGACGGAATACAGGCTCTCCAACTGGAACTGGACGGTCTGCAGTTGGGCGGCGGTTTCATAAGGGTCCGCAGCGATCAACTTGTTCCGGCTGAACTCCAGGCTGGTCTGCGCCGCACTGTTGCGGGTGGCCGACTGTTCGATCCGCGCCTCTGCCGACCCGACCTGAGCGCGCAGATTCACCACATCGTTCTGGGTATTCGCCAGATCGACCCCAAGTTGCGTAAACAGGGCGGTGCGCTGATCGCGCGGCAGGTTCAGGGCATCGTCAGACACCAGCGCCGTCACGGCAATATCCCGTATCGCATCCTTGATCGCGGGATCGGTGGCCGTGATTGGTATCCTGACGCTTTCATTCTCGGATATCTGCATCGGTGCCAGCGCATTGCTGGAGCCCTGATAGATCACCGCGTCAAACCCGGCGGGGTCGTTGAACCAATCTTCCGCAGCCTGCCGGATATCTGCCGTTGTCGTGTATCCGCTCAATTCCGCTTCAAGCGCAGTTAGCAACGTGTCGGTTGAAGGCAGGGGGGAGACATCCGTGGCTGCACCGGAATACAAGCTGCGACCCCCCGCGCGCGTGTTCAGCGCCGAAATGATCGTATCCAGCTCATTCCGGGCCTGAACCGATGCGTTTTCATGGCTCACCGCTTGGTTCGACGTGCCGAAGGACAGAAGGGATGAGGTGAACTCGGTCACGGACTCGTTGATCGTGGTCAGGCTTAGCTGCATGGCGTCGGTGAACAGCCCGGCCTCGGCCGTGGATACCTGATAGGCGTTCAGGCGCGACAGGCTGCGGTCCAGATCCAGCAGATGGGAATAGTCGCCATCCAGCCGCCCGGACACGTCTTGAACCTTGCCGGTGGACATCTCGTAAGACAGGGTTTCGATTTCGTTTCTGAGTTCGCTCGAGCGGGTCCGCAAAGTCATGCCCCGCGCCAGATCGCCAATAGACGTCAAATTCATCATCAGAGCCTCAACAAGGTTTGCATCAATTCATCCACCACCGAGATGACCCGCGCATTCGCGGCATAGGCCTGCTCGATCTCCATCAGGTTTTGTAATTCCTGGTCGGTATCCACGCCCTGTTCCGCCTCGATCCGGGCCATTTTCAGCTTTGCGCTGTTGGCAAATGTCAGGCGTTGGCTGGCGGTATGGGCGTTCGACCCTGTTCTGGACATCAACCCCTCGGTCAGGTCCGAGGCGCGCATATTGCCGGTGCCAAAGGGTGATCCTGCGACGGGTCGTGCATCGCTGAGAACAGCGCCAAAAGCCTGCAATTGCGTCGCATCGCCCGGATCGCCGGGAGCGATTGAACCAAGCCCGTCGCGCAGACGCCAGCTGTCGCCACCATAGTCTGGATCGACAACCGCGTTCAGGCTGACGCGTGAAGCCAGCCCCTCGGGCGCGGTGGCATCAAACCGGTTGCCGGCATCTGTGAACAGGCCGGAGTCTGTGGGCAATGCGGTGGGGTCCAGACCGGGTGTCTCGAACCGTTCGATCAAATCCCGTGCGACCGAGTCGAGATTGGCCTGCGCTTCAACCGCCAGCTCATCGCGAATTTCAAACTGCGCCGTTAGCGCACCGCCACGTATCTGGGCGTTGTCGCCGCTGGTGCGCACTGGGTTTCCGTTCATCTCCAAACCGGACAACAGCCCGTTTCCCACCGTCATATGGGGTTTGGTGTCGCCTGTGGTGGTAAAGGAAAACTCGACCGCCGTGCCTTCCAGCAGGATCAGGCCGCCGTCTGAGTATAACGACACCTGATCATTCGCCCGCGGAACCGCGTTCACCGGCACCAACTCATTTACCTGATCTATCAACACTTGCCGCTGGTCCAGCAGGGCACCAATATCGCCACCCGCATGTTTGACAGCGGGGATTCTGGCGTTCAGCTTCTCGATTTCCTTGAGGGTCTGGTTCAGCCTTTCCACCTGCTTGCCAATGCTGCGGTCGGCGTCCGAACGCAGTTGGCGAACACCTTCAGATGCAGAATTGAGCGCGTTGGCCAGATCGCGCCCGGCGCGGGCCACCTGATCCAGCCGCTCCGAGGAATCGGGCAGGCTGGCAGCCGTGATCAGGCTGCTGTCGAACTCAGCCAACCGATTGGCAAGCGATGTGGGATCGTCAACCGTGCCAACGACGCCCTCGACACTGGTGTGAAAGTTGGAAACCGCAAATTGATACGCCAGTTCCGCATCGGTGGTGCGACGGTTGGCGGTCAGAACCGGGTCCTGATTGCGGACGACACCGACCGTGCGCACCCCGGTGCCCGAAATCACGTTCGTTGTCAGTTCCAGCGACCTGCGGGCATAACTGGGCGTCCGCGCGTTGGCGATATTGTCCGACACGACCGAGGTGCCGCGGCTTGAGGCCGTCAGACCGCTGACGGCGTTGTTGAATGCTGTCGACAAATTCATCAGACAGGCCCCCTTTCCGGGTCAAAACCCAAATCAGCGTTTGATATTGGTGGTTTCCTGCAGCATCTCATCAACGGTCTGAATCACCGTAGCGGCCGAGGAATAGGCGCGTTGGGTTTGGATCAGCGAGGTCAGCTCGGTCGCGATATCGGTTGTCGATTCCTCACGCGCGAAGGACACAAGCTCACCCGTTGGACCTTCCCCTGCGTTCCAGAGAAAATATGTGCCGCTTTCCCGTGATGGCGCATAAGTCTGGCTGTCCAGCGCGGTCAGGCCATTGGGGTTGGGCACATCCGCCAGCGGGATCTGGAACATGCGGCGGCTGACACCGGTGTCATAGAACGCATAGACATAGCCATTTTCATCGACCTGAACGCTGGTCATCGTGCCCACGGCTGACCCGTCGCGTGTGATCGAAACGGGCGCGAAGGTGTCGGACAACTGTGTAATGCCGTCCGCATCGCCGATCTGGCCGATATTAATCTCCATCGGACCGCCCGCGACGTTGACTACAAGGCTACCGGTTGCCGGGTCATAAGCTCCGCCCGACACGGTGGCGACGCTGGCCAGTGTTCCGCCTGCAGTGCGGCTGTCGGTGAAGGTCAGCGTGTATTCCCCGATCACCGCCCCACCCGAAGCTGAATCGCGCAGCACCATTGTCCATTCATTGCTGGTACCGGTGCCGGGAACAGTTGGCACAAGCTCGATATCCACGCTTTCGGATTTGCCCAGGTTGTCAAAATACTCGACTGACAGGGGCTGGGTGTCGCCCGGCGACCCGGCTTCGGTGGCCGTCGCGGGCAGGTTCATGCGTAGGTTCATCTGTGTGGTCGGCGCGCCGGACAGTTGATTGACGCTCAGCTGCACGGGCTCCAACGCTGCCGGAGTGTCCCGCGGCACCGCTGGGATCGAACCATCCGGGTTGGCGCGCCAGCCCAGCAGAACCAGGCCGGATTCGGTGACCAAATACCCCTCTTCATTGGTGCGGAAAGAACCGGTCGTGGTCAGTTGCATCTCATTCGAGCCACCTGCGATTTGCGAGCTTGGGCGTACCGGCAGCATGCCCCGGCCGCGCACGGCCAGATCGGTTGAATTGTTGGTCGTCACCAGTGACCCGCGCTGATCGATCAGACGCTGGCTGGTGGTTCTGACCCCTCCCGCCGAGTAGCTGCCGCCCTGACCTGATGTGACCATGGAATGAAAATCCGTCTCGACCCGCTTGTAGCCGAAGGTCGACGAGTTGGCGATGTTGTCTGAAATGGTCGCCAGCCGGTTGGCGTTAGCCTTCAATGAGGCCACACCGGCATTCAGAGAGGAGGAAATCGTCATAGGCACGCCCTTCTGTTGCGTCAATCGTTGAGGCAACAGCTAACGCACTGCCCCTTAACAGCGCGCTAACAGTTAAAATGCGGCCTATCCTTGTGGCTTCAGGTGTCGCGCAGAAAGATGATCTCGATCCTGTTGTTGCGCACAGCCATCGGGTTTTCATCGGTCAGTTCCCGATCGGCATGACCGGTCACGCGATCCAGCCGAGAACCCGCAAAGCCCTTATCCTCAAGCAGTTGGCGCACCACCTGCGCGCGCGAGGTCGACACATCCCAGGACGGGTCCTGCGCCAGAACCACGGGCGAGGCGCTGACGTGGCCCTCGACCGAGACCGCATTTGTCACCAAATCCGACGATCGCGTCACCAGCAGCGCCAGCGCGCGCATCATCGGGGTTGGTTCATCCGTCCCCGATTCGAACAGCGGTTGGTCTTCGGTATCGAACAGTTCGACCACCAGACCTTCGTCGGTGACGCGTGTGACGATATGTTTCAACACCTTGTCCGACACCATGCTTTCCCCGGTATGCCCCAGAAGCTGCGCCTCAAGTGTCGAGAAATCTTCGGACATTTCCTTGCCGCCATCGGGGTTCACGCCGATCGACCCCCGCGCTTGCCGCGCAATTGTCGGGTGCCGCTTGGTCGCGCCCGAGCCGTCCATCACCATGGTCACTTCGGAAAACATGTTGTTGCCGCCAAAGGCCCCATCGCCCCCGCCCGAAACCGGGTTCACCGGAATCGTTGGCGAGAAGTAATCCGCCAGCCCTTTGCGTTGTTTCTCAGTCGTTGCATTCAGCAGCCACATCAACATGAAGAACGCCATCATGGCCGTGACAAAGTCAGCATATGCAACTTTCCACGCGCCACCGTGGTGACCATCGCCACCTGACACACGTTTCTTCTTGATGATGATTGGCGCCGCATTGGATTGCGCACCCATCTCCACCACCTTTTTATCACCCGACTACAGGCGTAGCCGGGCAGGTCTTAAGGTGGGCTTAACACTTAAAACTGTCCGGATTTCGCTAGCGTGGCAGGTCGGCGCTGGCCCGCCGCAGGATCAGTTGCAGACGGTTGAAGCTGTTCTTGATTCCATCTGGCTCGGGCTTGCCAAAAAAGACATCCAGTTCCTCGTGCACGCGTACGGCCTGATCCAAAAGCGGATCTGCGCCCTCGGCGTAAAGCCCGGCTTTGATCATCACTTCGGACTGTTCATAGCTGCCGACCAGTTTGCGGGTTTCCGAGATCATTTGGTTTTCCTCCTCGGTCGCCGCGCTGGGCAGGCTACGCGAGACCGAGCGGCTGAGGTCAATGGCCGGGAACCGCCCGCGCTCGGCAATGTCGCGGTTCAGGACGATATGCCCGTCCAGAACTCCGCGTAGGATATCAGCCACCGGCTCGTCCATATCAGAGCCTGCAACCAGAACGCTGAAAACGGCAGTGATATCACCTTGTTCCGCCGTGCCGGGGCCGGCGCGTTCGCACAACCCAGCAATCAGCGGCGTGACCGAAGGTGGGAAGCTCCGCAACGAAGGCGCTTCGCCCATTGCTACGGCGATTTCGCGATGGGCCTCGGCAAATCGCGTCACCGAATCGGCCAGAAACAGAACGTTCAACCCCTGATCGCGCAGGTGCTCGGCCACCGACATGGCCGACCAGGCGCAGCGCCTGCGAGCCAGCGCCGATTGATCCGAGGTCGCGGCCACCACGACTGAGCGTTCCATCCCTTCGGCCCCTAACGCATGTTGGACAAACTCGTTCACCTCGCGCCCGCGCTCGCCCACCAACGCCACGACAACGGCATCCGCCTGCATCGATTTCGCCAGCGTTGCCAGCAGGGTTGATTTGCCCACGCCCGATCCGGCGAACAGACCGATGCGCTGGCCCTGAACCACCGGCAGCATGGTGTTGAGTATGGCTAACCCGGTTTCCATTCGCGCGCCCAGCGGCTTGCGCGCCACAGCGGGAGGCGGGGCTCGCATGATGTTCTGTTCCTGCGCGCCTGATAGCAGAGGTTTGCCGTCCAGCGGTTTGCCAAACGGGTCAACCACGCGCCCCAGCCAGTGCATGCCGGGCGCGAAAACCGGCGTCTGGTCCAGAATCACCTGATCACCCAAGCACACTCCATCCGGCGCGGCGGTTGGCATCATGTGAATCCCGTCGGCCTCGACATGCAGCACCTCGCCAGGCAAATCCGGGCCATTTCGTCGCCGCAAAGTCAGATGGTCACCGATCCGCGCTTGCCCCTCAAGCCCTTGTATTTCAATGACTCCGCGCGCCACACCGGTAACACGACCCATATGGCGCACAGCAGACAGGCGGTCGAATTCGCATTTCAGAAGCATCGGGTCGAGATCGGACATCGTGGGTTCTCCAACGGGTTTCTGAAAACGCTTTCTAAAGGAATCGGGGTTAAGCCTTGATTGAAATTGATCGAGGGAGAAGCCCCGATGTTCTATGACCTGAACGTCTTTAAGACCGCTTACGCAATGGCAACCCATGCCGGGCAACGGCAGGCGGTGATTGCGCGCAACATGGCCAATGCGGATACGCCCGGCTACCAGCCCAGCGATATCGAGGGTTTTCAAAAAGCTTTTGAAAACTCAGGCCGCGAGGTGTCGATGGCCGCCACCCGCGCAGGTCATTTGAACGGCGCCACTGGCCCGCAGCCCTGGGCCGAGTTTGAGGTCGCGCCCTCGGGCGACCCCAACGGCAACGGCGTGTCGGTTGAGGAAGAGATGTTCAAAGCGGTCGAGGTCAAGCGCCAGCATGATCGCGCGCTGACCATCTACAAATCCTCAATGAACATTCTGCGCAGCAGCCTTGGCCGGTCATAAGGAGCGCAGGACATGAGCGATTTTTCCCGTTCCCTCGCGGCCTCCACCAGTGCCCTGCGCGCGCAATCCGCACGGCTGCGGCATGTGTCCGAGAATATCTCGAACGCCGACACGCCGGGTTATCGTCGCAAGACTGTCCCGTTCGAGACAGTGCAGAAGAACGGGCAAGAGGTGGTGCAGGCCGGGCGCGTCAAGCTGGATCGCCGGGACGGTTCGCGCATTTATGATCCCGGTCACCCGATGGCCGATGATACCGGCCATTATCGCGGCTCGAATGTCGATCTGATGATCGAAATCGCCGACGCACGCGAAGCGCAGCGCAGCTACGAAGCCAATCTCAAAATGTTCGACCAGTCACGCCAGATGTCGTCGAGCCTTATGGAACTTCTTAGAAAATAAAGGACACCAGAATGGATATCCGATCCCTGACCGCAGCACAGAATTATGCCGTCGCCCGCCCGGCCACGCAGGCCGATCCCGATCACGCCGGAATGGCGCAAGGGCTGCGCAGCACGTTTCAGGACTTTACCGCGACGCTGAAACACTCGGAACAAATGTCCGAAGCTGCGATGACCGGGCAGGCCGACCCGCACGCTCTGGTGCAGGCGCTGGCGCAGACCGAGCTGGCCGTGGAAACAGCAGTGATCGTACGCAACAAGGTGGTTGAGGCCTATCAGGAAATCCTGCGGATGCCGGTCTGATCCGATGCTCAGCGAAGGTCTTTTCTATGACATCGTGCGCCAGGCGCTGTGGGTCGCGGTCATCACCTCGGTCCCGATTCTGTCGGTGGCGCTGGTCTCGGGTCTGATCGTCGGCCTGTTCCAGGCGCTGACCTCGGTGCAGGAGATGACACTGACCTTTGTGCCCAAGCTGATCGCCATCGTCATCGTGTTCTGGATCTCGATGGGGTTCATGACGCAGACGCTAGTGACCTTTTTCACCACAACCCTCATCCCACTGATCGCCGGAGGTCGCTGATGGACACCGACTATACCACCTTGTCCCGCCAATCGGGTTTGATGAATGAAATGCGGCTGGTGGCGAATAATATCGCCAATGCCAACACCACCGGATATCGCGCGCAGGGTCTGGTGTTTTCCGAGTTTGTCCGTGACATGCCGGGCAACCCGTCTTTGTCTATGGCGCGTGCTGAGGTGCGGAATACTTCGCTGCAGCAGGGCTTGCTGACGGAAACCGGAGGCCAGTTTGATTTCGCCATCGAAGGCGATGGGTTTTTCATGATCGAAACGCCCTCGGGCAACCGGCTGACGCGCGCCGGGGCGTTCTCACCCAGCGCCGAGGGCGATCTGGTCACGATGGATGGCCGCCGCGTGTTGGACAGCAATGGCGCGCCGGTTTTCATCCCGCCGGATGCAGCCTCGATCGATGTGGGCAGCGATGGCTCGCTGAGTATCGAAGGGCAGCTTCTAGGACAGATTGGTGTTTACCGCGTCGCCGACCTCAAAACGTTGGTACGTGAGGGCAGTACGCAGTTCCGCGCCGAGGGTGAGATTGATCCGGTCGAAAACCCCGTCGTCCTGCATCGCTTCCTCGAAGGATCCAACGTCAACGCGGTCGAGCAGGTGACCCGGCTGGTGGAAATCCAGCGTGCCTATGAGTTGGGCCAAAGCTTTCTGGAAACCGAAGACGAACGTCTGCGCGGCGCGCTCAAAGCGCTGATGCGCTGACTTGTGAAAAGGAGATTTGAACATGCGGGCTTTGAAAATTGCAGCGACGGGCATGACGGCGCAGCAGATGCGGGTCGAGACGATCTCGAACAATCTGGCGAACACGAACACCACCGGCTATAACGCGCGCCGGGCCGAGTTCGCGGACCTGCACTATCAACAAATGGCGCGGGCAGGGGCAGTGAACGCAAATGACGGGACGGTCCTGCCCACTGGTATTCAGCTGGGGCTGGGTGTGCGGCCAGCGGCGGTCACGGTGCAGTTGGCGCAGGGTGGGTTGTCGGCCACCGGTAACGATCTGGATGTTGCCATCGAAGGGCGTGGCTATCTAGAGGTGACGCTGGCCAACGGCCAGTCCGGCTATACCCGTGACGGCAGTCTAAAACGTTCTGCCGAAGGGCTGATTGTCACGTCGGATGGATTCGCCGTTGCACCCGAAATCACCATTCCCGATGATGCTCGGTCGATCTCGATCAACGCTGCGGGCGAGGTTTACGCCTATTTTGACGACACGGCGGACGGGCAGCTGCTGGGCGAGCTGACGTTGGCCAGTTTCTCGAACGCCAAGGGGCTTGAGGCAATTGGCAGCAACCTGTTCAAGGAAACTGAGGCCTCGGGCGCACCGGTTGTCGGCACACCGGGCGAGGATGGTCTGGGTACCTTGCGGCAAGGGTATCTTGAAGACAGCTCGGTCGATGCGGTGCGCGAAGTGACCGAGTTGATCGAGGCGCAGCGGGGATATGAAATGAACGCCAAGGTCATTTCCGCCGTGGACCAAATGATGGGCGCAACCACGCAGGTGCGGTGATGCGGGATCTATTCCTGATATTGGCGCTCTTAGCGCCGGCCTCGGTGCTGGCTGATATCGTCGTGCCGACTCGCACCATTCGCGCCAAGGAAATCATCTCGGCGACTGATTTGGAGCTTAAGGCCCAGCAGGTGCCCGGCGCGGTGAGCGCCCCTGAGTATCTGATCGGGCAAGAAGCCCGCATCGCGCTTTACCCCGGACGCCCGATCCGGGAGGGCGATGTGGGTCCACCGGCCCTGGTGGATCGCAACGATCTGGTTGTCCTGATCTTTGACCGCAAACCGCTGTCGATCACCGCAGAAGGTCGCGCGCTAGGTCGTGGGGCCGCCGGGGAACGTATCCGGGTCATGAACCTGTCCTCCCGTACCACCGTGACGGGCCTTATCCGGCCCGACGGCCAAATTGAGGTAAAATGATGTTGCGACTTTCGAAATCTCTGTTGTTCGCCGTTCTGGCGGTGTCAGCCTGCGGGCGCTTGGATCATTTGGGCAAACCACCAAGCTTTACTCCGAACGAAGATTCCCCAGAACATGTCGCCATGCTGTGGCCCGGCCTGCCATTGCACACCCAACCGCAGCGCAATGTCGACCGGTCCTCACTATGGAGCGGCGGGCAGCATTCGTTGCTGGGCGACCAGCGGGCGATCAAAAAGGGAGATATCCTGACGGTCGTGGTTGAACTGGATGAAAAGGCCGAGTTTTCGAATGACACGGAACGCTCTCGATCTGCCTCGGAAAGCCTTGGCATCGTCGGCTTGTTCGGCCTGCCGCAACGTGCGGCGGATCATCTGCCGGACGGTGCATCTCTGGCGGACGCCGTTGAGATCGATTCCGCCTCGGAAAGCACGGGTGAGGGGTCAGTGAAGCGCAAGGAGAAACTAACTTTGCGCGTGGCAGCGACCGTGATCGACGTGTTGCCGAATGGGGTACTGTCTATATCGGGTTCACAGGAACTGCGCGTTAATTTCGAACTGAGAGAGCTTTTGGTTACCGGCTATGTGCGCCCTCAGGATATCTCGCGCAAGAACGAAATCACCTATGACAAAATCGCCTCGGCCCGCGTGTCTTATGGCGGACGCGGACAGATCACCGATGTGCAACAGCCGCGCTATGGCCAGCAGGTCCTGGATGCCGTGCTGCCGTACTAAGGAGCCGATGTCATGAAAAAACTGCTACCCGTTGTTTTCTTGCTGATCGGTCTTGGCGCCGGTATTGGTGCAGGCGTTGTGTTTGACCCATCTGGTGAGCCGAAAGAGGCTGCAAGCCAGGAAAACCCCAAGGCCAAGGCGGAAGAACCCAAAGAGAAATCCGCCAAGAAAAAGGACAAGGTTGGGAAAAAGGACACGCAAAGCGACTTTGAGTACCTGAAACTAACCAAGCAATTCGTGGTGCCTGTCGTTAATGCGGATCGTATCGCAGCGCTGGTTACCATGTCGCTGAGCCTCGAAATCACGCCCGGTATGACCGAGGTCTTCTATGCGCTTGAACCTAAGCTGCGTGACGGCTTTTTGCAGGTCATGTTCGATCACGCCAATACTGGTGGTTTCGACGGCGCGTTTACGGAATCGGACAACATGACCGTTCTGCGCAAAGCGTTGCTGGAGACGGCGCGCAAGGATCTGGGCGATGACGTGTTCCAGGTTCTGATCATGAGCGTTAACCGTCAGGACGTTTGATCCTGACGGTTTGCATACCGCCTAGAGGGGTGACGATTTCTTGCGCTGGGCGTGTTTGCGCGCCTCTTTCTGAGCCGCTGACAGGTTGGTGACGGCCTGCTTGCGACCAAAGGCTGTGCGCAACGCATCCATCGCCGATAGCTTTTGCGCCCGAAGCCGCGCAAGTTCCATATTCAGCTGGCGGCGCGTGGCCGACTCCCAACCGTTCCACAACACATCGGTACCGGTGACGCGGTACCCCTCGGTCGAGCCACTGTCCTGACGCGACTGCCGGACCTGCGCGTCTAGCCGCGCCAGTTGCTGTTGCACGCGAGCCTCGGCCTCGAGCAGGGGGCGCAGGGCGTTGTATTCTTTTTGGAACACGGCTTCGGTGACGTTCTTCAGGTCTAACAATCCGACTTGTTTCATCTGATCTGCCCTTTGGCCTTTTTCCGCATCGCTTCGGCGAACCGGATCGCGGCAGCCACGGGGCGATAGTGCGCTTCCGCGATTTCCTGCCCGATCTCGACCGCGGCATGCAGGGCACGGGCGGTAGGTGGGTCAGAATGGATCGGAACAGCGGCTTCGACGGCGCGCGCACGGATTGCTGCAGCCACTTCGTCCACGCCTTTGGCCACGCAGACCGGAGCCGAGTCCGCCGTTCTGGCCCATTTCAATGCCACCGCGAAGTGGGTCGGGTTGACGATCACCACATCAGCCGAGGGCACGTCCGACATCATCTGGTTTGTGGCGATGTCCTGCGCTCGTTGGCGGCGTTGTTGTTTGACATGGGGGTCGCCCTCAGCGTCCTTGGTTTCGTCCTGTATTTCCTTGCGGGACATCCGGTTCTTGCGCATGTGTTCGGCATATTGCCACAGATAGTCCACCACCCCGATGGCAAGCGCCACGGCGATGACGATGAACAGGAAGCGGAAAAGAAAATTCATCATTAGCATGACCGATGACCGTTCCGGTGCAGCACTGGCAGACAGGATCTCGCTTAGGTTGGATCGCAGGAACAACGCCAGGCAGGTGCCGTAGATCACCAGTTTCACAAAGCACTTGGCGAATTCGAACAAGCCGCCACGCCCGAATTTGTTTTTTGCGTTCGAGATGATCGAGATGCGAGATAATTTGGGTTTCAATTTGCTGGGCGCGAAGATCAGCGCGCGCTGGGCGATCAGGCTGAGGAGAACCGCAGCGGCTGGTAGAGCGAACAGGATCGTGACCGACATCAGCGCCGCTTTCACCATCCCACCAACCGGGTTGACGGCCGGCCCGTCGGTGAGCAAGGGCGCGATCTTATCGGCTTGGTCGATCAGCACGACAAACAGGCTGCCCATATGGTGAACGCTAAATTGTCCGGCCACAAACAGCGCGATGAGAAACCCGGCGTAGGCGGCGACCACGGACAGGTCATTGGACTTAGCAACTTCACCCTTTTCGCGCGCTTTCAGAAGTTTCTGCGGTGTCGGCTCGTAGGACTTGTCGCTGTCGTCGTCCGACCCACTCATCTTGGGTCCTCAAGCGGGTTCAGCATGAAGGCAAACAGGGCGTCGGACCAGACCGACAAGATCAGAGGTGTGCCCGCAAACAACAAGAACAGACCTGCGAATGTGATGGCGGGGGCACCGACAAACGCCACCATCAACTGCGGCATCGCACGGTTGATGACGCCAAGCGCAAGGTTATAGATCAGCGAAGCAATGACGAAGGGCATGGCCAGCGCAAAAGCTAACCCAAAGTTGCGTGCGATTTGCTGTACCCCCCATTGCGACAGATCCGGGGCTAAGGGCGGTGTGCCCATTGGAAATAGCGTGTAGCTGTGGATAAGAAACTGAGCGACGCGGATGTGTAGGCCTAGCAGCACCGCCAGTGTCAGCCCGGCCAGCGTCAGCAGATACCCCATCGCGGGAACAGGATCCACCGCCGCCGGCCCCAGAATCTGAGACAGTGATGTTGCCTGGGCTGCGATCGACCCTGCTGTTTGCAGAGCCAGCACGAACAGTCGCAGTGACATACCTAAGGCCATCCCGATCAGCACTTCGGTCAGAACCAATCCTGCCATTGGCGACAGGCTGGGTGGGGCAACAGGCGCCGCAATCGCTGGCGTAACAATCAAGGTAAAGGCCGCCGCGATGCCAAACTTAACCCGGGTTGGGATGCTCCGCTCGCCAAAGGCGGGCAGCAGCGACACCATGGCCGAGACACGCAGGAAGACGGTAAAGAGATGCCACAGACCATCGCCCAGTTGAGGCAAAAGCTCGGGCGGCAGCGCGATCACGCGGGCACCGTTCCAACCAGCGAGGGCCGCGCTTCGAGCCCGATTTCCTCAAAGGACAGCACCGGGTTGGCTATCCCGCGCGCGTGCATGATCGTGCGCAACAACCGGCGGCGGCGGGTCGAAGTGACCACCGCCGGAAACAGCCCGTGATCGGCGGATTGCGCGACACTGTCGACTACGCCATCGGCCAGCTTGTTAAACAAGTTTGGCGGCAGCGCTACATCCAGACCCGATGCAGGCGCGTCGATCTGGTAGGTCGCGAAAGTATCCTCCCATTCCGGGGCCAGCTGGATCAGTGGGATCGAGCCGTCTTCGCGTTTCATCTCGGCCACCAGCTGGAAACCCAATCGCTGCCGAACCAGTTCGCAAATGCCCTCGGGCTGGGTGGTGGTCAGGCGCGCCTCGGCCACACTTTCCAGGATCAATGCCATGTTGCGGATCGAGACCCGTTCGTCTAGCAACAGCCGTAGCACCGCGTGCAGGGTGTCGATCGGGACCTTGTCGGGGATCAACTCGTCCAGCAGCTTGCGGTTGGCCTCGGCCCGCACCGGATCGCTGAGCCGCGTCATCTCTGACAGCAGGCGGCGCAAGGATTTCAGCGTCAGCAGGCGCGAGAAGTTCTGTTTGATGATTTCCAGCAGATGCGTGGCCAAAATCTCGGGCGGAGAGACGATGGTTGCCCCGCTCATCGCGGCGGCCTCCTGATCCTTGGGCAAGATCCAGCGGGCCGGGGCACCATAGACGGGTTCGGTCACGTCGGTGCCCTCGGGCAGCATGTCGCGGTCGTCCTGCACCAGCGCCAGCACCAGATCGGGGTTCAACTCACCGCGCGCCTGTTCCACTCCCTGAACTTTGACCACATAGGTACCCATGGGCAGATCGGCGCGGTCGGTCAGGCGGATATCAGGCAGGATCAGACCAAAGGTAGAGGCGACGTAGGTGCGCATATTGGCGATGCGCGCGTCCAGCCCAGTGCCCGGGTTCAGGACCATGCTGACCAGATCGGGCGCGAATTCCAGATGCACGTCGTCCAAATCCAGAATGTCGCCGATGGCCTGTGAAACCGGCGTGTCGTCCTGAGGCGCTGGAGTCAGCGCCTCATCTTCTTCGGCCTTTTGTTTGCGATGGACGTTGAAGGCCGCATAGCCCAGCACACCCGCCCCCAGAATGAACGGTAAAAAGGGCAGGCCGGGCACTAGCGCGAACAGCACCATCAGCATGGCCACCGTTCCAAGCGCGGCTGGGTGCCGGCCCAGTTGCGAGAAAATCGCGTTGTCGGTTGCCCCTTGGGTGCCGCCGCGTGCCAGCAACAGGGCCGACGCGATCGAGATGATCACCGCTGGAATTTGCGACACCAGCCCGTCGCCGACAGTCAGGATGGCATAGGTTTCGAACGCGGATGAGATCGGCATGCCGTGCACGATCACGCCCATGATCAGCCCCATAACAAGGTTCAGCAAGGTGATCAGCAGCCCAGCAACCGCATCGCCTTTGACAAATTTCGACGCGCCATCGAGCGAGCCGAAGAACGTCGTCTCTTGCTGCTCGCGCTCACGACGCTCCTTGGCCTGTTGGTGGTCGATGGCTCCGGCCGACATGTCGCTGTCGATGGCCAGCTGTTTGCCGGGCATGCCGTCCAAGGCGAACCGTGCGCCGACCTCGGCCATGCGGGCGGCACCCTTGGTGATGACCATGAAGTTCACGATCAGCAGTACCCCGAACACCACCAAACCCAGAAAGATGCTACCGCCCATGACGAAATCGGCAAAGCCTTCGATCACGTCCCCGGCGGCGTTTGGTCCGGTATGACCCTGGCCGATGATCAGCTTGGTCGAGGACACGTTCAGCGACAGCCGCAACATCAGTGAGGCCAGCAGGATCGTCGGGAAAGACGAAAAATCTAGTGGCCGTTCGATAAACAACGTCAGTGTAAAGATCAGGATTGCCAGTGCGAACGAGGCGGCCAGCCCGACATCCAGCACCCAGGCGGGCATCGGCAGGATCATCATCACGATGACCGTCATCAGCGCCAGCGCCAGCAGCACGGTCGGAGAAAACAGGGAACGGGCGTCGATCTTGGGCACGCGTGCCTCCTAGTTGAACGAGATAAAGGCGGTGGCAGTGCCCGAGGGCGGAACCAGTGACCCCAGTGCGCCGCCGCCTGGTTGCGGCAGGTCGACCGGGATCAGAGGGGTTGCGGCGGTGGTGAAGGGATCGCGTGCCACCCGTGCGGGGGTGTCGGGCAGTGTTTGGTCCAATTGCGCCAGCACGATCTGAAACCGGCTTGAATAGGCATTGGCCAGCGATGGCGTGCGAGAATGATAGGCCCCTACGGCTGCGGGCCATGATCCAAGCTCGGCATTTAATTCATTGAGGAACCGGGCGGCATAAGTGGCGTTTTCATCCGGGTCGAACATGGCGTCGATTGACCGGAACGCCTTGCCATGCCAGCGGTAATTGATCTGGAAACAGCCGATGTCAAAGCTGCGCTTGCCAGCCTTGAAAATGTCGAAGACGTAAGATTTTGCCTCAAACTCCGAGGTGAACCAGTACCCCTGGCCTTCGACATTGATGGTCCAGGGCCAGGGCTCCAGCCGCCCGTCCTGAATACGCCCGGTTTCCACTCGCGCAATCGCACGCAATACCTCCAGAGGAACGCCTTCGGAATGGGCAGCGCGTCGCGCGGCTGCGTCGCAAATTGCCGCCACGCGGGCATCGGGCATGGCATAGCCCTGTTGCGCCGTACACAGCACAAGCAAACTCAGGGCAAAGATCAAACGATGGGGCATTCTGCCGTTCCGGGATTCTGATCAGTCCCGGTCAAGCTAGTCCTGCTACGGTTTACAGAGGGTTATCAGCCACTCAGATTCGATCAATCCGGCGGCCGAAGACAACGCTGGTATTGGTGCGCAGAACACCGGGGATCTTGGCTAGATCGTCGACCAAAATATCCAGATCCTCGATCCTTGGTGCTTCGGCTGACAGTAACAGGTCAAATTCACCATTGATCGAAAGGCAGAGTTTGACCTCGGGATAGGCTTCAAGGCGTTTGATGATGCGCCTGGTTTCTTTTTGCTGCACTTCCAGCAGCACAACCACCTGCACGCGCGGTGCGTCTTCCGATGAGTTCAAAACCACCGAGTACCCGGAGATCACGCCCGTCTCTTCCATCCTGCGGATACGTTCATGCACCGTGGTCCGGGCAACGCCCAGTTTAGCCGCGATTTTCGAGGTCGACTCGCGGGCGTTGTGCTGCAGGGCAGCGATGATGCGACGGTCTAGCTGATCCATGATAGCCAAGATGTAATGCAGAGAGGCAGGGGGGCTCAAGACATGTCAGCGCGTTCTTTTGAAACGGCTTTCCGGTCCGGGCGCGGCCAGATCATAAGCGCGGCTATTGGTCCGGGAATGGCAGCCAGCGTCATCCAGCCTAGTGTTGCTGCTGTGCTGGTTGTGGTCATGAGCCAACCGGCCAACGGATAGAGCACCAGCCAGCAGGCATGTGACAGGGTAAACTGCGCAGCAAATACCGCTGGCCGATCCTCGGGGCGAGCGGTGCGGGTCAGCAACCGACCAGACGGTGTCAGCGTTGCGGAATATCCGAACCCGATACAGGCCCAAAGGATAGCGAGGCCAGTCAGCGAGACGGGCGCAAGCGCGAACAAGCCGGCGGCAAGAGCCATGGCGAGGGTGCCGAAGGCGGCTCCGGACAGCATGATGGTGCGATCCTTGTAGATGTTCAGCAAGCGGGGCAGGGCAAACGCGGCCAGCATCGAACCGCCGCCAAACCCGGCCAGCGCGATGGCAACCGCGCTTTCTGATTGACCAAGGTCGGCACGCACTATGACAACCGTGTTGACGATGACCATCGCACTCAGCGCTGCCGCCGTCCATGTCAGGGCCAGCAATCCACGTAGACGGGGTGTACCGAGGTAGATGCGAATTCCGCGTGTGGTTCGATCATATATCCCCCTCCGTTCAGTCGGTTTGGGAGTAGGCAAAACGACCGATACCACCAGCAGGGCCGAGGCGGCAAAGCCCAGTCCAGTGCCCCAGAACAAGCTGTCAAAACTGACGACCAGCAACAGTGCGGCGGCCAGCATCGGGCTCAGCAGGCTTTCCAGATCATAGGCCAGCCGCGACAGGGAAAGAGCCTTGGTATAATCCTGCTCGTCTGTCAGCACGTCTGGAATGGTGGCCTGAAACGTCGGGGTAAACCCTGCCGACGCCGATTGCAGCGCGAATATCAGCACATAGATTTGCCAGATCTCGGTCACGAAGGGCAGGCAGATGGCGACCACTGCGCGTACCAAATCCAGCACCACCAACATCCAGCGGCGGTCAAGTCGCGCGGCAAAAGCTGCGGCGATAGGGGCGATGACCACATAGGCCACCATTTTAATCGTCAGCGCGGTGCCCAGCACCAGGCCGGCTGCGTCTCCGGCCAGGTCGTAGGCAAACAATCCCAGCGCAACGGTTGCCAGACCAGTGCCGGTCAACGCTACCACCTGAGCACCCAGCAAATGGCGATATACGCGGTTTTGCAGGACACTCAGCATCGGCGGTTGGGACCTTTTGACCAATTGGAGCCGCCCCGGTACTCATGTGGTACCCGGCGCGATGCGTCCGGTTCCATTTTCCTGTCAAATTGGTCTGGGTCAAGAAATCCGCGCATCTTTAACGCATTCTATGGATGGCGTTGAGTTTGCGCGCCAAACCTCCTATCTCGGGGGCGATATCGTATAAAGGAAGACCCCGTGGCGAACCACCTCTACAAAAATGACCTGCCGGACGGGTTGGACATGGGCCCTGTTGTGGCCATTGACTGCGAAACCATGGGGTTGAACCCGCATCGCGACCGCCTGTGCGTGATCCAGATGTCGGGCGGTGACGGCAACAGCCATATCGTGCAGGTGGAAAAGGGCCAGACCGAGGCCCCGAACCTGTGCGCCATGCTGGAAGACCCTGACGTGCTCAAGCTGTTCCATTTCGGCCGGTTTGACATCGCCGCGATGTATCACACCTTTGGTGCACTGGCCGCGCCGGTTTATTGCACCAAGATCGCCAGCCGTCTGGTGCGCACCTATACGGATCGGCATGGGCTGAAAAACCTGTGCCAGGAACTGATCGGCGTCGATATCTCGAAGCAGCAACAGATGAGCGATTGGGGTGCCGAAACCTTGACCGACGCGCAGCTGGACTACGCGGCCTCGGACGTTCTGTACCTGCACCAATTGCGCGAGGCGTTGGACGGTCGACTGGCCCGTGAAGGCCGTACCGAGATGGCGCAGGCTTGTTTTGACTTCCTGCCGATGCGTGCGAAACTCGATCTCGCAGGCTGGCCCGAAACGGATATTTTTGCACACTCATGACCGATAACGAGTCCTTCCTGAAGACCGCCAAACAGGTTGTCACCGACGAGGCCCGTGCGCTGGACGTGCTGGCCGATAGTCTGAACGCAGACTTTGCCGAGGCCGTGCAGATGATCCTGCAGGCGCCGGGCCGCATCATCATCAGCGGTATCGGCAAGTCGGGCCATATTGGTCACAAGATTGCCGCCACGCTGGCCAGCACCGGCACGCCTGCCTATTTCGTGCACCCGGCTGAGGCCAGCCATGGGGATCTGGGCATGGTGTCGAAAGGCGATGTGGTTCTGGCGATCTCGAATTCAGGGGAAGCGCCGGAATTGGCAAACCTGCTGGCCTTTACCCGCCGCTTTGGCATCCCGCTGATCGGCCTGTCCAGCAAGCCGGAAAGCACGCTGATGAAACAGGCCGACGTGCATTTGCTGATCCCGTCGTTGGGTGAGGCCTGTGGGTTCGGCATGGTGCCTTCGATCTCGACCACTCTGACGCTAGCGATGGGCGACGCGCTGGCGATTGCGCTGATGAAATACCGTGACTTCAAGCCCGAAGATTTTCGCGCCTTCCACCCCGGCGGCAAGCTGGGGGCGCAGTTGTCTAGGGTGCGCGACCTGATGCATGCCGATCTGCCCGTGGTGCCCGCAGGCACTCCGATGAGCGAGGCATTGCTGGTTATGAGCCAGAAAAGCTTTGGTGTCGTCGGCGTGATCGACGAGGCGGGCCGCCTGATGGGCATCGTAACAGATGGCGACTTGCGCCGGAACATGGACGGGCTGTTGAACAAGACCACCGAAGAGGTGATGACCCGCAATCCCCTGACCATCGCTCCTAATGCCATGGCGGAAGAGGCGGTTGCGATCATGAATGACCGCAAGATCACCTCTCTGTTCGTGGTCGACCCCGAAGCAGAAGGGCAGGCTGAGGGGCTGCTGCACATCCACGACTGCCTGCGCGTCGGGCTGGGCTAGGCGGAGGGCTGAGAATTGGACGGACACTCACGTATGGTTCAGTTTTTCAAGGTGGTGCTGCCATTGGTGGCCATCCTGATGCTGTCCACCGTGTTTTTGCTGTCGCGCAGCATTGAAACCAATGTGTCCGTGCCCTTTTCCCAACAGGATATCGATGAACGGTTGGCCGATCAGGTGGTGACGCAACCGAATTACCGGGGCACTACGCGTAAGGGTGAAGAAGTTCAGATTCAGGCGATACGGGCCACGCAGGGGACCGAAGCATCTACCCCAACGGCGGCCGAGTTCCGGGGCCGTCTGGGTCTGTCAGGCGGCGGTGTCATCACGCTGGATTCCAATTCTGGCATGATCCGCCCTGACAAGAACACTGCAACTTTTGTCGGCGATGTGGTCATCACCTCGACCGATGGCACCGAAATCACAACCGATCTGCTGAACACTGCGCTGGATGAAATTCGTGGTGACGCACCGGGTAATGTCCACGGCACAGGGATTCTCGGCAACATTTGGGCGGGCGGAATGACCTTTGGAACGGAAAAAAAGGACGGGCCGGTCCATATTATTTTTACAGACGGCGTGAAGCTGATATACGAGCCTGAAAAAGCAGAAAGATAACCTGTGTTTGATTTTCGATTTGTTCCACTTTGCCTTGTACTTACACTTGGTGCTTTTTCTGCGACAGCGCAGGAGACGCAGGTTGCGTTTGGCGCGGTCAAGGCTGACCCTTCCTTGCCGGTCGAGGTGACTTCGGAAACCTTAAACGTCAATCAAGAGGACGGCTCGGCTGAGTTTCTGGGCAATGTAATCGTCATACAGGGCGAAATGCGCCTGACTGCTGAACGGGTGCTGGTGATTTACAACGAGGACCGTTCCGGTATCGAGCGGATGGAGGCGACCGAGGATGTGGTTCTGGTCAGCCCTCCCGACGCGGCCGAGGGCGATTGGGCCGAATACACCATTGATTCAGGCGTGATCGTTATGAAGGGCAATGTGCTGCTGACGCAAGGCCCTAGTACTATCAGCGGCAATCAGATGAACGCCAATCTGACCACCGGCACGGCCACGATGACCGGCAATGTCAAAACCATTCTGCAGCAGGGCAATAACTGATGGCGCGGCCCGAATTGACCGTGGCCGAGGGGGAATCCGGTCTCAGAATCGAAAAGCTGCGGAAATCCTATCGCAAGAAGACCGTGATCCGGGATGTGTCCATGACGCTCGACCGGTCCGAGGTTGTGGCTTTGCTTGGGCCAAACGGGTCGGGTAAAACTACCACGTTCTACTCGGTTGCCGGGCTGGTCTTTCCCGAGGCAGGCACGGTCACGATCGACGGTCAGACCGTGACGACCCTACCGATGTACCGCCGTGCGCGTCTGGGTATTGGCTATTTGCCGCAGGAGATGTCGATCTTTCGCGGTATGAGCGTCGAGGACAACATCGCTTCGGTTCTGGACATCACCGTCCGCCATGCTCATCGCCGCAAAGAGCGGCTGGAAGAGTTGCTGTCGGATTTCTCGATCGAACATCTGCGCCGGGCACCCGCGCTGGCCTTGTCGGGTGGTGAACGTCGCCGGGTCGAGATTGCGCGCTGTCTTGCCGCCGATCCGAAATATCTGCTGCTGGATGAGCCTTTTGCAGGTGTCGACCCGATCAGTGTGGGCGATATCCGCCATCTGGTTGCAGACCTGAAAAAGCGCGGCATTGGCGTTCTGATCACTGATCATAACGTGCGGGAAACACTGGAAATTGTGGATCGCGCTTATATCCTGCATGACGGTCAGGTTTTGATGTCCGGCACCCCGGACGAAGTGGTCGAAAACGAAAACGTCCGCCGCGTCTATTTGGGTGAAAATTTCCGGATATCATGAGCTTGCGCAGAAATGCGCCGACTGCATGGCGGAAATCACGTATATACACGTCTGTTTTGATTGACTCTTCCGCCGTCTCTTGCCTCAATTGGGGCATGGCATTTCTTCGGTTTCCGTCTGGATCACGATGCCCCTTCCTAGAAGGGCAAACGGTACGGCTACCGCAGGATTTGTCTCTATCCCCCACCCGATAAAAACACGTGCGTCGCGTAACGTGACGTAAGTAAGAATGGGTGTGAATTGTGAAGGAGATCACATGCGTTACCAAATCAGCGGAAAACAGATCGACATCGGCGCGGCGCTGCAAACTCACGTGCAGACCGAACTGGGCGAGGTTGTGGGCAAGTATGCCCAACGTCCGACAGATGCCAACGTCGTCTTTTCCCGTTCAGCGCATGAATATGTATGCGAAACCACCGTGCATCTTTCCACGGGTCTGACGGCGCAGGCCAAGGCTCATGCAACCGAAATTTATGCAGCGTTCGAAGGCTGCTGCGACAAGATGGAAACACAACTTCGCCGGTATAAGCGGCGGTTGAAAGACCATCACAAGGATCGTTCTGAGCCTGTTGAACTCTTTGGAGCGTCGTCTTATATCCTCGCCTCTGACGAATCTGACTCGGCAGCCGAACCCGATTCTCTGCAGCCGATGATCGTGGCTGAGATGGAAACCAAGATCCCATCGCTGAGTGTGGGTGAAGCCGTTATGCAGATGGAACTGGCTGGTGCTCCGGTGCTGGTGTTCCGGAATGAAAACAAGGACGGATTGAACGTCGTGTACCGTCGAGAGGACGGTAACATTGGCTGGATCGATCCGTAACAGGCAAGAATAGTAAAGGCAGGCCCCTGCAGATCGCGGGGGCATTGCCGTGGAGCGTGATCATGGAGCTTTCGAGCATATTAAAGCCCGAAGCAGTCCGCGTACTGTCCGCCGCTTCCAGCAAGAAGCGGTTGTTTCAGGAGATTGCGGATGTGGCCGAGGCGGCATTGGGTTTGGATTCCCAGATCGTTGTCGACGGGCTGCTGGAACGGGAAAGCCTGGGACCGACCGGCGTCGGCCATGGCGTAGCACTGCCGCATGCCCGAATGGCCGAGCTGGAAAGCGTATCAGGCGTATTCGTGATGCTGGAAAAGCCGATTGATTTTGGATCGGTGGACCGTCAGCCGGTCGATATCGCTTTTGCTCTTTTTGCGCCCGAGGAGGCCGGGGTGGATCACCTGAAAGCGCTGGCGCTGGTGTCGCGCACCCTTCGTGACACTTCGGTCTGCGCAAAGCTTCGAGCCAATCCGGATCCGGTCAAGCTCTATGCCATTCTAACCGAAGCGCAGTCGATGCAAGCGGCTTAAGCGTTTGAGGATATAAAAAAAGCCCCCGGTTTTCCGGGGGCTTTTTGTTTTTGGATGTGTCTGCGATTACCCGCCAGCGCCCATTTCCAGCGTCCACCAGATCTTACCGCCGCCTTCCTGATGCCATGCAAAGCCCATCTGCGTGGCCTTGGGGTCCAGAATCACCGAGCGTGGACCGGGTTCCTGCATCCAGGCGGCCAGCGTTTCTGTCTCGGTCTCATAGGTTTCAGAGATGGCTTCTCCCAGGAACGTGCCGAAATAGCCCACGCGCTGCGCCCGGTCGATCGGCGATGATCCGTCCGATCCAAAGTGCCATGGGCGGTTTTGCCGTGCCATGTCCTTGGAATGCGTGGCCGCCGCAGCGTTGAGTTGCGAATTTAACTGCACAGCCTGCAGCCCTTGCGCCTGACGCAGCGCGTTGACCGAATCAAGCATGCGGAACTGCAGCTTTTCGGGATTGCCCCTAATTTTATAGACTGTCGGCAGCGGCCGACCATCCGATCCGTATGTCGGGGTGCTGCTGGGCGTACATGCGGCCAGCGCAATAAAGCATGCAAACAGTAATGAAATAATACGCGTCATGATCGACCTGATGGTTGTGTCAGCTTACGGCATAGCGCGACAGACCCTCTTGGGCAAACGCACAATGGCCCTGTTCTGCGTGATTCTGCCGGTTTGATTTGCGACTGAAGCATTCTGGCAATAATATACGTCAGAATTTTAGATTGGCCTTAGCAAAGGACCGCCCGTCATGGTCAAGAAACACATTCATGTATCCTCCCGCCGCGGATTCCTGGCCGGAGCTTCAGCTCTGCTGGCCTCACCCGCGATTGCGCAATACATTCCTGGTGACCCGCTGCGCCCCGCGCCGGAACCGGAACCCGAAGTGCGCCGTAATATCTCGGGCTTCCGTGCATTGGACTGGCAGCCCTATTTCTCAAACACGAAAAACGGGGCCATTCTGGTCGATACCGTCTCGCGCGCGTTGCATTACTGGTCCGACGATCAGCGGGTGTACAAACTTTACCCATCATCTGTACCCCTGACCGAGGAACTGACCCGCCGTGGTCGCACAAGTGTGATCCGCAAGGTTGAAGGGCCAAGCTGGTCGCCAACGCCGTCGATGAAAAAGCGCAACCCCGAGTGGCCGGATTATATTCCGCCGGGTCCCGATAACCCATTGGGAACGCACGCTTTGTATCTCAGCTGGAAATATTACCGCATCCATGGAACGCATGATACGCGCAAAATCGGCCGCCGTTCGTCGAATGGTTGCATCGGTCTGTTCAACGAGGACATCGCAGAATTGTTTTCAATGGCGAACGTTGGCACGCAAGTGTTGCTAATTTGACGACATTTTCGCGCACGAACCCGCTTGCGGCGCAAGTTGCAATTGCATTCCAGTCGGATAGCTGGTTAGAAAAAAACACGAGGTAAGTCTTGGGTGTGCGGTTTCATTATTCGGAACCGTGCAAATTCTGGAGGTTAATATGAAGAAACTCGTTCTCGCCGCTGCACTGACTGCTGCTGCTTCGACCGCTTATGCCGGTAACCTGGAAGAGCCGGTTGTTGAAGCACCGGTTGTTGTTGAGGAAACTCAAGGTTCGTCGCAGGGCATCATCCTGCCGCTGATCCTGCTGGTCGTAGTTGCCGCAGCTGTTGCAGCAAGCTAATTTGACGAGCGTAATCTAGAGAAAAGGCGGTGGATCTCTCCACCGCCTTTTTTCATGCCCGATTTATGGGAACTGCTTAGTCCAGCCATCCCTTCAGATTGTCTTCGACTACTTTGCCCAATGCCGCGATATGCGAATCATCGTCGTTGAGGCAGGGGATGTAGGTAAAGTTCTCACCGCCCGCCTCTTCGAAGCTTTCCTTGATCTCTTCGTTGATTTCTTCCAGCGTTTCGATGCAATCGGCGGAAAATGCCGGTGCGATGACCGCGATGTTTTTCTTGCCCTGCCGCGCCAGCTCGGCCACGTGGTCGACCGTATAGGGCTTCAGCCATTCCTCGGGACCGAATCGCGACTGGAAGGTTGAGACAAGTTGATCGTCTGACCAACCCAGCCGTTCTTTCAGCAACCGAGTCGTTTTCGCGCATTGGCAGTGATAGGGATCGCCCTGCAGTAAATACCGCTCCGGCATGCCGTGATAAGAGCAGACCAGAATATCCGGCTTGGTCTCCATCGCCGCATAGGCCTGTTCCACCGATCCGGCCAACGTGTCGATATAGGCGGGTTCATCGAAATAGGCGGGGACGGTGCGAGAGGCCGGTTGCCATGCTTCTTCCATCAGTGCGCGGAAAAACTGATCATTGGCCGTGGCCGTCGTCGCGCCAGCATATTGCGGATAGAGCGGAAAGAACAGGATGCGATCGCAGCCTGCGGCCACCATCTCGCGCACTTTCGATTTGGTCGACGGGTTGCCGTAGCGCATGCAGAATTCGACCAGAACCCGGTCGCCGTAACGCGCCTGCATCGCATCGCGCAACTTGGCGGTCTGATCCTTGGTGATCGTCATCAGCGGGCTTTCGCCTTTGTCATGGTTCCAGATCGATTTGTACGCCTCGCCCGAGCTGAACGGGCGTTTGGTCAAGATGATCCCCTGCAGGATCGGTTGCCATTTCCACTTGGGATAGTCGATCACGCGCTGGTCCGACAGAAACTCATTCAGATAGCGACGCATTGGCCAATAGCTGTAGTCGTCCGGCGTCCCCAGATTGGCCAGCAGGATGCCGACGCGGCCCATTTTGACCTTGGGATGGTCCGTGGGGGCATGATCGGGGCGAGTGGCGTCAAACATTTCGAGCTTCCTGAGATTTCTTTGTACCGGGTTGAGATAACCGGAAATCTCCGGTCGTCAATTGGACAGTTTGCCTTCTTTTGTCCCCAGCGCTTCGGCTAGGCTTGCCTGAGCTGATCCCGGGCGCAGCGGTTTCTGCTGACTGTCGTCGGGCGACCAACCGGTCAGACAAATCAGCTCATAAGTGGCCGAAAGCCGACCTGCAGGGGTCAGGAAATGGTCGGCGTATATCTGCTGCGCCCGCGCAAAGACCTGCCGGTTTGTAGGACGTTTCATGCGCCCGGACAGGCTGTTGGTCTCACCCATCGCTCGCAAGTCGTGCATCAAATGGGTCAGGTCGCGATATTCCGCCGTCAGGCGGGCGGTGTCGGCGACCGGCAGCGCAAGACCTGCGCGTTGTAGCAATCCGCCCAAATCGCGCAATTCGGCCATGGGTGCGATGCGGGGGCTGAGGCCGCCGGAGACCTCGATCTCGGCCTGCCCAAGCGCGGCGCGCAGTTCGTGCAGGGTTTCACCGCCCAGGCACACCACCAACAGCAACCCATCCGGCCGCAGGGCGCGATGGCACTGGATCAGTTGCCCTACCGGATCATTGGCCCAATGCAATGCCATGGCGTGAATCACCAGATCATGCGCGCCGGGTGTTAGGGTCAGAAACTCGTCATCCGATACGATCTGTGCGCTAGGCAGTACATCCTGCCAGATATGCGCATAGGGCGTCACAATCGCCGGGGACGTAAAGGTTTTGTTAACCATGGACAGCCGATCCTGCACCTCATCCACGGTGGCGTGATGCAGAAACAGCGCCTCGTCCCGCGCACGGGCGCGATGCCGGGTCAGGGCCAGACGGTCGAACAGAGAGGGTGCATTGGACTCAGGCAGTTTCATAGGGCGGAAGTATCGCATGTGGCAGCGGATTCAAACCGCTGTCGAGTTGATTTACCCGCCACGCTGTTTGGGATGTGGTGAACTGACTGAGTCGGATTTTGGTCTTTGCGGCGCGTGCTGGCGTGACACACCCTTTATTGGCGGCGTGGTGTGTGAAAGCTGCGGTGTGCCTTTGCCGGGTGAGGCGGACAGCCACCGGATTGAATGCGATGATTGCATGAAAACGCCCCGCGCCTGGCAGGATGGGCGGGCAGCGCTGCTTTACGATGGCAAGGCGCGCGCGCTGATTCTGGCCTTGAAACACGGCGACAGACCGGAACTGGCAAAGCCGGCGGCCCGGTGGATGGCACAGGCGGGGCAGGATCTGTTTCGCGAAAACATGCTGATCGCGCCAGTGCCCTTGCATTGGTCACGGCTGCTCAAGCGGCGCTACAACCAGTCTGCCTTGCTGGCGCAGCAATTGGGGCGGCAGACCGGGTTGGATGTCTGCCCGGACCTGTTGGTGCGGCGGATACGGACACCGGTGTTGGATGGCAAAACGGCGACCGAGCGGAACGAAACCCTTTCGGATGCAATTGCCGCGCATCCCAAGCGATTGCACCATCTGCGAGGGCGGGATGTCTTGTTGGTGGATGACGTCATGACCTCGGGGGCGACGCTGGCTGCCTGTGCTTGTGTCTGCCTTGCTGCGGGGGCAAATCATATTTTCGTGTTGGCACTGGCACGCGTTGCCAAGGATGCCTAATTCGCTCAAGATTGTGCGAAACCCGAAGGGACGGAATATGAAACCGGTTGAAATGTACACCTCGCCGCTGTGCGGCTTTTGCCACGCGGCCAAACGCCTGCTGAACCAAAAAGGCGTCGAGTTCAAAGAGATCAACGTGCTGACGCACCCCAAGCGCAAGCCCGAGATGATCAAACGTGCCGGTGGCAAACGCACCGTGCCGCAAATTTTCATCGGCACGCAGCATGTGGGCGGCTGCGATGACCTGTATGAGCTTGAGCGTCAGGGCAAGTTGGACCGCCTGCTGGCGGCCTGATGAAATCCGCGCTGTTGCAGCTTTGCTCGTCGGATGATCCGGTCGGGAATCTGGGGACTGTGCGCGCCCTGATGGTCAAGGCCGCCGGGCAGGGCGCGCGGTTCATCCTCACGCCTGAGGTGACGAATTGTGTGGCCACCAGTACGACGCGGCAGCGCGAAATACTGCAGCACGAAGAAGATGACCAGTCGCTGGCCGGTTTGCGGGATCAGGCCGCAGCGCTGGGCGTCTGGCTGCTGATCGGCTCATTGGCAATTAAAACCCATGATGCCGATGGGCGTTTTGCCAACCGGTCTTTCATGATCGACCCTCAGGGGCAGATCGTGGCGCGGTATGACAAGATTCACATGTTCGACGTGCAGGTGTCGGAAAGCGAGACCTTCCGTGAATCCAAAAACTACCGCCCCGGCGAGAGGGCGGTGTTGGCTCAAACCGATTTCGGGACGGTTGGCCTGAGCATCTGCTACGATGTCCGCTTCCCGCATCTCTATGCGGCTTTGGCGCAGGCAGGGGCACGGATACTCACCATTCCCTCAGCGTTTTCGCCTGTGACCGGCGCCGCCCATTGGGAATCGCTGCTGCGCGCGCGGGCGATTGAAAACGGCTGTTGGGTTCTGGCCCCCGCACAGACCGGAGAGCACCCGAAAACCCGGGGCAGAACGCGCCACACCTATGGTCACAGCATGGTCGTGGCCCCGTGGGGAGAAGTTATTCTCGATGCAGGGACCGATCCGGGCATTCACTTTTTCGATTTGGATGATAGTTCTGTGTCAGAGGCGCGCCGTCGGGTGCCCTCGTTGACTCACGTGCGGCCTTTCGACGGGCCCTGACCCAGAACCGGACCATGACTGACGAACATAATGCCCTTGCGGTCACGCTTTTCAGCGAGATCCTGACCGCCGATCAGCTATTGCGCAACCGACTTAGCCGGGTGCTGCCCAAGGGCATGGAAATCTCGCATTTCTCGGTGCTGAACCATTTGGTCTTTGTCGGCGACGAACGCACCCCGGCGCAACTGGCCAATACGTTTCACGTCACACGCGGTGCGATGACCAACACTTTGGCCAAGCTGGAATGGGCGGGGTATATCCACATCCGTCCGGATTGGGACGACGCCCGCCGCAAGATGGTGGCGATCAGCCCTGCCGGTCGCCGCGCACGGGATCAGGCAATCTCTTCCATCGCACCGCTGATCAACCGCGTGGTCGGAGAGCTGGGGCTGGAGCGTGTGCGCAGCACACTGCCCGTGCTGCGCGATTTGAGGATTCGACTCGAGGACGAGTGAGTCAGGCCTTCAGGGTTGGATGCAGGTTTGAGGCCCGGAATTCGGTCACGCGAAATTTTGCAACCTTTTCCTGCGCGAACGGGTCTTGTTCCAGATAGCTTTCAGCATCTTCACGATTGTCGGCCGTCATAACGATCAGGCCGCCAGTACGTGGTACCTTTGGCCCGGACATCAGAAACCGGCGCGGACAAAATCCATATGCGGATCGATCACGGCTGCCACCTGATCCATTGGTGCGATGTATTCGATGTCGACGACGAACAGGCTGCCGCCTTCGGGGATTTTTGACATGGAAAACCCTTATTCTGGCCGAATGCTTGCCGTGACGTAATTGACGCTCAGATCCCGGTCCGAGATCGACCAGCTCCAGAGAATCGGGTTGAACACAAACCCCTTGCGGTCCACCGGCTCCAGCCCAGCCTGGCGCAGAAGGTCGAACAGCTCATCAGGCGTGATGAACTTGTTCCACTCATGGGTGCCGCGTGGCAGCCAGCGCATGACTACCTCGGCCCCGAATATCGCCATCGCATAGGATTTCGGGTTACGGTTGATGGTGGAACAAATCTCTAGCCCGCCGGGTTTCAGCAATTGCCGCGTGGCAGTCAGGTAGGACAGCGGATCGGCCACATGCTCGACCACTTCCATATTCAGAACCACATCGAACTGCTCTCCCGCTTCGGCCAATGCCTCAGCGGTGGTGTGGCGATAGTCGATCTCTAACCCGGATTGTTCCGCGTGAATGCGCGCGACGGGCAGGTTGCCCTCGGCGGCGTCGGCGCCCACGACCTCGGCCCCTAGACGCGCCATGGGTTCGCTCAGCAGCCCGCCACCGCAGCCGATATCCAGCAAGCGCAGGCCTTCAAACGGGTTCGGAGTCTTCAAATCCCGGTCAAATTCGCCCGCGATTTGCTGTGTGATATAATCCAGACGGCACGGATTCATCATGTGCAGCGGTTTGAATTTTCCGTGAGGATCCCACCATTCTGCGGCCATCGCTTCGAATTTTGCGATCTCGGACGGGTCCACAGTGTTCGGATGCGCTTGCATTCCTGTCTCCGTATGCTCTTTTACGTTTAAGGACTATATAGGGGCATAATGGACAAGTACCCGGACCAAAAGCGCGCAGTGCAATATCTGTACCCGCCGATCGACCCGTTCGATCAGCGCATGGTGGATATGGGCGAAGGGCATCGCATTTATATGGAACAATGCGGCAATCCCAAGGGAATGCCGGTTGTGGTGCTGCATGGTGGACCGGGTGGCGGCTGCAGCCCGGCGATGCGGCGTTATTTCGATCCGAGCGTGTACCGGGTGATTCTGTTCGATCAGCGCGGCTGTGGCCGGTCGCGGCCTCATGCGTCGGTGACCGACAACACCACCTGGCATCTGGTGGCCGATATTGAGCGGCTGCGCACCCTGCTGGATATCGACGATTGGACTGTGTTCGGGGGTAGTTGGGGCGCGACCTTGGCATTGATCTATGCGCAGGCGCACCCGGACCGGGTGAACCGGCTGGTGCTGCGCGGTGTGTTTCTGGCCACGCAGGCCGAGCTTGATTGGTTCTACGGCGGTGGTGCGGGCAAGTTCTGGCCCGAGCAATGGGCGAAATTCACCGCTCTGCTGACCGAGGCCGAACTGACCGACACGATCGGCGCTTATAACAAACGCCTGTTCTCGGGCGATCGCGCCACGGAAATTCTGTATGGGCGGGCCTGGTCAGCGTGGGAAAACGCGCTGGCGTCGATCCATGCGCAAGGCGGAGCGGGTGAAAGTCCCGGCGAATATGCCCGCGCCTTTGCGCGGCTTGAGAATCATTATTTCATCAATGGCGCTTTCCTTGAGAAAGACGGCCAGATTCTGGATCAGGTGGACAAGATCGCCCATATCCCCGGCCATATCGTGCAGGGCCGCTATGACATGATCTGCCCGCCGCAGGCTGCGTGGAATCTGGCTGAACGCTGGCCCAATGCCGAGCTGAAGATGGTTCGCAATGCAGGCCACGCCCTGTCCGAGCCTGGTATCAGCGCCGAGCTGGTTCGGATCATGGACCGCGTGGCCGAGGGGGTTGCATGACCCGGATTGACCGCCGTGCTCTGTTTGCTTCGGGTGCTGCTGCCGCGTTGCTGGCCGCCACGGGGGCGTCGCTGGCGGATACGCCCAAGGCTGGCGGTGCGTTGCGGTTGGCTGTGCCGCGTGACGATAGTTTGGAACAGGCGGCCCGCGGGGCGGTGTTTGACACACTGACCGAGATTGCCCCCGATGGCACGTTACGCGGTGAACTGGCGTCTGGGTGGCACACCGACGCGAATGCACAGGTCTGGCGGTTTGATCTGCGCGAGGGTGTCACCTTTCACGACGGCATGGCGCTGGATTTTGCGGATGTAATAGCGGTTCTTAGTGATGTCGGACAGGCCGAAGCCGTGTCGCCCAACCACGTACGACTTGAACTGGCCGAAGCGAACCCGGGCCTGCCTTTCCTGCTGGCCGACAGCCGCTTTGTCATCACCCGAAATGGCCAAGGCGTGACGCCTTTGCACGCGGCCAATGGCACGGGGTGCTATCGCGTGGAGCGGGCCGAAGATGATCGGAATTTTCTGGGCCGCAGGGTGGGCGGGCACTATAAGGACAGTAAGGCCGGGTGGGCAGAGACCTTCGAAATCATCGTCATCCCTGACGCCCGCGTCCGGGCTGAGGCCCTACGCGACGGGTTTGTGGATGTGGCAGCCTTGCCTGCGGGTGGCGAACTGAAAGGCCAGCGCGGGCTGCGGTATTACCCAAGCGAATCGGATATGGCGCTGGCCGTGGCCCCGCATGTCGGCATGCCGCGCCAGATTGGAGCAGGCCGTGCGCTGGACGATGGCCGCATCGCCGAACGGTGGTGGATGGTGTAAATCCGACCGCGACTCGCTCCGGGGGTTGCAGATTCGGGAAACCCTGCGTATATGCAGTTGCAACAGCGGCGTGTCGGGCTTCGGTCCGGGGCTCCACCGGAAAATTCGACGGGCCGCGCGCCCGTTTTTTTGTGCCCGTTCGAAGGGTAGAGCACCAGATGACAAACGACCTGATAGCCAAAGCGGCGATTGATCGGCGACTGGCCGAGATCATCTCCCCCGTAATCGAGGATCTGGGGTATGAGCTGGTCCGTATCCGCCTGATGAGCGGCAAGCAGACCACGCTGCAGATTATGGCTGACAAGCCCGATGGCGGCATCGAAGTGGATGATTGCGCCGAAATCTCGAACGCGGTCAGCGCCACGCTGGACGTAGAGGACCCGATTCTTGACGCCTACACGCTAGAAGTATCTAGTCCCGGTATCGACCGCCCTCTGACCCGTCTCAAGGATTTTGAGATGTTCGAAGGGTATGAGGCCAAGATCGAAACCGCCGAGCTGATCGACGGCCGCCGCCGCTTCAAGGGAGAGCTGGCCGGGATCGAAGGGGATGAGGTTCTGATCAACATCCCCGAGGGGGCTGAGACGATCACCATCGGTCTGCAATTCGACTGGCTGAGCGACGCCAAGCTGGTCCTGACGGATGATCTGATCAAGGAAATGCTGCGCCAGCGCAAAGACGCCGGCGCCCTGAACGAAAACGCTTTCGACGAGATTGAGACCGAAGGGTCCGAAGAGGAGACGAACTGATGGCAATCACCTCAGCCAACCAGCTGGAGCTGCTGCAGACCGCCGAGGCCGTGGCCCGCGAAAAGATGATCGACCCCGGTCTGGTTGTCGAAGCGATGGAAGAATCGCTCGCCCGTGCCGCCAAGAGCCGCTACGGCGCCGAGATGGACATCCGCGTCAGCATCGACCGTAAGACCGGCAAGGCGACCTTCACCCGCGTCCGCACCGTGGTCGAGGATGAGGAGCTTGAGAACTATCAGGCTGAGATGACTGTCGAACAGGCGCGCCAGTACATGGAATCGCCCGAAGTTGGCGACGTCTTCGTCGAAGAAGTGCCCCCGGTTGAAATGGGTCGTATTGCCGCTCAATCTGCCAAGCAAGTGATCCTGCAGAAGGTGCGCGAAGCTGAACGCGACCGTCAGTACGAAGAATTCAAGGATCGCGCAGGCACCATCATCAACGGTGCGGTCAAGCGCGAGGAATTCGGCAATGTCATCGTCGATCTGGGTGGTGCCGAGGCCGTTCTGCGCCGCAACGACAAGATCGGCCGCGAAAGCTATCGCCCGAATGACCGTGTGCGTGCCTATATCAAGGAAGTTCGCCGCGAAGTCCGTGGCCACCAAATCTTCCTGTCGCGCACCGCGCCGGAATTCATGGCCGAGCTGTTCAAGATGGAAGTGCCTGAGATCTATGACGGCATCATCGAGGTCAAGGCCGTGGCCCGTGACCCTGGTTCGCGCGCCAAGATTGCCGTGATTTCCTATGACGGTTCGATTGATCCGGTCGGTGCCTGCGTTGGTATGCGTGGCAGCCGCGTGCAGGCTGTTGTGAACGAACTACAGGGCGAGAAAATCGACATCATCCCGTGGAACGAAGATCAGCCGACCTTCCTGGTGAACGCTCTGCAGCCTGCTGAGGTTTCCAAGGTGGTTTTGGACGAAGAAGCCGGCAAGATCGAAGTTGTGGTTCCGGAAGAACAACTGTCGCTGGCCATCGGCCGCCGTGGTCAGAACGTGCGTCTGGCCAGCCAACTGACCGGTCTGGACATCGACATCATGACCGAGGCTGAAGAATCGGCGCGTCGTCAGAAAGAATTCGAAGCCCGCACCCAGCTGTTCATGGACAGCCTAGATCTGGACGAATTCTTCGCTCAGTTGTTGGTTTCGGAAGGCTTCACCAACCTCGAAGAGGTGGCCTATGTCGAACTGGAAGAACTGCTGGTTATCGACGGAGTCGACGAAGGCACCGCGCAGGAACTGCAGACTCGTGCCCGCGAATTCCTGGAAGCGCAGGCGAAAGCTGCACTGGATGCGGCGCGCGCACTGGGCGCTGAGGACAGCCTTATTGAATTCGAAGGCCTGACACCCCAGATGGTAGAAGCGCTGGCCAAGGACGACGTGAAGAACCTGGAAGACTTCGCCACCTGCGCAGACTGGGAACTGGCCGGCGGCTGGACCACAGTCGATGGTGAGCGTATCAAGGACGACGGTGTGCTGGAGCCTTTCGGCGTTACGCTGGAAGAGGCACAGGATCTGGTCATGACAGCACGCATCATGCTGGGCTGGGTCGATCCGGCCGAGCTGGAACAAGCCGAAGAAGATGGCGAAGCAGTAGACGAGGAGGCCGAGGCCTGATCTCAGGGCCTCGGGGTGCGCGTATGGGTCGCGGTGGCGTCCATAAAGATCGGTCCGAAGGACCCGAACGCAAGTGTATCGCCACGGGCGAGGTTCAACCTAAATATGGGTTGATACGCTTTGTGATGGGGCCGGACAGGCAGGTCTATCCGGATGTCGCGGCGAAATTGCCGGGGCGCGGGGTTTATGTGGCGGCGGATCGCGCCGCGCTGGACAAGGCCGCGGGCAAGAAACTGTTCGCCCGCGGCTTCAAGGCGCAGGTAAGCGTGCCGCAGGACCTGACCGATGAGGTCGAAAAACAGGTTTCGCGCCGGGTGATCGAACTGCTGAGCCTGGCGCGTAAGTCCGGTGACGCAGTCGCCGGGTACGAAAAGGTCAAAACGTGGCTGGACCGGGAAGAGGCACAAGTGCTGATTCAGGCCGCTGATGGATCGGGGCGCGGCAAGTCGAAACTCAGCACGCCGCACTTCGGAAAATACATCGGTTGGCTGACCGCGGACGAGTTAGGACAGGCATTTGGGCGCCAAACCGTGATTCATGCGGCGCTGGCCTCTGGCGGACTCGCCAAACGTGTTGTAGAGGAAGCGCAGCGCCTGCGTGGCTTGCGCGAAACGGATGACGGCGGCAGGGGCCGCGCGGAAGGGTAAAAAGCTTTATGAGCGAGAATGACGGCAAAAAGACATTGGGTCTTCGTGGCGGGGCACGCCCCGGAAATGTGAAACAGAGTTTCAGCCACGGACGCACCAAGAATGTCGTGGTGGAAACCAAACGCAAGCGCGTGGTGGTTCCCAAGCCGGGCGCCGGCAAGCCGGGTGGCGGAGCAACGCCGTCGGGTGATCCGTCGCGTCGCCCTGCAGGTATCTCTGACGCCGAAATGGCGCGCCGGATGAAGGCATTGCAGGCCGCCAAGGCCCGCGAGGCCGAAGAGGCCGCCGCCCGCGAAGCTGCTGAAAAAGCGCGCGAGGAAGAGCGCGCCCGTCGCCGTGCCGAACAAGAGGCCAAGGAACGCGAACAGCGTGAGGCGGAAGAACGCGCAAAAGCCAAGGCCGAAGAGGAAGAGCGCAAGCGCAAAGAGGCAGAAGAAGCCGCCAAACGCGCTGCTGCAGCTCCGGCTGCCGAAGAACCCAAAGCGGCCCGCGCCCCGGCCAGCAAGCCTGCGCCGGCTGCAACGCCGCGCAAGCAGGATCGCGAACGCGAACAGCGTGGCCGTGGCAAGGGTCGTGATGACAACCGTCGTTCCGGCAAGCTGACACTGGGTCAGGCCACCGGTGGCGAAGGTAGCCGTCAACGCTCGATGGCGTCGATGAAGCGCAAACAAGAGCGTGCGCGTCAAAAAGCCATGGGCGGCCCGGTCGAGCGGGAAAAGGTAATCCGCGACGTTCAGCTGCCCGAGGCGATCATGGTCTCGGAACTGGCCAACCGTATGGCCGAACGTGTGGCTGATGTTGTCAAATCGCTGATGCAGATGGGCATGATGGTCACGCAGAACCAGACTATCGACGCTGACACCGCCGAGCTGATCATCGAAGAATTTGGCCACAAGGTTACCCGCGTATCTGATTCGGATGTTGAAGACGTCATCAAAGAGGTCGAAGACAGCGAAGAAGATCTGCAGCCGCGCCCGCCGGTCATCACCATCATGGGTCACGTCGACCATGGTAAGACCTCGTTGCTGGATGCGATTCGCGATGCGCGTGTTGTGGCCGGTGAGGCGGGTGGTATTACCCAGCACATTGGTGCCTATCAGGTGAAAACCGATGGCGGCACCACGCTGACCTTCCTGGACACGCCGGGCCACGCGGCCTTTACCTCGATGCGCTCGCGCGGTGCTCAGGTCACGGATATCGTGGTTCTGGTTGTTGCCGCCGACGACGCGGTGATGCCGCAGACCATTGAGGCGATCAACCACGCCAAGGCGGCCGGAGTGCCGATGATTGTGGCGATCAACAAGGTCGACAAGCCGGATGCTAACCCGGACAAGGTCCGCACCGATCTGCTGCAGCACGAAGTGATCGTTGAGAAAATGTCGGGTGAAGTTCAGGACGTCGAAGTGTCCGCCATCACCGGTCAGGGTCTGGACGAGCTGCTGGAAGCCATCGCACTGCAGGCCGAGATTCTGGAACTGAAAGCCAACCCCGATCGCGCCGCCCAAGGTGCTGTGATCGAGGCGCAGCTGGATGTGGGTCGCGGCCCCGTTGCCACCGTTCTGGTTCAGAACGGCACGTTGCATCAGGGCGACATCTTCGTTGTGGGTGAGCAGTACGGTAAGGTCCGGGCGCTGATCAACGACAAGGGTGAACGCGTCAAGGAAGCTGGCCCATCGGTTCCGGTCGAAGTTCTGGGTCTCAACGGTACGCCCGAGGCTGGTGACGTTCTGAACGTGACCGAGACCGAAGCACAAGCCCGCGAGATCGCTGAATACCGCGAGCAAGCCGCCAAGGACAAACGCGCCGCCGCCGGTGCCGCGACCACCCTTGAGCAGCTAATGCAGAAGGCCAAGGAAGACGAAAATGTCACCGAGCTGCCGATTCTGATGAAAGCGGACGTGCAGGGTTCGGCCGAGGCTATCGTTCAGGCGATGGAAAAGATCGGCAACGACGAAGTGCGCGTGCGCGTGCTGCACTCGGGCGTGGGTGCGATTACCGAAACGGATGTCGGCCTGGCCGAAGCGTCAGGTGCTCCGATCTTCGGGTTCAACGTGCGTGCCAATGCGTCGGCCCGGAATACGGCGAACCAGAAGGGCGTGGAAATCCGTTATTACTCGGTGATCTACGATCTGGTTGACGACGTGAAAGCCGCCGCTTCGGGCCTGCTGAGCGCCGAGATCCGCGAAAAGTTCATCGGTTACGCCGAGATCCGCGAAGTCTTCAAAGTCACCGGCGTTGGCAAGGTAGCAGGCTGTCTGGTTACCGAAGGTGTGGCGCGTCGTTCTGCGGGTGTCCGCCTGCTGCGCGACAACGTGGTGATCCACGAAGGCACGCTGAAGACGCTGAAACGCTTCAAGGACGAAGTGTCCGAGGTTCAGTCGGGTCAGGAATGCGGTATGGCGTTCGAAAACTACGACGATATCCGCGCCGGCGACGTGATCGAAATCTTCGAGCGCGAAGAGGTCACCCGCACGCTGGACTGATCCGGTTCCGCAGAGGAATAGAAAACAGCGGCCCCTTCGGGCCGCTTTTTTTTGGAAAGTCGCGAGTTTTCAATCGTGTGTGGGGGGGTTCTGAAATCGCTCAGCGTGCAGACAGCAGAACAGTCAGGCGAGGAAGGTACCGGTTGACGGTCACGTCGTTTCAAAGAAGCTTGCTCGCAATCTGCTCAATAATCGCGTTCTGGATGGTCGAGAACTTCTCGTCAGGCGTATCATAGTGCTTCTTCAGTGCACCGTAAGCAGTCGGGTGGGGGTGCCGATCAATTGGGGGGAGCCCAGCGCCAGACAAAGCGAAGAATGCTGCGTTGCCAAAGGTTATCAACAATTTGGGTTTGAGTTCGCGAACTTCACTTAGAAACACACTGTGTTCCATCTGTTTCGTGCTTGCGTCCCGCGTAACCACCGCGTCCGGTTTTACATAGATCTTCCAGACATCAGTGAAGTAGACCCCGTACCCATTGCGGCAAAGCCATTCGACTGCAGGCCATACCTTCTTCCCACCGGGGCTGGTGACATTGTGCGCGGAAAACCCCCATGGGGTGGACATCGAAAATCCTTTGGGCCAACGACCTCTCTTCCGAAGCGGGTCTTGGGACACAAACGCAACCACTCTGCGATTCCAGTTTTCCTTTGGCGTGACCAACAAGGGAAGGTCGAAACCGGATTGGACGGCACTGATATCGGGGCCTGGGAAAACCGGCAGGCACTCAATGGGATAACGGGGATAGTGACCTCCGAATCAAAGCTCTCACCTGCAAATTCGCGCCGGTAGATTTCACCCATTTCGAAAAGGTAATCATGGTCAAAAAGCGAGGCGTGGGTTGCTTTTATGACGTCACGCCAAACGTCGGGCCTGTTGGCTTCAAGCCAGTCTTGTTTTTTCAATGCTCATCCTCACGTCCATTCGGTGCATGAGTATCGGCGCGAAACAAGTGAATCAAGCTCACGCAAGGGGTGAATGACCGGTGTGTAAAGCTGGGATGCTGCGTCAAAGCCCTTGGTTATCGGCACGTAGCCAAAAACGTCCCCGGATGCATGATTATATCGAAATGCTGCATCCCCTTTTGCAGATTAAAGTTGACCGAATGTCCGGCTTTGCGCAGCAATTCAGCATAATCCCGGCTTTGTCGAATAAATTCAGGTGTGTCTCGTTCGGCCACCGTTACGTGATAGCGCGGGCCGGGGGCGGGCAGGTGCAGGATGGGGGACAGATCATGTACCTCGACTGGCGTCAATTGCAGCGGGTCGTTCACCGTTGTCAGGCTGATCGGTTCCAGATCATAGACGCCGCTGATCAGGATCACATCGCGTACGCGTAACCCAGCGCGGGCTAGGTCATCGGCCGAGGTTGCCATGACCATAGCCGCCAACTGCGCCCCGGCGCTGTGCCCGGACAGGGTAATCCGCGACGGATCGAAACCCAAATCAGGCGCATTTACGGCCATCCACAACAGGGCGTCACGGCATTCCTTGATCATGTCGCCAATCCGCGCCTCCGGGGCTAGAGTGTAGTTCAGTGTGGCAAAGGACTGTTCGGCCTCAACCAAGGCTGGGGCCATCATTGCAGACTCGTTTTGGCTCAGCGCCTGCCAATAACCGCCGTGTATAAAGACGTGCAGCGGCGCACCTGTCCCCTTCGCGGGAAAGAAATCCAAAACCTGAGCCGTACCCTCACCGTAAGAGACGTTCCCGATGACTTCCATCTGCGCCCGGTGTTGCGCGCTGAGCGCGGCGTAGCTTGCGAGATAGGGTGTCAGGTCGCCGCCGATCATCGACCGGGGTGAATATTCCTGCTCTAACTCTTCCTGAGAAAACCCCCGGTACAGCATCGCTTACTCCTGCTCGGTATACATCAGTTCGGTGCGCATATCGTAGAGATCATGGAAGAACCGCAAATCCAAGGCTTTCCGCAAGAAGGCGACGCCGCTGGACCCGCCGGTGCCCGGCTGGTTGCCGATCACCCGCTCTACCGCCGTGACGTGATCGAAGCGCCAGCGCTGGAACAGGGACTCCACGTCCATCAGTTTCTCCGCCAGTGCGTAGAGGTCCCAGTGTTTGTCCGTGTCGCGGTATACCTGCACCCAGATTTTCACCACGCGCGGATCGCCGGAATACGGCTGTGCATAGTCGCGCTCCAGCAGGTCCTGCGGTACGTCAAACCCTTGGCGGGCCAGCATGAACAGCACCTCGTCGTACAAAGACGGCTTGGTCAGTGCGGCGTTCAGCAGTTCCATGACTTGGGCGTCATGTTCATGGACTTTCAGAGTCGAGGCGTCCTTGTTGCCTAGAATGAATTCGATCTGGCGGTAACCATAGCTTTGGAAGCCGGACGAACTGCCCAATGCCTCGCGAAAGGTCATGTAATCCGCGGGGGTCATGGTCAGCAACGTCTCCCAGGCGGAGATCAGTTGTCGCTGTATGGCTTTGACCCGGTCGAGATTTTTCACCGCCGGACCGAATTCATCCTGTTGCAGGAAGTGGCGCACTTCGACCAGTTGATGATGCATTAATTTCAGCCACAGCTCGCTGACCTGATGAATGATGATAAACAGCATCTCATCTGGTTGTGCGGGGTCCTGAAAGGTTTTTTGCAGGTTCAGCAGGGTTTTGAGCTGCAGGAAATCGCCGTAGCTCTTGCGATGGGTCTGCGCGAAATCGGTGACCAGAGAGTCCTCGATTCCGCGTTCCAGATACCGATCATTCTTATCGCCCATGTGCTCCTCCAAACGACAGGGTTCACCCCTGTTTAGGGGCTGAACCCGCGCAGTGCCAGAGCGTTAGGTCCAGTCCAGCACCACCTTGCCCGACCGGCCCGACTTCATCGCGGCAAAACCGTCGGCGAAATCGTCGACTTTCATCTCGTGTGTGATGACGCGGCTGACATCCAGACCGTTTTGCAACATGGCGATCATCTTGTACCAGGTCTCGAACATCTCGCGTCCATACACGCCCTTGATAGTGATGGCCTTGAACACGATGCGCGACCAATCCACGGGGGATTTGCCGGGCGGAATTCCCAGCAGCGCTATCTTGCCACCCATCACCAGCGCCTCGACCATTTGATCCAATGCGATTTGTGAGCCGGACATTTCGAGCCCCACATCGAACCCTTCTTTCATGCCCAGTTCCGTGATGACGTCCTGCAGGTCTTCTTTAGTCACATCGACAGTGCGCACGGTCTGCACTACATGTTCCGCCAGTTTCAGACGATCCGGGTTGATATCAGTGATTACCACATGCCGCGCGCCGGCATGGCGGGCAACAGCGGCGGCCATGATGCCGATGGGGCCAGCGCCGGTGATCAGAACATCCTCACCCAGCAAATCAAAGCTGAGTGCAGTGTGAACCGCATTGCCCAAAGGATCGAGGATAGCGCCGATTTCATCCGGAACATCCTCGGGCAGGGGCACCACGTTGAAGGCGGGCAATTTCAGATATTGGGCAAAGGCCCCCTGTTCATTCACGCCGATCCCGCGTGTGCCTGGGTCGAGGTGGAATTTGCCTGCCCTGCTTTGGCGGCTGTCGGTGGTGATCAGGTGCCCCTCACCCGAGCAACGTTGACCGATCTCAAGCCCGGTGACATTGCGCCCCAACTCAACGATCTCACCTGCAAACTCGTGACCGGTGATCATTGGAATCGGCACTGTGGCAGCGGCCCAATCATCCCAGTTCCAGATGTGGATGTCGGTGCCGCAAATGCCAGTTTTATTGACGCGGATCAGAACTTCGTCCGCGTCAATCTCAGGTACCGGGGCCTGTACCATCCACAAACCTTCCTCGGGTTTGGATTTCTCAAGTGCTTTCATCGTGTTGGGTCGCATCAGATCACTCCCAATTCCTTACCAACCTTGCCAAAGGCAGCCAGTGCACGGTCCAGTTCGTCCTTAGTCAGAGCCGCATTCATTTGTGTTCTGATCCGCGCCTGTCCGCGCGGGACGACGGGGAAGAAGAAGCCCGAGACATAGACGCCCTCATCAAACAGACGCGATGCAAAGTCTTGCGCCAATGTGGCCTCACCCAGCATCACCGGAATGATCGGGTGTTCGCCGGGCAGCAGGTCAAAGCCCAGCTTTTCCAGCCCCGCACGCCAGTACTTCGCATTACCGAACAGCTGGGCCCGCAGCATTTCGCCTTCTTCGACCAGACGGATCGCCTCAAGCCCTGCGGCGACAATCGAGGGTGGTAGCGAGTTCGAGAACAGATAGGGCCGCGCCCGCTGCCGTAGTAGATCAATCACCGGCTGCGGCCCGGCGATGTAACCGCCGATTGCGCCCCCAAGTGCTTTGCCCAAAGTTCCTGTCAGAATATCGACGTCGACACCGAAATGATCCGGTGTACCTGCGCCGTTTGGCCCCATGAAGCCGGTGGCGTGGCAGTCATCGACCATAACAATGGCGTCATATTTGTCTGCCAGTTCGCGAATTTTCGGAAGGTTGGCCAGATAGCCATCCATCGAGAACACTCCGTCGGTCGCGATCATGATGTGCCGTGCGCCGTCCGCACGCGCCTGTTTCAGCCAAGCTTCAAGGTCGTTCATGTCGTTGTTCATGTAACGATAGCGCTTGGCCTTACACAACCGCACCCCGTCGATGATCGAAGCGTGGTTGAGGCTGTCCGAAATGATGGCGTCTTCAGGCCCTAACAAAGGCTCAAAGAGCCCACCATTGGCATCGAAGCAGGCCGCAAACAGGATCGCGTCGTCCTTGTTCAGGAATTGCGCCAGCTTCTGCTCTAACTCACGGTGAATGTCCTGCGTGCCGCAGATAAACCGGACCGAGGCCATGCCGAACCCCTTGGGGCGCATCGCGCCCTTGGCGGCGTCAATCAACGCAGGGTGATCGGCCAGTCCCAGATAGTTGTTGGCGCACAGGTTGATCACCTGTTTGTCGCCCACAGTGATCTCACCGCCCTGAGGCGAGGTGATCATTCGTTCGCGTTTATACAGACCCTCAGATTCGATCTGCGCAAGGGTGTCCGTGATATAGGACAAGAATGCATCGGCCATAGCGGTCTCCGGTTTATATGAGTCGCGTTTCTAACATAACGGATATGGTTCCCAAATAGGGGAATTCAATATTACAGAAAAAAATCCACAATAACGGATCATCGGGCAATTCCAAAACGCCGTTTACTGATTTGGTTGCGCAATTTCTGGATTTGCCACTCTTTCTTGAAACGACTTGGTTGAATTTGTGCGCGGATAGGGCTCGTCAGGAACGTCCACGCCAAGAAAGGTGCACAACGGTTCCCATCCACTTCCGGTTTCGTAGACGAGCAACCGTTCCTTCGTGACGGTATCGCGCACCTGGTCAATATGTTTCTGGAACACGCTGGTGGCGTGCTTCCTGTCATCCATCCGACCGTTGAAGATTTCCTGAACGATAAACTTGCTGCACATCTCGGCAATCGCGTTCGCATGATCGGAATCATGCTTTCCACGCATCGTGGTCATATAGGGCCCGATTGTGGCCCATACGCTGTCGAACCAGGCATCGGGATCGCGCACGCTCAGAATGACTTTGGCCTCAGGGAAATGTTCGGATAGTTGGCGCCAAAACGCGGCCCCCGGCCAGTCGACTTGCGCACGATAGCCTTGAAACATTGCATCCCAGTCGGCAGGTTCACCGTTCGCGGCGCGCTCCCATGCTGGCAGTTGTTCGGGATTATCACGTACTTCGAACATGTGGTGACAGGGCCCGAAATTCAGCTTTTCCAAAGCAAGTTTCAGCGAATTCGTCCCTGTACGGCCAAATCCGGCCCCAATCACTTCTAAAGCCATTTTGGGTAACTCCAATTCGTGTAAATGCCATAATTTAGCACAACACTCGGGTATCCCCCAAACAGCACCCAGGCGGGATCAGGCGTTTTTAACAATCAGGAAGACCCGGGCAGGACCATTGGGCGATGCGATCGAGTGCAAAACGTCTGCCGGATACCGCGCTGTATCGCCTTGGTTTAGGTCCATTGAAGCTGATCCCGATGTGACGTGAACCGACCCTTCCAGAACCGTCAACTGCTCTTGCGCGCCGCGCGTGTGGGGCTGACTGTTTAGTGCGCCGTCCTTGTCGAACTGAATATCGTAAACCTCATGCCCACCGGCTTCTTCGGGGGGTGACAGAATACGAATCCGGCAGTTCTGACCCATATTGTCAATGCTCGGCACTTCGGACTTTCGCAGCACCTCAATCTGGTTTGCGGCGCCGGTCTCTTCGAGCAGACCGGCGAAATCCACTTGCAAGGCTCGGGTCAGGTTCCACAGGGTTGAAATGGTGGGGCTGCTTTCCCCCCGTTCGATCTGGCTTACCATTGAACGCGACACGCCGCTGAGGTTGGCCACGGCTTCAAGCGACAGGCCCTTGGCCCGGCGCGCCTCTTTCAGGCGGGAGGGCAGGCGTGTCAGGATATCGTCTGTATTCTCCGTCATGACGGAATTTCATGCGCCTTGTCTGGATGGTTGTCAATTCCATCCGTGACGGGACGTCCCATAGGACATGGAGGTGTGGTGCATGCATACTGCGCGCAAATGCACGAGGAGTGATCCATGACTGATATCGTAATTTTGGACGGTGCCCGCACCGCTATCGGAACCTTTGGCGGCGCGCTGGCTTCGACCGCTCCGATCGACTTGGCAACGGTTGTCACCGAAGCCGCGCTCGACCGGGCGGGTGTTGAAGGTGACCAGATCGGGCATGTCGTGTTCGGTCATGTGATCAATACCGAGCCGCGGGATATGTACCTGTCGCGTGTTGCTGCAATGCAGGCCGGAATTCCGAATGGAACACCTGCGATGAACGTGAACCGGCTGTGCGGGTCGGGCGCGCAGGCAATTGTCTCGGCGGTGCAGTCCCTGATGTTGGGCGATGCCGCGTTTGCAGTGGCTGGCGGGGCCGAGAGCATGTCGCGCAGCCCCTATATAGTGCCGCAGGCGCGCTGGGGCGCGAAGATGGGCGACGTCACTTCGTTGGATATGATGTTGGGAGCGCTGAATTGCCCGTTTGGCACTGGGCACATGGGTGTGACGGCTGAGAACGTCGCCGACGAACACCAGATTAGCCGTGAGCAGATGGACGACTTTGCGATGACCAGCCAGACCCGCGCGGCGGCGGCGATTGACGCGGGGTGTTTCGACAGCCAGATCGCGCCCGTGCAAGTCAAGGTCAAGCGGGACATGGTCGATTTTAAGGTCGACGAGCATCCCAAGGCTACCACCGCCGAGGCGCTGGCCGGGTTGCGGCCGGTGTTCCAGAAGGACGGGCGCGTGACAGCGGGCAATGCCTCGGGCATCAACGACGGGGCGGCGGCGATGGTATTGGCAACCGCGGATGCTGCCGAGAAAGCCGGGTTGAAGCCCAAGGCGCGCGTTCTGGGTTATGCCCATGCTGGCGTTCGCCCCGAGGTCATGGGCATTGGGCCGGTTCCGGCGGTGCGGAACCTGATGGAAAAAACCGGTTTGACGGTAGATGATTTCGATGTGATCGAAAGCAACGAAGCTTTTGCGGCGCAGGCTTTGGCGGTGAATCAGGAGCTCGGGCTAGACGCGTCGAAGGTCAATCCGAATGGCGGCGCGATTGCCCTGGGTCATCCGGTGGGGGCGACCGGCGCGATCATCACCCTGAAGGCGCTGTATGAGCTGGAGCGCACCGGTGGATCCAAAGCTCTAGTGACCATGTGCATCGGTGGCGGGCAGGGCATTGCGCTGGCTATAGAGCGGCTCTGATCCGGAGCCGTGCGGGGGGCTGTCTGCCCCCCATCGCGCTTGGGCGCGATCCCCCCAAAGGTATTTTAGCCAGATGAAGCAGGCGGTCCGGATTAGCTGAGCACGTTGAGCACGAGGACAAGCGCGGCCCCGGCTGCAGCACCAATGGCAGCTGGCAGAGCGGCGGACCATAGCGGGGACTTTTGGGGGTCGTCCTTTTGCGTCTGGGCGATCAGGGCATTTTCGACCAAGCCCGGCAGTCGTGGCCCGAACCGGGCCAGGACCCAAGCCGTTTTGCTGAAATCCCGCAGAGCAGCACGGGGGCCGATGGATTGTTTTATGTAATTCTCGACCACCGGACGGGCGGTTTCCCAGATATTGATATGGTCATCTAACGACCGCGCGACACCTTCGACCACAACCATAGTGCGCTGCAGCAGAATCAGCTCGGTCCGGGTTTCCATGCCAAACCGTTCGGTCACTTCGAACAGGTAGCTCAGCAACCGGCCCATGGAAATATGTGTCGCGTCCATGCCGAAGATGGGTTCGCCCACGGCACGAAGGGCGCGGGCAAATTCGTCGACGTCCTGATTGGCGGGAACGTAGCCAGCCTCGAAATGCACCTCGGCCACGCGCTTGTAGTCGCGGCGGATGAAGCCGAACAGAATTTCCGCATAAACCCGACGGGTGTATTCGTCGATATGGCCCATGATGCCATAGTCATAGGCGATGATATCACCATTCGCGGCGACCTTCAGGTTGCCCTGATGCATATCGGCGTGGAAATAGCCGTCGCGCAGAGCGTGCAGAAGGAACAGGCGCAGTACCCGCTCTGCCAAGTCGCGGCGATTGTGACCAACCGCATCCAGCGCGGCATTGTCACCCAATGGAATGCCATCCGCCCAGCTGAGCGTCATTACCCGTCGCGCGGACAGCGACCACACAACGGGGGGCAGCCAGAAACCGGCATCATCCTTGGTATTGGCGGCGTATTCCGATGCGGCCGCGCTTTCTAGGCGTAGGTCCAGTTCGCCACGCACAACGCCATCGAAATGTTCAATCACATCCATCGGGCGTAGGCGGCGCGCACCGGGGGCAAAAAGATCGACAATGCGCGCGGCGAAATAAAACGCATCGACATCTTTGTGAAAGGCACGCTCGATTCCTGGGCGCAGCACTTTGACTGCGACATATTCTCCGGTGCTGACCAATCGCGCCTTGTGCACCTGCGCGATCGACGCCGCAGCAATCGGTTCGCTGAATTCTTCGAAAACCTCATCGACAGGCTGGCCGAGTTCTTTTTCCACCTCAGCCATGGCCTCGGCGCGGGAAAAGGGCGGCAGCTTGTCCTGCAACACACGCAATTGCGCGGCCAGTTCAGCGCCCACCACGTCGGGTCGGGTCGAGAGGATCTGACCGAACTTGATATAAGCCGGGCCAAGCGCCGTCAGCGCTCGGGTGGCGGGTGGCATATTGGGATCGCCCTTGTAGCCCAGCCATTGAAACGGTTTGCCCAATGCATGTGCCAGAAAACGCAGTGCGCGAGGGGCTTCAAAGGCGTCCAGCACCACATTCATGGCACCTGTGCGTTCAAAGGTGGCGCCTGTTCTGATCAGGCGGATGATGTTGTGAGGACCGCGCATGGATCAGATCTTCCAGCCGGAATGCAGCGCGGCGATGCCCATGCTGAGGTTGCGGTATTTGGCGTTTTCGAATCCGGCGGCACGGACCATGCCCAAGAACGTCTCTTGATCGGGGAATTTGCGGATTGATTCGACCAGGTATTGATAGCTGTCGTAATCATTGGCGATCAGCTTGCCCATGCGGGGGATGACGTTGAAACTGTATAGGTCATAGAGCTTTTGCAGCCCGTCATTGGGCAACTGGCTGAATTCCAAAACCATCAGGCGGCCACCTGGTTTCAGCACGCGAAACGCCTCGTTCAGCGCCTCTTGCGGGCGGGTTACGTTTCGGATGCCAAACGAGATGGTGTAAACGTCAAACGTGTTGTCCTCGAACGGTAGGGCCATCGCATCGCCGACCACCCAGTTCAGACTGTCGGACATCTGATCAGCCTCGGCGCGCTGGCGGCCTTCGACCAGCATCGGCTCGGTCAGGTCCAAAACGGTAGCGTGGCCGTATCCTGCACGTTTGAGGAAGCGGAAGGAAATGTCGCCGGTGCCGCCTGCCACATCTAGCAGGCTCTGACCGGGGCGCGGGGCCAGCCAGTCCATCATCGCGTCTTTCCAGACCCGGTGGATGCCCATCGACATGACATCGTTCATCACGTCGTATTTCGAGGCAACCGAGTTGAACACGCCCTGCACGCGTCCGGCCTTGTCAGCCTCGCGCACGGTTTCAAACCCGAAATGAGTGGTCTTGTCGCTGTTGTCGGACATTTGCCTTGCCGTTTGTCGAATTTCGCCTCTGTTATAGGGCGATAAGAACCGGGCACAATGCGGCCCTTTGAATAAGGAGCCATCTAATGCCCGAATTGCCCGAGGTCGAGACAGTAAGACGCGGCCTGAGCCCTGCGATGGAGGGCGTGGTGATCGAACGTGCGGATGTGAACCGCCCCGATCTGCGCTGGCCATTCCCGGACCGGATGGCCGAGCGGCTGACCGGACAACGGGTGGATCGGTTGCGGCGGCGGTCAAAATACATTCTGGCCGATCTCAGCAGCGACGAAACTCTGCTGATTCATCTGGGCATGTCGGGTCGGATGACAGTGTCCGGTGATCCGTTGGGAAAGTTCGCTCTGAAACATCCCATGGTGCAAAAGCACGACCACGTGGTGTTTCACATGGCCAACGGTGCGCGCGTGACCTTCAACGATCCGCGCCGGTTCGGAGCGATGGACCTGCTGCCCACGGCCACGGCCGAAGATCACAAGCTGTTGTCGGTTCTGGGGCCAGAGCCATTAGGTAATGATTTTCACGAACAGCACCTGATTGAATCGTTCGAAAGCAAGAACACTCCCGTCAAATCCGCGCTTCTGGATCAGGGAATCGTTGCCGGATTGGGCAATATCTACGTCTGCGAGGCCCTTTATCGCGCTGGTGTGTCGCCACGTCGCAAAGCCGGACAAATTTCCTCGGCTCGCGTGGGGGCGTTGGTTCCGATCATCCGGCAGGTACTGCAGGACGCGATTGAGGCTGGTGGATCTTCCTTGCGCGATTTCCGTCAAGCCGATGGAGAACTTGGATATTTTCAACATCGCTTTGACGTCTACGGCCGCGAAGGCGAACCCTGCCGAACCGAGGGGTGTGATGCTGTTGTGAAAAGAATCACCCAGTCCGGTCGCTCATCCTTCTATTGTGCGCAATGCCAAAGATAACTTGATCCAGCGAAATCGCGTGATAAGGAATCGTACCTGAACGGAACAACCGGAAGCTTACACCTCATGGCTTTTGAGACGATCATCGTCGAAATCGAAGACCACGTCGCCCTTATCAAGCTCGACAGACCCGATGCGCTAAATGCACTGAATTCGCAGCTGGCGCAGGAACTGTGCGTCGCGTTGGAAGATGCGGATACCAACGACAAGGTGCGCTGCATCGTCATTACCGGTTCGGACAAGGCGTTCGCGGCCGGCGCGGACATCAAGGAAATGTCCGAGATGAGCTTTGTCGATGTCTACAGTTCAAATCTATTTGGCGCTCTAAATGACCGTGTTTGCGCGATCCGTAAGCCGATCATTGCAGCCGTTGCTGGCTATGCACTGGGCGGTGGGTGCGAATTGGCTATGCTGTGCGATTTCATCATTGCTGCGGATACCGCCAAGTTCGGCCAACCCGAAATCAATCTGGGCGTCATTGCAGGGCTGGGTGGTTCGCAGCGCCTGACGCGTTTCGTTGGTAAGTCTAAATCGATGGACATGAACCTGACCGGTCGCTTCATGGATGCCGAAGAGGCCGAGCGTTCGGGTCTTGTTAGTCGGGTCGTACCGGCCAAGAAACTGATGGAAGAGGCGATGGGCGCCGCCCAGAAGATCGCTGAGAAATCGCAGCTGAGTGCAATGGCCGCCAAAGAAGCTGTGAATCGCAGCTATGAGTTGCCACTCAGCGAAGGGATGCTGTTTGAACGCCGCGTGTTCCACTCGATGTTTGCGACCGAGGATCAGAAAGAAGGCATGGCCGCCTTCCTGGAAAAACGCGCGGCACAGTTCCGCGACAAGTAAAGCGCGCAAGTGATCGAAACAGGCGGGCTTGCCCCGGCTTTTTTCATGGCTGCTAAGCGGGGCCAAAGAATCAGCTTGGCAAAGGCTGCAAACTTGGATAACTAACGCCGCTATACATGCGCGTGCGGCCCGCTTGGCCCGACTCACACTCGTGATTTCTGATCCGGTGCGGATATGTCCGTGGCGCGCAACCTTAGATAACCGTACCGAACGAAGGTCAGAAACACATGGCAAATTCGCCCCAGGCTAAAAAGCGCGCGCGTCAGAACGAAAAGCGCTTCGCAATCAACAAAGCACGCCGCTCGCGCATCCGTACCTACCTGCGCAAAGTCGAAGAAGCGATCGCATCTGGTGACAAGGACGCAGCAACCGCTGCTCTGCGTGCTGCTCAGCCCGAGCTGATGCGCGGCGTCACCAAAGGTGTCTTCCACAAGAATACCGCTTCGCGGAAAATGTCACGCTTGTCGGCACGCGTGAAAGCGCTGGGTTAATCGCTCAGGTTGACCATAGGTCAACAAAACAAGATAGAATTGTTTACAAAGGCGTCACAATGCGTGGCGCCTTTTTGCTGCTGTTGCCGGAAAGTCGCGCCTTCACGAAACCGAGAGATTCTTTCGGCCAAAGACCCGAGTCAACATCAGAGTTTCGTTGCCGTACGCCTTGGCCTCTTGTTACCACTAAGTCAGCGATTCACTCGCTTGGGGGGACAGGCTGTTTCAGCGATCTGACTGACGGGCATCAGGACGATCATGAAACGAATGTTGGCGATCGGCTTCGGCTGATTTGCTGATCTGCTAAAGGTCTTGGGGTAACCGAAGATCTGAGCCCTGTCTAAAAATTTGATTGCGATGCGCAACCCGGTTTCGGGGCGCCCGGATTATGGGTGCCTGCTTGCTAGGCCGTGCTGACTTTCGGGACAGTCCCGTCAGACCCATGTGGTTTGGCGCGGGGTACCCTATTGCGTGTGAAAGCTTAAATAACCGGGGAACCGGGACTGAGTAATAAGGCCATAAGGCCAATAAAGAATGGGATGCGTGAGGCGCTTGATGACACAAGAGAAATGGGGACAACTGCGTAACAAACTGCTCAAGGCGATCGGCAAGAACAATTACACCACCTGGATCGAGCCTCTTGAATTCCAAGAGCTGCAGGATGGCGTAGCCACGTTCTCGGTTCCGACCAACTTCATGGGCAATTATGTTAGTCAAAACTTTGCGGATCTGATTCTGTACGAGATGAACACCGCAGGGGAATCGGTTCAGCGCCTGGCATTTCGTGTCGCTGCCAATTCGCCGGTGCGCCCGTCGGGTGATGCCGAACCGGCACCCTCAGCAGCTCCGGATGCGCCTCAGCCGCAGTCCCTGTCACAGCGGGCCGAGCCTGCGAATGATGCGCTCGAATCCCTTCAGGCTGCACCGCTGGACGCCCGTTTCACCTTTGACAGCTTTGTTGTCGGCAAACCCAACGAACTGGCCCATGCCGCCGCGCGTCGTGTCTCCGAAGGCGGCCCGGTCACGTTCAACCCGCTGGTCCTGTATGGCGGCGTTGGTCTTGGTAAGACGCACCTGATGCATGCCATCGCGTGGGAGCTGAAAACCAAACGTCCTGAGTTGAACGTGCTTTACTTGTCGGCGGAACAGTTCATGTATCGCTTTGTGCAGGCGCTGCGTGAACGTCGGATGATGGATTTCAAACACCTGTTCCGTTCCGTAGATGTACTGATGGTGGATGACGTGCAATTCATCGCCGGCAAGGATTCGACTCAGGAAGAATTCTTTCACACGTTCAACGCGTTGGTGGACCAAAACAAGCAGATCATCATCTCGGCCGATCGCGCGCCAGGTGAGATCAAGGATCTGGAAGATCGTGTGAAATCGCGCCTGCAATGTGGTCTGGTCGTTGACCTGCACCCCACCGATTACGAACTGCGTCTGGGCATCCTGCAGAACAAGGTGCAGCAATACAGCAGCACCTATCCCGATCTGACTATCGCCGACGGTGTACTTGAGTTTCTGGCCCATCGGATCTCGACCAATGTGCGCGTGCTGGAAGGTGCTTTAACCCGTCTGTTCGCCTTCGCCTCGCTGGTGGGTCGTGAGATCGACATGGAGCTGACGCAGGACTGTCTGGCTGACGTGCTGCGTGCGTCTGAACGTAAGATCACGGTCGAAGAGATTCAGCGTAAAGTGTCGGACTATTACAACATCCGCCTGTCCGACATCATCGGCCCTAAGCGCCTGCGGTCTTACGCCCGCCCGCGTCAGGTGGCAATGTATCTTTGCAAGCAGTTGACCAGCCGGTCCCTACCCGAGATCGGCCGCCGCTTTGGTGGGCGCGATCACACCACCGTCATGCACGGCGTCAAGCGCATTGAAGAACTGAAAGTAACCGACGGCCAGATCGCAGAAGACGTGGAAATGTTGCGCCGGTCTCTGGAGGCCTAAGGGTCATTCCCTATCGTTCAGGAAGCGCCCCGGATCCTCACGCCCGGGGCGTTTTCTTGTGCGCATTAATCCACGGTTGGGAAGGAACTGTGCTCGCCCGGCCACGCGCCCCTTGACGCTGTGGCCGTTCCGACCCAGAAAATCATAAAAAATCCTTGTGCCTCAGGGTGGAACCGCTAACGTGCCAGTCCCGCCTGTTTTCGGCACGCAAGTCAGAGGAATTAAGGGTATGAAGATCAGCATCGAACGCGGCACCCTTCTCAAGGCCGTTTCGCAGGCCCAATCTGTTGTGGAACGCCGGAACACCATTCCCATCCTTGCCAACGTGCTGATCGAGGCCGAAGGCGACCAAGCCATGTTCCGCGCCACCGATCTGGATATTGAGGTGGTCGATAAAGCCCCGGCGCAAGTTGAAAAGGCGGGTGCTACAACCGTTGCAGCGACAACCCTGCACGAGATCGTGCGGAAACTGCCGGACGGGGCGCTGGTGACACTTACCGCTGACAGCGCGGCGGGCCGCCTGACGGTCGAAGCGGGTCGCTCGAATTTCTCGCTGGCGACGCTGCCGAAAGAGGATTTTCCGGTGATGGCGTCCTCGGAATATCAGTCGAACTTTACCGCTTCGGCGGCATTGCTGCGCCGGTTGTTCGACAAATCGAAATTTGCCATCTCAACCGAAGAGACCCGGTATTACCTGAACGGTGTCTATATGCATGTGGCCGATGGGTCCGAAGGCGGCAAGGTGCTGCGCTGCGTGGCCACCGATGGCCACCGTCTGGCCCGCATCGATGCCGATTTGCCGGATGGCGCCGCGGATATGCCGGGCGTGATCGTGCCGCGCAAGACCGTGGGCGAGCTGCGCAAGCTACTGGATGATGATGAGATGGATATTGCCGTCTCGGTAAGCGAAACCAAGGTCCGTTTCGCGACACCTGATATCACGCTGACTTCGAAAGTGATCGACGGCACCTTCCCCGATTACACCCGCGTGATTCCGCAAGGCAATACGCGCCAACTTGAGGTGGACGCGGCCGAATTTGCGCAGGCAGTGGATCGTGTGGCAACCGTTTCGTCGGAGCGCTCGCGTGCTGTGAAATTGCAGCTGGACGCGGACAAACTGGTCCTGTCGGTCAACGCTCCCGATAGTGGCGCGGCCGAGGAAGAGTTAGCCGTGGCCTATGGTGACGAGCGGCTCGAGATCGGTTTCAACGCCAAATACCTGTTGGAGATTGCGTCTCAGGTGGATCGCGAAAACGCCGTGTTCCTGTTCAACTCGGCCGGTGATCCGACCCTGATGCGGGAAGGCAATGACCAAAGCGCTGTCTATGTTGTCATGCCGATGCGTGTTTGATCGACCCCACGGGGTGATTTCTAACGAAAGGAAAGGGTCATGAGTTTGGCCCTGACCGAACTAACGGTCTCGCATTTCCGGTCCCACAAGCTGGCGCGGTTGTCTTTGGACGGGCGGCCAGTAGCGATTCACGGGCCAAACGGTGCTGGAAAAACAAACATTCTGGAGGCGGTGTCGCTTTTTTCCCCCGGTCGCGGGATGCGCCGGGCAAGTGCGGCCGAGATGACCCGGCGGCCCGAGGCGCTGGGTTGGAAACTGTCCGGCCTGTTGCAGGCGCAGGGTCAGAATTACGAGATTGAGACTTGGTCCGAAGACGGCGCGGCCCGTCAGGTTCGGATTGATGGCAAGGCGTCCAGTCAGATTGATCTGGGAAAGCTGGCGCGGGTGGTTTGGTTGATCCCCTCGATGGATCGGCTGTGGATCGAAGGGGCCGAGGGACGACGGCGGTTTCTGGACCGTATCGCGCTGAGCTTCGATCCGACCCATGCCGAAGCGTCTCTGACCTATGAAAAATCCATGCGCGAACGGAACCGCTTGCTGAAAGAGCAGGTGCGTGATGCCCATTGGTATGCAGCCCTTGAGGGACAGATGGCTGAAACGGGTCATCGCATCCACACTGCCCGGCTGTCCGCTTTGGAGCATCTGCGTGCGGCGCAGGAGCAGGCGGAAACGGCGTTTCCGTCCGCTGATCTGGAGCTAATGCAAACCGAAGGTGAAATGCCCGAAACGGCCGAGGATTTGCGCGAGGCGTTCAATGAAAGTCGTTTCCGCGATCTGGCCGCCGGACGAACCTTGGTCGGGCCGCATCGGTCGGACCTGTACGGGGTGTTCGCCGCCAAGGGGGTGCCGGCCAAGGATTGCTCGACCGGAGAGCAGAAAGCGCTGTTGGTGTCGCTAATCCTGTCGAACGCGCGGGCGCTGGCCGAAATGGTTGGCGCGCCTCCGATCGTGTTGCTGGATGAAGTGGCCGCCCATCTGGATGCGGGGCGGCGGGCAGCGCTGTATGATGAGATCTGCGCGCTGGGCGCTCAGGCCTGGATGACGGGCACCGGACCTGAGCTGTTTGCTGAACTGGGCGACCGGGCCCAGACCTTGGTCGTAACCGAAGGCGACGGGACTTCGGTTGTCAGCTTTTAGGCCGGTTCGTTGACTTTGCGTTCCCACAGGAAGCCGCGCATAACTTCGTCGACTGGCGTTTGTGCCATGTGGTTGACGTAGTTCGACATGGTTTTCTGCGCCAGACCCAGCACAACGTCCAGAACCGCGCGGTGTGAATAACCGGCATCAAAGAACGCCTGCAGTTGTTCTTCAGACGGATTGCCGCGGGTTTCCATCATTTGCAGCGTGAAAGTGCGCAGCGCCTCAAGCTTGGCATTGGGCAGTGGTGTTTCGTTGCGCAGGGCTTCTGTGATGTCGTCCGAGACCTTCATCATCTTTGCAATGCCGGTATGGGCGGGCACGCAATAGTGGCATTCGTTCTCTACGTTAATGGTCTGCCAGACGACGGTTTTTTCGTCATTGTCGAAATCGGTCTGCAGGAACAGGTGATGCAGTACCTGATAGCCCTCCAGATGCTGCGGGCTTTCCGCCATCACCTTGTGTAGGCCTGGCAGGCGGCCAAAGGCTGCCTGGGATTTTTCCAGCAGCGGTTTTGAGCCTTCGGGGGCGGATTCGAGGTCATGAGACGGGAAATTGGCCATGTCGGAACTCCTTTTTCTGGCGCGATGAGAAAGAAATAGGCTTTCTTGAGCGATCGCTCAAGTATATATTTGAGTGACCGTTCAAGAATTGGTAATGACAATGCCCCGCAAACCCGCATATGACCGAGACGTGCTGATCGCGCAGGCCCGCGATATTTTCTGGCGCCATGGCTGGGCCGGAACGTCGTTGAAGGATCTGGAACGGGAGTTGAAGCTGAAACCGGGCAGTTTTTATGCGGCATTCGGTTCTAAAGACGCGCTATATGCGCTGGCAATGGAGCGTTACGCCCAGGACGGGGTTGCAAATATGATGACGTTGGCGCGGGAACTGGGGCCGTTAGGGGCGCTCAAGACTCAACCGCGTCTGGTGGTCGAGGCGTCCGAGTTGCCAACCAGGGCCTGCATGCTGTCCAAGACCTATGCTGAACTGCAGGCGCGGGGACATGAACTTGCAGGCCAGGCCTGTACCCACATGGTCGCGATGAAGACCTGCTTCGCAGACTTGTTCCGCCGTGCTCAGGAGGCCGGAGAAATCGGTTCGATCCATGATCCGGTTCGCCTTGCAGCCCGGTATCAATCCGACCTTCTGGGTCTGAGAATGTCGGCTGAGCGGGATGATGTTGACGCGTCGGAAATCGCGGCAGATATTGCTGCCGATCTGGATCGGCTTTGATCCACAAATAACCCCGCTCAGACCCACAAAATGTTGGGGGAGCGCGTGACAATCCCCACCAGAAAACGTATAAGTTACCAAAATAATATAGGTACTTACGGCATGTCCGACGACGCACAGGCACCCCAGGAATACGGCGCTGATTCCATTAAAGTTCTCAAAGGCTTAGAGGCGGTTCGCAAACGTCCGGGCATGTATATCGGCGATACCGACGATGGCTCGGGTCTGCACCACATGGTCTACGAAGTTGTCGACAATGGAATTGACGAGGCGCTGGCTGGTCACGCCGACCATGTGACCGTGAAAATTCACGCGGATTCCAGCGTGTCTGTCAGTGACAACGGACGAGGCATTCCGGTGGATATCCACCCCGAAGAGGGCGTTTCCGCCGCCGAGGTCATCATGACCCAGCTGCACGCGGGCGGTAAGTTCGACAGCAACTCGTACAAGGTGTCGGGCGGCCTGCACGGTGTGGGCGTTTCGGTGGTGAACGCGCTGTCCGACTGGCTGGAACTGCGTGTCTGGCGCAATGGCAAAGAGCACGTGGCCCGTTTCGAAGGCGGCGAGACGTCGGAACATCTGAAAGTGGTCGAGGAATGCGGCGACCGTACCGGGACCGAGGTGCGGTTCCTGGCCTCGACAAACACGTTCTCGAACCTGGAATATTCGTTCGAGACGCTGGAAAAACGCCTGCGCGAGTTGGCCTTCCTGAACTCGGGCGTGCGCATCATTTTGATTGACGAACGGCCTGCCGAGCGGCTTGAGACCGAGCTGTTCTATGAAGGCGGCGTCAAGGAATTCGTCAAATATCTGGACCGCTCGAAGACGGCGGCGATGCCCGAACCGATCTATATAAAGGGCGAGCGCGACGATATCGGTGTGGAAATTGCCATGTGGTGGAATGACAGCTATCACGAGACGGTGCTGCCCTTCACCAACAACATCCCGCAGCGCGATGGCGGTACACATGTCGCCGGTTTCCGCGGCGCGTTGACCCGGACGATTAACAACTACGCCCAATCCAGCGGCATCGCGAAAAAGGAAAAGGTGAACTTCACCGGCGATGACGCGCGCGAAGGTCTGACCTGCGTGCTGTCGGTCAAGGTGCCCGATCCGAAATTCTCGTCTCAGACCAAGGATAAGCTGGTCTCTTCCGAGGTGCGTCCGGCAGTCGAAGGTCTGATGAACGAAAAGCTGGCGGAGTGGTTCGAAGAGAACCCGAACGAGGCCAAGACCATCGTTGGCAAGATCATCGAGGCCGCGTTGGCTCGTGAGGCCGCACGGAAAGCCCGCGAACTGACCCGCCGCAAGACGGCAATGGATGTGAACTATCTGGCGGGCAAGTTGAAGGATTGTTCCGAAAAGGATCCCTCCAAGACCGAGGTTTTCCTGGTTGAGGGTGACTCGGCCGGCGGTTCGGCGCAAACGGGTCGGGACCGGTTGACTCAGGCGGTGCTGCCGCTGCGCGGTAAAATCCTGAACGTGGAACGGGCCCGGTTCGACAGGATGCTGTCGTCTCAGGAAATCGGCAACCTTGTCATGGCGCTGGGCACCGGTATTGGCCGCGACGAGTTTAACATCGAAAAGCTGCGCTACCACAAGATTGTCATCATGACCGATGCGGATGTCGACGGTGCGCATATCCGGACGCTGCTGCTGACCTTTTTCTACCGACAGATGCCGGAACTGATCGAAGGCGGATACCTCTACATCGCGCAGCCACCGCTGTATAAGGTTTCGCGTGGTAAATCAGAGGTTTATCTGAAAGACCAAGCGGCACTGGATGACTACCTGATCAATCAGGGCGTCGAAGGCGCGGTGCTGAAACTGGGATCGGGCGAAGAGATCATCGGTCAAGACCTGACACGTGTGGTCGATGAGGCGCGACAGTTGAAACGCGTGCTGGACGCCTTCCCAACCCATTACCCGCGCCATATTCTGGAACAGGCTGCTGTGGCGGGGGCTTTTGTGCCAGGCGCTGTAGATGCCGACTTGCAAGGCGTGGCCGACAAAGTTGCTGCTCGCTTGGACCTGATCGCGCTGGAATATGAACGCGGCTGGCAGGGTCGTATAACACAGGATCATGGCATCCGTCTGGCCCGCATCCTGCGCGGTGTCGAAGAGGTCCGCACACTCGACGGTCCGATGCTGCGCTCGGGCGAGGCGCGTAAGACCGGCAGCTTCACCCAAAGCCTGCAAGAGGTCTACAACACCCCCGCCACCCTGATCCGCCGCGACCGCAGTCAAGTGATCCACGGCCCGCTGGACTTGCTGCGTGCCATTCTGGAAGAGGGCGAAAAAGGCCTGTCGCTGCAACGCTATAAAGGCCTGGGTGAGATGAACCCCGACCAGCTATGGGAAACCACACTCGACCCGGACGCACGTACCCTGCTGCAGGTACGTGTCGACGATATGGTCGAAGCCGACGATCTGTTCACCAAGCTGATGGGTGACGTGGTCGAGCCGCGCCGCGAGTTCATCCAGCAAAACGCGCTGAGCGTCGAGAATCTGGATTTTTAGGGCTTTGTAGGTGTGATGTTAGGAGCATCCTTTACGCACGAGTTGCTTTCCTCTTTTGGTGCTTGGTGGGTGTCACTGGCCTTCTTACTGTTAGCCCTTGGAATAATGTACGTCCTTGGTTTCTACCTTTTACGACGTATTTCGCGCTTTGATGCTTTGACAGCTTCTCTATGAGCAATGCCGGGTGGCATTGCCGAAATGGTGTTGCTGTCCGAGCAAAAGGGTGCGGATCAGGCTCGTGTCGCTATCGTTCATGCGTTGCGCATTGCATTAGCAATTTTACTGATTCCATTACTAATCAACCTGATTGCAGATTTTGAAGTCTTTCCCCCCTAGCTCAAACACAGCTGGCTTCGATCACGTTCACCGATTGGGTTTGGATCATCGGATTTATTGTTGTGGGAATGCTAGCACGGGGTAGGGTGAAGCTGCCGGCAACAATTGTGGTAGTGCCGATGATATTCAGCGCGGCCGTTCACTTGCTGGGATGGACAGAATTCGAGATCCCGGTTTCTGTGACTGCGTTAGTGCAGGTCTTCATAGGCATTAATGTTGGTGCACGCTTTTCAAGAGTGCCCATCAAAGCTCTGAGCGCAGCTCTAGGTGCAGCGGCCATGGTTGTCGCTCTCCAGATTTCTGTGGCCTTCTCAGGCGCATTGGCTGTTGCGAACGTGTTGGAGACAGACCCGGTCGCACTTGTCTTAGCCTATTCACCTGGAGGCTTGGCGGAGATGTCAATCATAGCGGTGAGCGTTGGTAGCGATGTTGCGTTCGTCGGCGTGCATCATATTTTTAGGGTCTTGGCGGCGCTTGTTTCAGCACCTGACCTCGTAGCGACTTTCACAAAGCCTTCCCGACTTAGCAATTAAAATTGGCTGAATATGAATAATGAGGACACGAAAATTAATGTGCTTGTACTCTAGCCATGGTGAAAGTTCATTTCGCATTGCGATGTTTAAGAGAGGCATATGAGTTTGTGATCAGCGTCTCTTGGGGTTGGAGAAATCCAAGTTTCAGCAGGTACCACGTCTTAGAAAACGAGTGGCGTGAGTCGGACTGATAGATTTTGGACTTATCTGCCGCGCAGAGTTGGTTCTTCGTATTTGCTGCTAGTCGGGTAACGTTAGGTTGGGAGTACGATATGGAATTACCAACACTGACGTACGAAATGATAGCCGTACTGAGTCTATTGTCTTTTACGGTCTTACTTTTTGTTACCGAGATTATACGGATCGATGTTGCAGCAATTCTTGTAATGGTACTGCTTGGCGCACTGAGCTATCTACCGGGGCTAGGTAATCTAGCCGATATTTCTAAGCTCTTTGAAGGTTTCTCCTCCAACGCTGTGATGTCCATCATCGCAGTTATGGTAATTGGGGCTGGGCTTGATAAGACTGGACTTATGTCAAAGGTCGCGGCCTTGATCCTCAAGAATGGTGGCACGACAGAGGCTCGGATCATCCCAATCATATCAACAACGGTTGGTGTCATAAGCTCCTTCATGCAGAACGTAGGAGCTGCTGCGCTTTTTCTGCCTGTCGTGAGCCGCATCTCAGCACGTACAGAAATCCCGATGAGTAGGTTGCTAATGCCCATGGGGTTTTGCGCGATACTGGGTGGTACTATCACATTAGTCGGGTCGTCGCCCCTCATCCTTTTAAATGACCTGATTGTTTCAGCAAACTCTTCCCTTCCGGCTGACCAACAAATGGAGACATTTGGGTTGTTCTCAGTCACGCCCATCGGCGTGATGCTGGTGCTGACAGGGGTGCTTTACTTTGTGCTCTTTGGTCGTTGGGTCCTCCCAGCGCAGCGGGAGCGTGGAGAAGACGCAAGCTCAGCTCGATCCATGCAGACCTACGTCGAAAACACCTATGGGCTGAGGGCTGATATGTTCGAGATTCGCGTTCCAGAAGGCTCGATCTTGATTGGACAAACGCTTGCGGATGTCATGGTCGCCCATAACATTTACATTCTTGGCACATCCTATCGCGGCCACAAGGTCATCGCACCGATGGCTGATACCAAGATCGAAGCGCCAGCCCGGCTTGCAGTGCTTGGCCTGCGTCGGGTGGTTGAGCATCAGTTCGCTGAGCCTTACGGCTTAGAGATCCTACCGCAACTAGACGTCTTTGCGGATGATTTCGCCGCGACCCAATCGGGGGTGGCCGAGGTTGTTATTCCTCCCGGTTCTTCAGTGATCGGCCAGACTCCGATTGATCTGCGCCTCCGTCAGACACACGGTTTGTCTTTGTTGGCCATTCAGCGTGGCGAAGAAACACTGAGCCACGTTGAAACTGAGGATCATGCAGCCACGCATATCGGGCAAGTTCCTCTGCAAGCCGGCGACACTTGTGTGGTGCACGTGCAGTGGGACCGCCTGACACGACTTAAGTCGGACAGGGATTTTGTCGTCGTAACTTCGGACTTTCCCCAGGAAGAGCTACGGCCACACAAGGTCGGATGGGCGCTCGCCTTCTTCCTAATAGCGTTGAGCTTAATTCTGTTCTCTGATCTGCGCTTGTCATTGTGCCTGTTGATCGGCGCTATTGGGATGGTGTTGAGCCGGGTGCTCTCGATTGACGAAGCCTACGAGTCGATAAGTTGGAGTACAGTTTTTCTACTCGCTTCGCTGATCCCGTTGGGCCAGGCAGTTCAGAACACCGGCACTGCGGATTGGATTGCCGCGCATGTGTTGGCCCTCCTGAAGGGTTGGCCAATCTGGTCGCTGCAAGCAGGAATAGCCATTTTGGCAACGGCGTTCACGCTGGTCATGTCCAACGTAGGTGCAACTGTCCTGCTGGTGCCGCTTGCAGTTTCTATTGCCGTATCCGCGGGTGGCAATCCGGCTGTGTTTGCTCTCACGGTGGCAATATCAACGTCCAACTCATTTTTGATCCCAACACACCAAGTGAACGCGTTGATCATGGGCCCGGCAGGCTACCGGGTGGTCGATTTCGTTCGCTCGGGTGGAATCATGACTCTACTTTTCTTGGTTGTCTCAATGACCGGACTTGCTCTCTTCTTCTGATGCGCTTCTTGGCGATCCGCCTTGATGAACTCTGCTTCAGCTCAGAAGAACTGGCAAGATGAGGTCTTTGAGACCAATCCTTTTGTTGGAGCAGCAAATCCGAGATCTATACAAATGGACCTTCGCTGCGAGCAAGAGAAGAAGGGCGGCGAACAAAAATGCAAACCTGACGTCGACATGCGCTGGTACTGGACCGTTTTTGTTTTATCGATCACTGTTTCTTGGCCAATACCGTCGGCATATTGGAGAGTTCACAATGAAGTTCCTTCGAACACCTGACCATCGGTTTGACGGGTTGCCAGATTTCGCATTCGGCCCGAATTATCTTGATGTGGATGATACCGAAGGCGGTCGTCTCCGAATGCACTATTTGGACGAGGGACCGGAACAGGCACCGCCCGTATTGTTGATGCATGGAGAGCCAACCTGGTGCTTCCTGTATAGGCACATGATTCCGTTATTCAAAGATGCGGGCCATCGAGTTCTGGCTCCTGATTTGATTGGGTTTGGACGGTCGGACAAGCCAACCGAGCGGTTCGATTACACCTACCAACGCCATGTAGACTGGATGTCCGAGTGGTTGCGGAAAGTTGACCTAACGGGCATCATATTGGTTTGCCAGGACTGGGGCGGTCTAATAGGCTTGCGGCTGGTCGCGAGTATGCCCGAGCGTTTCTCTCGTGTTGTTGTGGCGAACACGGCCTTGCCCACCGGTGACGTGCCCTTGGGTGAAGCATTTCTTTCATGGCGGGAATTTTCACAATCCGTGCCTGAATTTAATTCGGGCCGTATTGTATTCGGCGGTACAACATCGAAGATTTCCGATGAAGAGGTCGCAGCCTACAACGCACCGTTCCCGGATGCGCGCTATCTGGCAGGCGCTCGACATTTTCCAATGTTGGTGCCCGACAAACCCGACAACCCAGCTTCAGAAGCCAACCGAGCCGCATGGAAAACCCTTAAGACCCTCAACACTCCGTTTCTGACTGTTTTTGGAGAAGATGACAGGGTCATGGCGGGAGTAGACAAAGCGTTCCAAAAGTTGATCCCAGGGGCAGTTGGTCAAAATCATATCGTTGTGCCAAAAGCCGGGCATTTCATTCAAGAAGATGCTGGCACGGAACTAGCACACGCAACTTTGAAACTCATTGAGCAAACATAGCGGCTATCAGTTTAGTGTCTCCCCTGCGGCCTCAACTCACACCAAATTTGCGACGCAAATGCTCGGCCAAGGCCGTTATGCGACGTGGTTGGGCTCGGCTCGGAGGAAACATCATTTGCAAAGGCTTCGGCGGTGGGAGGAAATCGCGCAAGACAGAAACAAGTCTGCCACATCGAACATCGTCGCCGACATCCAGCTCCGACTTTAAGACGATCCCATGGCCTGCAATCGCCCAATCGCGGATGAGTGAACCATCATTGACTATTCGATTTCCCTTTACCGAAACGCGCTGGGCATATGGTCCTGATCCAAACTCCCAAACGTTGTCGATCATGTCGCCAAACCTCATGACCAAGCAGTTGTGGTTTAACAGATCTTCTGGTTTTTCAGGCGTTCCGAATGAGGCCAGATAACTTGGGGACGCACACACGAAACGTTGGTAGCTTCCTAGATTTCGCAACCTGAGCGAGCTGTCTGTGATGTTGCCGAAGCGAACGGCGAGGTCGAAACCCTGACCTACCAGGTCGACATAGCCGTCCGAGAGGGACAGTTCGATTGAGACGGCAGGGTTCTTTTCGGTGAATTCGGTAATAACCTCGGAAACAAAGCTCCGTCCCAAGTCAATGGGCGCGCTTATGCGAATTGGACCAGACAGAGTTTCGGCGCCGTGCCGAACAAGTGTATCCAGGTCCGCAACCTCACTGAGTACGCTTCTTGCGCCGTCAGCGAGTGTCCGGCCTTCTTCGGTCAGGCTAATGGAACGGGTGGTGCGGTTGAACAATACCACACCGTAATGTGCCTCCAGAGCCGCGAGCCGTTCGGACACTGTCGTGCTCGACATTCCTGTCTCACGCGCCGCGGCCACAAGACTGCCTTTCTCGGCTATGGTCAGAAACAAGCGAAGATTGTCTAGAAGCATTAATCGGAAATTCCGGATTATATGTTCGCCCCTGCCCTGTTTATCCCGAAAAGACTGCGACGTAAATCTTGCGCATCGCTCAAGAACACAAAGGACATATTCCAATGGCCAAGTTGACAATCGTCGCCAACATCAAAGCCAACCCCGACAAGATTGACCTCGTAAAGGCCGAGCTAATCAAGCTCATCGACATAACCCGTGCCGAAGAGGGTTGCATCAACTACGACCTACATCAGGACAACGATAACCCGGCTCATTTCGTGTTCTACGAAAACTGGCAAAGCCGGGAGCTTTGGCAAACTCACATGGGTGCTCAGCACCTTGCGGCTTACCTGGAAGCAACAGAGGGGGCCGTTGCAGAATTCACGTTGAATGAGATGACAGTCATCGGTTGATAGAGAGCCGGACAAAGGAGCACGTTATGAAAGCCGTGGGATACCGTGAGACAGGGTCGATTGATCGGGCGGACGCCTTAATCGACTTCGAGGCCGACAAACCGACACCAAACGGGCATGACTTGTTGGTGAAGGTGCAGGCCGTGTCAGTGAACCCGGTGGATACGAAAATTCGGCAGAATCGTGCTCCTGCGGGTCCAGCACCTGATATTCTGGGGTGGGACGCAGTAGGGATCGTCGAAGCAGTTGGCGAAACGGTCGAGACTTTCCGTCCGGGAGATGCAGTTTGGTATGCCGGGGCAATAAACCGACCGGGAACCAATGCCGAGTTTCATCTGGTGGATGAACGTATTGTTGGATCAGCGCCAAAATCCATACCGGCGAAAGCAGCTGCGGCGATGCCGCTAACGACGCTTACTGCCTTTGAGATGCTGTTCGACCGCTTGCGAGTCCAAAATGCCGTTCCCGGCGGAACAAAGACGTTGCTGGTTATTGGTGGCGCAGGCGGTGTCGGGTCAATCACCATTCAATTGGCGCGGGCTCTCACTGACTTGACGGTGATTGCCACAGCGTCCCGGCCCGAGACACAAGACTGGGTTCGAGAGCTTGGCGCACACCATGTCATCAACCATGCGGAACCTTTTGGCACACAACTCGACGCTCTCGGTATCGACAGTGTAGATTTCATCTATTCCACGAACCATTCCCAGCTTTATGCGTCCTAAGCTGGAGAGGTGATGACGCCCCAAGGTCGCTTTGGGTTGATTGATGATCCTGAAACCTTCGACATCGCGCCGTTCAAACCCAAATCGATCTCATTGCATTGGGAGTTCATGTACACTCGGTCGCTTTTTGGGACTGGAGATATGAACCGTCAAAGCGAAATCCTGAATCAGGTCGCCGGGTTGATAGATGACGGAAAGATCAGATCCACAGCGACCGATACTCTTGGTACAATCAATGCTGCAAACTTAAAGAAAGCGCATGCTATCCTTGAAAGCGGCAAGGCCAAAGGAAAGCTTGTGCTTGAGGGTTTTTAGATGAGAATTGAGCGGCTGGATCATGTGAATATCGTGACGACTAGGTTGCCTGAGATGGTTACTTGGTATGAAGAGGTCCTGGGTTTGGAACCTGGGGCCCGCCCTGATTTTCCGTTTCCCGGAGCTTGGTTGTATGCGGGTGATGACGCAGTGGTTCACCTTGTGGGTCACGAAGGAACACCTAACGTCGGCTCCGAAGTGAAGCTCAAGCTCGAGCATTTCGCACTTTCAGCCACGGGGTTGGGCGCATTCGAAGAAAAACTGATCTCGAGTCAGATCCAGTATCGCAAAACTGATGTCCCGGGGACTCGAATGGTACAAATCCATGTGGCCGATCCTGATGGAAATCACATTCACATAGACTTTGAAGAAACCGAGTAAGGGACAAGCCCTCGAAATAGTCGGAACGCAAAATCAAGCTCGTAACTTCTTGCCGATTAGTGGTCGAGATCTTTGCCGGGTTGCTTCCAAGAATTACGCGGACCAACATTTCGGGCGGTACAAACGCCGCTTTGGAGATCAGCATGCCGGACCTCGAAACAAACAAGAAAAACGTCATCGCTTTCTACGAAATGATGTTCAACGAGTGTCGACCTGCCGAGGCCATAGCGACCTTTGTTGGTGAAACCTATACGCAGCACAACCCACATGTTGGCGACGGCAAGCAAGCTTTTGTCGAGTATTTTGAGCGCATGGCCGCCGAGTACCCGGGAAAGCGTGTGGACATCAAACGTGCCTTTGCTGAAGACGACCACGTTATTCTGCATTGCCACCAAATCTGGCCCGATGGTCTCGAGTACGCAGGGATAGATATTTTTCGCCTGGATGTCGATGGGAACGTTGTCGAACACTGGGACGTTCTTCAGGAAGTTCCAGCAAACAGCGAGAATGACAATGGCATGTTTTGACTTAACCGTTCTGACTGCGGTGCATGGAATTTTAAGTTTATGTCGACTGAACCACGATAGCCAAAGGGCATAAGTCTGATCCAGGAAACCCGTCAATGCGTATCTATCAAGAACCCATTAGGAAGGAGATAAATATGCTCCCGAAGAGTATTCTTGCGGCGACCGTTGGATTATTTGCAGCCACGTCGCTTCAAGCTGGTGTTCAAATTCGCTTCATCGAGGGCGCACCCAAGGACCGATTTGTTCTGACAAATGTCGGAATGTGCGAAGTAGAAGCCTCGACCGTCAAAATTGACTTGTCGCAATCTGCCGGGCGTCTGATTTTCGACGTTACCGAAAAGGGCGCGGGTGTAGAGGTCTTCCAACCTCTAGAATTCGTTGAGAGTGCTGATGCTCTGCGGCAAATTCCAACGGTCGTGGACGGGCAAGATACAATTGAACTTGAGATCGCCTCCCTCGCAGCCGGCGACAAACTCGTCTTTACCATCGATGTAGATGACACTATCGGGCAACGCGAAATCACCGTAACGGGGTCGGAGATCGAAGGCGCCACGGTGTCGTATACTGATGCGGATAAGACCAGGACTGCGACCTTCTCTTCCGAAGCACGTGTTAACGTGACGACCAAGGACTGCTGAAAGCTATCCTACAATGTCGAACTGGTTGATCCGCACAGCATTCCTCGCGCTGATGTTGGGAGGTGGCATCCTCGTCGGGACCCTGACCGCCCCTGGCGAATGGTATGCGCAGCTCTCCAAACCGGCTTTCAATCCACCAAATTGGATTTTTGGGCCGGTTTGGACGGTGCTTTATGTCTTGATCGCTATGGCGGGTTGGCGCCAGTTCGAAACAGACCGAAGCGCGACCGCCATGAAGCTGTGGTGGGCACAGATGGGTCTGAATCTTTTGTGGTCCCCGACCTTTTTCGTACTGCAACTGCCGGGGTTTGCTCTTGTAGTCATTGTCGCGTTGCTGATCGTGATCGTCATGTTCATCGCTCGGGTCAGGAATTCAGATCGGGTTTCAGCACTGGCCTTCCTGCCGTACTTGGCGTGGGTCGCATTTGCCACGGCGCTGAACCTTTCCATTGCGATACTGAACTGAGAAGGAACAATATGCGTGCCATCTTCATTGGGCTTGTTTCAGGTCTTGCTATAATCGGATGCACAATAATGGCCCAGGCTGATGAAAATCTTGCAGAAGACTTCTCCAAGTCTCCGGAGACGCGTTGGGACTACGTTGCCGACACCGTAATGGGAGGAGTTTCTTCAGGGCAGGTGCAGTTTCGTTCGGAAGGTAATGTTGCATTCGCGCGGTTGACCGGAACCGTCAGTACTGAAAACAACGGCGGCTTCATCCAGTTCCGACGCAAGTTGCCTGATCGGCCAGATACGGGTGTATCAGGCGTCAGGCTATTGGTCCGGGGCAACGGCGAACGATACTTCGTCCACCTTCGGACAAGTGGCACCGTGCTTCCATGGCAATACTATCAGGCCGAGTTCGCAACTTCTGACGAGTGGGCCGAAGTCTATTTGCCTCTGTCAGGCTTCAAAGCTTCAGGTGCCATGTTGCGCGCTATTCCCGTTGCGGAAGCAATAACCTCAGTTGGGGTTGTAGCCTTCGGGCGCGATCATGAGGCCAGCGTAGATGTCAGCGAGATTGGTTTCTACTGAAGGTCGCCCGGGCGCAGCGCTCCAATCTTCGTTGAACCAGCCAGATCAGGCGGCTTAATAAATGTAAGCGACAATGCAATTCCAATAGTCTTTGCTCATCCTTTGCAAGCGACTAACTTGGGTACATGGAAGAAGTCACTCGACTAACCGAATGGATGATTACAGAAGGTCGTCGCTCCGGCGATCCCGTAAAGGTGGTGTCACAGTTTTGTTCTTCCTTGGTCGAAGCCGGAGTTCCGCTGTGGCGAGCAAACATTGGCCAGCGCTTTGCCAATCCACTGCTTATTGCTTGGGGCGTGGTTTGGACGCCCAACGGCACCGACAGCTACGATGTCACACATGAGACGACGTTGACGGATGGTTATGTTGGGAGCTCATTCGAGTATATTCTGGCGAATAGAAAGCCGCTTCACAAAAGTCTCCAGCAACTGGACTCAGAAACAGAGCATTCATCTTATTTGGAATTTGCAGAGCAAGGCGGCACCGACTACTACGCTACTTTGCTTTATTACGGTGATGGATCGCTGCATGGTTGTACGTTCGTTACACAGGCGCCGGATGGATTCTCGCCGGAACATCTAAGGCTGATTGAAGCGGTCTTACCTGCCCTTTCTTCCGCTCTGGAACCTGTGACGATGCGAAAATCGTCTAAAGGTCTACTTCGAACCTATTTAGGAGATGGGCCTTCCGAGGCAGTCTGGAGCGGCAACATCAAGCGCGGTGAGCGAACAACTCTGGATGCCGTGGTTATGTTCTCTGATCTGCGAGGCTTTACGGCACTTTCCGATACCTCTACGGAAGAAGAAGTCTTCGACACGCTCAGCGACTATTTTGATCTGGTGGTCAAAGCCGTAGAAGACAACGGTGGAGACGTCCTCAAGTTCATGGGTGATGGCATCCTGTCGATCTTCACTATTGAAGCTCAAAAAAACCATGCCGACCGTTGCAGAATGGCGGCTCTTGCAGCGCAGAGTGTGCTGAGTGGTTTGAAAGCTCTCAACACTAGACGAGACGAGTTCCAAAAACCGCCCTTGGACATTGGAATTGGGATCAACGTTGGGCAGGTCAGCTACGGTAATATCGGCAGCCCCGGCAGGCTTGATTTTACTGTTCTGGGCGGTGCGGTGAACGTCGCAAGCCGAATTGAAAGCTTAACAAAAACAATTGGTCAGAGAGTGTTGGCGACGTCAGCCGTTGCAGGTGCTGCACCGAACATGTTCGTCAGTTGTGGGGATCACGAAATACGTGGCCTTGCTCAGCCCATTGAGTTGTTCCTTCTCACTGAAGGGGCGCAATAGTCAGTTATATGTATTCAAAACAACATACTTTCCGGGAGCATCCTGAGTGTTTGCGAGAATCGTAGCCTTACTGATCTGCGCTGGGACTGCTCCAGCTATTGCATTGCAGCTCCGTGAAACCGGGCGCTATGAGCTCAATCAGCCCGCAAGTCTTGACTACGATCCAACGTTTTGTGGGTTGTGGATCGCGAATGAGGGGCCCGAGGCCATTCTCGTTACATTGCAAGGTGATGAGTTGCGCCGCATATCCAGCGATCTCTTCCGTATCAAAGCAATTGCTATCGAAGGGGATCACTTGTTGCTAGGCGACGGTCTTGGCAGCCTCCAACGTGTCACTAAGGAAGGAGTCACTTTAGGAGCACCCTTTGAACTTGAAGGTGGTTTTGCGGATACCGAAGGCATCGCAATCAATGCCCAGGGGCAGATCGTGACCGTCGAAGACGACCCCGAACGGTTGTCCTGGTTCACTTCAGAAGGCGTCCTTACGGCAAGGTTGGATACCATGAAGCTCTCTCCTCCCTTGAGTGAGGCGCAGGGCATCGCGATTGATCCACGCACTGGCCACATGCTGATCGTTGATGACTGGGAAGGGACAAACAGCCTGTATGAATTTACAGCAGATGGCCAATTGCTCGCCCAGCAAAGCTTATTGGAGTTCGGAACCGATCCGGAAGGAATCGCCATTAGGCCAGGATCCAATCAATTGTTCGTGGCATTCGACGGAGGCGCGAAGATTGTGACATTTGACTACACACCCACCTTGCCCGAAGGATCACCGCCGCTGCCTCCGGGCACAGACTGCATAATGTTTTGAGAATTTGGGTGCTTGCTTGGGTTAACGCAGGTTTCGGCTAGTCGCGCTCGCTGTCCAAAGTTTCGCGTATGAGCGTCAGATTCGGCAGCGATTCATGGAACGGTTCAGGCCCGAGTTCGGACAAAACCGGACCTAGAGCTGTCGACATCCGATCCATACAAGTTTTCAGAAACTCTACGCCATGCGGCGTCGACCGGGCAATTTTCGAACGCTTGTCCTTTGGGTTGGTCTCAAGAGTGATCAAGTTATGATTTTCAAGGCTGGCGAGCATATGCGTCATCGATGTCTTGGGCACCTGAAACGCGTTTGAGAGTTGCAGTGGGGTTTCTCCCTCGGGACGCCGCACCAGATGGCCCAAAATTCCAAATTGAGTCGCTGTCATTCGACCAGGTAAGAACGCTTCAAGCTTGGTCGAGATCAACTGATTGATGATCCCCACTTCGGTGAAGAACCGGTAGACTTCGTTGGTCTCATCTTCAGGCTTCATTCAGAATTCGTGTCTCCAGCGGCCAGCGGGGTGTGGCAATTGGCTCGGGTCCATACCCCAAACGCAGCAACATTTGCACCGTGTGGCCCGGTGACGCAAGAAGCTCATGCGCGAGAGCGTATTCATCGGCCATCTCAGGATACTCCTGAAGTGCCTGACTGACCGGATGAACGCCCAGGCCCATTTCGGTTGTCTTCAAGTAAAAACGCATCAATTGACGCCCGGCATCGAGTTGATCGTTTCGCGTATTTGTGGCTGTCGTGAGGACTGCGTATTGCGGCGTCGCGTCTAGCATCGCGAAGTAGTCTCGCATGTGTGACTGAGTGCCTGGGTGGTCAACGTTCATCAGGGTCTCATTGTCCAATAGGCCGGTAAGTCGCAGCGTTTCCAGCATGGGATCGCGTAATTCAATCCCGTCGGGGTTGGCGTTTATTTCTGCTTTCCCGATCCGCATCAGGTCGACGGATTCTTTCAGGGTCTGCGGTGTACGCATTTCGATTTCGAAAGCGCGTTTCGTAAGGTCTTGAATACGGGCCACCAAATCTTCATCGGTAATCAAAGTTGCATAGTCGCCAAGCGTAGACACTTGGTCGGCAGAGAGGCGCTGTTCGGTGTACGGTTCTTTGTTGGAATGCCGTTTGAGGATTTGATCTGAGATTGGGTCGGGTGCTCCGCCAGGAACAAACACTGCTTCCGCGATAGGTCCGTCATCTCCATTTGGCAGTAGATTGACCTCGGTATCAAATCCCTGTGCGCCTGCCGCCAGTACCATCGTCTCAACAAATGCGCCAAGGCCAATAAAGAGCTGTCGGTGGTAAGGATCGGTTTCCGGAAGCTCGCGATCAGGATCGCGGTGGATACGTACCTTGTCTTGCCCAACCAACTCGACCAGCCAAGGTTGCAAATTGTGCGGATTGGGGGCGAGAATTGCGTAGGACAAAGCAGCCTTGCGTGGGTCGTCATACGGTTTTGGCGTCCACGGAGCCAGCGCGTCATGCGGCGTGCGTGTAGCGAGGAACGCAAACGCGCCCGTTGCCGCCAGTATTGTGCCTCCGCCCAGAATCTTTAGAAAACGTCTTCGATTTGGCATCTTGGACCTCCAATAGTACGATATCGAACTAAATAATACGAAATCGTATTAAATCAACCCCAATGGATGCGTTGACTGGTTTTACGACTTGGAGAAAAGAAAACTAGAACAGCCGGGCGCTATTGCGGACTACCGTGTCCGACAAGTATTCGGGGTGCCAGGGATGTCAAAACAATCAGTTCTTTTAGACGGTTAAGAACGAGCACCAGTAGATCGGAGACTGTTAAGGCGTTGCTTTTTGAGTATCCCACAAAGCACAGCCTTGGCTTGGAGCCTTTGTGCTCGATGACGTTAACAGGGTCGACACCCGGTCGACCTTCGCTAATCGCTTAGACAGCTGCGCAGTAATTGGTGTCTTAAGCCGGACATCGGTTCAGGTTTGTCGTCGATAGCCTTTAGTATATTTACTGCAACCCAGCATTGAGACATGCTGCCTTAGATGCGCTAAAAGCTGTTAGGCGCTGGCTTTGGGTCACTTTTTCGGGCACCTTAGGACAGAAGCCAGAGTGCTTTCGAGTTGGAGTGCAGGCTTTTAGGCTAATCGTGCAAAGTTTTGCGCCAACACGGTGCAAATCTATGGGCGAAAACTCAAGGTTTTCTTCAATGAAATCAGTGATGAAAGCGCAGCGTTGTGCGCAGACCTACAGCTTTGTAGGTGCGCGCATAGCTTTGCATTTAGCATAAAGGTTTGCATCTTTGGCCCAAAACTTTGGGCGTAGTTCCCCTCCGTCTTTCAGCTTCGAAATTCAATATCAGCCGGGCTAGTTCTTGGTTGATTCCATGACATGATCAATGTTCCGGCAAAGCGGGCTCATTTGTCGTTTCCAGCCCACATCGGACATTCAATGAACAGCGGCTTTGTTGAGTTAATGTGTTCAGTCAATGCGTCTGGCTTAGATGCGACTTTCTGTTTAGCGTGAAGCCTATTCTGGGAGTTCAGCTTTTGGAAAGACGACTGGCTGCGATACTTGCCGCCGATGTGGTTGGCTATAGCCGTCTTATTCGTGTGGACGAGGCGGGAATTCTGGCTGCAGTCAAAGCCCATCGCGAGCAATTGTTCGAACCAATTGTTGCTGCAAGAAACGGGCGCATCGTTAAATTGATGGGCGACGGCCTACTCATCGAATTTGCAAGCGCAGTCGAGGCCGTTCGATGTGCCGTGGAGATGCAGCACTATCTAGGGATCGCTAACGCTGACGTGCCGAAAGACGCGCAGGTGCGATATCGGATCGGCCTCAATGTCGGCGACATCGTTGTAGATCAGGGCGACATTTACGGGGATGGAGTTAATGTCGCTGCACGCATTGAAGGTCTGGCTGTCCCTGATGGCATTTACATGTCGGCTAATGTTCTCGAACAGGTGCATACCAAGCTTGATCTCACCATCGAAGATTTAGGGATGCGTGAGATTAAAAACATCTCCGAACCCGTTCGCGTGTACAGCCTTACAATGGATGAAAAGGCGACAGCCATCATTTCCCCCAACGTGCCACTTACGGACAAGCCAAAAAATACACGGTTAATCCTAGCAGCCTGCACTGCGACCATTCTGGTTTTGATGGCCGCTGCCTGGTGGCAAACGCGGCCCTCGGCGCGATCTCCTGACTCGGCGGAACAAGTCGCGCCGCTGTCTGGAAAACCTTCCATCGCTGTCATGGCGTTCGACAATCTTAACAACGACCCGAGTCAAGATTACCTCAGCGACGGGCTGAGTGAGAACATCCTGACGGCGTTGTCCCGGTTTTCCGATTTCTTCGTGGTCGCCCGAAATTCGACGTTTTCATATAAGGACACTCCGATAGATACACAGCAAATGGCAAAGGAATTGGGTGTTCGCTACATCGTTGAGGGAAGCGTCCAAATTGCCGGTGAGCGCTTGCGCGTGACGTCCCAACTCATTGATGCAACGACGAGGCAGAACATCTGGGCTGACAGCTATGACAGAGACCTACAGGACATATTTTCAGTGCAAGATGAAATAACGCGGACAGTAGCATCGCTTCTCTCCACGAATATTGATCTTGCCGAGTACAGCCGCCTGAAGCATCAACCCACTGAAAGTCTTGGAGCTTACGAATTGCGCAAACGCGCGCAGGAGGAATGGTTCACCTTTACGAAAGAGGGAAACATCAGGGCGGAAGAGCTCAGTGCAAAGGCAATTGCACTCGACCCAAACTATGCCGGTGCGTATGTGGAAAACGCTTGGGCGCACATAAACGGGTATCGTTGGGGATGGACCAGTGCTTTGACGCGACAGGAGTCGCTGGAACGCGCTTTTGAGATGGCACGAAAAGCCATTGAGTTAGAACCGCTTAATTTCAAGGGCCATTGGGCCTTGGCCAATGCGACGACGCAAAGTGGTAACCTCGCGCGTGCGGCTGCACTTTATGACAAAGCCATTTCCCTGAATCCAAATTCTGCTTCAGTGCTGGCAGATTCCATTGATCCACTCGTCTACGGCGGCAAGGCGCCAGAGGCAGTTGAACGCATGAAACTGGCGATTCGGCTAAACCCGCATCACCAAGATTGGTATCTGTGGAATCTCGGGTGGGCCCAGTACTTCGCCGAGAAGTACGAAGACGCAAAAGCCTCAATTGAACAGATGAACGAAATACCTGACGGCTTGAAACGCACCTACGCTCCGGTTCTGCTGCGCCTTGGACTCGCCAGTGACGCGCAAGCCGTTATCGATGAGTTTCTGACCGCCAACCCTGATTTCACTATTCAGGAAGCGATGAATGCGCCATTCGAGGATGAAGCGTATCTCACACGGTGGATAGATGATCTGCGAAAACTAGGTGTACCTGAAACCAGGGAATGAATGGTTTTTTAGCGCTCTTTTTTACGTGTGGCGTCGCAACAAGCTGACATTAGCAACAATCGCAGCAATTTCTGATCCACCAGATTATGGCAAATATGCTGTGGTTGGGCCGATGCCTGCTTTTGAAACCTTTGAGCGGACGGCAGTCCTCTCTTACCCTGCCAAGGTTGGGTCGTTTTGGGAGAAGATTGTCGTTGCTAGTAAGGTACGGTCATAAGCGTAGCAATGGAGCCTCCAAATGCAGACAGGAAAACGACCAAATGTGATTCTGATCTTGGCGGATGATCTGGGTTTTGCAGATTTGGGTGCTACCGGATCGGAAATACGCACTCCAAATATCGATGCCCTTGCAAGAGATGGCGTGCTGCTTTCGGCAATGTATAACTGTGCCCGTTGTTGCCCCACCCGGGCGTCTCTCCTGACTGGGTTGTACCCGCACAACGCAGGAGTGGGTCACATGGGGGCCAACCTGGGAACCTCTGCCTATCAAGGGTTTTTACGTAACGACAGCGCCACGATAGCTGAACATTTGCGTGCTGGTGGCTATCGGACCCTGATGTCGGGCAAATGGCATGTCGCTGGGGACTTCATGGCTCGTGAAGTAGACAGCTGGTGCGTTGGCGATGTTGAGCACCCAACCCCACGGCAACGCGGGTTTGATCGCTTTTACGGGATTGTCGATGGCGTCACCCACTTCTTTTCACCTCATTACATGCTCGAAGATGACAGCCGAGTAATGACATTCCCGGATAACTTTTACTTCACGGATGCAATCACGGACAAAGCAATCGGAATGATTGAGGAAACGCCCGACGATCAGCCCTTTTTTCTTTATCTTGCACATACTGCACCGCATTGGCCCCTGCATGCCCACCCCGAGGATATCGCGCGCTATGACGGCGTGTATTCAATGGGCTGGGACTCAATCCGAACTGCACGGCACGAAACTATGAACAGCATGGGGCTGTTTCAAAGAAACTGGGAGATTTCTCCGCGTGACGTTGGTGTTCATCCCTGGGAAGCCGAACAGAATACGGATTGGGAAGCGCGAAAAATGGCTACCTATGCGGCAATGGTAGACCGGATGGATCAATCTATTGGTAGGCTTATCGCTGCTCTGAAGCGTTTGGGGCAGTTTGAAAATTCCTTGATTATGTTCCTGTCCGACAATGGCGGCTGCGCTGAATTCATGGCTGAAGATGGATGGGCAAAGTTCTTTCCTAATACCACAAACGACGGTCGGCACATTGAAATGGGAAACCGTCCCGACGTGATGCCGGGTGATGCGCTGACATACCAGAGCTACGACAAACCCTGGGCAAATGTCTCGAACGCGCCGTTTCGGTTGTTCAAGCACTACGTCCATGAAGGTGGTATCTCGACACCACTAATAGCGCATTGGCCGAAAGGGTTTGCTTCCGGCGCGAACGCGCATGCGGCCTGCCATGTCGTCGATATTTTGCCGACTATATTGGACGCAACGGATTGTCAGTACCAAAGCGAGCTCGGCGGCCATGAGATTCAACCCATGCAAGGGCAGTCCTTGATGGAGCTGCTCCGCGGTAAGGATTGGGTACGTGAAGAACCTATTTTTTTCGAGCATGAAGGCAATTCAGCCATACGCCTGGGTCAGTTCAAACTTGTCAGACAGCATGGGCAAGATTGGGAACTCTATGATATCGAAGCAGATCGCACGGAGCTGACAGATTTGAGAGGGAGCAACACCGAATTGGAAGCAGATTTGATTGGCCAGTACACCAAATGGGCCAAGACAACTGGTGTCATGGATTGGGATGTGGCTCTTCCCAGGCTACTTGAAGCGTGGAAAATTGAAACAGCCGAGGGATAGTTTGCTCACCCCGGCTCAGAACAACCTATCTAAGCAATCCACGTAAATAGACTGATCGCAGCCCGAACCGAACTTCACGAACTTGCTTTGCAGTGGCCTAAATGTACAACAAAGCACAATTTTACTGCGCTTGCTCGGATGCCAGAAACCAAGCCACCGAGAGCGATAGGGCAGAGCTTTCAGCTTGGTCGTCGAATTTTCCCGCTCATTTGCAAGCCGTCTCGAATGTTCAACCCCATCATCGTGAGGTTGGTGGCCCCGGCGATCAGCTCAATCGACTGAATCGCATAGAAGGTGATGTCAAATTCTCCAGCGGCGGCCTTGCCTGCAAGAAACCAGGCGGCCGGAACAAGGATCAGCAATCCATTTAGCGCGATTATCGGCATACGGGTCTTTTTTGCTCTCGTCAGCGCATCTTTGCGCTTCCGACCCATTGCCATACCCGATCCGCCTGCAATGGCCATTGCTGGTATGAGGATGAACATGCCTTTCAAGATTGACGCTTTGACGACCGCGACTGTCGCGTGGCTCGCAAAGAGTTCGCTAATAGCTGTAGATGTCCAGAAAAGAAGGATCATCAAAAAGCCGATACCGCCTGCGATTGCGTGTAGCTTCGTTTTCATGGCTTTTCCTTCAAATCGTGTTTTCGCAAAGACTGCGTCAAGCTGTGCAGCAATTCGGCACAGCAACCTTCTCGAACAGATGCGGTGCCGTAACAGCACTTGAGGGATAGTGGTTGAGCTGCTGCTGAAAATCGGGGTTTGAAAACGCAGCGCGGAAATCCGCAACGGAATCCCAGACCGCATAATTCAGGTACATGCTGCCATCACCAATCGCTTTATGAAGTTGGGTGCTGATGTAACCCGGCTGCTTTTTCATCCATTGGGCATCGCTCTTCCAGGCCTCAACCAAAGCGTCTTGGTCAACGGGATCGACCGTGAAGAGGTTGATGAGAACGACTGGTCCAGCTTCGATTCCCAATTGCCGCTCGATGGGAAACTCGGGGTCGAGGGGTCTGAGGTTGACCATTTTGGTGCTCCTTGAATGTCGCTTTAATTTGGTGTCACGTTGTCATATATGAATCTCAAAGCATAATGACAATATGTTGTCAATTAGAATGGGGAGTCGCCATGTCGGATGAACAATGGACCGATGCCGGAGAAGCGGTGACAGCGCTAATTCTGGATGTGTTTCGGTTGAACGGCCGATTGCAGCTTGCCGGTGACAGGCTCGTATCAGAACTCGGCCTGACAAGTGCTCGGTGGCAGATCCTTGGCGCCATCGCTTATGCGGACCAGCCGGAGTCAGTCGCGTGGCATGCACGGGCCATGGGTGTTCACCGGCAGGGTATCCAGCGGATCGTCAATGAGTTGAATGGAGAAGGCATCATTGAATTTCAGCCAAATCCGCACCACAAGCGCGCGCATCTTGTTGTGCTGACGCAAAAGGGAAAGAAACTGTACGAAGCCGCAATCGCGAGGCAAATCCCTTGGGTGAATGAACTGTCGGACGGTCTGTCGTCAGAAGACATCGCAACAGCGCAAAAGGTTATTACGAGCCTCAAGGAACGTCTTGAAGAAGCCTCAGTGCGACAGGAACAGGACTGAGCCGAGAGCTGACGGTCAAACAAGAGCGTAAAAGTGCGTTTGTTTGTGCTAACGTGGATAAAGCCACGAATGGTACGTGATGTGAAAAACACTGTAAATTCAGATGCATGTGACCTTTGCACGCAAATCCCCAAAGCTCAACCATCGATTGCAGGCATCGTCGCGCGGCAGTAATTTCCTACACATTCTTCTGCTCTTGGGTTCACAGATTGGCATGCAGTGAAGGGGCAAGCGCACAAATTTAAACTGTGCCGGGTTTATGGCCAGCCAAACCTATCCGCCCATAACGCAACGCGCTGCTCATCGCGTGCCTCGTATTCGTCTATAGCCTCACTGATACTCCGATCCATCAGGTGTTCCCGATCTTCCCCAATATCTGCCATTCTCATGGTAAACCATGCCGTCATCCCTCCGGGCGGCAGGATTGAGAAGCGAGGGAAAGTGGGGTCTTCTTTTCGCGTCCGCCATGTCTTGGGTAAAGTAGGATCGAGGACAAAGCCCCGCGCGATACCAACCGCATCCACATTCCCTGAAACGACAGCGGCCTCTGCCTCTTCACGATGCTTGAACCCTCCGGTGACCATAATAGGAGCTGAGATCAACCCGCGCGCCGTCTGGGCAAATTCGAGGAAATAAGGACCTTTGGTAGCGCGCTCAGAACTTGATGGTGCGCCAGGAAAATAGGTGCCGCCGCTGATGTCCAGCAAATCAACGCCTGTGCCTTCAAGCCCAGCAACCACCTTTAGCGCGTCTTCTTCTGTAAGGCCCCCGTCCAGCTGGTCGGTGGCGTTCAGTTTGACAGCAATCGTGAACTCAGAGGGCACCGCAGCGCGGACGGCCTCGACCGTTTCGATCAGCAAACGCATCCGCGCATGGATCGAGCCGCCATAGTCGTCTGAGCGCTGGTTGAAGAGGGGAGAGAGGAACTGGCTTAGAAGAAATCCATGCGCGGCATGGATCTGGATGCCACCAAAGCCCAACCCAGCCGCAAGAAGTGCGGTACGGGCAAAGTGATCCGGAATGGCCCTGACCTCGGCCAAAGGCAGGGCTTCGCTTTGGAAGTCGGGGAAGTCGATGGCACTCGGGCCCTTGGGCCGGCTGATCGGTCGATGTGCCAAAGCTCCAGCATGACCAAGTTGCAACCACAGTTGCGCGTCGTCGATCGATCCGCGGCGGGCAAGTTCACGGAATGCCACTATATCGGCCAGATCATCAAGCACCAGATTACCCGGCTTTTCAGGGAAACGCGGATCACCCTGCACCTCGCCGATGATTGACGCCGCAGCGCCACCCCCGGCCCAGCGTTCATAGAGGCGCATCTGCGCGGCGGTCGGGTTGCCACGGCCGTCCGCCAGAGAATCCGACATGGCCGATTTGATGACCCGGTGTTTCAATACGCGGCCGTTCGGTAGAGCAAGCGGCGTGAAAAGAACGTTGTTCAAAGCGGCGGGCAAGGCGATTCTCCTTGGTTTTTTGATCTCCATCTTAGATAATTTGGAAAAGCACCTTCGATAATCCGCCGATTTGGATCAAGTTTTGATAGATTTTGGAACAGATGAACCAAAAGATTGAATTGGAAATCCTGTTGGCCGTGATTGACCACGGCAGCTTTTCTGCGGCGGCCCGCGCGTTGGGATACACCCCGTCTGCCGTAGGCAAGCGGGTGTATCAGCTCGAGCAGAGGTTGCAGGTGCCACTTCTGGTCCGCTCGACCCGGCGCATGACTTTGACCAAGGCAGGACAGCGATATGTGGAAGAAGCGCGGGATATCCTCGCCCACCTGACAGCGCTGGAGGAAGATATCGCCGACGGTGCCGACGGTTTGCGTGGTGCGATCCGCCTAACAAGCTCTGCGGCTCTGGGTCAGCTACGCGTGGTCCCACTCGTGATCGAATTCATGGAACTCAATCCTGAAGTCGAGATTGAAATGCTGCTGACGGACAAGATCGTCGATCTGGTCGGAGAGGGTTTTGATATCGCTGTCCGCAGCGGTGTTTTGCCCGATTCTTCCCTCGTTGCGCGAAAGCTGATGGATAATCGGCGGATTCTGTGTGCCGCGCCCGCCTATTTTGAACGTCATGGTTCCCCGCAGCAGCCAGAAGACCTTACGGTCCACAAGTGTCTGCGCCTTGGTCACGAACAAAGGGTTTCGGATTGGGGCATTACTCGGATTGCGGGTCCCATTTTACGGCTTGGCCCAGGGTTTACGTGCAATAGCCTTGAAGCGCTCCATTCAGCGTGCTGCGCCGGACGGGGTATAGCGTGGCTGCCGGAGTTTCTTGTCTCAAATGACTTGCGAACAGGTCGATTGCTCTCGGTTTTACCCGATCATGTGGAACCGGAAGCGGGTGGTGGAATCTTCATTCTGCGCCCGGAATTTCCCTTTTTGCCACGGCGTCTTCGGGTCTTGATTGACTTTTTGGTTGATCGTTTCATCGGCAAGGCCACCAGTCGGGTTGCGCCCGGTCAAGACCTCGACCTTTAAACTTGATCAGACGGAGCATCGCGTTCGAGGGATTCTTTCTCGACAGATTCTGAAAACCGATATCCCCGCACCCGCCTTTGGCTGCTTCTCCTTGGGTTTGCACCGCTATATACGCCAATGCGACTGAGAATTGCGTGCGGATTGATAAGATAGTTCTGCCAGCAGCGGGAATATTGGAACATTCTTCTGATTTGAGTGGTGGTAAATCCACAACAAACCCCATATTAAAAGCGTCACGAGTTCCTCAGGCAGAAAAACAGTCCCGTGTTCGACCTACCGGCGCAGCGCGCGCATCTCTCCGAAAAATATGATCTGACCCCATCGCCCGAGCTTGCCGCAAGCATGAGCGATATCTATGACCGCATGTCCCGCGTGGTCTCGCCTGTCGATTGGGCGATCTATGCGCCCTATGTGAAGGCGATCAACGATCTGAAAGCCCAGCGTAACGCGGTCATTCTGGGTCATAACTACATGACACCCGAGATTTATCACGGCGTTTCGGATTTTGTGGGCGACAGTCTGCAGTTGGCGATCAAGGCGACCGAGGTCGAGGCGGACGTGATCGTCCAATGCGGCGTTCATTTTATGGCCGAGACGTCCAAGATCCTCAGCCCTGAAAAGACGGTGCTGATGCCGGATATGGAGGCAGGGTGCTCGCTGGCGGAATCAATTACTGCCGAAGGGATCGAAGAAATGCGCCGCCGGTATCCGGGCGCGCCGGTGGTGTCTTATGTGAACACCACGGCCGAGGTCAAAGCAGCCTCGGATATTTGCTGCACCTCGTCCAATGCGGTCCAGATCGTGGCCGCGCAGGACAGCGATACGGTCATCATGACGCCGGATCAGTATCTGGCGCAGAACGTGGCGCGCGACGTGCCGCAAAAGAATGTTGTCTGGTGGGAAGGCTCGTGCATCGTGCACGAACAATACAGCCCGCAGGACTTGCGCGATTTCCGCGAATGGAACCCGGGCACCCGCCTGATTGCGCACCCCGAATGCCCGCCGGATGTAGTGGCCGAGGCGGATTATTCCGGCTCGACCAGCGGGATCATCAAATACGTCACCGATGAAAAGCCGAAAAAGGCACTGTTGATCACCGAGTGTTCAATGGCCTCAAACATTGCCGACGAACTCCCCGAGGTCGAATTTGTCGGCCCCTGCAACATGTGCCCCTACATGAAGAAGATCACGCTGGAGAAGGTTCTTTTTGCGCTTGATACCATGACCAGTCAGGTCGAGGTTGACGCCGAAGTGGCCGAAAAGGCTCGCCTATCGGTACAACGCATGATCGACCTGTCTCGTCAACTGGGTATTTGATCCGCGACATGCAAACCGTTGAGACGCCGCGTGTGGTCATCATCGGGGCTGGGCTAGCGGCAGTCTATGCAGCACTAAAACTGGCCCCTTGCCCGGTGGTGATGATTTCACCCGAACCGTTGGGGTCGGGCGCAAGCTCGGCCTGGGCTCAGGGTGGCGTTGCGGCGGCCATGGCACTGTCTGACAGCCCCGAGGCGCACGCGGACGACACCATGCGTGCCGGGGCCGGATCGGTCCTGCGCGAAGTGGCGGAATTCGTGACCAAAGCCGCGCCGGAACATATTTTTGACCTGTCTGACCTTGGCACTGGGTTTGACCGCACCGCTGATGGGGGCTTTGTGCAATCGCGTGAAGCCGCGCATTCCGCTGCCCGCGTGGTCCGCGTCAAGGGCGATCAGGCCGGGGCTGAAATCATGCGGGCGCTGAGTGTCGCCTTGCGTGAAACGCCTTCGATACAGGTGATTGAGGGAGCGTTGGCGGTCGGTTTGGAAAGCGATGGCGCGCAGGTCACCGGTGTATACCTGACCAGCGTTGACGCACCGAATGGTAAATCTGTTTTGCTGCGCGGTGCCGCGCATGTATTGGCCACGGGTGGGTCTTCTGGCCTATATGCTCAGACCACCAACCCTGCGCGCATCCGCGGGCAAGGGATCGGCATGGCGGCCCGAGCAGGTGCGCTGATTGCGGATGCAGAATTTGTACAGTTTCACCCAACCGCAATCGATGTGGGTGAGGATCCGACGCCGCTAGCAACCGAAGCCTTGCGCGGCGAAGGTGCCGTGCTGATCGACGGCTCCGGCCTTCGGTTCATGCCAGACATTCACCCCGACGCTGAACTGGCCCCGCGTGACACAGTTGCACGCGCCGTCTACCTGCAGGCCCAAGCAGGCAAGAACCCGGCGTTGGACACGCGCCAGGCCATCGGGGCCGAGATGGCAACGGAATTTCCGTCGGTCACCGAAGCGTGTCTGCGCAATGGTGTCGATCCCGCGACCGACCCCATCCCCGTGACCGCATCGGCGCATTACCACATGGGCGGGGTCGAAACCGACCTTGCCGGGCGTAGTTCACTGGCCGGCCTGTGGGTGTGTGGGGAGGCAGCCTCGACCGGATTGCACGGAGCCAACCGTCTGGCATCGAACGGGTTGTTAGAGGCGCTGGTTTTTGCTCGTTCCTGCGCCCGCGACATTGCGACCGTCGTGGCCGCGCAAGATGCACCTGAGGTGGACATCCGCTTTGCCACTGGTGGTGACGCAATTGATGAACAGGACGTAGCGACCTTACGAGAAACCATGACCGAGCATGTGGGCGTGGTCCGAGACGAAGCCGGCCTGCGCTGCGCCTTGACGAAAATCGCCGCGCTGGAAGCCAGGCATGCGAGCTCGGACCTCTTTCTTAACATGACCGCCACCGCTACCCTGATCGCGGCCGCTGCGCTGTTGCGTGAAGAAAGCCGTGGCGCGCATTACCGATCCGATTTCCCTGATCTCGCCGCAGGCCCTGGCCAACGCTCGGCCCTGACGCTGAGCGAGGCGCTGGCCCTGCGGGGCTGTATTGCAAAGGACTCAGCATGAATTACCCTGCCTTGCCTGACATGATCCTTGAACCGATGGTGCGGTCCGCGCTGATGGAGGATCTGGGTGCCAATGGCGATATCACCACACTGACTGTGATCCCCGCAGATGCTACCTGTTCCGCTCGACTTAACGCGCGTGAGGACGCAGTGGTCTCGGGTATGCAGGTGGCTGCACTAGCGTTCCGTTTGGTTGACCCGGCGCTGTGCGTCACTACACACATCGCCGACGGCCAACACTGTACCAAGGGCGATACGCTGATGGAGATCGAAGGCAGCGCTGCCTCGATCCTGTCAGGCGAGCGGGTAGCGTTAAATTATGCCGGGCGCATGGCTGGGGTGGCAACTGCGACTTCGGAATTGGTGGCCGAGACCAAAGGCACCAAGGCACGCATCACCTGCACCCGCAAAACCACGCCCGGCCTGCGCATTGTCGAGAAACAGGCGGTTCTGCACGGTGGCGGGTTCAATCACCGCTTTTCCCTGTCGGATGCGATCCTAATCAAGGACAACCACATCGCTGCCGCCGGCGGGGTGCGCGCCGTGCTTGAGGCCACCAAGGCCCGCGCCTCGCACATGATGAAGGTCGAGATCGAAGTGGACACGCTGGACCAACTGGCCGAGGTGCTGAAGGTCGGCGGAGCCGATGTGGTTTTGCTGGACAACATGTCGCCCGAGATGCTGAAACAGGCGGTGGCATTGGTTGGCGGTCGGCTCGTGACCGAGGCGTCGGGCAATATCAACCGAGACACGGTGGCTGCCGTGGCGGCGACAGGGGTGGATTACATTTCTTCCGGGGCGCTGACTCATTCCTATCGCACCATTGATTTTGGGCTGGACTTTTAAACCAGCGCGAACCCTCTTGCGGGCGCGGCTATCGTGCCCATCCATCCAACCAATCCCACTGCAATCGTGACCTATGTCAATGACAGTTCGGTGCGCGTGTTGTCCATTAGGCGCACTTTGTTGGCCGAGCTGTACAATCATGATTGCAGAGGTCAAGGACGGTTTGGGTTGTGATGACTGTCGACGGCCTAAGCTCTAACTAGCAAGAGGCTCACGCTGAGCGCGTCGGGTTTGAAGAAGTGTTTGACCAGTTGGAGGGCCCAAATGGCTGATGGATGTGGTTGCGACCAGCGCGCTCAGATGTATCTGACGGTGTCCGAGGCGCTGGCAAGGGGGCTGGCTGTTGCCGATCCGGTGACCGAAACGGAAACGCTTCCCTTGATCGACGCCATTGGACGGGTGTTGGCCGAGGATTGTTCCAGCAAGGTAGACATGCCGACTTTCGACAATTCAGCCATGGATGGCTATGCCGTTCGCATGGCTGATTTGGGTGATGGCCCCATTTTTAAACTGCCGATTGCCGGGCGTATCGCCGCTGGTGATACAGGCGCGCATTCCGCGCCAGCGGGTGCAGCGTTGCGTATTTTCACCGGTGCCCCGGTGCCTACTGATTTCGACGCCGTGCTGATGCAGGAGGATTGCGAAACCTCCATCGACGGCATCAGTTTTTCCCGCCGCCCCAAACCCGGCCAGCATATCCGCCGCATGGGTGAGGATTTGAAGACCGGCACGCCGATCCTGCGGCAGGGTTGTGAGATCACCGCACGCGAAGCCGCCGCGCTGGCCTCGGCCGGGTATGGCGAAGTGACAGTGTTCCGCAAGCTGAAGGTCACCATCTTTTCCACCGGCAACGAGCTGCGGCACCCCGGCGAATTGCTGGGGCCGGGCCAGATTTACAATTCGAACCGTTATATGCTGCGGGCTTTGCTGAACAAGCCGTGGATCGATCTAACGGACAAAGGCCCGGTCGATGATGACCCCAAGCAGCTGGAACAGGTGCTACGGCACGCCTGCGGCAACGCGGATCTGATTGTCACTACGGGTGGCGTTTCAGTGGGGGACGAAGATCATATGCCGCGCCTGTTTGCGGCCATTGGCGGCCGGACCGATGTGATGAAGGTGGCGATGAAACCGGGCAAACCAATCATGTTTGGCCGTCGAGGGCGTGCGCTCTATGTCGGGCTGCCGGGCAATCCGGTTTCGGCCTATGTGACTTGGCAGATCATCGGGTCGCAGATGATGATGCGCCGGGCTGGTCTGCGTTACACGCCGGTAACTCCGGAACAGGCAGTTCTGGCTGAGCCGCTTGAGCGTCACGCCGGACGTCAGGAATACCGGCCCGTTATGATCGACGGTACGACACCTGACGGCACTCCGCTGCTGCGCCTGATGGCCCCTTCATATAGTGGCAGGGTTGCGATGCTGGCGCATGCGGACGGTCTGGCTATCATTCCCGCAGAAACCGAGGCGTTGCCAAAGGGTCATGCGCTGCCGTTCCTACGTCTTTGAGGTCGACGTCCGGCTTAGCTGAGATTTTTGAACATATAGGTCGTGGGCTCTAACCGGTCTTCGAACGGATTGCGGCAATAGTTCGGAATCTCTCCGGCAATCTGAAAGCCCAGATTTTGATACAGGATACGCGACGGGTCAGTGCTGCGCGTGTCGAGTACCAGCAGAGTTCGCCCCAGACGGATCGCGCGATCCTGAAGCGCGGCCATCAAGCACCGCCCTAAACCCCGGCGTCTGGCCATGGGATGGACCAGCAGTTTGGCCACATCGGCGCGATGAGGTTGGTTTGGCATCGCCGCCGGGATCAGTTGCACCGTGCCCAGAATGCGTTCGTTGTTGCGAGCGACGAACAGGTCCAGTGCGTCGGCCTGCACAGCCGGCCGAACCCGGTCCTGCCAATAAGCGCGGGCCTGATCCGGTAGGAAGGGCAGGATGAATCCGATGCTGGCTCCGTCCTGAACACAGGCGTGCAGGATATCGCTCAGATCGTCCAACGCAGCATCAAAGCTGCCTTCGTCGAGGCGCAGGATCATATCAGCACCAAGAGGTACCGCGCCCCTCGCGTTGGCGCGGTCTCAAACCGGGTCGGGCCCGAAAGGTGATAACGCAGGCAATCCCCGCCGTTCAAATCATGGGCGACGCCGTCCACAGTCAGCGTCAGTGCCCCATCCAGCATGATCAGGTGATGTTCCTGCCCCGGTTTCGGAGGGGTGTCGTAGGTGATCACCGTATTGGGGGGCAGGTGGCCCTCCAGCACCTCTCCGCTGAGGCCAGTGGCAGGCGGCGATACCGAGCGGCGGGTGAAGCCAGTTTCCGGGTCGCGCCATTCGGGTTGCCGTTCAAACGGCACACGGGGGTCGAAACTGTCTTCGACCATCATCAACAGGCGCGACATCGGTAGACCATAAGCCGCGCAGAGCCGTCCCAGAGTTTCGGCGGTCGGGCTGACATCGCCCTTTTCCATTCGTGACAGCGTGGCACGGCTGATGCCACTGCGGTCGGCCAGTTGATCCAGAGCCCATCCATGGCTTCGGCGCAATTCGTTCAGACGGAAGGCGAGACGGTTTGAAAGGTCATCCAGCATGTTCAGATTGGAGAATTTCGTTCATTTATGGGAAATTTAATTAAAAAATAGTAAAGTTGCAATAGAAAAGGGCGCAGAATTCTCTACGCCCTTCTGACTGCTTGGGTTTTGTGCTCTGGATTAATTCCAGCCAACCTCGTTAAAGATTTTCTGCGCTTCAGGAAGGTTCTTGGCGACCTCGGACAGGTTCACCTCATCGGCTTTGAACTCGCCCAGTGACTTGACCGAGTCCACAAGTGCGACGCCTTTCACCGCCGGGAACTCGTCATTGCCAGCCGAGAAATATTGCTGGGCCGAGTCGCTGGCCAAATATTCCAGGAACAGGATGGCATTGTCTTTGTTCGGCGCATTCGCAGCAACACCGGCACCGGACAGGTTCATGTGCGCGCCTGTGCTGTCCTGGTTAGGGAACACCCAGCCGATCGAGTCGATATCTGACGAAACGCCTTTGACATCTTTGCGGATGGCGCGGGCAAAGTAATACGTGTTCGACACGGCGATATCGCATTCACCGGACACCAGACCACGCAGCTGGTCAGTGTCGCCGCCTTGCGGGTCGCGGGCCATATTGGCGACGATGCCTTCGGCCCAGGTTTTGGCGGCCTCGGAACCTTCATGGGTGATGATCGAGGCCAGTAGTGTCTGGTTATAAGTGTTGCTGGATGACCGGATGCAGATCAAACCTTTGTATTCCGGCTTGGCCAGATCGGCATATGTGGCCGGTGGGTTTGCCAGGTTTTCCTTGTCGAAAAAGATGATGCGGCCGCGCTGGGAAAAGCCGAACCACTCATTGTCGCTGTCCTGCAGGTTGGCGGGGATACGCTCTTCCAGAACAGCACTGTTGATGGATTGCAGGATGCCTGCGTTCTTGGCCCGTGCCAGACGCGAGGTATCAACGGTCAGCAAGATATCGGCGGGCGAATTCGCGCCCTCGGCTTCCATCCGCGCGATCAACTCATCCGCTTTGCCTTCGATGCGGTTGATGGTGATGCCGGTGGCCTCTTCGAAATCGCTGTATAGATTTTCGTCGGTGTCATAGTGGCGCGAGGAATAGAGGTTCAACTCACCCTCGGCGGCGGCAGAGGTTGCAATCAGGGCCGTCAGGGCGGCGGCAACGCAGGTAGAGGATTTCAGCATCATTTTTCCCAACATTGAAAACTGTGGCGGTTTGTCTGACTGAAATGGTCAATGAAACGATTCTTGGGGGGATGCAAGGAAATCCGACAAAAATAGTTGGTCAAATGGTCGCTGCTGGCGAACGAGCAGGGAATTCGCAAGCGGGTGCATGGAAATGTAGTGGAGACTTCTGTTGTGAAGCCGAAACGGTTCCGTGGGATGACAAATTTGACGGTTGGCTGCTTATACCGCAGGCAATCGTGATTTGTGATAAGCTAGGCACGTAAATCAGGAGAGACATTACGGTCCAAAGGAATGGAGATGGAACGCAAACTGGCGGCCATTCTGGCCACGGATGTTGTGGGGTTCTCTGGGTTGGTTTCGCGTGACGAGAGCGGAACATTAGCCAAACTGGTGCGCCTCGAACGCGAAGTCATCGGCATGCAGGTCGAAGCAAACCGAGGCCGAGTATTCAAGTCTACAGGTGACGGGTTCCTGGCCGAGTTCACCAGCGTTTTCGAAGCGGTCAATTGCGCAATTGGTATTCAAAGAGCGTCCGCACGCGAAGCCCGTCAATCGAACACGGACAATTCGCTCATTTTGCGCATCGGCGTTTCCCTCGGCGATGTGATGGTGCATGGGACAGATATACTGGGAGACGGCGTTAACATCGCAGCTCGGCTCGAAACAATGGCGGAACCGGGTGGAATAGCTGTTTCAAGCGAAGTGATGGCGCAAATAAGTGGCAAGGTGGACATTCCGCTTGTGGATTGCGGTCACAAACAACTTAAAAGCACGGATGCCCCGATTCATGTTTACATGACCCAGTCGAAACCTGGCGAAGAAGCGGGGTTCCTGGACTTTGATGAAGATGACTTGGCGAAAACTCTGGTAAAGGGTGGCTGCATTTGTGGAACTGTCCGATACGAAGTCAATGCGCCAGCAATCAGCACAGGCTATTGCCATTGCAGCTGCTGCAGAAAGTTTTCTGGCTCAGCGGTCAACGCATGGACGGCTTTTCCCGCTTCTGCCGTTCGATTTCTTGATCAAGAGCCAATCTATTTCGCAACCACGCCGATAGCGAAGCGCGGCTTCTGTGCAAACTGCGGCGCCAGCCTGACCTACAAGCTCGTGAAGCCGAGGGAAACGGCTTATCTGGTTCTCCACACTTCGAGCCTTGATCAGCCGGAAAAATTCGCCCCATCAGTCCACTCTGGGATAGAGAGCAAATTACCCTGGTTTGACATATTGGATGACTTGCCTCGCACACGATCCGCAGATTCCCGAGTGCTGCAAGAAGCATGGTCAAGTGTCGGTCTACCTGATCCCGAAACCTGGGGGCCTTTGGCCAAGCCGCGTGAGGTTTACTAACGTCCGCGCGTTGGCTGTTTTGTTATGATTGTGGGCATTACCGATCCCACAAAAAAAACCGCGCTCTGAGGCGCGGTTTCTTTAAACGTTATACGCAGTTCTCAGCCCTGACGAGCTTTGAACTTGCGCTGCGTCTTGTTGATCACGTAGACGCGGCCTTTGCGACGCACAACACGGCAATCACGGTGCCGGTTCTTGAGCGAGCGGAGCGAGTTCTTGACCTTCATTGGTCTGTCTCCAATCTGCGGCGCCTTCATCAAGGACGTGGCCAGCGCCTGGGTTAGCGGGTGCCCCGGAAACCCGGAACAGTTAAACGATGGTGGGCGGTACAAGGATCGAACTTGTGACCCCTTCGATGTCAACGAAGTGCTCTACCGCTGAGCTAACCGCCCACATAAACCTTTGCGTGCCCTGCCCCATAACGAAATGGGGCGCGGAACTCCGCGCCGGTAGCGGGGTCTATAAAAGGAGTCGCAAAGGGGTTCAAGGGGTTTGGTAGAACTATTTTCCGGTCTATGTTCAATGCGAACAAGGAGTCACCATGCAGAACGCGCCCTATGTATTGGATATGCCCGCCAGACGCACGTCATGCGTGGTGTTTTCTTCCCCTCATAGTGGTCGGAGTTACCCTGAATCGCTGCTGAACCGCACGGTTCTGACCGAAAATGTGATTCGATCTTCGGAAGATGCCTTTGTGGATCAGCTGTTTTCGACCGCGACCGAGTTTGGTGCGCCAATGATTTCGGCGGTGATGCCACGGGCGTATCTGGATCTGAACCGCAGTGCCGAGGAATTGGATCCCGCACTGATTCAAGGGGCGCAGCGATCCGGGCACAATCCGCGCGTGGCTTCGGGGTTGGGGGTGATTCCCCGCGTGGTAGCCAACGGGCGCGCGATTTATAATGGCAAGTTGACGATGGATGAGGCGCGCCTGCGCATTGATACCTGCTGGCGCCCCTATCATGCGCGGATCAAATCCCTGCTGGCCGAATCGCATGACGTGTTTGGGCATGCGATCCTGATTGATTGCCACTCGATGCCGCACGAGGCGGTCGCAATGGCCAGCAACGCGAAATCCAAACGGCCGGACGTGGTGCTGGGGGACAGATTCGGTGCTTCTGCCTCGATCGACGTGGTGGACCGGATCGAAGCGGCCTTTGTGTCTGCCGGGTTGAACGTGGCGCGCAACGCACCTTTTGCCGGGGCATATGTGACGCAGACCTATGGCCGCCCCGCCCGCCAGCAACATGCGGTGCAGATCGAAATCGATCGGGCGCTTTACATGGACGAGGCCAAGATCGTTCCGAATGAGAATTTCTCAGTGTTTCAGGAAATTCTACGCGACATCATTCGGGACATTACTCGTATTGGCGATGATCCAGTCCGTCTGGCTGCCGAGTAAGCTCAGCGCAATGCGCGGCCTTTCACAATAGCATCACTACCAAAGCGACGCCGAATCTCGTCGGTGGCCCGCTCCGCCTGTGATCGCTGGGCAGCACCGGGGTCCAGCAGATCGCCCGAGATATCGGCCTGCGCTTCAGGGCACAGATCGGACAGGCCTACGCCCAGCAGACGATAGGGCCCTTGATCCCCGACCTGATCGAACAACCCGCGGGCCGTGCGATAGATGCGGTCGGCAATCTGTGTAGCATCGCGTAGGGAAACCCGCCTGGTGATGATCTTGTGATTGACGCGTTTGAGTTTCAGCGTGACAACCCGCCCGGCCAGCCCTTTGGCTTTGGCGCGGTCGGCGACCTTTTCGGCCATGCGCCACAGATGACCGTCCAGAATATGCAGACTGGCGGTGTCCTCGAAAAATGTAGTCTCGTTGCTGATGGATTTCATCGGCTCATGGGCCGAGACGCGCCGTTTGTCCTGACCGCGCGCCAGATGCCATAGCCGAAAGCCCATTGATCCGAACCGCGCCGTCAGCGCCTCTTGATCCCAGCGCAGCAGGTCGGAGAAACTGCGGATACCCGCGCGATCCAGCGATTCCTGCGCAGCGGGTCCAATGCCCCAGATCAGCCGCACTGGTTTGTCATGCAGGAATTCAGGGGTTTCCGCCTTGCCGATCACCGAAAATCCACGCGGCTTGTCGAGGTCCGAGGCGACTTTGGCCAGAAACTTGTTATGCGACAGACCGATGGAACCGGTCACACCCAGCTCATCCTTCATGCGCCTTACCAGCCGCGCCAGCATGACGGCAGGCGGTGCGCCATGCAGGCGCTGCGTGCCGGACAGATCCATGAACGCCTCGTCCAGCGACAGAGGTTCGACCACCGGCGTCAGTTCATCCATCATCTTGCGAATCTCGCGCGACACTTGGGCATAGACTGACATGCGCGGCTTGATCACAACCGCATCGGGGCAGAGCTGCAGGGCTCTGAACATTGGCATGGCCGACCGCACGCCGCGAATGCGTGCGACATAGCAAGCGGTGGATACGACGCCCCGTTTGCCGCCGCCAATGATCACCGGCTTGTCGGCAAGTTCTGGGTTGTCGCGCTTTTCGACCGAAGCATAGAAGGCATCGCAATCCATATGCGCGATTGACAGATCAAACAGCTCGGGATGCGCCTTGATCCGCGGGCTGCCACAGGTGGGGCAACGCCGTTCGTCGGTCAATTCGGTCAGGCAATCTCGGCAGAGACCAGGCATGAAATCTTTCCGCCTTTCATGCGATTCAATCAGCCGTTTTCTTATACCAGCCCCAATCGCAGCACGAAATGCCGTCAGTGGCAGCTAAAACGCTCTTGTTCGAAAGAAGACCCCCCGCGAAGAGGCGGGGGGAGGTGACGGACCTCAGGAAGAGAGGGTCCGTGGGGAGTATCACTTCATTAGAATCGCTCAAAATCGCGGATTTCGACAGGACCTAGATCACACAAGCGAAACACGCATATTTCATGTGTGTTTTGGGGCACAGGGACGATTTGGCGCGGTTGGGCCAGAAAGTGACGTAAGGTCAACCGGTTGCAGGTCGTTTATGCGCAGAAATCCGCTGATTTCGCTGTGCTGTTCAGTGACGTGTCAAGGAATTTAACTCAGCAAGAACCGCCTCGGCCGCAGCTTTCGGGTCCTGTGCCTGATAGATCGGGCGGCCGACAACGATGTGATCGGCGCCGTCGCCTATAGCACTGGCCGGGGTTGCCACACGTTTCTGATCGCCCAGAGCCGCGCCTGCCGGTCGGACGCCCGGGGTGACGATCAGGCGGTCTTCGGCCTGGGGCAGGGCGCGGATCAGCGCGGCCTCTTGCGGGCTGGCGATGACGCCATCGGCTCCAGCCTCCAAAGCCTTCGCCGCGCGTTCAACCACCAGTTCCTGCACATCACCCTTTTTTAGCAGGCTGGCATCCAGATCGTCGCGGTTCAGCGAGGTCAGGATGGTCACGGCGAGGATTTTGAGATCCTTGCCCGAGGCGCCTTCTTTCGCGGCGCGCACCACGTGGGGGTCACCATGTACGGTCAGGAAATCCAGATCGAACTGCGCCAGCCCGCGTACGGCGTTTTCCACCGTGTTGCCAATATCGAACAGCTTCATGTCCAGAAAGATGCGCTTGCCATGATCCTGTTTCAGCTCATTGGCCAAGGCCAGCCCGCCGCCGGTCAACATGCCCAGCCCAATCTTATAAAAAGAAACGGCATCCCCCAGCCGCTCGGCCATGGCCAGACCTTGCAAGGCGTTCGGAACATCAAGGGCGACGATCAGGCGGTCATCAGACATGGGGCAAGCTCCTTTTTGGCAAACGTCTGCGTCCTAACGGGTTCCGCGCCTTGTGTCCATGCAGGACCGTCGGATGATCGGGATCAAGCAGCATAATCCGACCTGTGCTATGGTGCGGATCATTCAAACAAGCATTTCGGATGGGGGGACTATGAAACGGCTTATAGGTGTTGGGGTGTTGCTGGCCATGGCAGGGTGTCAGGACATGCCGTTAGAGACAGAGGCCGCAGATACATTCATCGTTTCGCCGACAAACGAGGATCTGCGTCTTGTGCGGGGCTACAGGTCGACTGATGACGATTGCCAACTGACCGGAGAAACAGCCTTTACCGTCGATTTTCTGGATGATGCGGCTGATCTTGTGTCCTGCCCGTCAGGCAGCGATGCAGCGCAGTCCTTGGTCGAAATGTACAGTGCGCGGCAGGTGGCGAAAACCGGGGGGTATACGGTGTATTCCGTGCCGCGTCGTTGACTTGGTAGATATATGTGCTTTCTAAAAGGGATTGGAGGGTCACGAAAATAGATCCATCAGGCGATCATCAATTTCAGCAAAGATGTTAACGTGCCTGAGCTTACGCGGTGCCACCCGGTTTTCCGTCCGGTTCACCGTCTTCATGGATTCCGCCAAAAAAGGCGCAGCCTGCTGCGATGCGGTCAGCAAGGGTACAATGGCGTTCGCAGCGCCCTGGGGGGTGGTAACATTGGCTTTCCGACGTTGCCCCTGCCCCCAGCGAATAAGTGCATTTTGACGATAAGTTCGTTCTTCCGCAGGGGTTCTACCCAAATCTTCTATGTCAGCTTCCAAAGCTTGGGCACGTTTTTGAAGAGACGCCTGGTTCGCCAGCGGAAAGTGGATGAGAGCAAGGTCTGGGTCGTGCGCCCAATCACCAAATGCACCGTGCGCACCCAGTGAAAACTTGATTGGGCGACCCAGAACTGATGGTTTTGAATAACGCGGGGAAAATTTAAGAAACCAGCGGGAATCATTCTGCGGCATGACCTCAAAGCCGACCGCGCCAATAACTGTTTGAGGCGTTTTGCGTTCCAAAACCTGAAGGATGGTCTCGTCCGAGCGCCTGGATATGATGATTTCGTCAACGTCTCCGCAGATCACCCAATCATGCGAGATGCTGAGAACAGTGCACAGGTCGGACAGCATGCGCCAACGCTGTTCGTCAAAGTCTTCGGGAAGCTGATTCCGAGGTATTCTGATGTGGTTGCAGTTTTTCGCTAACTCACAGTGAACCGGATCATCTCCATGGCTGATGACGTATAGATTCTTTTCCCCTAACAGTTGGCCGTAATATTGAATCCATTTCTTCAAATACCAATGATCTTTGTAGACCATTGTAACGGCGCAGATTTTCAAATCGCATTCTCCCAAAAGTGGGGCGAACGTAGTTAAGCGTCTGGTTGTCAGCAAGGGCAATTTTGCCGGATTTTCGCACTTTGGAAGGTCAAATTTTTCCCGAGATTTTCAAATAAGCGAGGTTGCCGCTATTTTATTCTGATGACCGGCAGGTCGATAGAAAGATTAGGTTTCAGTTTCGCGAGGTTATGTCTTGAACCTTCAAAGATATTTCCCAAATTGAATGTGAGGCCCGGACCGACGCGTGCCGCCAAGCGGGCGCATCACATTCAGGGCGCTTGAGATAAAGGAGAATGCTATGGACTTGAACAAGTTCACCGAGCGGGCACGGGGATTCGTGCAGGCCGCGCAGACCATTGCACTGCGCGAAGGGCACCAGAGGTTGGAGCCCACACATATTTTGAAAGCATTGATGGATGACGATCAGGGGCTGGCCAGCAACCTGATCACACGTGCAGGCGGCGCGCCGAACCGCGTGGTCGAAGCGCTGGACGCTGCGATGGCCAAAATCCCGAAGGTCAGCGGCGACGCCAGCCAGATTTACATGGACGGTCAGACTGCCAAAGTCCTGGACGAAGCCACCAAGATCGCCACCAAGGCGGGTGACAGCTTTGTGCCGGTCGAACGCGTGTTGATGGCGCTATGCATGGTGAAATCCAAAGCCAAGGATGCTTTGGACGCTGGTGCCGTATCCGCTCAGAAACTGAACGAAGCGATCAACGACATCCGCAAGGGTCGCACCGCTGACAGCGCGTCGGCGGAAGAGGGTTATGACGCGCTCAAGAAATACGCGCGCGATCTGACCGAGGCAGCCGCCGAAGGCAAGATCGACCCGATTATTGGGCGGGATGAAGAAATCCGTCGCTCGATGCAGGTTCTATCGCGTCGTACCAAGAACAATCCGGTTCTGATCGGGGAACCCGGCGTCGGTAAGACCGCGATTGCCGAAGGTATGGCCCTGCGCATCGTCAACGGTGACGTGCCGGAATCACTGAAGGACAAGAAACTGCTGGCGCTCGACATGGGTGCGCTGATCGCTGGTGCGAAATACCGGGGTGAGTTCGAAGAGCGCCTCAAGGCGGTTCTGACCGAAGTGACCGAGGCCGCCGGTGAGATCATCCTGTTCATCGACGAGATGCACACGCTGGTCGGGGCCGGTAAATCCGACGGCGCGATGGATGCAGCCAACCTGATCAAGCCAGCGCTTGCCCGGGGGGAGTTGCATTGTATCGGCGCGACCACGCTGGATGAGTACCGCAAATACGTCGAAAAAGACGCGGCCCTTGCGCGCCGGTTCCAACCTGTAATGGTCACCGAACCGACGGTCGAGGACACGATCAGCATCCTGCGCGGCATCAAGGAAAAGTACGAGCTGCACCACGGCGTGCGCATCTCGGACTCGGCACTGGTGTCGGCGGCGACGCTTTCGCATCGCTATATCACCGACCGTTTCTTGCCCGACAAAGCCATCGACCTGGTCGATGAAGCCGCGTCGCGTCTGAGGATGGAGGTGGATTCCAAGCCGGAAGAACTCGATCAGCTAGACCGTCAGATCCTGCAGATGCAGATCGAGGAAGAAGCGCTGAAGCTTGAGGATGACGCGGCCTCCAAAGATCGACTGGAAACCTTGCAAAAGGATCTGGCCGATCTGCAGGAGAAATCCGCCGAGATGACCGCCCAGTGGCAGGCCGAACGCGACAAGCTGGCAGGTGCACGGGATCTGAAAGAACAGCTCGACAAGGCGCGCGCTGATCTGGAGATCGCCAAGCGCGAAGGCAACCTCGCCAAGGCGGGTGAGCTGTCTTATGGCGTCATCCCCGAGCTTGAAAAAAAATTGACCGAGGCCGAGAACGCCGAAAGCAACGCTATGATGGCCGAGGAAACGGTGCGCCCGGAACAGATTGCCTCTGTGGTAGAGCGCTGGACGGGTATCCCGACCTCGAAAATGCTTGAAGGTGAGCGCGAGAAGCTGCTGCGGATGGAAGACGATCTGCATTCCCGCGTGATCGGTCAGGATGCGGCGGTCACCGCTGTCGCCAACGCCGTGCGCCGTGCGCGCGCGGGCCTGAATGACGAAGGTCGTCCGCTTGGTTCGTTTCTATTCCTCGGCCCGACCGGTGTGGGTAAGACCGAGCTAACCAAGGCCGTGGCGAACTTCCTGTTCGACGACGACAACGCGATGGTGCGCATCGACATGTCTGAGTTCATGGAGAAACACGCAGTCGCCCGTCTGATCGGTGCCCCTCCGGGTTATGTCGGCTATGACGAAGGCGGTGTGCTGACCGAAGCCGTACGGCGCAGGCCCTATCAGGTCGTGCTGTTTGACGAGGTCGAGAAGGCGCACCCGGACGTGTTCAACGTGCTGTTGCAGGTTCTCGATGATGGCGTACTGACCGATGGTCAGGGTCGTACCGTGGACTTCAAGCAGACGCTGATCATTCTGACATCGAACCTCGGGTCTCAGGCGCTCAGCCAGTTGCCTGAAGGTGCGGACAGCGCACAGGCACGGCGCGACGTGATGGATGCTGTACGAGCGCATTTCCGGCCGGAATTCCTGAACCGTCTGGACGAGACGATTATCTTTGACCGGCTCAAACGCGCCGATATGGATGGCATCGTCGATATCCAGATGGCACGCCTGCAGAAACGTCTGGCCGCCCGCAAGATCGAGCTGGCGTTGGACGATGGCGCGAAGGAATGGCTGGCGAACGAAGGCTATGATCCGGTCTTCGGGGCACGTCCACTGAAACGCGTGATCCAGCGCGCCTTGCAAAATCCGCTTGCCGAGGCGCTGCTGGCCGGTGAGATCAAGGATGGCGAAACCGTCCCCGTGACCGCCGGGGCCGAAGGGCTGATCATCGGCGACCGACTGGGCACGTCGGAACGCCCGCGCCCGGACGATGCCGTGGTGCATTGATCTGTTGGATAAAACCAGAAAGACCCGCCAATCCGGCGGGTCTTTTCTTATGTCTCGGCAAAATGCCGATCCAAGAATGCGGCAATCTCCGTCAGCGAAGCATCGGCTTCGGGTATGTCCGGATAAAACTCAAACACGTGCCACATGCCTTCCCATATGCGCAGGGTGCAATCGGCACCTGCCTTGCGCAGCAGCCGATCCAGACGCACGCAACCGCTGAGCAGATGGTCGCGGGTTCCCGAAGTCAGAAAAACGGGCGGAAAGGTTTCGTCGAACAGGCCGAAAATAGGGGACACATCGGGGGACGTCAGGTCGACCTCAGTGGAAACATAATGGTCGCGAAAAAAGTCGATCTCGGACTGGTTCAGAAATGGATCGCGATCTGCCAGTCCGCTGTCACCGGGGTTCTGCAGGTCGACAAAAGGTGAAAGCAGGGCCAGTGCCTTTGGCAACGGGCCGCCATTTGCGCGCAACCGGTGAATGGCAGCCAATGCAAGGTTACCCCCGGCGGATTCTCCACACAGACAAGCGCCGGGGTTTTCGGAGAAAACAGACGTGATGACCGCCGTGCAGGCATCAAGGGCGGCTGGGTATGGCGACTCAGGGGCCAGGGGATAGCTCGGCGCAATCACGACTGCGCCGGTTTTCGCGGCTAACCAAGCAGAGATCGGCAAATCCTCAAAAGGACTGCCAAGGGTAAAGCCGCCGCCGAACAGATAGACCAAACTGCGGCCGGGTAGCGGTTCGGGAGGTGTGATAACCATGCATTGCACGCCTTCAACCGTCTGCTCGGACAGAGTGACACCGGATTTTTCAATGACCGCGTTGCAACTGTCTTTGTATTCATCACGCGATGCGGCCCGCATTTCGGGCAAAGGCTTGCTTAAATCTCGGCTGACGGCCTGTTCGGCATAGGATGCTGCCTTGGCACTGATTGCGGCAGGGGCGGGGATGGGTTTGTATATTCTGTCGTTCATACCATTGATTTCGGGATGTCAGCGGGTGTCAACGATCTGCTTTATATTTCAGTGGAGGGGTGCTGCGACCGTTTCCCTAAACGCTGCATTTCTTCTGTCGATCTACCGCAATCCCTGCACGTTTTGAGCATGAAATGCAAAGTTCAGCTTAGCTGGCAAAGTCGTGCAAGCCGCACCAATAGGTCAATACGTTACAATCTCGTCTCTCAATCGTGACGCCTGTTTCCTTGGCTCTGTGCTATCAGCGGTCTACCTCATACCCGAGCGTATTGAAGACGGAGACATACATGGCGCATCGCTGGACCAACACATTGACACATGCTGACGTTACCCCTCGGGCGGCGTTTCTGAACCGGCGCCAGGTCATGGCCGGGCTGGCAGGTGTCGGACTGGCAGGGATGGCGCGCGGTGCCGCGGCACAAGAGGCACTGGAGCCGAACACCTGGGAAGAGATCACCTCGTACAACAATTTCTACGAGTTCGGCACCGGCAAAGATGATCCGGCCAAATATGCCGGTGCCCTGACCACCGAACCATGGAGTGTCAAAATTGACGGTCTGGTCGATAATCCGGGCGACTATGACTTTAAGGATATCATGTCCGAGATGACGGTCGAGGAGCGCATCTACCGTTTCCGCTGCGTCGAGGCCTGGTCGATGGTGATTCCGTGGAACGGATTCGAACTGGCTGATCTGCTGAATATGGCGGGCATTCAGGAAGGCGCCAAATACGTGGCCTTTGAAACCGCCCTTATCCCGGATGAGATGCCGGGCGTGCGTTACCCGATTCTGGAATGGCCCTACCGCGAGGGTCTGCGCCTGGATGAGGCGATGCATCCGCTGACCATCATGGCTACGGGTATTTATGACCGCCCGATTCCAAATCAGAACGGTGCGCCGCTGCGTTTGGTGGTGCCTTGGAAATACGGCTTCAAGTCGATCAAGTCGATCGTGCGGATCACTCTGACAGAAGAAGAGCCGCCCACCAGTTGGAACATGTCCGCTCCGCGGGAGTATGGCTTCTATAGTAATGTGAACCCGAACGTGAACCATCCGCGCTGGTCGCAAGCTTCGGAACGAGAGATCGGCGGCGGTCTCTTTACCAAGCGTATCCCGACCCTGATGTTCAACGGATATGAGAAAGAGGTCGCAGGGCTGTACGAAGGCATGGATCTTTCGCAATACTATTAAACCTATGCAGCAGGTGAATCAGATATTACGCCGTATTCCCGTTTGGGCGGTGTACTTGATCGGGGCGCTTCCGGCGCCCTGGCTGTTTTATCAGGGGCTGACAGGCGGGCTTGGCGTGAACCCGATCGAGGCGTTGGAGCATCGGTATGGAGAGCTGGCGTTGCAGCTTCTGATCGGTGTGCTGGCTATTTCTCCGTTGCGGCGATTCCTTGGTCTGAATCTGCTGAAGTTCCGCCGAGCGCTGGGCGTGCTGACCTTCGCCTACGTTACGCTGCATCTGTTGGTGTGGTTGGTGTTGGACGTGCAGGTGCCCAGACAGATTTGGGCGGATATCGTCAAACGTCCTTATATCACGGTCGGCATGGCTGCCTTCGTCCTGATGCTGCCCTTGGCGGTGACGTCGAATAATCTGTCGGTACGGAAATTAGGCCCGCGTTGGCGCAGCTTGCAACGTCTGGTCTTTCCTGCGGCGATTCTGGGAGGGTTGCATTATGTCATGCTGGCCAAAGGCTTTCAGGTTGAGCCGCTAGTCTATCTGTCCGCAATTGTCGGCCTGTTGTTGTTGCGTTTGCCAATATCCGGAGTGCTGACTCGGACGGGTCAGGCCGATTCCACCTGACTCGTCGCTGAGTCTGTGGGTAACCCTGTGCAAAAGCCGGGATTCGGGGTGGGGTGCCCTGCGTTTTGTACATTTCGCGAAATAAGATACCATTTAAGTAATTGATTTATTGATAATAATAAGGAGTTCGCGGTTTTTTGCGAGTTTGCCGAATTTTCCACTTGCGGCTATTGGAGGTAAACCTTAGAACCCCCTTCACCGGCGCTGCTGAGGCGCTGGGACGCGGCGGAAGCGGCGGAGAC
>NZ_JBQFSM010000010.1:0-186314 GCF_056538005.1 Ruegeria sp. BI11 | reverse complement strand
ATTTGTTGGTCATCACCGAGCCCTGCGCCTCCATCACGGCGGCAGAAACGATGTTCTCGGACGCGATCAGCTCGATCTCGTCGCGCTGGCGACCCAGCTCGGATGTGATCGAGCCAAAAAGCTCAGGATCACGCTCGGATAGGGACTGGGTGAAAAAACCGTCTGTACGATGCGGGGCATTCACGGGGCAAATCTCCTGTAGACGAGGGCCGAAGCAGCGGCTGTGGCCGCATCGGCAGTCATTGTTCATAGCGAAAAGGGTGTCAGATCACCCGGTCGCGGGGCTCACGGCCTTGGAAAAAGTCGCTTAGGTTGTCCAGCACGCGGAACCCCATCGCTTCGCGCGCCTCGCGCGTTGCGCTGCCCAGATGTGGAAGCATCACGAGGTTGTCACATTGCAGCAGATCCGGGCTGATGCGGGGCTCGCCGTCGAACACATCCAAAGCTGCGCCACCAATCATTTCAAACATCAGCGCCTGAATCAGGGCACGCTCATCAATGATTTCACCCCGCGCGGTGTTGATCAGGAACGCGTTGGGCTTCATCAGGTCCAGCCGACGTGAATTGATCAGATGACGGTTTGCGGCCCCACCGGGGCAGTGGAGCGAAACGAAATCACACTGTGGCAGCAACTCGTCGATTGTGTCGACCTGCGTTGCGTTGCATTGGGCCAGAACATCGGGCAAAACTTGGCTTCGATTGTAGACAAGAATGTCCATGCCGAACCCGTGATGGGCGCGGCGTGCCATTTCCTGTCCGATACGCCCATACCCGATGATACCCAGCGTTTTACCGCTGACCTTGGTGCCAATCAGATGCGTGGGCCGCCATCCGGTCCAGCCCCCGGCGCGCAGCTCACGCTCGCCCTCGCCGGCACGGCGCGCCACCATCAGCATCAGAGTCATAGCAATATCGGCAGTACATTCGGACAAGACATCCGGTGTATTCGTTACCGTCATACCCAATTCACGCGCTGACGGTTCGCAGATATGGCTGTAGCCGACCCCGTAATTGGCAAGGATCTTGGTTTGCGCGCCGGGCACATCCAATGCCTCAGCGCTGAGTGTATCAGTGACTGTGGGCAGGACGGCATCATAGGTTTTCAATGCCTGTCGGATGTCTGCCGGGGACATTGGCTTGTCCCCGGTATTCAGTACGGCGTTGTAGTTTTCGGCCAGTTGCGCCTCGACGGCGGCAGGCCAGCGACGGGTGACTAAGACCGAAGGTTTGACCATCATGCAGCCTCCATCACACGCGCGATTGTCTCACCAATCACGGCAGGGTTTTCGGCCACGTTCACACCGGCAGCGGACAGGATTTCAACCTTTTCGCTGGCGCTTTCGCCAAAGGCCGAAATGATCGCACCGGCGTGGCCCATAGTGCGGCCTTTCGGAGCAGTCAGGCCCGCAACATAGGCAACCACCGGCTTGGTGATGTGGTCGCGAATATACTCCGCCGCTTCGGCTTCCTGCGGACCGCCGATTTCACCGATCATTGCGATGATGTGGGTATCTTCGTCCTCTTCAAACCGTTGCAGGATATCCTTGAACGAGGACCCGTTGATTGGATCACCGCCGATACCGACGCTGGTCGACACGCCGATCCCACGCTCTTTCAATTGCGCCGCAGCTTCATAGCCCAACGTCCCCGAGCGCCCGATTATGCCCACATGACCAGGCAGATAGATATGGCCGGGCATGATCCCTAGTAGAGCCTTGCCGGGCGAGATTGTACCCGCGCAGTTCGGTCCGGTCAGAACCATGCGCTTTTCTTTCGGGTAGCGGTACATGTATCGTTTGACCCGGATCATGTCCTGCGCGGGAATGCCGTCGGTGATGCAGACGCAATAGCGGATACCGGCATCTGCGGCCTCCATGATTGAGTCAGCAGCGAAGGGAGGCGGCACAAACACAAGGCTCGCATCCGCGCCGGTTGCCTCGACGGCTTGTTTGACCGTGTCAAACACCGGCACACCCTCGACGGTTTCACCGCCTTTACCGGGCACGACGCCGCCTACAACATTGGTCCCATAGCGCAGCATGTCTTTGGTATGGAACCGGGCCATCCGCCCAGTGATACCTTGCACGATGACGCGCGTTTCACGATCGAGAAGAATGCTCATTACACAGCCCTCATCTTGGTGCCTTGAGTAAGGTCGTTTTTCCATGCGCCGACCACGCGTTCGGCGGCTTCGATCAGTGTAGTTGCGCGAATGATGGGAAGGCCCGATTTCGCCAGTATTTTCTGGCCTTCCTCTACGTTCGTGCCCGCAAGGCGCACGACAACCGGAAGGTCGAGATCCAGTTCTTTCAACGCCTGCACAACGCCTTCAGCCACCCAGTCGCAGCGGTTTATGCCCGCAAAGATGTTGACCAGAATGGCCTGCACGTTGTTGTCCGACAAAACCAACCGGAACGCTTTGGCCACACGTTCGGGCGATGCGCCGCCGCCGATGTCGAGGAAGTTTGCGGGCTCGCCCCCGGCCAATTTGATGGTGTCCATCGTAGCCATGGCCAGCCCGGCGCCGTTGACGATACAGCCGATATTTCCGTCCAAACCGACGTAAGATAGCCCACGGTCCGCTGCGCGGCTTTCACGCGGATCTTCCTGGCTTTTGTCCCGGAGTTCAGCGATTTGCGGATGACGGAACAGAGCGTTGTCGTCAAAGCTCATCTTTGCGTCCAGTGCCAACACCCGGTCGTCGCCAGTGATAACCAGCGGATTGATTTCAACCATGGTGGCGTCCAGATCGCTGAAGGCGGCATAGCAACCCTGCAGGGTGCGCACCATCTGCTGCACCAGTTTCGGCTCAAGGCCTAGCTGGAACGCAATTTCGCGTGCCTGGAACTCCTGCAGACCAACCGCAGGTTCAACTATCGACCGGACGATACTGTCCGGGCGGTCGGCCGATATATCCTCGATCTCCATTCCGCCTTCGGACGAGGCAACGATCATCACCCGCTGGCTTGAGCGATCAAGCACGAAACCAAGGTAAATCTCGCGATCAATCGGCACGGCAGATTCGACGTAGACGCGATAGATGCCTTTGCCTTCGGGGCCGGTCTGATGAGTTACCAATTTGCGCCCGAACAGGTCATCGCAGGCCTGATAAATCTCGTTTTCGGTGTTGCACAGCTTGACCCCTCCGGCCTTGCCACGCCCGCCTGCGTGGACCTGCGCCTTGACGATCCACTTGTCACCGCCCAGCTCACGGGCCCGATAGGCCGCTTGTTCCGGGCTGTAGGCAAGTGCACCTGATGGCACGTCGACGCCAAAGTTCGAAAGGATTTCCTTCGCCTGATATTCGTGGATATCCATGTGATCCGCTCCTGTTTATGCAGCGATTGAAGTGCCGTAACGGCTGTCCAACAAAGCTTCGATTGCGTCCTGGTCGACTTCTGCGCCCAACTCGCGCAGAGCCTGGGCGAACAATCGAACAATCTGGCTGATAGCATCTCGGTTGAGTTGGTTGAGAATGCCGATGCGTACCTGCACCGGCGCGCTGAGCGTCGGCCAGAGGCCGAAGCCCTGCGCCCGGCAGTTTTGCACCAATTCCATTTCGCGCCCCGCCAGCTCGGGCGGCAGGTTGAGCACAACAAGGCTGGGCATGTCCGAGGTGACCTGGCATCCCATCTCGGTCACAGCATCCCGCAGGACCTTTTCATGAGTCCGATACGACATCGACCGTCTAGCCAGACCTTCTTGCAGGGTCAGGCGTAGGGATTCATGGAAAGCGGCAACGGCGTATCCTGAATGGGTCCGGTGATAGGTTCCCTTTTCGACGTCCTGTCCGTCGGCGATGCCCCAGTGGCGCGCCTCGAAAATCGGGTTGTGCACATAGGTATAGGCCCCGGTCGTTTTCAGGGTTTCGATATAAGCATCCGTGAAGCTGACTGGCGCATAGGTCAGGGGCAGACAGCACAGGCCTTTCTGCGGACAAGAGGCCCAGCCTGCGACACCCGGATAGTCATCAATCGAAAAGTCATCGACGCCGAGGGATGAGACGGCATCGATCAGCCCCAATGCTCCGTGGCGTTCGCAGGCATCCGAGAAGCCGCGCAGGTCATTAATGCGACCCGACCCGGTTTCCCAATGCGCCATGAAAGCCCATTTGGGTTTGTGCTCTGCCAAAGCGGCCTCGACCATTTCGCCGGTCACAGGCTTGCCATGCGGAACATCGATAACAGTGACACTGGTCGCCTTTGGATCAAGCGGATCGGCGGCGTGTTCTACAGGCGTGGCCGCTTTGATCCGAAGGGTCAGCGCGTCAATGCCGGAAAACGTGCCATTGGTGAAAGCAACCACTGTGTCGCCAGGCATGACGGCCGAGAACATGGTGTCCAGCGCGCTCCAACCGGTACCGGCAACCGCGAAGGTATAGATGTTCTCGGTGCCCCAGATTTTGCGCAGCATGTGCTTGCATTCGACCATCCCGCGCAGGACGTCGCCCTGCATGTGATCGGCGACACCCGCACTAGCAAAGGCACGCAGGACGCGGGCATCGGTATTGCCTGGCCCCGGACCCGCGGCCAGAGTCTCGGGGATCTCAAGCGGTGGGAAAATCTGAAAAGTCATCGTCTGACACCCTCGGCTGTTGAGCGGGCAAAGCGGCCCGTTGTGTTGCATTGCCGAATAGAAAACGCTGGCTTGTCTTGCGACGCAACGTAACTTACTACTGCTTTAGGATGGCTAAAAGTATGGGAAAATACCCACCCATAAATATAAAAATACCGCAGTATACAGAATTTTGACCCACCTAGAAGGGTAGTTTTTGATAAAAACAAGGTAGAAACAGATGGTTGATGCCTCAGGTGTTCCAATTGATGTCATGCTCGCGGACAGCAATCCGCTGGTCCTGTCCGCCATGTCCGAAATCTTCGAACGCGACTCGCGATTCTCTCTTGTGGCGACGTCGGCCACGGCCGAGGGGTTTCTTGGAACCGTGATGCGGGTTCCTGTTCAGGTCGGGGTGATCGACTGGAATTTACCCGTGCTTGGGGCGGCCAAACTGATCGAGGTACTGCGCGAACAGGCCAACGCCCCGCGGCTTGTGGTCTATGGCGATGCGACGGGCGATATACCGCGACTGGCGATGCAAGCCGGGGCCGCGGGCTTTGCCGCCCGGTCCGGCGAGGTCGAGGGCCTGCTGGAAACTTGCGCCAATGTGGCGGCAGGCAAGATGGTTTTTCCGTTTATCGACGTTCGGAAAATGCAACAGGACCCGATTCAAAGTCTGTCCCGCAAAGAACGCGCCATTCTTGAGGCGCTGGCGCAGGGAATGTCGAATCGAGACTTGTCGAAAGAGCTGCAGATTTCGACCAACACCGTCAAATTTCATCTGTCGAACATCTATGAAAAACTGGGCGTGAAGAACAGAACGCAGGCAATCGCCCAATTCTACTCGGCGCGGATCGCCAGAGAATAATCTTGTTCAAGGTGGCCAGTCGTCAATTCGAACCGGTCATGTGTATAGAGAGCAGGACCGACAGCGCTGACCTGGACGGTTAACGTGATGCATGCTTATTAATGAACTGCAAGAGGATCAGTTGCGCTCCTTTGTTGCCATATCGCTCAACCGAGAGGTGAAGATGGCTCTTGAACCTCTGCAGCGCAGTTTGCCTGTTGGACGCCCGGTGCTATCTGAGAACCTGCACCTGACACTGGCATTTTTGGATGATCAGCCCGATCAGGTTTTGGAAGCCCTGCACGATGAACTATTAGTGCTTTCTGCAGACCCATTCTGCATCACCTTTTCTGGGATCGAACGCTTTGGGCGCGTTTTGGCGGTCGGGGTAAAAGACTGCGCTCCACTTTTGACTCTGCATCGCAAGGTGCAGGCTGCAGTTCGCCGGGCCGGGATCGTTTTGCCTCGACGGCGTTTCTGTCCGCATGTCACGATCGCCCGTCTAAAATCTGCTCAACATGAGGTTGTTCAGCCGGATCAGAACCTTTGGCCTGTAGCGGCGTTGCCGGAAATGCAGGTAATCGGTTTGACCCTATACGAATCAACGCTGCGGTACCAAGGGGCCCGGCATCACGCGTTGGCGCACTACTCACTTCTGTAAAGAATCTCGTAATGAGAGTTCGGTGATTGCTAAATATATTTTTGTCCTGAAAATTGCTGTGTCAGCCAATTGGCGCATTGGAAATGTTGCATTTGAGCAATAACAATAACGAAACTGTTAACGAGTGAATTTTAGGAAATTTATCTCCTTTAGCTTGAGCGTATTCTGCCTGAAATGGTGATGGGGTCACGTCGAATTACAGGTTGCTGTTCTTCGGAGCTGCGTCCGATTGCCATGTGTTCTGACTGGGTCGGTTGTGAGGTTCGAGGGTGACGATGAAATCAAATTTACTATGCATGGTCTCATTTTGCGTATTGATTTCAAGTCCTTTGCTTGCCGCGCCAACAGCTGCTTCAAAAGTCGGTGATACCGTCACCAACCCAGTGACCGGTCTTGATACCACCGTAAGCGCTCTGATTGTAGATCCAGCCTCGACGCCGACAGCGGGTACAACCGCCTTTGTGGAAACGGCTGACGGGTATGTTTTTCTCGTTAAAAGTGCAGGCGACACAATCTATAATTCGGACAATCCTCCACTTGCTTTTAGTATTGTCTCAATTAGCGGAACAACGGCCCAAATCAGTAATTCCGGGGCGACGGGAACGTCCAGCCTATCAACACAGCTGACGCTGTCTCAATACAATAGCAACTTCAACAGCTCGGGAACGCCGGGCACCGTGACTCCGCCCGTGAATGTCTCGGGACCCAACGGCGTGAACCAAGTCGTTTACGGAAGCAACGGCAGCAACGGGCGCGACGGAGCGCTGTTTGTACCACCAAGCTCGGGTGGTGATGGTGATGATGGCCCAACGCAGACTCAGTCTTTGTCCAGCAATGTCAACGCGACCAGCAATGTTGGATGGGAGATTGGCAGCGTCGGCGGTGATGGGGGTAACGGCGGTGACTCGTATCTGAGTTTCTGGGATGGACGTGACGGCGGCGATGGCGGCAAGGGCGGTACGGTCAACGCGACGCAGAACTCCAGCAGCACAATCCAGACATCAGGCAGCTATAACGACGGAATTTTTGCGTTTAGCCGTAGTGGTGAGGCCGGAAATGGCGGCAGCGGTTTCGCCGCGCCGGGCGGTGGCACCGGTGGGCACTCGGCCGACGGAGGCAATGTAACAGTCAACCAGAGCGGGTCTATTTCAACGACCGGAGACTCGGCCGATGGCATCTATGCGCTGAGCGTGTCGAACAATGGCGGTAATGGTGGGTCGCAATGGGGATTGGTCGGCGCATCAGGGGACGGCGGCTATGGTGGCAGCGGCGGCACGGTTGTCGTCAACACAACATCAAGCGGTAGCATTCTGACGACAGGCGATTACGCCAACGGCATTTATGCCCAGTCCATTGGAGGTTCGGGCGGGTCAGCGGGGACAAGCGGCAACTTGCTGGTTTCGTTGATCGGTGGCGCGGACAACGGCGGCAACGGCGGTGCGGTTTCGGTCTCGCACGGTGGAGCAATCGAAACGCGGGGTGATTTTGCGCGCGGGATCGTGGCCCAGTCCATTGGCGGCGGTGGCGGTTCGGGGGGTACTGCAGGGGGGCTGGTTGCACTGTCTCTGGGTGGTGTCGGCTCAAACGGCGGTAGCGGGGATACTGTTAGCGTCACGGTTCAAGGTACTGGCACCATTCTGACTTCTGGCGAGGGTGCTGACGGGGTTATGGCACAGTCCATTGGCGGCAGCGGTGGCACGGGTGCGAATTCCTATGGTCTGGTTGCCATCGGCGGCACCGGGTCCCGGGGTGGCACGGGGTCTGCGGTTAGTGTGAAAAATTATGGGAGCATTGTGACCGGAGGCGACGGAGCCCGTGGCATCATTGCTCAATCCATTGGCGGCGGCGGCGGTGATGGCGGATCTTCCGGCGGCATGGTCTCTGTCGGCGGCAACGGCAATGGCGGTGGCAGCGGTTCAACCGTGACTATTGTGAACGACGGCATCATCACCACAACCGGCGACGACGCGATGGGCATCCTGGCCCAGTCTATTGGCGGTGGAGGCGGCAATGGGGGTTCGTCCGGGTCTGTTGGTGCGTTTGTGGGTGTGGCCATCGGTGGCGATGGCGGTGCTGGTGGTACAGGTGGTGACGTCGACGTCACCCTCTCCAATACCGACAGCAGTCAGCCTTCGGCGATCCAGACGTCGGGCGACCGCTCGGCAGGTGTGTTTGCCCAATCCGTTGGTGGCGGAGGCGGCAATGGTGGCGGCGCTGTATCCGTTGCTGTCGGGGCCTTTGGCGCGGCATCGGTTTCGGTCGGCGGAGCGGCAGGCAATGGCGGCGACGGTGGCGACGTAACACTCAGCGGTAGCGGCTCAGCGTCGGTGCAAACCGGTGGGGACGATTCCATTGGCGTCATGCTGCAATCGGTTGGCGGCGGCGGCGGTAACGGCGGTTATGCCGTTTCGGTCGCAGTTTCCGGCGGCCCGGTTTCTGGCTCACTGGCTGTTGGTGTCGGTGGTGACGGTGGCACGGGTGGCAAAGGCGGCGACGTAACCGTCGGCCAGTTCGATGGCAGCGGCGCTGCCACAGTCGCAGGTTTTGAAGGCACGGTTGTTACCACCGGGAACCGCTCGACAGGGATGCTGTTCCAATCGGTTGGTGGTGGCGGTGGCAATGGTGGTCTGGCTGTTGCTGCAACCGGCGGTGCTTCGGCGCTGTTTTCCGGCAATGTCTCGGTTGGGATCGGTGGACAGGCGGGCAGCGCCGGCGACGGAGGGACCGTGCAGGTCTACACCAATGCGGATGTGACCACGACCGGTACAAACTCCAGCGCGATCATTGCGCAATCAGTTGGTGGCGGCGGCGGCAACGGTGGCGGCAGCATCGCTGCTGGCGTAAGTGCCAGTGGTGTTGCGGCGATTGGGATCAATGTTGGCGTTGGTGGAGACGGTGGCGGCGCGGGGATCGGAGGCGATGTGACTCTGGTTGCGGGCGGAACGTCGATTGAGACCAGCGGCGCGTTCTCAAGCGGCGTTGTCGCGCAATCGGTTGGCGGCGGCGGTGGCAATGGCGGTTATAGCATCGGGGCCAGCGCCGATCTTGGCGGTGCGGCAGCGGGGTCTGTCAGCGTGGGTCTTGGCGGTAAATCCGGCGGCGGTGGAGCAGGGGGAGTTGTAACCGCCGAGGTTGATGCAGACGTCACGACGCGTGGAGATGATTCTGGCGCTGTGGTCGTACAATCCATCGGCGGCGGTGGTGGTAATGGCGGCTTCAGTGTAGCGGCAGGTCTGGCCGCGGGGGGCGCAGGGGCCGGGACCATCGATGTGGGCCTTGGCGGTGATGGCGGCAGCGGTGGCGTTGGCGGAACCGTCACAGGTGTCCGCGTCAACGGAGACGTTCGCACCGAGGGTTTGCGGTCCACGGGTGTGGTGATCCAGTCCATCGGTGGTGGTGGAGGTAACGGCGGCTTTAACGTCACCGCAGGTGTTGCCGCGGCGGGTGCCGGGGCCGGAACGATCGGCGTCGGGCTGGGTGGCAATGGCGCCACCGGCGGCGATGGCGGTGTGGTGGAAGGCGAGGTTGCCGGTAACGTCATCACTTTGTCTGACAATTCAAGCGGCGTAGTGTTCCAGTCCATTGGCGGTGGCGGCGGTAATGGCGGGTTCAACGTCACGGCGGGGATCGCCGGAGCAGGTGCGGGCGGCGGGGCCGTCACGGTTGGTCTTGGCGGCGGCGGCTCGGGCGGCGGGATCGGGAAATCGGTCACCGGTACTGTCACCGGCACTGTCACCACGGGCGGGGCAGACTCGACTGCCGTTCTGGCGCAGTCTGTTGGTGGCGGCGGCGGCAATGGCGGATTCAATGTCAGTGCCTCTCTGGCCGGTGCGGGTGTTGGCAGCGGCGCTGTCAGTGTTGGGCTTGGCGGTGACGGCGGCAGCGGCGCAGATGGGGGAACAGTCAACCTGACCACTACCAATTCCATTGTGACTGCTGGTGACCGGTCATCCGGCGTGGTCGCGCAATCCATCGGTGGCGGTGGTGGTAATGGCGGCTTTAATGTCTCTGGCACCGGTGCTGGCGCGGGTGTCGGCTCGGGCGCGGTCAGTGTAGGGCTTGGCGGTACCGGCGATGGTGGCGGTGACGGTGGCGCGGTCACCCTGACATCGGGTGGAACAATCCTCACACAGGGCGATTCAGCCACGGCCTTTCTGGCGCAATCCATCGGTGGCGGTGGTGGCAACGGTGGCTTTAACGTCAGCGCGGCGGTTCAGGGATCGGGCACTGCAGGCGGCGGAGTATCCGTTGGCCTGGGTGGTGACGGCGCAGGCGGGGGAGACGGCAGCACCGTTATCGCCACGTCTAACAATGCGGTGGAAACACGCGGTGACCAGTCCTCGGGCGTTGTGGCGCAATCCATTGGAGGTGGTGGCGGCAATGGCGGTTTCAACGTGGCTCCGGTTCTGTCGGGCGCAGGAACGGCGAGCGGAGCGGTCAGCGTTGGCCTTGGCGGTTCGGGTGATACAGGCGGGCAGGGTGGCAACGTCACTCTGACCTCGAACGGAACCATTCTGACCGACGGGTTTGCCTCAAGCGGTTTCGTAGCTCAGTCCATTGGCGGCGGTGGCGGTAATGGTGGGTTCAACGTCTCTCCGACAGTTTCGGGTGCTGGTACGGGCGCAGGCTCGGTCTCTGTCGGGCTGGGTGGCTCGAGTGCGGGCGGGGGTGACGGCAGCCAGGTCACGGCGAACACCACGGCCAATGTGGTGACCAAAGGCGACGCTTCCGTTGGAATTTTGGCGCAATCCGTCGGCGGCGGTGGCGGCAATGGCGGCTTTAATGTCTCGCCAGCCTTGGCGGGTGCTGGCACCGGCTCGGGTGCGATCAGCGTTGGCCTAGGCGGGTCAGGTGGCAGCGGCGGTACTGGTGGCATCGTCGGCCTGACCGTTGCAAATGATGTTCAAACCGAAGGCGCGCAATCCAGCGCGGTTGTTGTCCAATCTATCGGTGGTGGCGGCGGCAATGGCGGGTTCAATGTCTCGGCCTCCGTGGGCGGTGCGGGGACCGGATCTGGCGCGGCAGCTGTAGGGCTGGGTGGTCGCGGTACTGGTGGCGGCGATGCTTCGGCAGTCACGGCAAAAGTCACAGGGAATTTGGTGACATTGGGCGACACGTCGACCGGCTTGTTGACGCAATCCGTCGGCGGTGGTGGCGGCAATGGAGGCCTGAATGTCTCGGTTGCGATTGCAGCCGCAGGAACAGGGTCGGGCGGTGCATCGGTCGGTCTCGGTGGTGCGTCCGGAACGGGCGGCAACGGTGGTACAGCCGAAGCGACACTGACCGGAGACGTGTCGACTCAAGGAAACGAATCCAGCGGCGTCATCGTGCAGAGCCTTGGCGGCGGCGGTGGCAATGGCGGCATGAATGTGTCGGCAACAGTCACGGTTGCTGGCACCGGCAGCGGCGGTGCATCGGTCGGCCTAGGTGGCAGCGGTGGCGATGGCGGCAACGCGGATACGGCGAATGTTACGGTGGTTGGTAATGTCTCCACAGCAGGCGACAATTCCGGCGGCGTTATGGTGCAATCCGCAGCGGGCGGCGGCGGTAACGGAGGGCTAAATGTCTCGGCTGCCGTGAATATCTCGGGCACCGGTGGCGGCGCGGTTGGCGTTGGTATTGGCGGATCCGGCGGGAGCGGCGGCAAGGCAAGTACGGCCACCGGATCGGTTACGGGCGACATCATCACGGCGGGTGAAAACGCAACCGGCGTTCTGGTGCAATCCGTCGGTGGTGGCGGTGGCAATGGGGGCGTGAACATTTCGGGTGCGCTGAGCATTGCGCGTACTGGTTCGGGTGCTGCAGGTATCGGCGTTGGAGGCTTTGGCGGCAGCGGCGGCACCAGTGGTGTGGTCGACAGTACTTTCGCGGGCAATGTCAGCACTTCGGGCACGCGCTCGGCAGGTATTGTCGCGCAGAGCCTTGGCGGCGGCGGCGGCAATGGCGCCACGAATATCTCTGGTGCAATTTCCGTTGCCAGCAATTTCTCGGGCGGTCTCGGGATCGGCGTTGGTGGATTTGGCGGCAGCGGTGGTGCGGCGGACAGCGTCACGCAGCAGGTCACTGGCAATGTCACCACGACCGGCGATGACTCGGTCGGCATCCTGACGCAGAGCCTGGGTGGCGGCGGCGGCAACGGCGGCACCAACATCTCGGCCGCGTTGTCCCTGTCGCGGACGACGAATGCGGCTGTGGGCATCGGAGTCGGCGGTTTTGGCGGCGGTGGCGCAGATGCTGGTGCACTGGTTCAATCGACCGTTACGGGCGGCGTTGGTACTGCTGGTGACCGCAGTACGGCTGTTCTGACGCAAAGCCTGGGTGGCGGCGGCGGCAATGGCGGCACCAACATATCGGCCTCGCTGGGCATCAGCCAGGAAAACGGCGGTTCGGTCAGTCTGGGCGTGGGTGGCTTTGGCGGTGGGGCTGGCAATGCCGGTGACGTGATCAGTACCTTGCGGTCCAGCACGGACAGCAGCGGCACGACCTCAGTGGTCACGGCGGGTGCGGACAGCATCGGTGTCATGGCCCAATCCGTTGGTGGTGGAGGCGGCAATGGCGGTCTGAACGTCTCGGGTGCTGTGAACCTGACGGGCAAGTCCGGCGCGGCGGTTGCTTTGGGCCTAGGCGGCTTTGGCGGTGGAGGTGGCGATGCCGGAGCGGTGACGCTGGATGTTGAAAGCGACGTCGTGACCGCGGGCGACGGGTCGCATGGCCTGTTCGCGCAGAGCCTTGGCGGCAGTGGCGGCACCGGTGGTGTGAACATTTCGGGTTCACTGGCGCTGACCAAACCCTCGGGATCGGACACGATCTTTTCGGTCGCGGCTGGGGTTGGCGGCTTTGGCGGATCGGGTGGCGACGCCAGCGATGTCGATCTGGACTACACTGGCAACCTGCAAGCGGTGCCAATGGTGCAACAGCCCGACGGCACTTTTGCTGTCGATGAAAGCAAGGGCGCCAGTGGCATTATCGCGCAATCGCTGGGCGGCGGCGGTGGTTACGGCGGCACTAATGTGTCCGGCGGTATCGCGATCAGCGGCAAACCTGGCGCAGGTCAAACGGACAGCAGCAAATCCTATGCCGTTGTCGTAGGTGTGGGCGGGTTTGGTGGCGGTGGTGGTGATGCCGGTGACGTCAATGTCAACATTGGCGCGGGCAGCACAATCATGGCGCACGGAACCGGGCAGTCCGGTCTGCTGGCTCAGTCAGTCGGCGGCGGTGGCGGCAACGGTGGTATGAACGTTTCTGGCGGGATCGTATCCGACAGCTCGCTAATCGTAGGCGTTGGTGGTTTTGCGGGCAATGGAGGTGAAGCAGGCGACGTTACGGTTACGTCACAGGCCGACATCACGGTCACGACGAACCCGGACGATATCTCGATCCCTGACACTACAACTTTTGAAGATAAACTGCGTGATTTCCTGGGCGACACGATCGTTGATCAGACCGAGGAACTGGCCTCGACCTACGGGTTGGAGCGGCTGTTCATCGACATGGGTGTTTTCAACGAAGACAAGCCGGATACCGATGGATCGGCTGGTCTGCTGGCGCAATCCATTGGCGGTGGCGGTGGTAATGGTGGCCTGAACGTTTCAGGCGGTATTGCACTAAGCAAAGACGGCAAGATCCCCTCAGTTACCTTCGGGGTCGGCGGTTTTGGTGGCGACGGCAATGTATCCGGCGATGTAACCGTGGATCATGCGGGCACCATTTCGGTGGCGGGTAACTGGAAACACGGTGTTCTGGCTCAATCCATTGCGGGCGGCGGCGGCAACGGTGCGCTGAATGTGACCGGGCAGCTGAACTATGGCGATTCCAACAATTCTAACGGCAAAACCGATCTGAGCATCGTTGGTGGTCTGGGTGGTCATGGCGGTACGGGCGCAGATTCAGGCAACGTGATTGTCACGCAAACGGGCGATATCTCGACAAACGGCTATCACGCGCGCGGTATCTTTGCCCAAAGCATTGGCGGTGGCGGCGGCACTGGCGGGATTAATGCCACGTTCGTCGGCACCAAGGACAGCTCTCCCATTGCAATGGGTATTGGCGGATTTGGCGGCGGTGGCGGTGATGCTGGTGATGTGACCGTCGCGAGCGGGACTGCGCTAGCGGCAGCAGGCACCATCACGACGGACGGTGTCGGCGCGCACGGGATTGAAGCGTCCAGCATAGGTGGCGGCGGCGGCGACGCTGGGGTCAACGCAGTTGTGGGTATCAGCAAAACAACGGGCAACCAAAGCAACGGTGGCACCGGTGATTCAACCGACCGAAAGACGCCGACCAACACAGGCGTGGATGACTCGGTAATTGCCAATTACAACGCCGTTTTGGATGAGCTTGAGGGTAAGGTTAATCCGGCAGATTCATCTGGGAACAAAACCGGCATGTCGGCCGTGGTTGCTATTGGTGGTGACGCCGGAACCGCGGGAGATGGTGGTACGGTCGATATTGATCACTACGGCGATATCCTCACCAAGCAGGACAGCAGCCACGGGGTATTCGGCCAATCCATTGGCGGCGGCGGTGGTAATGCAGCTCTGAACCTGGCTTTTGCATATGAACTTGCCTCGGACCAAACCAACAAAGGTTTTGGCCTGGCTATAGGCGGCGGGACGGGTGAGGGCGGCATCGGCGGAACAGTCGATGTACGTAATACCGGCAATATCTCTACACTCGGCGCGGATTCCCACGGGCTGTTCGCGCAATCCGTTGGTGGCGGGGGCGGCAATGCGGGCTACAACTCGGCCTCGACATCGGTGGATGGCGGCAACGTCAACATCCAGATCGGCCGAACCGGCGGCACTGGCGGCAGCGGTGGTGATGTTTTTGCCAGCTCTGACGGTATTGTCAGCACTGCTGGCGACCGCTCTTACGGGTTCTTTGCCCAGTCCATCGGGAATGGCGGCGGCAACTCGTCCTCGACCTCTGTCAGCATTGGCACGCCGAAAACCGGCGACAGCAAAGGCAACAAGGCCAGCGTGTCGGTCGGCCTGGCGGGCGGCACGGGCGGCGCAGCGGGTGACGTGACCTCTGTGGTTGCGGGCACCGTAGTCACGCAGGGCGACGACGCGCATGCGGTGTTTGCTCAATCCGTCGGCGGCGGCGGCGGTAATGGTGGCAAGGCCAGCAACTCGGCCGGTGGCGGCATTTCTGCATCACTTTCCATAGGCGGCACCGGAGGGTCCGGAGGCGTTGGTGGCAAGGTCGATGTGACCAGTTCTGCACGGATCGCAACGCTAGGGGAGCGCTCGATCGGACTGCTGGCGCAATCGATTGGCGGCGCAGGGGGTACTGGCGGCATGGTGCAGGCGGGTCAGGGAAATCTTGATACGATCAAATCCATCGTGAACCCATCAACCGTGGGGACGGCAGCCTCGATCAACATCGGAGGCACCGGCGGCGATGGCATGACCTCGGACACAGTGACCGTTGTGAATGATGGCATGATCACCACGGCGGGAACGATGGCGCATGGTATCTATGCGCAATCCGTCGGCGGCGGTGGCGGTATGGGCGGTCTGGTGGAAAATCGTATCATCAACCTGCGCAAAGAGATCGGCAACACAGCGACCATTTCAATTGGTGGAAATGGCGGCACCGGAGCGGTGTCTGCGGCGGTTTCGGTCACCAACCGGAATGTAATCGCAACTACGGGTGAAAAATCCATCGGCATTTATGCGCAATCCGTCGGCGGTGGCGGAGGTGATGCACAACAGGTGCGCAATATCATCCTGGGCCGGTCCTCGGACGGGTCGACGACTAACGCTATTTTGATCGGTGGCACCGGTGGCACTGGCGGGGCAGGTAGCACGGTGACTGTCGCCAACGAAGCGGATGCCACAATCTTGACCGATGGCGCGGAAAGCCACGGTATCTTTGCCCAATCCGTCGGTGGTGGTGGTGGCAATGGCGGCTAAACCATCTCGGTTGACGGGCGTTATGGTGGGGCCGAGGCCAGCACGCGGCGGGCCTTGCAATTCGGTCTTGGTGGCGCGGGTGGCACAGGGGGCACGGGCGGCAACGTCTCGGTCACCAATGCCGGTACAATCGTTACCACCGGGGCGGGTGCGCATGGTATCTTTGCGCAGTCCATCGGTGGTGGTGGCGGCAATGGCGGCAGCTCGATCACGGGGACGGTGCGCCTCAAGACTGGCGACAGCAGTTCTCCGACTGCGCAGCTGAACATTGGTGGTTCAGGTGGCAGCGGCAATGTCGCCGGCAACGTGGTCGTCACCAACAGCGGTGATATTCAGGTTGATGGCACGGGCGCCTATGGCATCTACGCGCAATCTGTCGGCGGTGGCGGCGGCAACGGTGGATTGGCTGTTGCCATGGATGTGAATGACCTTAAGAACACCATGACCGGCAAGTCCTATTCAAAGATCGCCATTGGCGGGTCGGGCGGATCGGGTTCGGATGGCGGAAACGTTACGGTCAACCACACCGGCACCATCATTGTGAACGCTGACAATGGGTTTGGTATCTACGCCCAATCTGTTGGCGGCGGCGGCGGCAACGCCGGCTATTCAGTATCATCCCCGCTGGTCTCGGTGCTAGACTACACGATTTCGCAGGCGCTGGGGGCCCGTGAAGGATCCACCGGTTCGGTGGGCACCGTAACCGTCAATTCGACCGGAGACATTCTGGTCAATGGTACGAACAGCGAAGCCGTATTTGTTCAGTCGGTAAATGGCGGCGGCGGCAACGTTGATACATCGGTCGATTTCACTACGACAACCGCTGGCGCGACCGGCTCGGTCGTTAGCAGCGATATCTCCCTTGGTGGCGATGACGTGTCGGGCATGGTTGGAAACCAGATCACCCAGGCTCATAACGGTAACATCGCCACAACAAGCGACCGGTCGACTGGCCTGTTATTGCAGAGTGTCGGTGGCGGCGGCGGAACTTCTGCAACCACGGTGGACGTTCAGGATGGCGACGGTATCGACATCACCGCGCGGCTGGGAGCGATTAACACGGACGACGCCAGTGGTGGCGATGTGGATGGCAACCGGGCCGGAGATGTTGGCACCGATGGGGCGTTTTCGTCAGCCGGTGCGGCACAGTCCATCGGCGGCGGTGGCGGCAAGCTTGTGCTGAACAGCAACAGCGACGGTGTTGCCGGCATCGAAAAGGCTGCTTCGGTAATCCTGGGCTCCGATCCCAGCTTTAACAACGACGGCGGCGATATCGACCTGTCGTTGGACGGTAACGTTTTCACTAGCGGCGACCGATCCTATGGCCAAAGTGTTCAAAGCATCGGCGCGGGTGGTGGCGAAGTTGTCATCTCGGGTCTTGGGCGTGCAGATGTGATGCTGGGTGCGCAGGACGATTCAACCGGCGACGGTGGCAACGTTAACTTCGCGAATGTTGGAGACATGAGCACCAGTGGGACCGGATCGCATGGTTTCGTCATCCAGAGCATCGGCGGCGGCGGTGGCCTTGTTTCAACTGATATGGAGGCCAGCCGGATCACAGTAAATCTGTCTGCTGCTAATGGCGGTGACGGCGGTAACATCGGGTTTTCGCAGTCAGGCAATATCGTCACGACAGGTGAAAACGCGATCGGTGTTGTGGCGCAGTCGCTGGGCGGCGGCGGTGGCATAGTAGATTCGGTCTTCCGCGGGGCTGCGGGTGGTGCGGGGTCCGGCGGTGCCATCGACATGGCACTGGACGGCAATATCCTGTCGGTCGGCGAAGGTGGCATAGGTGTTTTTGCCCAATCAGAAGGGCGAGACGGCGCGGACGCGATCACGCTTGGGTTTAATGGTGTTGTCATGGGCGGCTCAGGTGAGACGGATGAGGTCGCATCAATTGTTGTGAAGGGCGGCACCGACAATATGCTAACCCTGTCAGAAGACACTCTGCTGATTGCCGGAAACGATCAGTTGGTAAATGGCAGTGACGGCAACGACCAGATCTCACTGTCGGGTGCGGCGCTTGGCAACATGGATCTTGGCACAGGTACCAATGGATTTACCGTTGAAGATGGCGCGGCCTTCTATGCGCTGGATACGGTCAATCTGGGTTCCGGCGGATTTATGCAAGTGAACGGTGATTTCGTCTTGGGGTCAAACCTGGGTCTGGATGGGGATTTGAGCGCAACAGTTCAGGCGAGTGACTTTACCTTTAGCGGAAATGTTAGCCAGACCCTGGGCGTTACCGGAAGCCTGGCCTTTGGTGCTACTGCGACATCAACCTTTGACGTGTATTTCCTGACCTCTGGTGCATCAGGCGGTAGCAGCGATCTGGTCAATGTTACCGGAGACGCCACCATGGGCGGCACACTGGTTCCACAGCTTAATACGCTGGAACGGGCCTTGCCCCTTGTCATCATCAATCCTGATGGAAACGCAGCAGATGCGGGCACAATGATCGAGGACACTGTGGTGCTGGATTATTCCATCGGCCTGAATGGTTCCACCTCTGACGGTAGTTCGATTGATCTGGTGATCACGCCGGATTACTCGACCCAAGGCATGAACGCCAACCAAGCCGCCATTGGTGATTATATAAATCAGGTGCTGAACGGGCAGGGATCGGCTGAACAGGGCCAGTTGTTCGCCTTGATCGGCAATATGCAGTCAGAGGCAGATGTCATTGCTGCAATCGAGAGCCTCTCGACGGCGGACTATGCTGCGGACGCGGTGGATGCCCTTTACGGCACCCGGGTATTCGCGGACACGCTGCACAATTGCGAACGGTTTACCGACTATCAGTTCGGGGATGACCCGCGCAATTGTGTCTGGTTCTCTGGCGGCCGGTCCTTCTACGACCGGGATCAGACCGGCATTTACGAAGAATTGGACATCAACAACACCAACTTCTCGACGGGTGTCCGTCTGCCGGTTGGGGATGAGCTGTTCGCCGGATTTGCTTTGGGTTATGACGAAATGAGCCTGCGGAACGGATCGAATTACAATGCGACCGGTGACCGGTTCAATCTGGGTGCATCGTTGACAAAATATACCGGTGCTTGGGAGTTCGCAGCCCAGCTTTCCGCCGGATGGTCAGAGTATGACACGCTCAGCGCTGGTGGGATCAGTGGCGTGCTGCCCAACGGCCAAGTCGTAAGCACTGTTGGTGTCAGCGAGATCAAGCATAAGATGAACCATCAAAACTTACGGTTCAGCTTCGCCTATGATCACCGGTTCGCAGGTGGCAGTGCGTACCTGCGTCCCGAGGTTGCCGTTGATGCCACGCGACTGGCGACTGAAAGCAATGGTGATGCGACCCTTGCGGGGGTTGTTCTGCAGGACGATAGCGAGATGATCTATTCGTTTACGCCATCGTTGGAGATCGGAACGGAGCAAATCCTGAGTGCCTCGCAGAAACTTCGTGCGAGCCTGCGGGCCGGTGCTATTTTGTCATCGGATGATACCGTATCGGTGACCGCCGGATTCAACGGTGCCAGCTCGGCCGACGGTGGGTTTTCCAACACCAGCTTTATCGGCGACGCTCATGGAGTGGTCTCGGCCCGCTTGGGGCTGTTCGCGCTGGATGATAGCAGCTTTATAAACCTGAGCCTCGATCATATGTTCGGAGACTCGACCAGGGCCCTGCAGGTTGGTCTTGGCCTTGGAATACAATTCTAATCGATGAGGGACAGCAGAATGAAAACGTGGATTTGCGCCTTGGGGGTCACATTGGGCTTGGCACTCCCTATTGCCGCGCAGGAAGGCGAGGCGCCGCCTTGGTCAGTCAATTGCAACAACCTGATCAACGGGTCCGAGTTGATTTGCGAGATGACCCAAAGCATCGTGTTAACCGAAAGTAATCAGCGGCTTACATCCATCGCATTTATCAAGCCCGCAGGTAAGGACGAAATCGAAACCGTGCTGACCTTGCCCTTCGGTTTGCTGTTTTCGGAGAGTCTGGTTGCAAAGGTCGATGATGCCGAGGTCGCCCGTTTGGAGTTTCTGACATGCGAGGCACAAGGTTGTTTTGCCCGTTCACCGGTTTCGCCGGAATGGATGTCGGCGATGCGGGCGGGCAAACAGTTGCAAATCGACGCCACAAACAGGATCGGAGAGCCGATCTCCTTTGGCTTCGATCTGGCCGGATTCAGTAAAGTATCAGATCTATTACCCTGACACTTGGGCAAGTTACAGTCGAACCCGTTGGGTGCAGACTTTTAGAAATGCGTGAAAGCGCGGAGCCGAAAGGATCGGCTCCGCAGCGAGTTCAGTCTTCTACGGGCATATAAAGGTCGCCGCCTTCGCGGAACTTGGCGGCCATCGCTTCCATGCCTTCTTTTTGCGCTTCAGTTCGAATGTCATGGCTAATCCGCATCGAGCAGAATTTCGGCCCGCACATCGAACAGAAATGCGCCACCTTATGTGCCTGCTTAGGCAAGGTTTGATCGTGGAATTCACGCGCCGTTTCAGGGTCTAGGGAAAGGTTGAACTGATCTTCCCAGCGGAATTCAAACCGGGCACGGGACAACGCATCATCGCGGCGTTGCGCGCCCGGCAAACCCTTGGCCAGATCGGCGGCATGAGCGGCAATCTTATAGGTGATAACCCCGGTTTTCACATCATCCCGGTCCGGCAGCCCCAGATGCTCTTTGGGTGTGACGTAGCACAGCATCGCACAGCCAAACCAGCCGATCATCGCCGCACCGATACCACTGGTGATGTGGTCGTATCCCGGCGCGATATCGGTGGTTAGGGGGCCAAGCGTATAAAACGGCGCTTCGTGGCAGCACTCCAATTGCTTGTCCATGTTTTCCTTGATCTTGTGCATGGCCACATGGCCCGGGCCTTCGATCATCACCTGACAATCCTTGGCCCACGCGATTTTGGTCAGCTCACCCAGCGTCTCCAACTCGGCGAATTGAGCTTCGTCATTTGCGTCGGCGATCGAGCCGGGGCGCAGCCCGTCACCCAAGCTGAACGACACGTCATAGGCCCGGCAGATGTCGCAAATCTCGTCGAAATGCTCATACAGGAAGCTTTCCTTGTGGTGATGCAGGCACCACTTTGCCATGATCGACCCGCCGCGCGAAACGATCCCGGTGACCCGTTTCACCGTCATCGGCACCATATGCAGGCGCACGCCCGCGTGGATGGTGAAATAGTCCACGCCCTGTTCGGCCTGTTCGATCAGGGTGTCACGGAACACCTCCCAAGTCAGGTCCTCGGCAATACCGTTTACCTTTTCCAAGGCTTGATACAGAGGCACTGTACCGATGGGAACCGGGCTGTTGCGGATGATCCATTCGCGAGTGTTGTGAATATTACGTCCCGTCGACAGATCCATCACAGTGTCCGCGCCCCAACGGATCGACCAGACCATCTTGTCCACTTCCTCTTCCATCGAAGAGGTCACGGCCGACGTGCCCATATTGGCATTGATCTTGACCAGGAAATTGCGCCCGATGATCATCGGCTCACTTTCTGGGTGGTTAATATTGGCGGGGATAATGGCGCGCCCGGCGGCGACCTCATCACGCACGAATTCCGGAGTCACATAATCGGGAATGCTTGCACCCCAATCATTGCCCTCGCGTTGTTCGGTGACGGCTTCGCGCAGCTGGTTTTCGCGAATGGAAATGAACTCCATTTCCGGAGTGACGATACCAGCGCGGGCATAAGCCAGTTGCGTTACGGCTTTGCCATCCTTTGCACGCAAAGGACGAGGACGTACCGGAAACTCGGGCGTCAATCGGTCGCCTTCAACAAAGCCGTTGTCCTCAGGTTTGATCTGACGACCATCATATTCTTCGACATCTGCCCGTGCTTCGATCCACTTGCGGCGCAGAGGTGCCAGACCCTGCCGAATGTCCGTCATCACCTGCGGGTCAGTATATGGCCCCGAGCTGTCATAGACGGGCAGGGGCGGTTCCCCGGCAGTGGGATGGACCGATATTTCACGCATCGGCACGCGCACGTCCGGGTGCAAAGTACCATCCACATAAATTTTGCGCGAAGCGGGCAGTTCACCCGTGGTGATCTTGGGATTGGGGATATTCATGTTGGTGCTCCTCAAGCAGTTCAACTCAAAAAGACACCAGATGAGTTTTGGCTTGGGGAAACGAGAAGGCGGAAAGCCCTCTGTTCGGAGTGCGCCCACCGGTTCCTTGGCCTGCGCGCCCTAGCTTCCTACGCCAGTATCAACTGGGTCAGGTTCAAAGGGTCGCATCGCCGGGCATTGCCCCGTCAGCCTCTCAGTCCCCTTGGTGGGACTCCCCTGCGTGCTGCAGGTTTAGCTTGAGGTTCGCACTTAAAACAAGCTCAGAATTTCATTTGTTTCAGAGTTTTTTATCAATCCTTGGGCGTTTCGATTGCTCAATTCAGCAACTAACATTTTGGATAAATTTAGGACATTGGATTTAAACCAGTTCTTCATCAAACCATAAAGACGATAAGGATTGTTATGTTAAATTAAAACCCCGGGCCGCGACGGATCCTCTTTAGGTCTGAGCACCACAGCGGTTGACCGATAGGGTTCGATCCATCATCCTGCGTCGTAACAGACTGACCCGGCGAAGTTATTTTTACGTTGCGGTCAAATTTTTCAGCAAGGCCCGTAACATGCCAGATGGATCGCAGAAGCAATATGTGCTGGATACGCATCGGCTGCGCGACCCTGAGCAGACCTTGCAAATTGTTAAGCCATTTCTGAAAGACATGGGCATCACCCGGATTGCAAACCTGACGGGTTTAGACCGGATCGGTTTGCCCACAGTGATGGTCGCCCGACCCAATTCCCGATCAGTTGCGGTGTCTCTGGGCAAAGGGCTGTCACTGCGAGCGGCCGAGGCCTCGGGCGTGATGGAGGCAATTGAATCGTGGCATGCTGAACGGGTTCAACTGCCACAGCGTTTGGCCAGGTATGCCGAACTTGCCAATGAAACGGCGGTGGTCGACGTAGCGGGCTTGCCGTGTGTGACCGGTGGGCGGTTTGATCCGCATGCTAATATTCTGTGGGTGCAGGGACATGATCTGGCTGTCGGTCAGGCATGTTGGGTCCCGCTTGAAATGGTCGATACTGACTATACAAGTGCGCCAGTCGGTGGTCACGCTGCCTTTCCGCGCACCACCAACGGGTTGGCGTCGGGCAACAACGTGATTGAGGCCAGCTGTCACGCCATCTGCGAGTTGATCGAAAGGGATGCCACGACGCTGTGGCACCACCGCGCAGGAGCGCCCCGCCTTGATCCGGATAGTGTTGAGGATCCACGCTGCCGACAAGCCATCGGGATGATTACCGCGGCCGGGTTAGAGATCGGGTTGTGGAACACAACGTCGGATATCGGTATTGCCAGTTTCCGTTGTGTGATTTGCGAAGACGGTGGGCAACCCGGCCATATTGGCATCGGGGATGGCTGCCATCCGGACCGGGCGATCGCCCTACTGCGAGCCCTGACCGAGGCGGCACAAACACGGCTGACCTATATCTCGGGTGCGCGGGATGACCTGGACCCCGAGGAGTTCACCGATCAGGCCAAAACAGATCGGTGCAGCTATGTGCGTGATCTGATTGACAGTGCAGCCGCGGCTCAAAGCTTTGGCGATTGTCCGTCTCATGTCACCGGCTCCTTCGAAGAAGATTTGGAACTGCTGCTGCAGCGACTTGCAGCCGTGGACATCCGTCAGGTGGTAACACTCGATCTGTCGCGTCCTGAAATTGATATCGCCGTGATCCGCGCCGTGATCCCCGGGCTGGAAGCGCCACATGACGAACCGGATTATATTCCCGGTCCACGGGCACAGCGCGTAGTGGAAGGGTTGGCATGACAGCAGTTGTTTTTGTGGGCCCAACTCTGACGCCAAAGGCGGTGACCGAACGTCTGGACGCGACCATCTTGCCACCCGTCCGACAAGGTGATGTCTATCGTGTTGCGCGCGAAAAACCGACCGCAATCGGGATTATTGACGGGTTTTTCGAAGGGGTTCCTTCGGTCTGGCACAAGGAAATCCTCTGGGCGATGGAACAGGGCATTCCGGTCTTTGGCAGTGCAAGTATGGGGGCTTTGCGGGCGGCTGAACTGGCTGACTTCGGAATGATCGGTGTCGGGCAAATCTTCGAGGACTATTACAACGATGTCTTGCAGGATGACGATGAGGTCGCTGTGTTGCACAGCCCCGCTGAACTGGGGTTCAAACCACTCAGCGAACCGATGGTTTCGATCCGCGCAACCGTGAAACAAGCGCAGGCCGAAGGTGTCTTGCCACCAGACACAGCTACCGAGATGCTGCGCAGTTCTAAAACCATGCATTATAGCAAGCGTATCTGGTCAGATATCGTCTCTGCAGCACGGGAAATGCCCGGAATCTCTGAATTCTCTAGTTGGCTGCTAACGGGTCGTATCGACGCCAAGGCAGATGATGCCCTTGCCATGTTGATCCGCATGTCAGAGCATCTGGCCGAGGCGCCTCATCCCGTGCCCGAGGCGACGCGCACCGAACCCACCTTGATGTGGAAATCATTGCGCGCGCGCGTGGATGCTGAGGGCCCAACTGCCGACCGAGCGGTTGTCGACGAGTTGCGACTGACCCCTGCCCTGTACGCGCAATTGAAAGATCGCGCCGCACTGGCTCTGTTGTCGCGCGAGGATGCTACCAGACAGCATCACACTCCCGCGCGCGCTGATCTGATACGGCAGATGGACAATCACAGGGCGGCAGCGGGCCTTTCACGGCGGGCGGACCTGATGGAGTGGATCGAGGCGAATGGCTTGGATCCGGAAAGTTATGAAGCAATGTTGGCCGACGCGGTACGGATTGACGCTGCCATAGTGTCGCGTACTGGTAAGCTAGATGCACAATTGGTGTCAGAACTACGCCGAACCGACCAATATACCGAGTTCCGGGATCGGGCCGTCAGCAAGGCAAAGCAGGCCATCCCGGAAGGCTCATCCGGGGTGAATCGTCTACGTGTACTGATGTGGTATTTTGAATCTCGCCTTGACCAAGAGGTGCCTGATGATCTTGACTCTTACGCAATGGCGCTTGGTCTGACCGGGCGCGATGCGTTTTATGATCTGATAGAAGCCGAGTTTTTGTATTGCCAAAAAAGTGCCGACGCCGGAGCCGCCGAATAGCAGGCCGCCGGAATTGACCGGGCACGACACGGGAGGACGTTTTGTGAACTACCCCGAACAGACCGAAGACGAAGAACCCGGCACCCGATTTTTGCTGTATCCGCAGTCGCCCTTTCTGGAACCAGACGCCCCGCTGGAATTGATCGAGATATCCGCTCCTCAGGGCAGTATTGGTCCCGGACCGTCAGGGCCGCGCATGTACACGGTGAACCCAGTGGGGAAAACCACCCCCTATGGCGCGATCGTGCCGGGGCCGAATGGGCCGGGCATGTATCTGCCGCCCTGGGATGGGTATATTCATCCCCCCGCCATGCCGGATGAGCTCGGCAATTTCATCCATATTGACCCATCGGATCCGGCTTTCGAAGCCGCGCACCTGTACGGTTCGGCCCATTTCACCATGGATGTCTGGCAAGGGTATTTCGACCGTCCGATCCCGTGGCACTTCGCTCGGGATTTTGATCGATTGGAATTGTCGCTGCTTCCGAGCCTCGACAACGCGCATATCGGCTGGGGGTTTCTGGAAACCGGCGGCACGCATGAGCACGGGGATGAATACCGTCCCTACAGTCTGAACTTCGATGTGGTCGCGCATGAGATCGGGCACGCTATCATCTATAGCGTGATCGGGATGCCATCTGATGGGGATTCTTCGGGCGAGTATTACGGGTTTCATGAATCCGCCGCCGATCTGGTGGCCTTGCTGGCGTCACTACATTTCGGTTCGGTGGTAGACGATCTGCTCGAAAATACGCGGGGCAATCTCTATACTTTCAACCGCCTCAGCCGTTTTGCGGAACTGTCGGAAAACGCGCAGATCCGAATTGCTGCAAATGATCGGTCATTGTCGGAATTCGCCGCTGGTTGGTCCAGCGAACACGCCCTTTCCGAACCTCTGACCGGGGCAATGTTTGACGTTTTCGTCGATATCTATCACGAGCGATTGCTGCTGCACGGCTTGATCACCCCCGAAGAAGAGGAACTGTCCGATCAATTGGAAGGCACACCCGAGTACAGCCAGGTAATGCAGGGCATTTTTGACAAGCGATACACCCAGAACCCCGAGGGATTCCGCATTGCTTTGCTTGAGGCGCGCGACTATCTGGGCACCTACTTGGCCGACGCATGGGAAAGGCTGGACGCAGATATGCTGAGCTATTTCGGGGTTGAGAAAGCTCTGCTGACCGTCGACCAAGAGATCACGGGCGGCGCATTCCGTCGTATCATCGAGGGTAATTTCCGCATGCGTGACATCGGACTGACAACGGCCGGCCCACGTGTGCCAGACCCCGATGAAGACAGTCATTCACACTCAGTTCGCACGCAGGTGCCGGATTAATGCCTAAAATCCTTTATTTTTACAATGTTTTATGGCATGCAATCTTGGGATGATTTTTGGAACGTATTTGCTCGAATTATTTGTTCGAGTTCTTTTAAGGGGGGAGATGAGGGCTCTGACTCCATCGATCCCATAGTTGGGAGAATATGAGATGTCAGAATCCTTGCTCAGTTTTTCAGAAGTGTTGTTATTCGGCCGCGAGGTCAGAGACCTTGAAATCAAGCAAGTTAAAGTACGACTGGCAGACGAGATTGGTGCAACTGACAGTCTGCCGACAGGCATTACCCGAGTTGATGGGGTCAAGCTGCGTGACGGTGACCGGATTCTGATCCAAAAGGGTGACACTGAAAACAATGTCTCTGGAATTTATAAGGCCGTAAAACAAGCGGATGACACGTTCAATCTAGAGGACAGAAAGACAGTCGAACTAGATGCCAGTGTTTTTGTAAAGCGCGGCAAGGAGTTCAAACGCACATTTTGGGTCCAAAAGAAAGAGGCGCCCGAACAGCTGTTCAAAGAAAAACGCCAGCGTGGGCAGGGCGTTAACAACTTCATCGGTGACCAGTTTGGCGGCGATGCCCGTTTGGCACGTATTTACGGCTTTGCTTATGAAGGTACGTATTATGAGCTACCTGAACCGACGATTTTTCTGGTGCATGGTGAGGGCGATGATGCGGCGGCTGAAAGCGGCAGCAGCGGCGCTGATGCTCGTGCGCCCTTGGACCCATCGTTAAGCGGTGTCGCCGCAGCAGATTATCAGGTTTCGAACGGCGTAAAGGTCTGGAACTATGACAAGGCCGATTTCACCATCCGAATGGATGTGATGACGGGTCAGTTCGAACAGGTACTGTTGGATATCTATTTCGGCTTTGACAGCCCGGCGATCAGTGGCGCGAAAGTTTCAGGCGCCAAGGTAAGCGGGGCGAAAGTCTCGGGTGCCAAAGTCAGCGGCGCCAAGGTTAGCGGAGCAAAAGTCAGCGGCGCAAAAGCCCGCGGTGGCGATTGAGTCCGAACCTCTATCCAGCAAACAAGGGCGCGCAATGAACGCGCCCTTTTTCTGCCGATCAGAACCCGGCTTTTTTCAGACCTTCAACAAAATGCTGGGTGTCTTCTTCCAGCTTGTCCGGTTGAACAGTTTCCCAACGTGCCAATGAAAAGTTTGGGTGCGCCACACGATGTTTGTCCGCGATCTGGCGGGCCAAATCGATTTGGCCAAGCTGGGCATAGCTTGCGGCCAGCATCCGTTGACCCTCGGTTGGGTTGTTCATCTTGTTGACGACTTCGATGACATCGTCATACCGGCGTAGGTTGTAATACGCGCCCCCCAGATGCCACAGATATTGGTCCGGGAAATATGGGTTCAGGCGCATTGCCTGTTGGAGATGGGTGATTGCCGTTTCATTGTCACCGTAATGCGCCAGCGCGTCGGCAAAGTCTGAATGCATGTCTGCATCATTAGGGTTCAACGCCAAAGCCCGTTTGTAAGACTGCAGCGCGGCGTCATGTTCTTTGCGGTACAAGTGCACATATCCCAACTCACCAAATCCGCGCGCATCAGTCGGGTCCAGTTCGATGGCGCGTTGCGCGAAGGTCAGTGCCTGATCCAGGGCACTTGATGGATCCTCGGACCAGGAATAACGCCAGTCGATATTCATTGTTCGTGATAGGGCGGCGGCGGCACGCGCATAGCGCCCATCTCTTTCAAGTGCGTTCTGATAGAAGTTTTGCGCCTTCCGGTTGTCATTTCTGGTGTATTTAAAGATGTGATGCTGGCCTTGCAGCACAGCGCCATAGGCCTCAAGGTCGGACGGAATCGACTGGACCATCCGTTGCTTCTCATGTGACTCGATCATCACTGCGGTTGCCGCCACGATGCATTCGGTGACCTCGTCCAGAATGTCGAAGATATCGTCGATCTTGCGATCAAATCGCTCGCCCCAAATGGTGCGCTCGGTTGTGGCATCGATCAGTTCCGCCGTGATCCGAATACGGCTGGCCGAACGGCGCACACTGCCTCGCGCGATATATCGGACGTTCAGTTTTTGCGCAGCCTCTTTAGGGGGCATGCCCTGGGTCTTAAAGAAAAAGGACGAGTTCCGCGCGATCACGAACAAATTGCGGAACTTGGACAGATTCATGATGATGTCGTCGGTCAGCCCTTCGGCAATCCAACTGTCGGATTCATCCCCACCTTGGCTACTAAATGGCAGAATGGCCACCGAGGGCGTATCGGGGCGCTCCAGAAGGTTACCAGGCATGTCAGGCCGCATCGTTCCAGCCATGGTGGCGCCCGCAACCTCGCTGCGAACACAATAGGTCGAGATAGGCGAAAGGATATTCTTCAGGTGCTTGGGCCCAAGAAACTCATACCCGTAGCGCAGCCGATTGCACACCTGATCATAAACGGCGGAGCTGACGTAAACCCTTTCGGGTTCTGCAATTTCCTGAAGTCGCGCTGCTATATTTACGTTGTCGCCATGTATGCCGCGATCGTCGATTAGGATTTCGCCGAGATGAACACCGGCCCGAAAATTGATTCGTTGATTTTCGGCGCGATCCTGATTGTGCTGACTGGCGATGCGGTGCAGTTCGACACCGAATTCCACCGCGCTGGTGGCCGTTTCGAACAGGGCCAGAATACCGTCACCGCGCACCTCGACCACCCTGCCCTGAAAGCGCGCGCAGGTTTCTTCGAGTTGATAAATTAACGATTTCAAAGCGTTGTATGTATCCAACTCATTCTCGCTCATCAGACGAGAATACCCGACGACGTCGGCGAACAAAACTGCGCCCAGCTTCTGCGTTATGGAAGGGTTTGGACTCGTGGTGCTCACATTTATAACTCGTCTAAGGGGCTGCGCTCCAACCCAATTATCACCTTATAGCAAAATGGGCTTTTGCGCTCGGAGAGCAATAGCACACCCCGTTAGTCACACTTATCAACCTGTGGTGGCCAAGACCAGCTTGGACACCCGTTTGTCCCAAAGGTCACAACTGTTTCTGGGCTAGTCTCTTTTGCTAGGATCAAACGTTGGCTCATCCAGTCCTGTCTTAGAAGGCCGACCACGATCATGTCATGAAATGTCCCGTCTGCGTACCAGGCTTGTCGCATGCTCCCTTCGACCTGACATCCAAGCCTTTCCACCAGATCGCGACTGATATGATTATCCTGGCGGTAATACGATGTAAGCCGATTCAGACCAAGCTGACGGAATGCAAAATCTGCAACCAGCGCCGTTGCCCTGATTGCAAGTCCCAGCCTCCGCACCGATTTTTCGACAAACATGGCGATAACCGCATCCCGGTTCACCAGGGAAATCGCTTCGAGCCCGACAATTCCCAAGACCTTCCCGCTATCGGACTCGACGACGAACCAGCAATTCCCGTTATTGCCTCTGGCACTGAAAGCCTCGCGCCAGATGTCTTCAGTCTGGGCAAGGTTAAACGGAATCCGCGATGTGCGGTCAAACCTTCCGAGGTCCTCGATATCCTGAAACCAGGGTGTGATGACCTCCAGATCTGCCTTTTCAAGTGGACGCAGCTTGAATACGCTGTGGGGCTTGTCTGGCAATGGATCAACTACCTTTAACTAAAGTCGGAAAAATATACATCCCAGAGACTAACACACATATGCATTAAATATGAAATGAGAAAACAGCCGATCTGCGGATATGTACCGATGGCAGTGACCGCGCGGAATGCGGCCCGCCAGAAACAGGTGGGCCGGTTACTGGCCAATAGCTTTACCACTGGTGTCCAGGTCTGTGACAGCATGGTGGCCCGACCCAGCCTCGAGCAATTTCGGAGCATCTTCCGTTGGCAACCTGTCGACCCGGCGCTTTCTGCGCCCGGTTTACTATCAGAATATCCCCACTGACCTGCTACCAGAAAAACTGTGAGGGCCAATATGATCAACTTCCTGTCGTCGAAGCGATTGTCCGGTAAACTGCATTGATTACTGCTGTGAATCTGAGGATAGGACGGGCCTCGGTCGATCTGGAATAAGTTCCAAGCATCCGGTGCAACGCGATCTGCCCCCGCACGATCGACCGCCCCAACCTGCATAATCGGCTGCGCGCCACGAATGACAATGATCAAGCCATGACCGACTTCATTACGCGCCAACCAATGGGCCAGATCGGAACCGCCGAGGAAATGGCTGTGCTTGCACTTTATCTAGCCAGTGATGCGAGCAAATATACCATGGGACAGCCTTTTGCCAGCGACGGTGACTGGACCATCTGAATTGAAAAGGATCAGAATATGAAGCTGTTACGCTATGGACCTTCTGGCGCTGAAAAGCCCGGCATATTGGATGAAGGCGGTAAAATTCGTGATCTGTCGGAGGTCGCCGATGATATCTCGGGCCCGGTGCTAGGCGACGAGAGTCTGGCACGGCTGCGCGCGCTCGGTCTTGAATCGTTACCTGTTGTTGAAGGTGATCACCGTATCGGAGCTTGCGTGGGGAATGTTGGCAAATTCGTCTGTATCGGCCTGAACTATGCCGATCATGCAGCTGAAAGCGGTTTGGACCTGCCCGCCGAGCCGGTGGTCTTTTTCAAGGCAACCTCCGCGATCATGGGTCCGAACGACACGGTCGAAATCCCGCGCGGTTCGGTCAAAACCGATTGGGAGGTCGAGCTGGGCGTCGTTATTGGCAAGCACACCAAATACGTTTCCGAAGCCGAGGCTTTGGACCATGTGGCCGGGTATTGTGTGATCAATGATGTGTCCGAGCGTGATTTTCAGCTCCACCGCTCGGGTCAATGGGTCAAAGGTAAGTCATCCGACACGTTCGGCCCGATCGGACCTTGGCTGGTGACCCGGGATGAGATCGCCGATCCGCAGAAACTGCCCATGTATCTTGAGGTCAATGGGCACCGCTATCAGGATGGCTCAACCAACACGATGCATTTCAGCGTGGCAACGGTCATCTCACATCTGTCGCAGTTCATGTCGCTGCAGCCGGGGGATGTGATTTCAACTGGGACACCGCCGGGTGTTGGTATGGGACAGAACCCACAGGTCTATCTGAAACCCGGTGACAAAATCGAACTGGGTATCGAAGGGCTTGGGGTGCAGCGTCAGGACGTGGTGCAGGGCTGAGCCCATTTCTGGGCACTACTCCGGCCAGGGCAAGGAATAGGTCTTGACGTTGGTGAAGAACTTCATCGCCTCGATGACCCCTTCCTTGATCCCGTTGCCGCTGTCCTTGATGCCACCAAAAGGCGACATTTCGATCCGGTAACCGGGTTGTTCCCAGATGTTGCAGGTGCCGACATTCAAGCCATTGATATAGGCAATCGCGCGATTCAGATCGTTGGTACACACGCCCGAGGACAGGCCAAACGCGGTCCCGTTCGAGATTTCCATCACTCTGGCGTCATCATCCGGCACGCGGACAATGGGAATGATGGGGCCGAAAGTTTCCTCCATCACCAACTTGCTGGTATGTGGAACCTTGTCGACAACTATCGGCGGCAAAAGCGCGCCCTGACGACCGGGGTGATAAAGTATTTCCGCGCCTTCATCCTGAGCCATGTAAACACGTTTTTCGAACAGTTCCGCGGCCTCGGCATGGATCACGCAGCCCAGTTGCGTTTCCGGGTCCTGCGGATCGCCAAAGCGAATGGACCTGGCCTTTTCAAGAACTAGCGGCACGAATTTCTCTGCAACGCTGTCCTGCACGAGAATACGTTTGATCGCGGTACAACGCTGACCGGAATTGCCCGTGGCTCCTGCCACGGCAATGGCGGCTGCCTTGTCCAGATCGGCGTCGCCTAGGTCGTTCAGAACGATAAGAGGATCGTTGCCACCCAGCTCAAGCGCCTGACGTTTGAAACCTGCTTTTTCAGCAATCATCTTGCCGACAGACACCCCGCCGGTGAAGGTGATGATATCGATGTGTTCATTGGTGACCATCTCATCGCCAATATCCTTCGGCCAGCCGGTGACCACCTGGAACATCTCGGGCGGCAACCCTGCCTCGTACAGGATATCAGCCAGCGTCAGCGCCGTCAGAGGGGTCAATTCGGTTGGTTTGCAGACCATGCAATTGTTGGTGGCAATTGACGGAGCAATCTTGTGGCTAACCATGTTCAGCGGATGGTTGAAGGGCGTGATCGCGCTGATGGCTCTGACTGGCTCACGTTTGGTGAAAATCTTCCGTTCTTTGCCGTTATGGGTCAGATCGCACGAGAATAGCTCACCATCATCCTTCAGCGCCTCAGCAGCGGCGAATTGAAAGACATCCTGCGCCCGCTTGGTTTCGTAAATCGCGTGCTGGTGGCAGATGCCCAGTTCCAGCGTTAGCCATTTCGCCAGATAATCGCGTTTTTCACCGATCAACTCGCCAGCACGCTGCAGAATTTGGCTGCGCTCGTACCGGGTCAGCTTTGGGGTATAGTTCGCGGCGATCTCGAAAGCATTGCGCGCATGTTCGGCAGTGCCCGCGGGCACCGTGCCAATAACCTCGTCGGTATAGGGATAGCGCACAGGCACCGTGGCCTCGGTGAAAACGATCTGCCCCCCGATGCGCATGCCTTCGGTGCGGATGTCGAACGGGTTCATGATTTTGTTCATACTCCAGTGCTGTCAGGAAAACCTTTCTGTTGCCAGTGAATTTCGCACATATAATTGCCGGGAGTCTGTGCGACACCTAATTGTTATCCTTTTCGCAAGGGGCTTGGAAATCAGTCAGTCATTTTGTATTTTGGATACAAGTTTCCAACACCCGAGACGAACCGTATGCCCAGAACGCGCGCGATCCCCCGACAAAGCTTGCCCGACGTCATCACAAACGATCTGCGTGAGCGGATTCTGAGTGGTGAAATGGCCGAAGGCGAAACCATTCGGCAAGAGGCCTTGGCTGAGGACTACGACGTCTCGCGCATGCCGATCCGCGAGGCGTTGAAGCGGCTGGACGCCGAGGGCCTCGTACAATTAACCAACAACCGAGGCGCGGCGGTCACGTCGCATTCTCTGTCCGAGATCGGTGAAATTTTCGACCTGCGTGTCTTGCTGGAGGTTGACCTGTTCAAACGTGCCATTAAGCAGATGACCACAGCCGACTTCGCTGAATGCGAGCGGATTCTGGATGAGATGGAAAAGTCCTATGACGCCTATGATGTTGGCCGGTGGGGCAGTCTGAACAATGAATATCACATGGCGCTCTATGCGGCCGCCAGTCGTGGGTTGAGCAACGAAATCCTGCAGCGAGTCAACGTGCAGTCCGACCGTTACGTCCGCATGCATCTAAGCGTTATGGAACAGCGCGAACCGGCCAAGAAAGACCACCGCGAGCTGCTATCTCTGGCCCGGGCCGGTCAGGTTGAAGACGCATGTGACCTGCTGACCCGGCACATTCAACGCACCAAGGAACAATTGCTGACCATGATTACCACCACGCGCAAAGGCGAATAGGTGCGGTCATTCCAGCGGGTGCAGACATGCCACCTGATGCGTGTCACCGCTCAATTCGGGCGGTGCGGCGCGGCATTCTTCGGTAGCCAGCCAACACCGCTGAGCAAAGGCACAGCCCTTGGGGATATTCATCGGTGATGGCAATTCGCCTTCGAGCTTGATCCGCTCTTTACGCGCTTCGGGATCAGCACGTGGGGTCGTCGACAGTAGTGCCTTAGAATAGGGATGCCGGGGGGCAGCAAACAGCATCTCCTTCGGGGCTTTTTCAACTGCACGGCCCAGATACATGACGATCACATCATCGGCAAAATGCTTCACCACCGACAAGTCGTGCGAGATGAACAGATAGGCAAGATTCAAACGCTCTTGCAACTCGACCAAAAGGTTCAGAATCTGCGATTGAATCGACACATCCAACGCCGAGACCGGCTCGTCCAACACCAGCACCTTAGGGTTCAGCATTAGCGCGCGGGCAATGGCGATGCGCTGACGTTGGCCGCCCGAGAACATGTGCGGATAGCGGTCGTAATGTTCGGGCCTCAAACCAACAAGATCGATCATTTCACGCGCGCGGGCCTCACGATCAGCGGCGGACATTTCGGGGCGGTTGATGATCAGCGGTTCCTGCAGGATCTGCCCGATCCGCTGGCGCGGATTGAGCGAACCATAAGGGTCCTGAAACACGATCTGCACGGTTTCGCGCATTTGCGCCCATTTTGATGGTGTGATGTCTACGCCATCAATGGTCAGGCTGCCCGAGGTCGGTTCCTCGATCATCGTTACCACCCGCGCCAGAGTAGACTTCCCGCAGCCGGACTCACCGACAATGGCAAGTGTCTTGCCGGCTTGCAGGTCGAAATCCACCCCCGATAGGGCTTTGACCGTTGCCGGCTTCGACAGCAACCCGCCTTTGACGGTATAGAATCTGGCCAATGCGCTAGCCTGAACGATGGGGGTGGTCATGCCAGTTCTCCGGCGGTTATCTTTTCAACATAATGGCAACGAGCCTTGCCAAACTCCGCACTGTGCGGGGTTGGCGGTAGAGATCGGCAGAGGTCGTCCGCATATTGGCATCTGGGGCTGAACAGGCAGCCTTTGGGCCGGTCAAACTGGCCGGGCACCACACCAGGAATGGTCGGCAGCAGTTTCGAGGTCGCGCGTTCTGGCAATGCACTCAGCAAAGCCGCCGTGTAGGGGTGGCGCGGGGTGCGGAACAGATCTTTGACCGGCTGTTCCTCGACCTTTTGGCCGGCATATTGCACCTGTACCCGTTCGGCTGTCTCAGCGACCACGCCCATATCGTGCGTGATCAGCACTAGCCCCATCCCCTGTTCGTCACGCAGTCGAACCAGCAGGTCCAGAATCTGCGCCTGAATGGTCACGTCCAGCGCCGTTGTCGGTTCATCCGCGATCAGCAGTTTGGGAGTGCAGGCGATGGCCATGGCGATCATAACGCGCTGATTCATCCCGCCCGACATCTGGTGCGGGAATGTGTTCAGGCGGCTTTCGGGGGCCGGGATGCCTACCTGATCAAACAGTTCGATGGCACGCTGGTGGCGTTCTTTACGGTTCAGGCCCAGATGGATGCGCAGGGCTTCCTTGATCTGGAAACCCACCGTGAAGCAGGGATTGAGCGACGACATCGGCTCCTGAAAGATCATCGCGATGTCTTTGCCAATGATCTTGCGCCGGTCACGGGCTGAGATTTTGGTGAGGTCGATACCCTCAAAACTCAATTGATCGGCGGTGATCGTCGCGGTCCAGGGCAGCAGGCCCATCAACGCCAACATCGACACAGATTTGCCCGAGCCGCTTTCGCCGACGATGGCCATAAGCTCACCCCTGTCGACGGACAGGTCGACGCCATCCACGGCGCGAAACTTGCCCGAAGCGGTGGCGAATTCGACAGTGAGGTTTCGGATGTCCAACAGGCTCATGTCGTCAGCTCCGCTTTAGTTTCGGGTCCAGCGCGTCGCGCAGACCGTCGCCCATCAGGTTGATGGCCAGCACCGTGACAAGGATGGCCAGACCGGGGAATGTCACCACCCACCAGGCGCGCAGAATGAACTCGCGCGCTTCGGCCAGCATGGTGCCCCATTCCGGCGTGGGCGGCTGCGCGCCCATGCCCAGAAAGCCAAGGGCGGCCGCGTCCAGAATAGCGGTTGAGAAAGATAATGCCGCCTGCACGATGATCGGCGCTAGACAATTGGGCAGCACGGTCTTGAACATCAGCCGCGCTTTGCTTGCGCCTGCGACGCGGGCCGAAGTGACATAGTCCTTTTGCCGTTCCGACAAAACTGAGGCTCGGGTCAGACGCACATAGTGCGGTTGAAAAACGATGGCGATGGCGATCATTGCGTTGGTCAGCGAGGGCCCGAGAATGGCCACCAGAACCAGTGCCAGCAACAATGACGGGAATGACAGGATGATATCCATCACCCGCATGATCAGCGTATCGATCCATTTCGGTGCAAAACCTGACAACAGTCCGATGATCACACCCCCGGTGACGGCCACACAGACCACGACGATACCGACAAAAAAGGAATAGCGTGATCCCATGATAAGGCGCGACAGCATATCTCGGCCCAACGGATCGGTGCCCAGCGGAAAAGCCCAGCTGCCGCCCTCTTGCCACGCGGGAGGCTGCAAGATGTGGTTTCGGAACTGTTCTGTCGGATCGTACGGCGCCAGCAGGGGCGCGAATGCCGCGCAGAAAACGAAAGCGGCAAAGACCCATAGGCCCATGACCGCACCGCGGTTTTCACTGAAATAGTACCAGAATTCGCGCATCGCGCTGGGGCGGTCTTCGGTTTTGGGTGGGGTTGCGGATAGTTCAGCCATCACCGCCTCCGGATTTTGGGATTGATGATGCCGTAGAGGACATCGACCAGCAGGTTCACCAGCATGACGATCACAGCAATCATCAACAGACCGCCCTGCACCACCGGGTAGTCACGGCGGAAGATGCTGTCGACCATCCACTTGCCGATGCCCGGCCAACTAAAGATCGTCTCGGTCAGGATCGCCCCGGCCAGCAGAGTGCCAACCGACAGACCGATCACGGTAATGACCGGGATCAACGCATTGCGCAGGGCGTGCAGCCCGTTGATCCGCGACGGAGACAGACCCTTGGCGCGCGCGGTGCGGATGTAATCCTCACCCAAAACTTCAAGCATGGCCGAACGGGTCTGACGTGCGATCACCGCCAGCGGGATGGTGCCCAGAACGATTGTTGGCAGGATCAGGTGTCGTACAGCCGACCCGAACGCCCCCGGCTGCCCTGACAATAGACTGTCTATCAGCATGAAACCGGTGACACTGGGGAAGTAATACAGCAGATCGATCCGGCCCGAGACAGGCGTCCAGCCCAGATTGCCGGAAAACACGATGATCAGCAGCAGCGCCCACCAGAAAATCGGCATGGAATATCCGACCAGCGCCGAGGACATCAACGCCCGATCAAAGAACTTCCCCCGATTCACCGCAGCAATCACCCCTGCAGGCAGCCCCAGCGCCACGGCAAAGATCATAGCGCACAGAGACAGTTCCAGCGTGGCCGGGAATAGTGAAAAGAACTCATCCCACACCGGTTTCTTGGTAACAAAGCTTTCGCCCAGATCACCGTGCAGCACTCCAACAAGATAGTCCCAGTATTGCTGCAGTACTGGTTTATCGAAGCCCAGCTTCTCAACCATCTCCTGATAGCGTTCCTCGGTCATTCCGCGTTCGCCGGCCATAACGATGATGGGATCGCCCGGCAGGACCCGGATGAACATGAAGGAAATCAGCGTCACGCCCAGAAAGGTCGGGATGAACATCCCCAGACGGGTAAGAAAGTAGCCAAACATCAGCGACCTATGATTGTGAGATCTTTGGGAAAGCGGGTCAGCGACCGACAGCCATCCTTGGTAACAAGCACGTCATCTTCTATCCGCACGCCGAAATTGTCCAGATCATAAAGGCCCGGTTCGTTGGTCCAGACCATGCCTGCGCGGACGATCTGGTCATTTCCACGCATGATATACGGTGCCTCGTGCACGTCCCGTCCCAGCCCGTGCCCGGTCTTGGTGCGGATACGGTCGGCATAAGGCGACGCTTCAAGCACACTGATCACCGCATCGTCGATATCGTGCGCAGTCACGCCCGGGCGGCAGGCCTTGAAACCGGTGAGATTGGCGCGCAGAACTGTATCGTAAACCGCCCTGCCCTCATCCGAGACCTCTTTGACAAAAAAGGTCCTGGTGATATCGGCGGCAAACCCGTGTTTGCGGGCACCAAAATCAAACAACAGTGCATCGCCGGGTTTGATCCGGTAATCAGCGCGCGCCTTGCCATGTGGCTGGGCCGAATTATCCCCCGCCGCAACTATAGGTGAAAACGCCAGCGAAGCCGCTCCTTCGGCAAACAACGCTTGAATAAGGGCCTGTTCAATCTGAACCTCGGTCTGACCCACACGCACATCTTCAATGACACGTTGCAGCGCTCGTTCCGAAATATCTATCGCCGCCTGCAGCGCCGCGATGTCTTCATCTGTCTTGATGATACGCAGGCCGGAAATTTCACGTTCGCCATCCACAATGTGTAAGTCCGGCATCGCGCGAGTCAGCGCCTTGGACACAAAGACCCGCATCACCTGTCCTTCCACCGCAAGCGTCGACAACGGCATGTGTGCGGCCAGCGCGGCAAAGGCATCATCATAGCCTGTCTGATCGCGCCAGTCGAAGACAGCGCCATCGAACCCAATCAGAGCCCATGACCCCAATTCCAGATTTGGTACAATCGCTGCCGGAGCGCCCTCGGCCGGGATCACGACCACAAAAGGCCGTTCGTGGCTCATGAAGGGTTTTCTCAAAGCGCGGGTGAAATTCGGGCCGGGCACCAGTGCCACGGCATCGACTGACATGTCCTTTGCCAGTTGACGGTACTCGGACAAATCCGGCATTCAGGCCGACCTCCAGAAAAAGAAAACCGGAGCCACCTTTCGGCAGCTCCGGTCAGTGAGTGGTGATTTATTCGACGCTCACACCATAGAAGATGTGGCCGCCCAGCGGGTGTACCTTGTAGCCCTGCACCTTGTTGCTCATCGGCATGTAAACAACCGAGTGTGCAATGGTGGCCCACGGTGCCTGCTCTTTGAAGATCACCTGAGCGTCTTCATACAGCTTGGTACGCTCGGCCTGATCTGTGCTCTGCTTGGCCTGCAGGATCAGATCTTCGAACGGCTCGTGGCACCATTGTGCGCGGTTGGATGCTTCGCGACCGTCACAGCCCAGCAGCACGGCCAGGAAGTTGTCCGGATCGCCATTGTCACCTGTCCAACCCAGCAGAACCGCACCATCCCGGTTCAGTTCTTTCGAGCGCGACAGATACTCTCCCCATTCATAGGAGACGATCTCAACATTGACACCAACCTTAGCGAAATCCGCTTGGATCAGTTCGGCCATACGGCGCGCATTCGGGTTGTACGGACGCTGAACCGGCATCGCCCAGATCTTCATCGACAGATCGGAAACACCCTCGGCCTCTAGCATCGCCTTGGCTGCTTCGGGATCATAAGCGTCGTCAGTGATGGCATCGTTATAGCCCCACATGGTCGGTGGGATCGGGTTCTTGGCGACCTGGCCCGAACCCTGGAACACCACGTCGATGATGGCGTTCTTGTCGATCGCCATGTTCAGCGCCTTGCGGACGTTCGGATTGTCGAACGGTTCCATGGTGGTGTTGTAGGCCAGATAACCAACGTTCAGGCCTTCCTGCTCCATCATGTTGATGTCGCCGTCATCCTTCATCGCCTGAATATCAGCTGGGTTCGGATATGGCATGATGTGGCATTCGCCGGCCTTAAGCTTCTGATAGCGCACCGACGCATCCGGAGTGATCGCGAAGATCAGGTTTTCCACATCCGCCGGGTCTTTCCAGTAGTCGGCATTCTGGGCATAGCGGATCACGGCGTCTTTCTGATAGGCCACGAACGAGAACGGACCAGTGCCAATGGGTGCGGTGTTCAGCTTTTCAGGTGTGCCTGCTTCCATCATCGCTTCAGCGTATTCGGCCGACAGGATCGAAGCGAAGTCCATCGCCATGTTGGCCACAAACGGCGCTTCGGGCTTGGTCAGAGTGAACTTGACCGTATAGTCATCGACCTTTTCGATGGACTCGACCAGATCCGGCATGCCCATACCTTGGAAGTATTCCCAGGTGCCGCCGGAGACCTGATTGAAAGGGTGCCCTTCGTCCTTTTGACGCATGAACGAAAAGATCACGTCATCGGCGTTAAAGTCGCGGGTCGGGGTAAATTCGTCATTGGAATGGAACTTGACGCCCTGACGCAGTTTGAACGTGTACTCCAGGCCGTCATCGCTGGCTTCGACGCTTTCGGCCAGACCGGGAATGACATTGGTCGTGCCGGTTTCAAACTCGAGCAGACGGTTGTAGATCGGGTGCGAAGACGCATCAAATGTGGTCCCGGCAGTGAACAGGGCCGGATCGAACCCTTCGGGCGATCCTTCAGAGCAATACACCAGAGTGTTTGCCTGTGCTGCGGCGGCCGACAAGGCCATCGCAGCTGTTGCGGCCATCAGTTTCAGTTTCATGTGGGTCTCCCAGAAATGAATTTATTCAGATATGCACGTTGCTCTTTGTGGTCAGAGCATTCCTAGACGACTCGTGTCATAGCGCTATCTCTGCCCAATGTATCCAAAATACAAAATCCATTGTCAACACACTTGCCGGAGCTACGCCGGGCTGTTCTGACAATGCCTTGAATACAGTCTCACGGTGAGAGTTTTTGAGTGTTTCGGCAAGTGCTAATATCCACGACGGATCCACCCGGTGCCTTCAAATCGGACCTGCAGAAACGGTCAATTCATACTTGGTTATTCAGAACTTACTGATGAAATGTCGGGACGACGCCGATCGGTGGGCTTTCCTGAATATAAGCCCCAATGCGATCCAGAAGAGGCCGCCTCGGGCAGCCGGGGCGCGTTGCCGCACCCAAATTGCGTAGATTCCCCGGACCTTCAAACGGAACAAAACATAATGGCCACTTATCCCGCTTGAACTGCTCCGCCGCCAATGCCGAAACGATAGTGCAATCGTCCGAATGACAGATATGACGGCAAATCGTCTCAAACCGCAGCGCGCTCAGGTCGAACCGCTTGCTGGCCCGGTTCGATGGATCAGGGTCCGGCAATCGATCTTCAAGCTCATATCCGAAACTGTGGGGAAGACGGATAAAGTCATGTACCGGCAGGTCCTCTGGTGCGATAGACGGTAACATGCACAGGGGGTGGCCTTCGCGGACCGCAAGAAACAAGGGCTCGGACCAGATAGATGTGAAATCCAATGCTTCACTGTTATTGACCTTAGCTACCAGAGCGACGTCCAGCGTGTGATCTTCGACCATCTGCAGCGTATTGTGCGGTAGGTCCTCAACCATGGTGACGCGCATATTGGGAAAAAGCGCGCTGAAGAGTTCCGAAAAATACTGCGTCAAATAAGGGGCAAGAGTTGGTGTCATGCCGATGTTGTAAGGCACGGCCTCGGGGTCGCGAAACTGGGTCGCGGTGTCGCGGATTTTCTGGGCGTCTTTCAGGATGCGCTCGGCGATACCAATCACGCGGTCGCCACAGGCAGTGGGACGCACTTCGTTATTGAGGCGCAGGAACAAATCAGTGCCCAGTTCCTGTTCCAGCTTTTTCACCTGATTGGACAACGCAGGCTGCGAGACATTGCAGGCCAAGGCTGCCTGACTGAACTGCCCGTGTCTGGCGATGGCGAGCACATATTCCAGGTCTCTGAAGTTCATGGTCGTGAGTCCGTGATGCGTTTCCCAACCCCGTTGGGGATGCTCATTACATACGCCAACCGACGCTTGGTTGCAGGAAATCAGCTTCACAATCACTGACAAAACCGTCAATCGGCGCCATTGAATAGGTTCGCTTGGTAGTGCAAAAATCCGTAACCCGTTGAAATTAAATGCGACAGAAACTCCGAATATCACGCCACCTGTGACTATTTGCGTTGGTTATACCCCCAATTCGCAGGATGAATTTTAGCTGCCCGGCGGTGGTGACTACCCCTTTGCTACGTGGAATGCCCAGACCAACGGGCAGGCCGCATAACGCAAACCCATGATGGAGTCCTCCATGCTGTCCCAATTTATGGAAAGCTTACGCGCACGTCTTTTGACCTCGTCCACTTTGGCGCAAGAGACCAGCCGCGATGGCCAAACCCTTTTGAACAACTTTTTCCAAAGCACGGTTGTCGACGATACCCCGGCCTTTGTGCTGGCCAATGATTTCTCGCGCCTGCTGAACTTTGGCGAGATTGTCACCAACAATGCTGTGGCCGCTGTGCAGGCGCAGGGCGAAGATGTCGATATCTTCAACTTTGCCTCGGGCCGGATCGAGGCAAACAATGGCCCCGAAGTATTGGCCACCGGTGTGCATGTTACCGGCAGCGCCTCGGTCCGCAACTTTGGTGAGATTGCCGGAGAATTTAACGGGGTACAGTTTGCCGGGCCTGACAGTTCGGGTAGCTTGGATAACTTCAGCGGCGGTGTGATTAGCTCCGACAGTCGCGCAGTTGATATTCAGGGGCAGGGCATTGATGTGCGCAACTTTGGCGACATCATTGGCACCGGCGACCAGCGTAACGGCACCATCTACACCAACAGCACGGCAGAGGATGTTTCAATCTCGAACTTCTCGGGCGCCACAATTGATGCCGGTGACGGCAATCAGGGCGCTGGCATCTCGCTGCAAGTCGGTGATGAGGCCGGAGATCGTGTGGAAACTGACGTTTTTAACGGCTTTGGCGCAACCATTCAGGGTCGTGGTCAGGCGGCAGCAAATACAGGTCAGGCCGGCGACGGCATCCGTATTGATGACGGTGCTGAAGGTGCCATTCTTGAAACCGAGATCATCAACAGCGGTCTGATCTCGACCGAAAGCAATCAAGGCACTGCCGCCGGTATTCGCATTGCCAATGGCGCAAATGCCGAAGGTGAGATTCTGAACACCTCGACCGGTGTGATCGAAGGTCCGCGCAATGGTTTGTACATCGGTGAAGGCGAACATGATCTGGACGTGCTGAACTTTGGCATCATCCAATCGGGTAGCCGCGCGGTGAATATCGATGGATCGGGTGTTGATCTGGTCAATGGCGGTGACATTCTGGGTACTGGCGATCAGCGTAACGGTACAATCTACGCCGACGACACCGCGTCTGATTTCTCAATCAACAACCTGGCAACGGGCTCGATCGATGCGGGCGAGGGCAACCAGGGCGCTGGCGTTTCACTTTCCCTGTCCGCCGAAGGCAATGGCGAGATCGAAGTGACCAACGCAGGCTCGATTGCCGGTCGCGGCAACGCAGGCGCCGGTCTGGACACGGCTGGGGACGGTATCCGTCTGGAAGGAGCCAGGCTAGAAGGCGGCGGCTTTGGCCCTGCCCTGTTCACCGGAACTATTGCCAATACCGGTTCGGTGTCGTCCGAGGGCGCAAATGGAACAGTTGGTGCGTTCCGTGCAGTGAACAACGTCAACTTTCAAGGCCAGTTGGTCAATGAAGAAACCGGCGTCTTTGCGGGTGGTCAGAACGGTGTCTACTTTGGCACGGGCGATCATTCGGGCGGCTCGTTCGTCAACCGCGGCACCGTCACCTCAGACAGCCGTGCGCTGAATATCGACGGCGAAGGGCTGGAAGTTGTCAACGAAGGTGACATTCTGGGCACCGGCAACCAGCGCAATGGCACCGTGTACGCAGATGGCACCGCCGACAACTATACCTTTACCAACACCGGTCTGGTTGACGCGGGCGAGGGCAATAACGGCTCTGCAGCCTCGCTGCAAACCGGCGATGTGTCGGGGGATGTGGTCTCGGCCGCTGTCGTGAATGAAGGCACGCTGCAAGGCCGTGGAGACGCCGTAGAAGGCAACCAAGTGGGTGACGGTTTGCGCCTGTTCACCAGCCAAGATGATGCATCCTTTGCCGGAGTTGTCGTCAACGAAGGTCTGATTGCGGGGTCTGAGGACTCGGATGCGGCAGCAGGCCTGCGTGTTGATGGTGGCCTGAACCTTGTTGGTGCGATCCTGAACGAAGGCGAAATCCGCGGCACGGTCAATGCAATCGACGCTTCGGACGCAGGTGCCGTTACCATCGTCAATGACGATGAAGGTGCAATCAACGGCAACGTTCTGCTGAGCGATGGTGACGACATCTTCGTTGATCTGGGTACCACCAATGGCGGCATTTTTGGCGGCGCAGGAGATGACTTACTGATCGCAGGCGATGCCGACAACGTTCTGACCGGCGGTCTGGGCAATGACTTCATCGACGGCGGAGACGGCATCGACACGGCTGACTTCTCGGATCTGGACGTCGCGGTAGAGGTTCGTCTGGACGCCAACGGTAATGGCACTGCCACGCGCGATACCGGATTTAACATCTCGGTCACCGACGCGGCTATCGTTGCGCCGGATCAGTTCGGATCAGATATCCCTGATCCCGCGTGGTTTGTTGCAGAAGCGGCTCTGGGCAACCTGTACTACAACATCCACACTACGGACTTCCCGGCCGGGGAAATCCGCGGGCAATTGCTGGTCGACAGCGACGTGACCGAAAACGGCATCCGAACAGTATCGCTGAGCGGCAGCCTGGATGCATCGCAGGAGCCTGGTCCGACCTCGGACAGCGATGCGACTGGTGAGGCAACCGTGGTCATCACACGAAACCTTGCAACCGGCGAAGTCACCTATTCCAGTGAACTGAGCGTTGTGGGCATCAACGAGGCAGACCTGAACACCCCGATCCCGGGTACTGTTTCGGCGATCCATCTGCACAATGCCCCGGCAGGTGTAAACGGCCCGGTGGTGCAGGACACTCTGGTCGATGCAGGGGCCACGCTGGATGTGAATGCAACCGGAGGCACCGGTGTCATCGGTCAGGACGTCGTCGAAAATCAGTTCGAGACCGACGTATTGCTGTCCATCGAAAACATCATCGGCTCGGATGATGGCGACGGGATCGTTGGCAGCGATTTGTCCAACGAGCTGAATGGCGGAGCGGGCGATGACCTGATCTCGGGCGAAGGTGGCGACGACATCCTGATCGGCGGGCTGGGACGGGACACGTTCTCGTTCGGTGAGAACTTCGGCAATGACGTGATCCAGGACTTTGAGATCGGAAGTGATCAGCTGCAGTTCGGCGAACTCGGCCCCGATTTCGGCGGTCAGGTGAATGTTGCGCAGGATGGCAATGACACCCTGATCACCTTTGGTAACGAAGGTTCGGTCCGTCTGGCTGGCATCAACAGCGCCGACCTGACCGAAGACGACTTCGTCGCCTAAGCGATCCACAGCGGGGCGGTCTTGTGCCGCCCCGTTTGCCAAACCGGAAAGGGCAAACCGATGTTCCAGAATTCTAATCCCGTCAAAACCGCTTGGGGATCGCTGCGCAAAGGCTTTGTTGCGGTCGCGATCTTCAGCCTGTTCCTGAACCTTTTGATGCTGGCGGGGCCACTATACATGCTGCAGGTCTATGACCGTGTTCTGACCAGTCAGAACACAGATACTCTGATCGCCTTGTCCGTTTTATTAGCCGGAGTTTTCATCGTCATCGCCTGCTTGGACCTGATGCGGATGCGCATTTTGGGCCGTCTGGCCGCCCGCTTTGAACTCAGCGTCGGTGCACCCGTCCTGGGTGCCGCCATGCGCCGTCGGGTCCAGGGAGAAGCTGAGGCAGGCGAAAATCTGGTCGAGGACGTGAACGGGTTTCGCGAGTTCATTTCCGGCACCACCCTGACCGCCTTTTTCGACGCACCATGGATTCCAATCTATCTGATGGTACTTTACGTGCTGCACCCGTTTTTGGGCCTGCTGGGCCTAGCCGGAGCGCTGACCCTGACCTTGATGGCGCTGATCAACAACGCCCGGGCACGCGCTCCGATGCAGCAAGCCGCGCAGGCACGAGGACGGTCGGACGCGCTGTTCAAGATCAGTGACAGGAATGCCGAGCTGGTCCACGCGCTGGGTATGAAATCCGATCTGGTGCGCCGCTGGACTGCTCTTCAGACCGACGCCCACCAACACAAAACCCGCGCCGCTGATCGGGTCGCCAGTTTTTCCGTTTTGTCCAAAACAATACGCATGGGTCTGCAATCAGCGGTTCTGGGGATGGGTGCGGCGCTGGCGGTGATCGGCGAGTCCACGGCAGGCGTCATGATCGCGGCCACGATCGTTCTGGCCCGTGCGCTTGCACCGATTGATCAGTTGATCGGGCAGTGGCGCACGTTTCTGGCTGCTCGCGGGTCGTACAGCAAAATCAAACAGTTGACTGAAGACTTTGCCGAAGCCCCGCCAAATCTGAATCTGCCGCGCGCTTTCAAATCCATGGATGTCCGCATCGCGCAGGCGGGCCCTCCACTGGCGATCAATGCCACCATCCGGGCGATTGATTTCAACCTCAAAGCTGGGGACGTTCTGGCTGTGATCGGCCAGAGCGGCTCGGGCAAGACCACGCTGGGCAAGAAGCTGGCGGGTATCTGGCATCCGCAACGTGGTGAGGTTCTGCTGGACGGTAGTCCGATGTCGAAATGGAACCCCGAAGACCTAGGCAAACAGATCGGATACCTGCCGCAGGATGTCGAGCTGTTCGATGGTACGATCCGCGAAAATATCGGCCGTTTCTCGACTGCTATCGACGACGCCGAGGTTCTGCGCGCCGCGCGCGAAGCAGGTGTACACGAATTGGTCAGCGGTTTGCCCGACGGCTACGAAACCCGCATCGGTCGTGGCTTTTTCCTGTCTGGCGGTCAGCGTCAGAGGTTGGCACTAGCCCGCGCGCTCTATGGCGATCCATTCGTTCTGGTTCTGGACGAGCCGAACTCGGATCTGGATGCCGAAGGTGAACAGGCCCTGCGCGATGCGCTGTTGGCCGTGCGGGAACGCGGCGGGATCTCCATTGTCATGACTCACCGCCCCGCCACGCTGCAGGCCGCCAACAAAGTGATGGTGCTGCGCAATGGTACTCAGACCCAGTTCGGTGACAAACAGGACGTTCTGAAAGTCAATCGCCGTAACGTTCTGGACAAGCCAACACAACCGGCCCCGCGCCAGTCAGATGAACCAAAGATCACAGGAGCGGCCCAATGACGGACCTGGTTAAATACTCAACCCCTCGCACTGCCGTGGGATTTCACGACACACAACTGAAGGAGATTTCGGATAGGTCCTCTGGTATCAAGCGATACGTCCTTTTCGGCTTGCTCACCCTAGCGGTTTTTGTCGGGGGCAGCGCCTATTGGGCCTTCGCGTCCAAACTGGACGGGGCCGTGGTTGCGCCCGCTTCCTTCGTCGTCGAAGGCCAACGCAAGACGGTCGAGCATCTGGACGGCGGCATAATCCGCTCCATTCTGGTCACAGACGGGCAATTCGTTCAGGCCGGGCAACCTCTGGTGCAGCTCGACAGCACCGAGATCGACGTGGATCTCAGCGTGCAGGGTAGCCAGCTGGGTGAACTGTCCGTCCGCCGCGCGCGTCTGTTGGCGCAAATGAGTGGGCAGTCCCAGTTTGATGAAGCCACTGCATTGGCCGGGTTCCGGCAAGGTATGGATCGCCTGCATTGGGTGTCACCCTACCTCACCCAGAAACAGCTGTTCGACGCTGAAGCCCGCGCCCGCCAGACCGAAGCGCAGATCAACGCGCAGCGCATTGCGGGCCTGCGCAACCAGATCGTAGGTCTGAACGAACAGCGCCGCGCGACCCGGAACCAGATTGAAATTACGCAGGTTGAGCTGTCCAATCTGGATACCTTGCTCGACAAGGGTCTGGTCGCTGTCACTCGGGTCAGTGCTCGACAGTTCGAGTTAGAACGGCTTGGTGGTGTCGATGCCTCGTTACGCACTCAGATCACACAGGCCGAGGATCAGGTGCAAGAGTTGGAGCTATCCCTGCTCAGCCAGCAAAAGCTGCGCGATGAGGTCATCGCCGGTGAACTGGCCGTTGTTGAGGCGCAGCTTGATCTGGTCCGACCTCAATTCGCGGGTACGCTGGCGCGCCTGAAACGAACGCAGGTTCTGGCCCCGACCAGTGGGCGCGTGGTGAATTTGGAGGTATCGACCAATGGGGGTGTGATCCGTCCAGGTTCCCCAATCATGGATATCGTCCCGGCCGATCAGGCGCTGATCATCGAGGCTCGGGTCAAGACCGGCGACATTGACAAATTGCGCATCGGTCAATCCACGCGCATCCGCCTTTCAGCCTTCGCGCAGGCCGACGTGCCCGAGGCCCTGGGGCATATATTCGACATCTCTGCCGACGCGCTTGAGGATGAACGCACCGGCGAAACCTATTACAAGGCGCGAGTCAAACTGGATGCCGAACAACCGCACGACGTGGCTGCGCTGGACCTGGTGCCCGGCATGCCTGCGGACTTGTTCGTCAATACCGGCGAACGCGCCGTCATAAGCTATTTATCCCAACCGATCAGCGACCGGTTGGCCAAGACCTTTATCGAGTGAGTGCAAACGCCTGCGCCTGAATTTTGGGCGCAGGTAATTCACTTAAATGCCTTACATCGTTGCGTAGTCTGGTCCATCAGACACCGTAGCGCGCCATGAACATGTCGACCGCCTGCAGCGCGATCTCATCAATTTCGGACTGCCTGAAGCCGGTCTGAATGCCCAACGCGGCCTTGGTCCAAACGCGGACCTTGCACAATTCCGAGAATTGCTCGGCAGCGATCTGCAAATCCTCGATGGCCAGCTCACCTTTTTCAACGGCCTTCTCCAGATATTCAACCATATGGCGCTTACCGTTCTGCGGTCCGGACTTGTAGAACGCCATGCCCAATTCGGGGAAACGGTCCCGCTCGGCAACGCAGATGCGAAACACCTGCTGCGCGAAATCGGACACTAGAAAAGCCGTCAGCTGCGTTGCCGTGATCGTCAGAACTTCGCGCGCAGGTTTGGAGTCGTCGATCATCGAAATGACTTTTTCAGCCATAAGCTTGCATTCTGTCTGGGCGACTTCCATGAACAACAATCGCTTGTCAGGAAAATAACTGTAAAGCGTCGCCTTGGACACGCCCGCCGCGCGCGCGATGTCATCAACGCTTGCACCTTCGAACCCATCCGCCATGAAAACTTCTCGGGCACCACGCAATACCTGATCGAATTTGCGGCCCGTGCGAAGTATGGCGGCGGTCTGGGTCATGAGCTCTCCTCGGGTTGGTGTTCCCCTCAAACTATAAACCGATCAGTTCAGATACAATGGTTTTCGTGATTCCGTTCCGTGTCGAGAGGTTAAATCTATTCATATCTGCGTCAGATTTACGTGTCAGCCCGTCTCGGTTTTTCTGGGCTTGCCGCGCGGCTAAACGATGCTAACACTCTGGGCATGGTCGAGATATTTCTGCGCACGCTTCCGTTTTTTGCGATCATCGGCCTGGGGTACTGGGCTGGACGCACCCGTTTTTTCACCGAGGATGCGACAGCCTATCTGACAAAATTCGTGTTCTATTTTGCCCTGTCGGCGATGCTATTCCGTTTTGCAGCAACCCTACCCTTTGCCGATATTTTCAACGGACGGTTGATGCTGGGCTATCTGCTAGGCACCCTTGCCGTTTACATATTGGCAACCGTCGTGGCGTGGACACGCGGACTTGATATTCCCACTGCGGCGGTCGAGGCCCAATGTGCGGCTATCGGCAATGTCGGTTTTCTGGGGTTACCAATGCTGGCATTGTTGCTGTCCGAGGCCGCGATCGGGCCGGTCATGCTGGTTCTGACCGTTGATCTGGTGGTGTTTTCGTCGCTGATCGTGATTTTGATCAACGCGGGCCGCGACGGGCGATTGACCCCGGCAACCTTGCGTTTGATCGGGGTGGGCTTGTTAAAGAACCCCATGATCATCTCTATTTCAGCAGGGCTGCTGTGGTCGGCATTGCAGGTCCCGGTTCCGGTCGCCCTGAATGACTTTCTGACCATTTTGGGCGGGGCGGCCACACCAGGGGCTTTGTTCGCAATCGGAGCTTCTTTGGCGTCCAAATCCGCCGAACGCGTTCAAGTCGCGGCGTGGCTGAGTTTTTGTAAGTTGATCGTTCATCCGGCTTGTGTAGCGGTGGTGCTGGTATGGTTAATGCCGGTGGATGCCTTTTCCGCCACAGTTGCCATTGCCGCAGCGGCGCTGCCGGTGGCAGGAAATGTTTACATGCTGGCGGCCCATTACCGCGTGGCCCCGCACCGAGCATCAGCGGCGATCCTGCTGTCAACAGCGGCCAGTATTCTAACCTTGCCGGTGGTCATCGCCTGGGTCGGGACGCTCTGATCGGGGTCGTTCAAAAAGTTGCGGGCCAAAGTCGCATGGTCTTTACGCGGCGCTCTTGGATCGTTAGCCATAACGCGACCTAAAATTAAGGACTCTGCCAGATGGAAACCCTTTCGGAAAACGCCTGTTTCGGTGGCGTGCAGGGCGTCTACCGCCATGCGTCGTCAGCCTGCCAATGCGACATGACCTTTGGTCTGTTTCTACCCGCCGAAGCCAAAGACGGCCCGGTTCCTGTTCTGTGGTATCTGTCCGGTCTGACATGCACCCATGAAAACGCCATGACCAAGGCTGGCGCGCAGGCCTGGGCGGCTGAACAAGGCATCGCCGTAGTGTTCCCCGACACCTCGCCCCGGGGTGAAGGTGTGGCCGATCACGACGACTACGATCTGGGTCAGGGGGCCGGATTCTACGTGAACGCAACGCAATCCCCATGGGCACCGCATTTTAACATGTGGGACTACGTGGCTGAGGAACTGCCTGCCCTGCTGACGGAAAACTTCGCCATCGACATGGAACGTCAGGCCATCACCGGTCATTCGATGGGCGGCCACGGGGCGCTGACACTGGCAATGAACCTGCCGGGTCGGTTCCGGTCGGTTTCGGCATTTGCGCCGATTTCTAACCCGACTGGTGCGGATTGGGGTCGCAAACAGCTCAGCGCGTATCTGGGCGATGATGAAGCCGGATGGGCCAAGCACGACGCCTCGCTGATGATGAAAGAGGTCGGCTTCGACGGTCCGATCCTGATCGACACTGGTGCCAATGATCAGTTCATCGATCTGCTGCGCCCCGAGGCTCTGGCAAACGCTATTGCTGAACGGCGCCAGCAGGCGACCTATCGTTTGCAGCCGGGCTATGACCACTCGTATTTCTTCGTCTCGACCTTCATGGAAGACCACATCACCTTCCACGCCGAAGCGTTGTACGGAGACTAACGGATGAGCAACTATGACTATGACCTGATCATTATCGGGTCAGGCCCGTCCGGGCGTTCTGCCGCTATTCAGGCAGGTAAACTGAAACGGCGCGTTCTAGTGATCGACCGCAAAGACCGGTTCGGTGGCGTGTCGGTTCATACCGGCACCATCCCTTCGAAAACCCTGCGGGAAACAGTGCTGAACCTGTCCGGCTGGCGCGAGCGCAGCTTTTATGGTCGGTCTTACCGGGTCAAAGATCAGATCCGCGCCGAGGACCTCAAGGCACGCTTGCACATGACGCTGGACCATGAGGTCGACGTGCTGGAGCATCAGTTCAACCGCAACCACGTGGAAACCCTGAACGGGCTGGCCAAATTTGTCGGCCCGCATGAGGTAGAGGTCGCCACCGATGCCGGCGAAACCACGCGCCTGACTGCGGCCAAGTTCCTGATCGCCACGGGGACCAAGACTTACCGCCCGGATTACGTGCCCTTCAACTGCAAAACCGTTGTCGACGGTGATGACTTTCTGGAAATGGCCGAAATTCCGCGCTCACTTGTCGTGATCGGTGCCGGCGTGATCGGCGTCGAATATGCAACGATGTTCTCAGCGCTGGATGTGCGTGTAACCCTGATCGAGCCACGCGAGACGTTCTTGGATTTCATCGACAAGCGGCTGATCCACGATTTCACCCATCAGATCCGCGAAAACGGCGTCGATCTGCGTTTGGGCTCTGCCGTGGAAAAAATCGAGGACGCGGGTGATCACGTCGAGGTTACGCTGGACAACGGGCGCCATGTGCGCGCCGAAATGCTGTTGTTTGCTGCCGGGCGCATGGGAGCAACTTCGGCGCTGAATCTAGACTCTGTCGGGCTGGAAACGGACCATCGCAACCGCCTTAAGGTAGACCGTAAGACCTACCAAACCGCAGTGCCGCACATCTACGCCACCGGTGATGTGATCGGGCACCCGTCGCTGGCCTCAACTTCGCTGCAACAGGGACGCGTGGCGGCCTGTCATGCGCTGGACACCCCCACCCTGCCGGAAAGCCCATGGTACCCATACGGCATCTATTCGGTACCCGAGATCTCCACTTGTGGTATGTCCGAGGAAGAATTGCAGGAACGCGGCATCCCTTATGAAGTCGGCGTGGCGCGGTTCCGTGAGACCTCGCGCGGGCATATCATGGGGTTGGAACACGGCATGCTGAAAATGCTGTTCTCGCTGAAAACCCGTCGGGTGCTGGGCGTGCAGATCGTCGGTGAAGGCGCGACTGAGCTGATACACATCGCGCAGGCGGTGCTGAACCTGAAAGGCACGGTGGATTACTTCGTACAGAACACGTTCAACTATCCGACGTTGGCCGAAGCCTACAAGATCGCCGGTCTGGACGCGTTCAACCGAATGCCGATCCCGGAAGAGTTCAAGGTGCGCAAGAAACCCGCGGAGCCCGCCAAGAAACAGGCCAAGAAGGCGTGACCACGCTGTATGTCGATGGCGATGCCTGCCCTGTAAAAGCCGAGGCCGAGCGGGTGGCTACACGCCACAAGGTACCGATGGCTCTGGTTTCGAATGGTGGGCTGCGGCCATCGGCGAACCCTCTTGTACAGGTTGTCATCGTGTCCGAGGGCGCTGATGAAGCCGACAAGTGGATCGCCGAACGCTGTGGGTCAGGGGATGTGGTGGTGACGTCGGATATCCCTCTGGCGGCCAAATGCGTTGAGGCCGGTGCTCGGGTGTTGCGCCCCAATGGTGAGGCGTTTACGGCGGCCAATATCGGCCAGCAACTGGCGATGCGCGACTTGATGGCGGACCTGCGGGCGGCCAACCCTCTGGGGGTTGGTGGCGGAGGCAAACCCTTTGGCAAGGCGGACCGTTCACGGTTTCTGGATGCATTGGAACGTGAATTGCGCGCGGCGCGGCGCAAGTAGCGTTCCCGCCGGTCGGCGACACATCGAAGATGCGTCTTCTCCCGTTGGGCCGGGCAGCACTGCGCGCTGCGGTTGTGCCTTGTAAAACCGGGCGAGGATTGGTTCAGTCGGGCGGACATAAAGATTCATTCCATAGGGGCGTAAAATGCCGATTGAAGCCGTAATTTTCGACATTGGAAATGTTCTGATCGAATGGCAGCCAGAACGCTATTACGACAAGGTTCTCGGAGAAGAGCGCCGCCGCGCCATGTTCGACGAGGTTGATCTGCACGGGATGAACGATCTGGTCGATCAGGGCCATCACTTCACCGATACGATCTATGACTGGGCCGAGAAATACCCCGAATGGCGCGACGAAATTCGCATGTGGCATGATGAGTGGATCGAATTGGCGACGCCGGAAATCCCTCATTCCGTTCGGCTGCAACGGGCATTGCGGGCCAAAGGCGTGCCAGTTTTTGCCTTGACCAACTTCGGTGTGCAGAATTTCGACTATGCCACCACGATCTATCCGTTCCTGAATGAATTTGACCGGCAATACGTGTCCGGACGAATGAAAACGGTCAAACCGCACGCCCCGATTTATGAGATGGTCGAGGCGGATTGCGGCCTTCCACCCAGCAGTTTGTTGTTTGCCGATGACCGGATCGACAACATCGAAACGGCGCGTGCGCGGCGCTGGCAGACGCATCACTTCACCGGCCCGAAAGGCTGGGCGGATCGGTTAGTGGCCGAAGGTCTGCTGACCCCGGATGAGGCCAAGTAGATCAGGCAGGAACTGGCGTCGCGCTGCGGTTTTCACGGATCGGCAGGTGGACAATGGCGCTGAAGGCGCCAACAGCTACGCCGATCCACCAGACCATTGTGTAATCACCATAGACGTCGTACATCCGGCCGCCCAGCCAAACGCCCAGGAAACCTCCAATCTGGTGGCTGAGGAAGATAAAGCCGTACAGAGTGCCCATGTAACGCAGCCCATACAAATGCGCGACCAGACCCGAGGTCAGCGGCACGGTGGCGAGCCAAAGTGAGCCCATGACGATCGAAAATACGATGACCGACATTGGTGTGATCGGCATAAGGATAAACATCGCAGCCGCCAATGTGCGGGCGGTATAGATCGCCGCCAGCAGATATTTTTTGGGAAAGTGATTGCCGGCCCAGCCGGCCAGCAATGTACCGCCAATATTGGCGAGCCCCACCAGCGAAATCGCCACGGCACCCAAAGCCGAGGTGGTGGTGATACCCAGCGAATGCAGCACGCCGCCGGGTTGGATCGGGCCGCACATTTCGGTCACGAAGGCGGGGAAATGAGCGGTGATGAATGCAAGTTGGTAGCCGCAGCTGAAAAACCCCAGAAAGATCATCGCATAAGAGGGGTCGCGAAAGGCGCGGCCTAGAATCTCGCTCATGCTTTCTTCGAGCTCGGCTTTGGTGACCGGCTGAGGCGCGCGCATGAAGGGCAACGTCAGCACAAGGCCCAGGATCGCGGCCGCAAAGACAAGGAATACCTGTTGCCACGGCAGGAAGCTGAGCAGCCATTCCGCGGTCGGGGCGCCAATCACCTGGCCGAAACTGCCTGCCGCCGTGACGATGGCCAGAGACATAGAGCGGTTCTTATCAGACGACGCACGCCCGACCACTGCCAGCACGACGCCAAATCCGGTGCCCGCAATGCCAAATCCAACCAGCCACGCATACATCTGATGGCCGAACGGCGTAATGGACCAAGCCGACAGCACCATACCTGTCGCGTAGGTCAGCGCGCCTAGGATAATAGCTTTCCTGTCGCCTATTTTCTCGGCCATTGCAGCAAATATCGGCTGCCCAATCCCCCAGGCCAGGTTCTGGATCGCGATGGCCAATGAGAAATCAGTGCGCAACCAGCCAAACTCGCTGGCGATCGGAATCTGGAACACCCCGAACGAGGCGCGCACAGCAAAGCTGACCGTGATGATGATACATCCAACGATCAGAATTGGGTTCAGTAGGCGAGCAGAGTGCGGCATGGAGACCTCTGGGGGTACTGGTTCGGCCGACGTTAGCGGATTCGCCCGACCGGTCAAATCAGCAGATTTGCGGTCACTGATAAGGAAATTTGATGTGTCATGGGAAATGGCTGCTTTTCAAGGCGCAACCCGGACGCTATGGCTCGATCTCATGACGGATCTGATTTCGATTTACGACGCCCGCATTGCCGAGGGCAGCCTGACCCGGGACGATGCGCAAGAGGCCGTTCTACCCCATTTCGAACGTATCCGCGCGGCTTTGTCTGCCCCAGCCAAACGCGGGTTGTTCCGCAAGGCTCCACCTCCGCCAAAAGGGTTGTACTTGTGGGGAGGCGTGGGGCGCGGCAAATCCATGCTGATGGATATGTTTGTCGACGCTCTAGAGGACATTCCCGCGCGGCGCGTGCATTTCCATGCCTTTATGCAGGAAATTCATGCCGGTATGCACAAGGCCCGTCAGGACGGGGTCGAAGATGCGCTGGCCCCTGTTGCGCAGGAGGTTGTGAAGTCGGTCAAACTATTGGCCTTTGACGAAATGCAGATCATCGACATCACCGATGCGATGATCGTCGGGCGTCTGTTTGATATGCTTTATGAGGGCGGCGTCGTAGTTGTGACCACGTCGAACAGGCACCCCGATGATTTGTACAAAGACGGGCTGAACAGGCAGTTATTTTTGCCCTTCATCGCCCGCATCAAGGAGCAGCTTCAGGTGTGGGAGTTGGTGTCGCCCACCGATTACCGCCAGAACCGATTGGAGGGCGCACCGGTTTACTTCACCCCAATCGGACCCGAAGCGCGGCAGAGCATTCGGGACGTCTGGACCGATCTGTCTGGCGGTGCTGCAGAACCGCTGATCTTGCAGGTCAAAGGCCGGTCGGTCGAGCTGCCAGCATTTCGAAACGGCGTAGCGCGGGCCACATTCTACGATCTGTGCGGTCGCATGTTGGGCCCAGCAGATTACCTGGCGATTGCAGAGGAATTGAAGGTTCTGGTGCTGGAGGACATTCCGCGCCTGTCGCGCAACAACTTCAACGAGGCCAAACGGTTCGTCACGCTGATCGATGCCCTGTATGAAGCCAAAGTTCGGTTGATCTGTTCCGCCGCTGCTGAACCCGAGATGCTTTATGTCGAAGGCGAAGGAACGTTCGAGTTTGAACGCACCGCTTCACGCCTGCGGGAAATGCAGGCGCAGGATTGGGGGAAATAGGGGGCTCTGCCTCCGTCGCGCTTTTCACACCTCCCCCCGGATATTTTGGGTCAGATGAAGCCCCTGCGGGCGGAGATTTTAGCCGTTTTCGCGCAAGATGCTGCCGGCCAGATACAGCGAGCCGCAGATCAGAACGCGCGCTTGCGGGTTTTCCTCAACAATTGCCCGCAGAGCGTCGGCAACACTGTCAGCAGTTGTGGCGGGCAGGTTGACTTTAGCGGCGGCTGCGCCGGTATCTTCAGCGCTCAGCGTCGCGGCTTCGCCGGGGATAGAAACGGCGGTCAGGCTTTGGGCCTGTGTCGCAAGCGGCGCGAGATATCCGGTTACATCCTTGGTGTTGAGCATACCGCAGATCATATGCGTCGGACGGTCCGGTAATCTGGCCAAAACATCGGCCAGTGCTATTCCTGCGGCAGCATTGTGACCACCATCCAGCCAAAGTTCGGCTTGCGGTGCGGCCTCGACCAATGGGCCTGTTTTCAGGCGCTGCATACGGGCGGGCCATTCGGCGCGGGTTACGGCGGCCTCATAGGCGTCGTCGCCCATATCAAGGTGCCGCAGAACGGCCAGCGCGGCGCCTGCGTTCTGCAGCTGATGCGCGCCCAGCAGGTTTGGCAACGGCAGGTCGCGCAAACCCGTTTCGTCCTGATAGATCAGGCGTCCGTTTTCCTCGTGCACATGCCAATGCTGACCGTGGATCAACAGTGGCGCACCCAGACGCGCGGCGGTGTATTCGATGACCTCGAGCGCCTCATCCTGTTGCGGGCCGACGATACAGGGCACACCGGGTTTGATAATCCCCGCCTTTTCGGCAGCAATCTTGCCCAGCGTGTCCCCGAGAAACTGTTCATGGTCGATTGAAACAGGTGTGATCACCGTCACGGCCGGTTCGTGTATAACATTCGTGGCGTCCAAACGGCCACCTAAGCCAACCTCAAGCAGCGTGTAATCTGCCTGTGCCCGCGCAAATGCCAGCAAGGCCGCGCAGGTTGTGATCTCAAAATAGGTGATATTCTCGCCATTGTTGGCCGCATAGCATTCATCCAGAACCGCAGTCAGCGCAGGTTCCGAGATCAGCTCTCCGGCCAGCCGGATACGTTCGTGAAACCGTGCAAGATGGGGCGAGGTATAGGCGTGGGCAGACAGCCCTACCCCCTCCAACCCGGCGCGGATCATCGCCTGGGTCGAGCCCTTCCCATTGGTTCCGGCAATGTGGATCACCGGTGGCAGTTTGATTTGCGGGTTGTCCAACGCGGCCAGCAAACGCCAGACACGATCCAAGGTCAGGTCAATGATCTTGGGGTGCAGCGCCATCATCCGATCAAGGATGAGGTCAGACGTTGGGTTGGTCATTTTTCGACCGTTTCCTCGGCCGAGGTTTCGGCCTTGGCCTCTTCGGGCTGAGGCGCGGGCAGATCGCCTTTGACCGCCGGCGGCTGGTTCATAAGCATCCGCGTGATGGTGATCAGCTCATCTCGCATTTCGGTCCGTTTGGTAACGCGGTCCAACATGCCGTGATCCAACAGGTATTCGGCGCGCTGGAACCCTTCGGGCAGTTTTTCACGAATGGTTTGTTCGATCACGCGGGGTCCTGCAAAGCAGATCAGCGCGTTGGGCTCTGAGATATGAACGTCACCCAGCATCGCATAAGACGCGGTAACACCACCGGTGGTGGGATGTGTCAGCACGACGATATAGGGCAGGTTCGCCTCTTTCAGCATTTCGACAGCTACGGTTGTGCGCGGCATTTGCATCAGGCTAAGGATGCCTTCTTGCATCCGGGCGCCCCCTGCGGCCGAGAACAGGATCAGCGGGCGCTTCAGCTTTACCGCCTCTTGCGCGGCGGCGATGATGGCATTGCCGACATACATGCCCATCGACCCGCCCATGAACGAAAAATCCTGCGCCGCAGCCACGATCGGCGTGCGCCCGATTTCGCCCTGAGCGACCAGCATCGCCTCGGCCTCGCCGGTCTTTTTCTGAGCAGCTTTCATGCGGTCCGGGTATTTCTTCTGGTCTCGGAATTGCAGCGGATCGGCGGTTGGTGCCGGAACTTCGACCTCGGTGAAAATGCCGCCATCAAAAAGGTGCGAGAAACGTTCACGTGGGGTGATCGCCATGTGATGATCACATTGCGTGCAGACATTCTGGTTTTCCGCCAGTTCGCGGTGAAACAGCATCGTGCCGCATTCATCGCACTTGTGCCATAGGTTTTCAGGCACTTCCCGGCGCGAGAAGATCGAATTGATCCGGGGGCGGACGTAGTTTGTGATCCAGTTCATGTCGGAACCTTGTTATGCGGCTTTGACGTCAAATAAGACGCTACGGAAGGAAATGCAATCAACGCCTGAGCGCAAGACGCGCAGCTAGCCAGCCGACAGTCATTACGGCGAAATCCACAAACAGCCATTGCCGCATCGCGCCGGTTTCAGTCATGCTGTCTGGCATCAGAAACAGGGCTAGTCCACTAAACGTTTCCGGAAGCGAGATAAAGAGTAACGCGACAGCATTATTCAAAAAGTGCAATGCGATAGCAGGCCCTAGTGTTCCAGACCTAGCAGTCAGATCCGCGGCCAGCACACCGAAGATAAAGGCCCAAACCGCCACCAGCAGCGCGTTTTCACCGGTCACGCCGGGCGCATAGTGACCCGCGGCGAACAAAACTGAAGGCAACCCCATCCAGATCACCGGAGACTGGAACCTGGCCGCTAGGGATTGCTGGATATAGCCACGAAACAGCACTTCTTCGGCGCTCGTTTGAATCAGGACAGCAATCACTGAAACAGGCAGCAAGAGCAACCACGTCGACAGGCTCAGGTTTTGCGTCAGCTCCTCTCCCATCCCGTAAGGTGGAAGGGTTACCATTACCAAACCCAGAATCACCAGAGCCCGTAAAACCCGCCAGAACTGGCGCACAAACAGGCTGCGGGGTCCAAGAATCGCAGACAATGACCGGTGCTGCATCTGCCGTACCGCGATGGCGACGCCCAACGTCAGGAAGCCGAAGCTCAGCAGCAAAACCAGCGTGGCCAAAGGAGAGGTACCGCGCAGAAGGTCCTGCGCCTGCTCCGGCTGAACCAAACCCCCAACAATTGCAAACAAAACGGTATTCAGCGCGACATATAGAACAAGGACAATGCCCAGCCCCACCGCAAGGCGCCACAACTCGGGTCGCGCGCGCGCGTTGCCCACAAGTTGCTCGTGGGCGGAATATGCGTCTGGGTCAGGCATTGTTGCCAGAGCTCTTGCCCTCGATGGAATGTGGTACGTCAGGGAAAACCTCTGACGCATTCTGAACGGTGTTGATCCTGTTGGACAACGTAGTCAGGTAACCTGCAACAGTCTGCAACAACCGAACCGCAACCGAAGCATCACTTTCGATTACGGCGCGCAATTCTTCGGCCCCAATGCGAAGGAATGTACAGTCCGTGGCCGCAGTCAAATCCAGTTGGCGGGTTTCTCCGGTGATGATAGACAGATCGCCGATCAATCGACCCGGTTCGATGATTGATATGGTGCGTGTGCCGCTGCCTTCATCAGTCCAGTCTAGGTTGGCTTGTCCCTTGATACACAGGTAAGCCGCATCAGGTGATTGCCCGCGACAGAAGATCATTTGCCCTTCAGCCGCCTCATACCACTGTGCCGAAAAGGCCAACAGGCGTTGGTTACGCGCATCAAGGCCCGAGAACAGCTCAGTCGAAGAAATAATTTGCAGCTTACGGCTCAAATCGGCTGAGGCACCGTCTTCGGAGTGGGTTTGCGTCCGCGAGACACCGTCAATCCGGCCATCTTTGATCTCGATGAACAGGTCATAGGCCTCGGGATGGGCAAAGTGATCCTCCATGAAGATCATGATTGAGTCGGGCAGCAACTCTCGCAGCCGCAGGCGTGTGCGCAATCGGCTTTGGGAATCGTGGCTGGCCAACGCCTTGTCAAGGATCAGGATGTCGGGGCGTTTGATCCCGGCGCGAGAGAACGCCGCACGCTCCTGGAACACAGTTGGCAAGTTGTTTCCGCCCAGCCCGGTCGGCAGATCGTACATAGTGGACGCGGCCCGACGGCGCAGACCCGCCTCATTTACCGCCTGGGCCACGACATCCTCAATCTCGTCGGCATGGGCACCGGCCATCAGGGACACCCGGCCATAAATCGCGTTTTCCATAACGGTCAGGCGCGGAATGTAGCTGTCAGGAGACAGCGGCACGAACATACCATCCAGCGCCCCACGTAGCCGTTCGGACTGATCTTTGCGGATGGACAGAATCTTGTCTTTGTATTCCTCAGGGAAATCTGGGCCGATTTGCTCGGCGGTCAGCAGGAACGGCAGCGTCAGCAACAAGGCACGCTCGTCCTCGGTGATCCCGTCTTCTCCTTTCGACTTACGTCGATCCTTGATGTCGAGTAGACGGTGATACATGTCCTTGGACATCCCAAGACGCAGGAATAGGGGGTGATCGGTGCCATCACGCCCAAAAGCCTGATCCAACGTCTCCATTACGGCGCTGGCCATAGACATGGCATCATCGGCAAGATCATGCAGCCCAAGCATGTTCTTGAACCGTTGATCATCGGCCAGCGACTCGGGTGTGATGTCACGGGACGGGGTCGCGAATAGCAGGTTGCCACCCAAGGGCACCGCCGGGTTAAAACGGTCCGGGTCGAACCGATAGACGTGCCGATCCAGCCCTTTTTCCCGCAGCTTTTCAGCAATCGTACCCCGCAGGTTGACCACGTCCTGCGCCAGATCGGGATGCAGGTTGGGATCGAACTGCGTGCGCAAAGTGCGACGCAGCATAAGCTCGTCCGTACCCATGGCTTCGACGAGTTGGAACCACCAGGCGCGAATCTCATCGACATTGTCCAGCCCGGCCAACTCGGGATCAATCCATTCATCCGTCAGCGAGTCCGTTGGGTTCCCCGACCGGGCGGCTTCGATCTGCCAGCGGCTTGGCGTTTTGACGGCATCGGCCTCATGCTGAGGATGCGGCCGTAGGGGCATCAACAGATTGTCGCCCAGCGTGCCATCGAACAGATAAGGTCTCGAATAGGCATAGCCAATCCGAGCCGCAATTACGACCTGATGCAGGTCTTTCAAATTGTGACCAGCCATGATCACGTCGCCCTGCACCGGCAAAACTTCACGCGTCAGCAGCTGAGCCAGCGCGTTGCGTTCCGCGGCGTGGGTCGACTGAATCGCAACCCGCGCGCCCTTGGGAATTGTCAGGTCGATATCTTCCAGAATGGTCTTACCGTCATCATCGCGCACGGTGACATTGCGTAGTTCTATATCGCCAGCCAGATGCGGAATAGTCTCGGGCTCACCCACGAATAGTTCTTCGGGGATCATGTTTGACGGTGCAAAGCGTTCGGTCACAACCTCCCACCGCAGGGACATGTCCTGTACCTGATTGTAGTAGGTCAGCAAGTCTTTCCACGGACCGCTGAGATCCTTGTAGGCCCCAAGCGCCGCGACCAGTGCGCCGACTGTTACCTCACCCGTGATCGCCAGATAGCCGCCGACCGAATAGAACAGGAAGGGCGTCATCTGCGTGATCAGATTGTTGAGGAACTTCATAAAGAACTTTTTGTTGTAGATCTTGAACCGGATCTCGAACAAAAGCCCCAAACGATGGCTGAACTGCGCCTGCCGGTATCGCCAGCCGCCATTGGTGCGTAAATCGCTGATACCAGCCGCGCTTTCGCCAATCTCAGAACTGAGGTTGCGCACCTCCTGAATGCGTTCCTTATTCAACAGGTTGATTTGACGCTGCAGCTTTGGGATCAGCCAGGCCTGCAGCGGGATCAACGCGACGCTGGCAAGGCCGAACCAGACGCTCTGCATGAACAGAAAAGTGACGATGGTCATCATCTGCCCGAACTGGAACACCGGCTGCGCGATCGCGTCGCCCATCAACCCGCCCATAGGCTCGGCTTCAGAGGTAATCATCGACACCAACTCGCCCTGGCTGGTGGTGGCGAAATAGGATTTCGGAAACCGCATGGTGCGGTGGATCAGAGTGAACCGCAATCGCCGCAACATACGTTCAGCCAGTACACCTTTCATCGTGTTGATGCGCATTTTCATCAACCCGCTGGCGATCACCGTGGCCAGAAATGCGAAACACAGGATCAACAGGTACTGCACCTGCGTCACAGTATAGCCAAGGATCGTCACCGTATCACTGGGTGCGCCAATGGCTCCGTTGATGATCTGCTTGGGCAATTCAAGCGAGGCATAGAGAAACGGAAACGACAATACCGTCAGAAACAGCAGAACAAGCTGTTGTTTCTTCGAGTGTTTCCATATGAAAGCGAACAGAGTGGGTTCCATACCCCGGCCTTGCCTCAAATCTTTTGGGTGCGTTTTTCGGATGATCCGCTGCAATCAGGTATCAGACGGTACGCACTGACCCGTTTGATTGCAAGAATGGCCGGGCTAACAGGTTTCAACGGGTTTGCCCATCCGCCCCAACAGTCACAAATTCGCGAGATTTGTCCCCCAGTATCGTTTATTCTCCTTTAAACCCTGCGTTGTCTTTGACTAAACAGGGTCACACTCTGAATGATGGGACCATGGGCAGACTTCTGGATCGCTATATTCAACGCCGCGCCGTCGAACGCTGGCGCCAGGCCCTGCGCGGGGCGTCTGTCACGCCCGAACCGCAGCTGCGTCAGCAGCGTGACGATGCACGCAAGCTGCGTACACATTTACAGATGTTGATCCATGAGGCCGACGGTCGTCTGTCCCGACCTAGAATCGGATCAACCCAGTTTCCCAAACCTCTCGGCACCGATTGGTGTTGGCGCCCGGACTTGTGGCGAGGACCGTTGGCGCGTCCGGGGATGGCCTCGGCCCGGCGCAAGTCACAAATAGACCAGCAGGTGACTTTGTTCCACGACTGTTCATTGGCCGAAATTGCGATGCGGCAAACCCGAAATACCCGCGACAAGGATTTGGCAGCGTTTGGACTGATGGTCGAAGTTTTCGGGTTTTCGGGATCCTTCCTATCCCTTTCTGTGGGATTGCCGCACGATGCTGTTCAGGGCTTGACCAAACAACATCTGATGCGGGTCGATACCTTGATCGAGGCCGAGCATTCGCTTGAAGTTTTCGCCCGCCTCAACATCCAACACGGGCCTAATGCAGAACAGGTTTTGCGCAAGTTGGATCTATCTGCACATTCCGCTTCGGTTGATTTCGATCTGGCGCATCTGCCTTTGAACGAGTCGCGGATCGAGAAAATCTGGCTGGACTTGATCTTTGAAAACCCGCAGATGAATCGAATTTCGCTGCGCGATCTGACCTTCTGCCGCCACCACCGCGCCGATTTGTGAGAGGTCCCGCCATGACGCATCCGACACTAAGGCCTATTCGGTTCGAAAACGGTCTTTGGCAAGGGCATCTGCAAACCGACGCGCAGATTGAGGTACTTTACCAGGGAGAACCTTTGGAGGACGTGCGTGTAACGCCTGCAGATGACGGATGGGCGTTGACCGTCCCCGTGCCCCTGGCCGCCCTGTCCGACGGTGTGCATTGCTTTATCATCGTGGACGCCGCCACATCTGAAAAGCTCGGGGATTTCACGATCATCGCGGGCGTTCCGGCGGCGGATGATCTACGCGCCGAAGTCGAGCTGTTGCGCGCGGAACTGGACATGTTGAAACGGGTATTCCGACGGGTGCAGAGCCCGGGCGAGTAATCCACGCCGGGGCAAGTCCCTATCTTTTCAAAACAATTCCGTGCATCCTTGAGTGACCCGCAGCAACCTGGGCAAGCTCATGGACCGCAGCAGTATCGTCAAAGTCATTGCGTTGATGGTAACGGGGTTTGGGATCGGCATAGACTTTACCGGTGCGCTGATCCTGGTTCCGGCCATCGAAAACAGTTTCGACGCCGATATCACCAGCACCCAATGGGTCCTGAACATCTATGCCCTGTTTTTTGCCATGACCATGGTTGCCGGGGGGCGGCTTGGTGACATGTATGGGCATCGCAAGATGATGCTGATCGGCCTGTCGATCTTTTTGTTCTCCTCTGTCATGTGTTTTGTGTCGCCGAGTCTGGATTTCCTGATCGTCTCGCGCGCTTTGCAGGGGATCGGTGCTGGATGTGTCTGGCCCTGTACGCTGGCCTTTGGCGCCACCAAAGTCTCGCGCCCCGAACATCGCGCCCTGATCATGGGGTTGATTCTGGCGGGCGTTACCTGCGGCAACGTCATTGGCCCTCTGATCAGCGGCACGGTGGTCAGTCTGGGGGATTGGCGGCTGTTCTTCCTTGCGAATGTGGTGTTTGCGACCATTTCGATGGTCACTGCCCTAGTGTTGATGCAGCGTGAAACCCAGCATAAACAGGGCGAACATATCGACGTTGCCGGGATGGCGGTTCTGTCTATCGCTGTCCTGCTTTTACTCTACGGGTTGGATGTGGGCGCCGATTGGGGTTGGACGTCGTCACCATTGCTGATGTTGTTCTTTGTCTGCGCTGTGCTGTTTGTCCTATTCCCGCAGGTGGAAAAACGGGTCAAGGAGCCGCTGTTGCTACCGCAGATGATGGCGAACAGAGAGTTCCGCATCACGCTGGGGCTAAACATGTTCAATGTCTCAGCCGCATTCGTGGGGCTGATGTATTTCCCGCAATACATGCAAAAGGTTCTGGGCTGGTCGACCTTGCAGTCCGCCTTCGGGTTGGCTCCTCTGACCGTTCTGCTGGCTGTGGGATCTATCTTGTCGGGTAAGCTATACAACGATTTCGGCCCCAAGCGGCTTTTGTTCTGGGGCTACCTGTGCGCCACCATCGGGGCGGCCAGTGTTGTTGTGATGCCTGCAGGGCTGGGGTATTTCCAGATCCTGCCTGGCATGGCGATGATCGGGCTAGGCGCTACACTGACGGTTGGCCCATCAGGAACCGCAGCTGTTTGCGCGGTAAAACCGGAACGGGCCGGTCTGGTTGGCGGGCTGAGCTTTATGACTCACCTTGTCTATGGTGCCATCTCGGTGGCCTGTGCGACCGCGATCATGTATCTGGCCAGTCTGCGCAGCCTTGGTGAACGTCTGACGGCAGCCGGGATCACCATGTCGGAAGCCGATCAGCGGGCCATTAACGGTGGCACCTTGACCACCTCGTCAGCCCAGGCAGTCATGGAGAAACTAAGCACAGGCGAGACCGAAAAGGTCAAAGCCGCCATTGCCGCAGCCTTTGACACCGGTATGAACATGGCATTCATTTTTGCCACCGTGTCAGTATCCGTCGGTGTCGTATTGGCAATGTTGCTGGATGAGGAAAAGCTGCACAAAGTGGAAAGCTGATCCGCCAAAGAAAAAGGGCCGCCTGTCTGGCGGCCCTGTTCGTTTACTGCGACGGCCCGTTCGGGTTGAAGGCCGACAGTCCCTTCAGGATGTCGATGGCATAGGCCAGTTGATAATCCTCTTCCCGCAGCTCGGCGGTAGCTTCTGCGCGGGCGCGGTCTTCCTCGATCTGACGAATCTCATCTTCGCTGAGGCTGTCATTATTCAGGCTGCCTCGCAGGTCGGCCTCGGACCGGGCAGGACGATTTGAGTCTTCTTCCTCTGTATCCGTTTCTGGGCGCGGTTGTTCGACGATGATGTCGGGGCTGACGCCGAGCGCCTGGATTGACCGACCTGACGGCGTGTAATACCGCGATGTGGTCAGGCGCATGGCCCCATCACCACGCAGGGGCATGACCGTCTGCACCGACCCTTTACCAAAACTCTTGGTACCAACAACGATAGCGCGACGGTGATCCTGCAGAGCACCGGCAACAATTTCGGAGGCCGAGGCCGAACCGCCATTGATCAGAACCACGATCGGCTTGCCTTCCGCCAAGTCGCCAGGCGAGGCGTTGAACCGCTCACCCTCACCCGGATCGCGGCCACGGGTCGAAACAATCTCACCCTCGTTCAGGAAGGCGTCCGACACCTTGATCGCCTGAGTCAACAGACCACCGGGGTTGTTGCGCAGGTCCAGAACAAAGCCGTTGACCTTTTCGATGCCGCCGGCCTCTTCAATCTGTTCATTTAGCCCTTCCTGAAGGTTCGGGAAGGTTTGATCGTTGAAAGTGGTCACACGCAGAACAACGCTAGTGCCTTCTGTGCGGGCGCGTACGGCTGTCAGCTTGATGGTGTCACGAATGATGGTGACATCGAATGGCTCGGGCTCACCCTCACGAACCACGGTAATGACAATCTCGGACCCGACAGGGCCGCGCATCAGGTCCACCGCCTTGTCGAGTGTCAGGCCCAGAATGCTCTCGCCATCCACATGAGTGATGAAATCTCCGGCTTCGATACCTGCCGCATCCGCAGGGGTGTCATCGATGGGAGAAACGACTTTCACAAAGCCCTCTTCCTGCGTGACCTCGATGCCCAGCCCTCCGAACTCACCACGTGTCTGCACACGCATCTGCTCCGCGTCGTCCGGAGACAGATAACTGGAATGCGGATCCAACGAAGTCAGCATCCCGTCAATGGCGGCTTCGATCAGTTCCTCAGGCTCTACCTCTTCGACATATTGGGCGCGGATGCGCTCGAAGATGTCGCCAAACAGGTCTAGCTGCTGATAGACGCTAGCGTTATTCTCGGCCTCTTGCGCCAGCAGGGGGCCTGCAATCTGAGTAGTTGCTACTACACCTGCCACGGTTCCGGCCAAAGCGGCCATCACAAATTTCTTCATACTCGTTTATCCATCCTTGCTGGTCCGAAACCACGATTCCGGGTCCACGGGGCTGTTATCTTGTCTTACCTCTATATAGAGCGTTTCTGACCGGTCAGTTCCAGTGCCATCACTGCTTGTTGACAAAATAGCGCCGATTTCGGGTGTTTCACCAGGCATCAGACCGACCGGAGTGCCCTCTGGGATTACTTGTCCGGGGTTGCCGTAGACCTCTTGCAGGCCCGAAAACACGAATAAAAGTCCGGGCTGAGGCTCTAAAATCACCAGATTCCCCAAATCCAGAAGCGGCCCGCGATAGCGTATCGTAGCCGCTGTCGGCGATGTCACAATTGCGCGGGGTCGGGTGCCCAGCACCACACCGGGGCGCTTGACCCCTGCCGCGTCCGTCTCACCGGCACGGTGCAACAGAACACCCTGCGCAGGCAAGGCAACCTCTCCCTTACGCTGGGAAATATCCGCGTTGGTTTCGGCGATCTCGCCTTCAGAGATCTCTGACAGACCGCTGGCAAACCCCTCCAAAGTCTCGGTGGACGAAATCAGGATTGCCGTTCGAACCGGGTCCTCGACAAAACGCACAGGCAGATTGGTCCGATCTGCTATGGCGGTGCTCAGCTGTGTGCGGGCAGTTTGAACTCCGGTCAGGCCCTCGGTCAGCGTGTCCGCGGCGCTTTGCTGTAGCTGCCGCAGGGTCTGCACCTCTTGCAGGTCATGGGCCAATTCTTGCGCACGAACGTTTAGGCCTGGTGTAACCTCGGATAGCATCATGCCTGCTCGGGCCGAGCCCAGTGGGCCCGAAGGATGCAGCATCAGAACCGGCGGCGCTGTTGTTTCGATGGTCTGCAATACGCCTAGTAACTGCGCGATTTCGTCTTCGCGATTGCGTAATTCCGCGGTCAACTGCGCCTCGCGCGTGGCAGCGCGGCGCAGACCCTCGCGCATGGCCGTCAAACCGGCCTCGTAGGCCTGAATGGTTTCGGTCAGGGCGCGCACGCGGTCGCGGGCACTGTTGGCCTCGGTCAGGGCGACGGAGGCATCTTCCAGCATTTGCGCCGCATTCAGCGCGGCTATGGACGGGTCGGTCTGGGCATGGACCGGCGTCGTAAACAGCAGTGCCAATAGAAGCCCGCGCAAGGTCATGACAGCAAGCTCTTACCGGTCATTTCGGGCGGCTGGTTCAGGCCCATCAACTGCAACAGGGTCGGGGCCAGATCGGACAAGCGTCCGTCACGCAGCGTTGCACCTTCCGGTCCTCCGACCAACGCCACGGGCACCGGGTTGAGCGTATGAGCGGTGTGTGGCCCGCCAGTTTCGGGGTCCACCATCATTTCACAATTGCCGTGGTCAGCCGTGACGATCATTGCACCGCCGGCCTTTTTCAGCGCAGCCACAACCTGCGCCAGGCCCTGATCCACCGCCTCACAGGCTTTGATCGCGGCATTCAGATCGCCCGTATGCCCAACCATATCCGGGTTGGCATAGTTGGTGACGATCAGGTCATATCCGGCCTCAATCGCCTCGACTAATTTTGCGGTTACCGCGGCCGAGGACATCTCGGGCTGTAAATCATATGTCGCCACTTTTGGCGATTTTGGCATAAAGCGGTCTTCGCCCTGTTCCGGCGTTTCCTTGCCCCCGTTGAGAAAAAACGTGACGTGTGGATATTTCTCGGTCTCGGCCAGGCGGAACTGACGCAGCCCTTGTTTGGCGACCCACTCGCCCAGCGTATTCACGATATCGCGCTTGGGGAAGACGGTGGTCATATAGGCGTTGTGGCGGTCCGAATACTCCACCATGCCCAGCAACGCGGACAGATGCGGGCGCGGGCCAGTGTCGAATTCTGCGAAATCTGGCTCACCAATCGCGCGCAGAATCTCACGCGCCCGGTCGGCTCGGAAGTTGAGACAGAAGACACCGTCGCCATCCTTGACGCCATCATAACCGGTCAGAACCGTCGGCACGATAAATTCGTCGGTTTCCGACTGATTATAGGCATGGTCGACCGCACCGTGGGCCGTGGCCGCAGTCCGCCCCTGCCCCTTGATCATCGCCTCATAGGCTTCGCCGACGCGCTCCCAGCGGTTGTCACGGTCCATTGCGAAATAGCGCCCGCTAACCGTCACAACACGCGCGCCTTTGGGCAAACGGTCCTCAAGCTCAGCCATGTAGGTAAAGGTCGATTTAGGAGCGACATCTCGCCCATCGGTGATCGCGTGCAATGCGACGGGAACACCTGCATCGGTAATGGCCTTGGCGGCCGCGATGATGTGATTCAGATGCCCGTGTACTCCGCCGTCCGACACCAACCCCATCAGATGTGCGGTACCGCCCGAGGCTTTTACCTTGTCAATGAAGTCCTGCAAGGCGTCGTTGTTGAAAAACGAGCCGTCTTCGATCGCCAGATCAATTTGCCCCAGATCCATTGCCACGATGCGGCCTGCGCCAATATTTGTATGGCCGACCTCGGAATTGCCCATCTGACCGCTGGGCAGGCCGACATCTGGCCCGTGCGTGATCAGAGTCGCGTGAGGCCCGTTGGCCATGATGGCATCGAACGTCGGGGTATCGGCCAGATACGGCGCGTTGGCCTTGGTGTCCTTTGACAGACCCCACCCATCAAGAATGCACAGGACGACGGGTTTAGGGGCGGTCATTATGGCTCTCCGGATTTCTGCTCTTGGTCGGTCTTTTACCGCCTGACCTTCGGCGGGTGAACCGCCTTTTGGCCTGCAGCGGGCAGAATTAATGCCGGGTCGGTTTATCCTTGTCGATGTATTCGGTGAATGGTCGGGCCTTGCGCCCCCGGTATTTGACTGTCAGCTCCAGCGGAACATCGTTTTCATCGTAAATGCCGATCATGATACCCGTACCCCCGCTTCGGGTTCGCATATCGATCAACTGCTGTTCGGACCGCGTGGTGCGCTGTGACGGGCGGCGCGCCCAGGCAAACAGGTGCTCATACATCTGCGCGATGACATCCGAATGGTCCGCGCTGTCACCTAGATCGATCAGTTCATTGGGATCGTTCTCAAGATCAAACAAGATCGGCCTGTACCCGCCTTCACAGTGAATCAGCTTCCATCTTTCATTGGCGACCATGAACATCACCGCATCGCGAACGGACGCGTTCAGCCTTTGCGCGATGGGGGATGCGGAATAGTCATATTCGCAGATTGCAACATCGCGGGGAATTTTGTCGGACCGACCGTGCAGGATCGGGAACAGGGAATGACCTTCCAGGATATGTCCGGCATCTTCACCACCTGCCACTTCCAGAAAGGTGGGGGCCAAATCAATCGACTCGACCAGCGCATCGCAGGTTGTACCACGCGTAGCGTCTGCTTCGGGTGACGGGTCATAAACAATCAGAGGCATTTTGGTCGAAGCATCGTGAAAGAAGGTTTTTTCACCCATCCAGTGATCGCCCAGAAAATCGCCGTGATCCGAAGTCAGCACAATCATCGTATCGTCCATTCGGCCGGTTTTTTCCATCCAGTCGAACAGGCGACCCATCTGGTCATCCGCCTGTTTGATCAAACCCATGTAAGCCGGGATCACCGCCTCACGGACATCCTGACGTGAAAAGGCCTGTCCGACTTTGGTGTCCATGAAGGCTCTGAGAACGGGGTGTGCATCCTCTCGTTCGGACTCGGACCGGACCACAGGCAGCACATGCTCGGGCCCGTACATCGATGCATAAGGCTCGGGGACCACATAAGGCCAATGTGGCTTGATAAAACTGAGGTGGCAGCACCACGGCCCGTCATTGCCTTCCATGAATTCAATGCCGCGGGTTGTCAGGTATGGCGTTTCACTGTCTTCTTCAGCGATATTTGCAGGCTCGGATGAGTTTTTCAGGAACCAGCCTGATAAAACGTTGCCGTCGGCGTCCAGACCGGAATTGGCAAAGTCATGCCAGGGGTTGTCGCTTTCATATCCTTTGTCCGAGAGGTACTGGTTATATTTCTTTGCCCCGTCCGGATCGTAAAACCCATCCGGTCCCTCAGCGCGCAACCCGTCGTCACGTTCGAATACATCAAAACCGCATTCCGCAACGCGGGCCCCAATGATGCTATCAGGCTCCAACCCCAAACGGGCCATCCCTTCGGCATCGGCGGCCATATGTGTCTTGCCAACCAGCCAGCAGTCCATACCCGCTTTTCGCAGGTGATCCCCTAACGTTATCTCGCCGACTTTCAGGGGGATGTTGTTCCACGACGCCCCATGCGAATGCACGTAACGGCCGGTATAGGTGGACATGCGCGAACTGCCGCAGATCGGAGACTGGATATATGCACGGTCAAACCGGACACCGCGCGCTGCCAGGCGGTCGATATTTGGAGTGTGTAAATGCGGATGGCCGTAGCAACTCAGGTAGTCCCAGCGCAGCTGGTCGAACATGATGAACAGGATGTTTTTTGCCTTAGCCAACGCAGTATCTCCCCGATTGTCGAGGACCTAGTTAGCCAATTTCCAGCCCGCAGCGAAGCGTAATTTACGCTTCGGCCTGCCGTTCCATCTGTTCCAGCATTTTCCTAGCGCGTTTGCACTGCAACTGATCGCGCAGCGGGCTGTTGGGATCGACGTCTTTTTGACAAACTACACATTTATCCGCGCCTGAGATCGCATTCAGACCGCCACAACTGCCCTTGATGGTCTTGCCCATCAGCATGACACCCAGCGACATACCCACCATCACGAGGGCGAGCAGAATAAAGGCCAGAATAAAAGTGCTCATCGTGGTTCCTGCCAGTTAGTTGGTTCCAAGCGCGTCTTTGAACGCAGTGCTGTGCACCGTGATATAGGCTTCTTCGCCGCCTGTCACATCCCGCGAGATGAAATACACGGCAAGTTTATGTTCCTCAGCCAGTTCCAGGCCCTTTTCCTGACCCAGCGCTAGCATCGCGGTCGCCCAGGCATCCGCCATCATCGCATTTTCTGCCAGAACTGTCACCGAGGTGGTCCTATGCGTGATCGGGCGCCCCGTTGTCGGGTCGATAATATGCGAATACCGCACACCGTCCTGTTCGAAGTAATTCTTGTAATCGCCCGAGCTGGCCATGCCCAAATCGCTGACCGACACGATCAGCTGATAGGTCTGCGCCCCAGCCTGCGGCTTTTCAATTCCGATCCGCCAGTCTTCACCCTTGTCGTTCTGCCCTTTGGTGACCAGATCGCCGCCTATTTCGACCAGATAATCCTCGATCCCTGCGTCGCGTAGGGTCTCGCCAACGGCATCGATGCCATAACCCTTGGCAATGGCGGACAGGTTGATCCCAACGCCGGGTTCGGATTTAGCCAGTGTTCCTGCCTCGGTGTCCAATGTTAACAACCGCTTCTGTCCGACGCCATTCAGGGCTTCCAGAACCTCGACATCCGACGGAACCGGGTCCTCTGGCTTGCGTGGACCAAAACCCCACAGTTCGATCAAAGGTCCAAGGGTCACATCGAACGTGCCGCCTGTTTTTTCATGTACGTCATTCGCGGCGGCCATCACCTGAGCGAATTCAGCGGATACTGGCACCGGATCAGTGCTGGTCGCGGCAGAAAAGGTCGAAACTTCGGAATTCGGGTCCCAATTGGACATCTTGGCATTGACTTCGGCCAGAGTCTTTTCGACTTCCACCGCCAGCGCGTTTTCGTCCAGATCCTCGCCAATTGCGGTGATATTGAAGGTCGTTCCCATTGTCTCGCCCGACAGGTGAACCACTTCGGGTTCTTTGTCGAACAGGCAGCCGGACAACAAAGTGGCGAAGGCCAGTACAGGCACAAGACGCATGGGCGGTCTCCTGGAAAATCAGTGCCCGGCATATGCCAGCCACCCCTGTCAGAGTCAAATCAGCATCACAGCTTCAGCGGCAAAAAGCCCAGTACCAGAAGGCCGATTCCCGCAGGCAAACCAAACAGCCAGGCCCGTTTCTGCCATCCCGGCGGTTGTTGTTTCCAGGTCATGCGGAAATTATGGCCGCAAACAACCACCACAAAGAAAATCAAAGCGGCCACCGGTGGGGTAAGATACAGGTCGGTCAAAGGCTTAAGCGTCCTTTTTTGGCGGGGGTTTCTGCCGATGAGCGCAATTGCACCCTATACAGGTCGTTTAGCTGCGCTAAGGTAAAAGGGAAAGACTTTGCAGTACCACGAAGGAGATTGCCCATGGCACCAACCTCTTACCAGGCCCCCAAGCGCGGCGACAAAGCTGACAAGACCACGTACAGCCAATCGACGGAATCAAACCTGTCGCACGCGCAGACCACCGTGGCTAAGCTGATGGAAGGTAAAGGGGATGCGGTGTTTTCGGTCCGCCCGAACGATACGATACATTCGGTGGTCAATACGCTGAAGGAAAAGCATATTGGCGCGGTGCTTGTGACTGACCAGAACGGTGCGCTGCAGGGCATCCTGTCCGAGCGTGACATCGTGCGGCGCATGGCGGATACCCCCGGCCAGACCCTGCCGCAAGCGGTCGAGGATCTGATGACACGTGAAGTTAAAACCTGCACGCCTGACGATCTGCTGGACGATATTCTGAAAACCATGACGGATGGACGTTTCCGCCATATGCCCGTTCTGCGTGACGGCAACCTGTGCGGCGTGATCACCATCGGGGACGTCGTGCATTTCCGCTTGAAAGAGCTGGAATACGAAGCGCTTCGCATGAAACAGATGATCGTCGGCTAACCGGTCTCGGTCTATAGGGTTCACAACCCCACAGCTAAAAAAACCGGCGCTGAATGCGCCGGTTTCTTTGTTTCTTACCCGCCGAAATCGTCAAGCATGATGTCTTCGCGGTCCACGCCCAGATCCAGGAGCATGTTGATGACCGACTGGTTCATGATTGGAGGGCCACACATGTAGAACTCGCAATCCTCAGGCGCGGGGTGGTTCTTGAGGTATTCCTCGAACAGAACGTTGTGGATGAAGCCGGTATAGCCTTTCCAGTCATCCTCGGGCTGCGCATCGGACAGAGCCACGTGCCATTCGAAATTGTCAAATTCCTTGGCCAGTGTGTCAAAATCCTCGACAAAGAACATCTCTTTCTTGGACCGCGCGCCGTACCAGAAGCTGATCTTGCGATCGCGGTTTTCGAGACGTTTGAGCTGGTCAAAAATATGGCTGCGCATCGGCGCCATACCGGCACCACCACCGATAAAGACCATCTCTTTCTGCGTTTCACGGGCGAAGAATTCGCCGAACGGGCCTGAAATGGTGACCTTGTCGCCCCGTTTCAGGTTGAAGATATAGGACGACATCTGACCCGCCGGAATACCTTCGGAACCCGGAGGCGGCGAGGCAACCCGGACGTTCAGCATGATCATGCCTTTCTCATCCGGATAGTTCGCCATCGAATAGGCGCGCTCGATTGGTTCACTCACCACGGATTCGTATTGCCACAGATTGAAGCGATCCCAATCTTCGCGGTATTCCTCTTCGATGTCGAAATCGGTGTATTTCAACTGGTGCGCGGGGGCTTCGATCTGGATGTAACCACCGGCACGAAAGTTAACGTCCTCACCTTCGGGCAGGTCCAGCGTCAGCGCCTTGATGAAGGTTGCCACGTTCTCGTTTGACCGAACAGTGCATTCCCATTTCTTGACACCGAAGACCTCTTCGGGGACTTCAATATCCATGTCCTGCTTGACCGCGACCTGACAGGACAGGCGGTCACCACAGGCGGCTTCACGCTTGGTAATGTGGCTTTCCTCAGTCGGCAGGATCGACCCACCGCCCGAATGCACCTTGACCCGACATTGGGCACAGGTGCCGCCACCACCGCAGGCCGACGGGACAAAGAGCTTCTCAGCCGCCAGCGTTTGCAGCAACTTGCCGCCCGCTGGCACCGAGATAGTTTTCTCGCCGTTGATGGTGATGTTCACATCACCGGTGGATACCAGTCTGGAACGTGCCGCCAGAATGATCGTCACCAGCGCGATAACGATCAGAGTAAAGAGGACGACGCCAAGGCTAAAAGTTTCCATTCGTCCCTCCTTACAGTTTCACGCCCGAGAAGGACATGAAGGCCATTGCCATCAGTCCTGCGGTGATGAAGGTAATCCCCAGACCCTGCAGCCCGTCGGGAATGTCCGAGTATTTCAGCTTTTCGCGTACGCCTGCCATCGCAGTGATCGCCAGCGCCCAGCCAAAGCCCGAAGACAAACCATAAGTCGTGGCCTCGGCAAAGTTATAGTCGCGTTCCACCATGAACAGCGAACCACCCAAAATGGCGCAGTTCACCGTGATCAGCGGCAGGAAGATCCCCAGCGCGTTGTAGAGCGGTGGAAAATACTTATCCAAGATCATCTCGAGAATCTGAACCATCGCCGCAATCACACCGATATACGAGATCAGACCAAGGAAGGTCAGGTCTACATCCGGGAACCCGGCCCAAGCCAGCGCGCCTGGTTTCAGCAGATAAGTCAGCAGCAGGTTGTTGGTGGGCACGGTGATCGCCTGCACCAGCATCACCGAAATACCCAGCCCCAGCGCTGTTGAAATCTTCTTGGAAACGGCGATGAAGGTACACATCCCCAGGAAGAAGCTCAGCGCAAGGTTTTCGACAAAGATGGCCTTTACGGCCAGTGAAATCAGACCTTCCATTAGTGGGCCTCTACCTGCTGAATTTTGTATTCACGTTCTTCCACCTGGTTCGGCTTCCATGTGCGGAAGGCCCAGATGATCAGACCGATGATGAAGAACGCCGATGGCGGCAGCAGCAGCATGCCGTTGGGCACGTACCAGCCACCATTGTTGACGGTTTGCAGAATGGTCACACCGAACAGCGACCCCGCACCGAACAGTTCACGGAAGAAACCGACCAGCAGCAGGATCAGGCCATAGCCCATCCCGTTGCCCATGCCGTCAATGAAAGACGCGACCGGAGGGTTCTTCATTGCAAATGCTTCGGCGCGACCCATCACGATACAGTTGGTGATGATCAGACCGACGAACACCGACAGGGTTTTCGAAATCTCGAAGGCATAAGCCTTGAGAATTTGGTCCACCAGGATCACCAGCGACGCGATGATCACCATCTGCACGATGATCCGGATCGAGCTGGGGATCTGGTTGCGCAGGCAGGAGATGAAGAAGGACGAGAACGAGGTCACAAAGATCACCGCCATCGCCATCACGATCGACACCTGCAGCGACGAAGTCACCGCCAGAGCCGAACAAATACCCAACACCTGCAGGGTGATCGGGTTGTTGTCGACAAGCGGGTCGACCAGCATTTCTTTCTTGGTCTGGGACATCAAATCTCTCCTGCTTGCAGTTTGGCCAGGAACGGAGCGAAGCCCGCATCACCCATCCAGAATTTCACCAGGTTATCGACACCAACCGAGGTCAACGTGGCACCGGCCAAAGCGTCGACATAAAAGTCAGGTCCGGCAGCCGGTTGCGATTTCGCAACGGTAATTTGCAAATCACCCGCGTCATCGCGCAGTTTCTTACCGCTCCACAACGCTTTCCAGCGGGGGTTATCCACCTCGGCACCCAGACCAGGCGTTTCACCATGCTGATAGAATTGCAGGCCGTAGATATCGTTGCCGTTGTTCTCCAGCGCGATAAAGCCATAGAGCGTGGACCATAGGCCATAGCCGTGCAGCGGCAGGATCACCTTGTCCAGATCACCCGCATCATCACGCAGCAGGTAGATCACACGATATTTGGCTTTGCGTCCGATCCCGGCCGGGTCGTTATCCAGCGCAACGCTCAACTCAGGATCGCTTGCGGCTGCGATGTCATCGAAAGTGGCCGGATCAAACTGATCATCGACGAAATTACCGGTGGACAGTTCCACAACATGCGGCTCGAACGCGGCAAATGCCTCGGTCACATTGACGCCGGGTTCATAGACACCCGCCACCTGCAGAACGTTGATCTGCTTGTCCTTCAGCTTGTTCGCCTCTTGCACGGGGCGCAGGCTGACAGCGGCCGAAGACACGACCATCGAGGCGACAAGACAGACGGCGACGGCGATAAAGATCGTCTTGCCGACCGAGTCCGGCGAGGCCGCGAGAAACTTGGCAATCGCGCCCTTCGGTGCCTCGTTATTTTCTGGGGATTGCGTATCAGACATGGCGACGCGCCCTCCGTTTAATGTTGGCCTGAACAACGAAATAGTCGATCAGCGGTGCAAAGACGTTGCCAAACAGAATGGCCAGCATCATGCCTTCGGGGAAAGCCGGATTGATCACACGGATCATCACAACCATGACACCGATTAGCGCACCATAAATGTAACGGCCCAGGTTGGTGTGACTGGCCGAAACTGGTTCGGTTACCATGAAGACCAGCCCGAACGCGTAGCCACCGATGACAAGGTGCCAGTACCACGGCATCGCAAACATCGGGTTGGTATCGGAACCGATCAGATTTAGCAGTAGGGAAAAGACGATCATGCCCCCCAGACAGCCAACGATCAGACGATAGTTCGCGATACGCGTCACCAGCAGGAAGCTCAGCCCGATCAGACAGGCCAGTGTCGAGGTTTCGCCGAAGCTGCCCTGCATAAAGCCCATGAAGGCATTCCACCAAGTCAGACCTTCGGCCGCCAGCGCCTGATAGCCTTCGGATGCGGAAACCGACAGCGCAGTTGCACCTGAAAAGCCGTCAACCGGGGTCCAGACCGTGTCGCCCGACATATTCGCCGGATAGGCAAAATACAGGAAGGCACGCCCGACCAGCGCAGGGTTGAGGAAGTTCTTGCCCGTGCCGCCAAACACTTCTTTGCCGATGACCACACCAAAGATGATGCCCAGAGCCACCTGCCACAAAGGGGCAGATGCGGGCATAATCAGCGTGTAAAGCATTGAAGTTACGAGGAAACCTTCGTTAACCTCATGCCCACGTACGGTGGCGAAGATCACCTCGAAAATACCGCCAGCGACCAGGGTTACGATGTAAATCGGCAGGAAATACATCAAACCGTGCATTACATTCGCGAAGACGCTGGACGGGTCCAGAGAGATGCCGAACGCCTGCAAGATGGCGATGCGCCAGCCGGTGGCCGCATCTGGGCCAAGAGCCGCAATCGCGCTGTTGGCTTGGTAGCCAGTGTTCCACATCCCCCACAGAATACAGGGGATCGTCGCAATCACGACATAGGTCATGATCCGCTTCATATCGATGAAGGACCGCGCGTGCGGGGCGACAGTGGTGACGGTTTTCGGAGTGTAGATAAAGCTTTCCACCATCTCGTAGATGGGGAAATATTTCTCGTACTTGCCGCCCTTGGTAAAGTTCGGCTCAATCCGATCGAAGAAGCTGCGCAAACCCATTTGGATCAGCCCTCCTTTTCAATCTTGGTCAGGCAGTCGCGTAGCGCCAGCCCGTATTCATATTTCGCCGGACAGGCAAAGCCGACAAGGCCCAGATCCTCTTCGTCCAACTCCATCGCTCCCAATGCCTGAGCGCTGTCGGTGTCCATTACCAGCAGCGCGCGCAGCAGCTGCGTCGGCAGATAATCCTGCGGCATCAGACGCTCGAACACACCCGTGGGCACCATCGCGCGGCGGCCGCCATTCAGGTTGCTGGTCAGCTTATACAGCTTATGCGAGAACGCAGACCCCAGCACCGGCTGCACCGAGTATTTCGACGGCATCGGACGAATCCATCCCATCGGAATCTGATCGTGGTCTTCGCGAATGATGCTGATCTGACGCGCGAAACGCCCCAGATAGGCAGTCGGTCCCTCGGCGTGCGTTCCCGACAGGATCGAACCCGAGATAACACGCGGAGTGCCGTCCACGTTGATTTCGTCGTTGGTCAGATCATCAGTCGAAGCACCCATGACAGTGCGGATCAGACGCGGCTGACGCGCACCCGGACCGCTGAGTGCAATTACAATATTCGGGTCCAGATGACCGGACTGCATCAGGCGGCCAATAGCGATCACGTCCTGATAGCCGATGGTCCAGACCTGCTTGTCCCCTGCCAGCGGCTCGAGGAAGTGAATATGCGTTCCGGCCAGACCGGCGGGGTGCGGGCCCGAGAAGGCCGCAGCTTCGACGCCCGACACATCCGCGCCCGGAATGGAATCGCCTTCCTTGTGGCACAGATAGGTCTTGCCCTCGGTCAGCTTGGTGATTGCGGCCAGACCAGCGGCAAAGGCCTCGCCAGCGTCGGCAATGATCACGGCTGCGTCTGCCGCCAGTGGTTCACTGTCCATGGCGGTGACGAAAATAGCAGCAGGCGCTGTCCCCGGAACCGGCATTTTCGAATAGGGCCGCGTGCGGAAGGCAGTCCAGAGACCGGCTGTGCACAATTTTTCGGTCACGCCTTCTGCGCTGTCCGCATTGCCCACGCCCGAGAAATCAATCCCTGTATCGTTAGGGTCCGAAACCTCGATCACAACGCTTTGCAATACTCGGCGCGCGCCGCGATTGACGGCCACGATCTTACCGCTCAGCGGGGCGACCATCATCGCCTCGGGCGCGTCCTTATGGCAGAACAGCGGTGTGCCACGCTGAACTGTGTCACCCTCCTGCACCAGCATGCGCGGCTTCAGGCCAAGGTAATCCCCGCCCAACACCCCAACAGTTTTGAATTCAGGTCCCGGCTGGATGGTTTGATCCGGCGCACCTTGCACCGGCAGTTCCAACCCTTTTTTCAGTTTGAAAGTTTGCATATCGCTACTGTCTTCCAAGCCTCTTTGTCTGCGCCGGCTATCTCAACGCTTTGTCAACGTCGGACAATAACGCGGGATTTTCAAACAGTCGTCGCAAAAGCGTCGAAATGCGTCCAAATTCCGCGGGCATAGTTCTGATTGGGGCTCCTTTACGCGGGGATGATGCTAAAAGCAAACCCGTTGCGGCCAAAATCATACATTGATTTTCACTTTCCCTTGAAATGTTTCCTTTTTAGCCCGCAGAAATTGCTGGTCGCACCCGTTGGTCTTCCGGTGTAAGCACGCCCAATGGAACAGACGCATCATCTTGAGATTTTTCTTGTTGCCACCCCGGGGCTTGAGGCACCGTTACATGCTGAAGCGGTTGAAAAGGGATTTGCCAGTGCCAAAATCGTACCTGGCGGGATAAGCTGCCAGGGCGATTGGCGAGAGGTTTGGCGGGCCAATCTGTGTCTGCGCGGAGCCAACAAGGTGCTGGTCCGGATGGGCAGCTTTCCGGCGGTGCATCTGGCACAGCTCGACAAACGGGCGCGCAAATTCCCCTGGTCCGACTTTCTGCGCCCCGACATCCCGATCAAGGTTGATGCGACAAGCCGGAAATCCCGCATCTACCACGCCGGAGCCGCCCGTCAGCGGGTCGAGACGGCTATCACCGAAACACTTGGCGCTCCAATTTCACCCGACGCCGGGTTGCGTGTACTGCTGCGTATCGCAAAGGATATCTGCACCTTCTCGGTGGATACATCTGGCGAGCCCCTTCATAAGCGCGGCCACAAGACGGCAGTGGCCAAGGCCCCTATGCGCGAGACCATGGCCGCGATGTTTCTGCGCGAATGTGGATTTACAGGGTCCGAACCTGTTCTGGACCCTATGTGCGGCTCGGGCACATTCGTAATAGAAGCAACCGAGATTGCGATGGGCCTGAAACCAGGCCGGTCCCGCCGCTTTGCTTTCGAGGACCTGCATGGCTTCGACTCGCAGGCTTGGACTGAAATGCGCAATGACGGGCCACAGTTTGAATTGGACACTGTCTTTTATGGCTCAGACCGGAATGCAGGGGCCGTAGATGCCGCCAGCAGTAACGCAGAAAGTGCCGGGGTTGACGCTCACATCCGAATTCAGAACCGGTCCGTCAGTGACATCAAGCCACCTTCGGGCCCTGCGGGTCTGGTCATCGTCAACCCACCATATGGTGCGAGGATCGGGGATGAAAAACGCCTGCGTTCCCTTTACGGCAGCCTTGGCAAGGTTCTGAAGTCGCGGTTCAGCGGCTGGCGGGTGGGTATCGTTACTAGCAACCAATCGCTTGCTCGTGCAACGCGACTACCGTTATTGCCCGCAGGGCCGGTTGTCGATCATGGTGGTACAAAAATTCGGCTTTACCGCACCGATCCACTGCCCTGATTACACTGTCAACGGTTGAACTGAAGGCAACGTCCATTGCGCGCGAATTCCTGCGCTAGCCCCCAGAATCCCCCTTGCACATCCAAATCCCTGGGTATAGATCACCCGCCACGGTCGGAGTGTAGCTCAGCCTGGTAGAGCACTGTCTTCGGGAGGCAGGGGTCGGAGGTTCGAATCCTCTCACTCCGACCAATTAAATCAGATACTTATGCTGATTTCTCGACTCTCATAAATCCCCTGTTTTTGTTACGCATAATGGTTTGCGGTAAGATAGCCAATTCCGCGAGCCAGAACCTTAAATTGATGCATATTGCTAAAAAACAAACACTTAGCCTTATAGTCTCCTAAGACTTAGCGGGAACAAAGGCAGAAACCGGGAAACCCCCATTCGAGCAGCAAAGAAGAGCACTTAACCATTTCCCTCTTCTTGTTTGGCTTTTGCAGCAAGCACCTCCGCTCGTATACCTTGCCGGAAGAACGACAGCATTAGCATTGCAACCAAGAAGAAGACTGGAAAAACCATCAACTGCGTCGCGTTCAGACCTAGATAGATCGGTTGATCTTCCACAACTTCAAATAGCCGTTGATGAAGGTAGACATAATAACCGTCGTTATTGTCAACGTAGTTCTCACCCTCTCGCCACGCTGCTTCGTCACCAGGTTTAAGCGTTGTTTCTTTTGTTTTTAAGCTCCATTGGTATGTCCAGGTTGCGCCCGCCACATCCCACTCGCCGCCGGTTTCGAATTGGATAAAGTCATTTTCGAACTCAAGCGCGTTTGGCTCTTCAATTGGGGCCGGAACATTGCGCATAACAACCTTATGAATGTTATGCATCGGAGCGTTTACGCGGGATTGCCCTTCCAGCACCTCATCGTCGTCAAACTCATAGAGCTCGCCCGAAATAGCGTAGCCATAGTGGTTCAATTTGTTCCAAAGGTCTTTTTCCTCAAACCCCTCACGAGGCAACGTGTAACGTTGGACGAGTTTAAAAACATTTGCGTCCAGATCATCCTCAATGATTATCGCCTCCGAGTGTGTGGCTCCGGGAAACCGTTTGGCGTACCACTTTTCGTATTGCTTGCGCCGATCTTCCATGTCCTCGCCGTCATAGCGCCAGCGCATGTTATCCGCTTCCACACCTCGCCACGTATCCGTGACATTGAGCACGGCCGCAATTGGGCCTTCGTCAAGGAACTCATATTCTTGGACGACCTCTCGGGTCGGTTCGTCAGAAAGATACCTCACAACTTCAACAAGCTCAGTACTGTCTTCCGCCAAGGGAAGCCCCCAGGCGAAGTCCCCCAGTGGGATCTCGCGACCCACACCGCCTTGCAGTAGGTCGGTTGCGTCAACGAACCAGTCACCATGCGGATCGCGAACACGGACAATTGCGTGATCGAAGATAAATGGAGAAGGCAACATGCGCGGCAATGCAGGCCCCATGTCGTGGTCCACGAGAACGACGTCGGCCTCAATCTGCAAATGCGCCAGCATGGAAATGAGAAGAAGCGCTTTGTCCTTGCAATCGCCATATGCGCTCAGCCAGACTTCCTCCGGGGATCGGGGTATCCAGCCGCCTTCACCAATTGAAACGCTAAAATACCGGACCCGGTCCTGCACCAAACGCAAGGCTTGGGTCGCGCGCCATTGCGGATCTTCGGACTGTTCCAGCATTTCATCAAGCAACTCGACCAGATCAACCGGCAGCAAATCCGGTCTGGGTTTATAGTCGCTGGTTAGTCCCTGAACGATCTGTGACCAATCCTGAAAGGTCGAGAGTTGCAACCCATCGTTGGAGACATCCCAATCATCCGCAGAGCGTGTGTTTCTGTCGTCGTCTTCTGCCTTTTCCAAGGACCAACGCAAGATCGTCCTGCCAGCAACCTCTTCAAGCTGCACATCGAACTCATCCGTGTGGTTCAGCTCGAATTGCGTTGAAGTGGGCAAATCAATGGACGTGCGCCTCTTTTCCCACCCCCAGTCTCTGACGCCGTCTGAACGATAGTGGAACTGATCCGGGAAAACCGGTGTGGTGGCCGTTGTTGACCAGATCATCTCGACGGTGTCGCCGACACGAAGATCTGCGATCTGACCGAAATACTCAATGTCGCCCAGCATCACACCTGAGTTGAGCTCCGGTTCACGCCGGAGTTCTTCGAACGGCAAGTTGAGTTGGTTTAATACCTTGCCATTTCTGTGTATCTGCAAACGATGAAGAGTGGCGCGTTCAAAATTCGGGTCCACCATCAGCTGCACTTCGCCATAGAGTTCTAGCGTGGACCGATCATGCACGGCAAAGAAGCTCTGCCTGACCCTCTGATACCCACTGTCTTCCACTCTGATCTTATCGTCGTGAATGGGCAGATTAACGGATGTGTCAGCATGCAAAGCCGCTTCTCGATCCCGCAGCGAAACTTCCTCATACCACTCAGGTAGGTTTTTATCGCGCAGCAGTTCCTCTGATGCAGGTTTGGCACCAGCCATATTAAGCAAGCCCAATATGACAAGAAAGACGATGACCCAAATTGCTATGTTGGCAGAAGTGGTTTGCCACCACTTCTTTTTCTCAACTTTCGGAGCCGCCGTGCGTTTGTTGTCTGCCCACAGGCCCAGCCCCTGAGAAACCCTGTAAGCGGAAAGGAGATTTGCCGCAGAGGGTATTTCCGGAACAACATGCAGTTGATCATCCTTCGTCTCGATAATGGTCAGACTATTTTCGTTGTGAACAGCACGAACTGCGGACCAATCGAGGCGCAATCGTTTCCCTTCACGCCAGATTTCAACAGCTGTCTTGTCGCAACTCACTGCTGTCGGACCCCAGTCGAAACCTCGTAAAAGCCCGTGGCGATAGTAATGAAGATGGCGCAGTTTTGGCAGGTAAGGCCAATCATTAACCGTAGATGCGGTCATCGCGATAAATAACAATACGACACCGACTTGGTTGAACAAAGGAAAGCCCGCATCCAATGACTTCCCGGTTAACAAAACAAAGAAGAGAAACACAGAGAGACCCGCGATCCACACGTACGCCAAATAGCTGAAGACTGAGGCCAACCATCCAGGGCATGGAGTGCCCAGTTTTTTGGATAAGCCCTCCAATGCACGAAAGGCCACGGTCGCTGATATATCCTGGTGTTCGGCCATTGCCGGAGCGTTTCTTAGGTCAAAACCTTTCGAGCTTTCTGCTCCCTTTGCCTCTTTCACTTTCTCCACGAGCCGTCGTGCATCTTCATCCGAAGGCAATGGAAGAAAAAACAGCCTGTGGTTCGCTCTTTTCCAAATCACAAACCGACCAACGCGCATCGGTTTGGATACATGCGAAAAGTGCCACGCTTCTTTCTGGTGAGCTTCAACTGCTTCGACATAGTCTTTCTTGACTGTGTACTGCGTTTTGCCGCCACAGAGTTCTGCTGCACTGAGAATTACAGGGGCGCGGCCTTTCCAAACCGCCCACATACCGCCAGCACTCCTTGCGTGTGATCGCGCAAGAAAAAAGCAAAAAAGTGCAAGTGGAATTGGTGCCCAAGGCGTGGATCCCGCAGTGCTCAGGTCCAGTCCGGAATGCCAGATAGCAACAAAGGCTCCCAGAATCTCGGCCAGAAACGTCACGGTCAGGCATCCTACCCCTGCTACCAACAGAAGAAATAGCTTAAACGCTCTGCGAGCATCCAACCGGCACCGCTCAAAACGAACTTCGCTCGTCAGTTCGGTTTCGAGGATCAGTATTGACGAATTGCTTGACGCTGGCACTAACTTCGAATGAATCGCATTCACAATAGTATTTCCCAACAAACTCAATACTCGCCAATAGATTGAACATTCATGGCAAAAATAAGGTGTTGGTGTAGTTCACAGCGACAGCTAACCTTCTAACAATCCGCTGCGAAAGGCGGTTTATGTCAACTCAGAATTGAATGATCACGATCGTCGTTAAGGCATCGGCTGAAACCTACCTCTCAGAGCGAAATTCAAAGACCGGGATGGCGACACATACTGCTTGGATTTGAATTCCTTGCCGAGTGAGCGAGATCAGTAAACGCTGTGAGCTATGCTGCAACTGAGTAACGTCAGTAATGTGGAGGTGTCACTGCCCAGACCAGCACTGTGTCACTGTCGCCGGGATTGTGGTAGCGGTGTGGTCGGGTTGATGCGAAGCGGAAGGAATCCCCCGGCATCAGGTACATAACCTGATCATCAACTGTCACCTCAAGCCTTCCTTCTAGGACATAGCCGCCTTCCTCTCCTTTGTGAGAATAGAGGGTGTCGCCCGAGCTTGCGCCAGGGGCGAAGGTTGTAAGAATCATTTCTAGTTGGCCGCTGAGCGAAGGAGTTAAGAGTTCGTCACGCACGCCCGATTCAAAACGCAGAGCCCGTCTACGCGTGCCGCGCACCACGATGTCACTTTCGGGATCGGCCTCTTCTTCGGGGTCAGGAAAGAACCAGTTGATCCCGACACCCAACGCCTTGCCGATCACATTTAGGCTTCGCACAGAGGGATCAGCATCCTGGCGCTCCAGTTGACTCAGATAGCCCACCGATAAATTTGTCATTTCCGCCAACTGCTTAAGTGTCAATCCTTTTGCCTTGCGCAGCTCGCGCATTCGAGGGCCAACTATTTCCTGGGTCGCTCTTTTGTTCACGGGTCAGATCTCTCGCTAGTAACTTTATCATAATTTTTATTGCAAAATTATGATGTAGCAGTATTTATTTGCGCAATACTAAGATGAAACAAGTGAATTTAGAAGGTAGGGACTTGCGTGGTTTGAGCCTTGCCCCTGTACCGACGGAGCATTCCTGTGTTTAAGAACAATTTCTTCAGGGCCTATGGGTTTTGGCATTGGGGTGAAGGGTTTCAAACCGTCCTTTTCACTTGGTACATGGCGTTTCACGCTGAGTTATCGGCCACCAAGATCGGATTTTATCAGGCACTCGTGCTGTCTCCATTTCTGGTGTTCACCATTTTCGGTGGCACACTGACAGACAGGGTGGGTGCGGGACTGAGTTACATTGTTTCGACCAGTATTTTTGTTGCTATTTTAATATCTTATGGCATTATCGACCAGCAGTTCGGTTTCGTTCCTGGACTGTTTTTTCTGTATTGTATCGGCGCTGGAGTCGTCAGCGCTATTTCTAATCCTGCGATAGATACCTTCATTCCTGACGCCACCGATCAACCGGTTCAGGATAACAGTCTGCTGGCGGCAACGGCGCATAATATCGCGAAACTGACCGGGAATATTTCAGGACTTCTCTTGCCGCTATTGTCGGCAACCGGTGGGTTTGTGGTGAATGGGCTATTAATGGCCATCAGCGTTGTATTCTTACGCGCGCATCGGCGTGCCGGGCACGGGCGCCCGTCCCTTTGCATTGATCAGCCCGACCTGAGACACGGGATTTTTCGACGGATTGTTCTGCATTATAAAAGTTGTCCGGAAAATTTTGATATCCTGCTGTCCAGCGCGTTACTTGGGTTAATTATTGTGCCTGCTGGTTACATTCTTGTTCCGCTTACACTGCGCGACCGGTTTCCCGACTACGGAGACATGATCGCCGTGATTGGCGTTTCCTCGTGGGTCGGGGCAATCTTCGCCACAGCGGCTGCAAAGAGGATATCTTCCCGAATTCTGCGACCCGGTGCTTTGTCTCTCGCGATCTGGGGAACATATGGCGCGGGCATGCTGATATTGATCAGCGTTGGAAGCTTCCCCGCCCTGTGTCTGGTTGTCTTTGTTTTTGGGGGCGTCAAAGTTGGTAAGGCACTAGTTTACGGGAAATACCTTTACAACAGTCCTTTAAGTGACCGTGGCCTGATCGTCGCCGTGGATCAAACTGCCTTTTGGGGGTTGGCGACGTTGGGTACGGCGGGGATGGGGCTGCTGGTGGATCTGATCGGACTGAATTCAACGATTATGTTGACCAGCGGGTGTGTCTTGTTTGGTGTTTTCTCTCTGACCGTCAGAGGAAATTTGTCAGCGATGGTGCCGGCTTAATAAAGCACAATAATACAACGCCTTCCTCAAAGCAGACCTTTGTCGGATTGCAGCTAAAGAGCGCGTTTCAGAGTGCCGCAAGTATGGTGGTGTTTAAAGAAAAAAGGCATTTTTTACCCGTCCGAACGGGAGGGGGTACAAGCCATTCTCGTGTTGTCGTCGGGCGCTATGACAAAGCCTTCGCTTTCCGCCAACCCGGTATAGCTATACCTGAAATCCACCGGTTTCGTTTAACTACGATCCGAACCCGGTTCGATGGGATGATCCTGCGAGCCCCTAAAAGGAGCGAGCAATCTCAGCGTTCAGCTCTGGCAGCCAAACCATCAGCGAAGTTTTGAAAAAAGATTCCAATGTCAAAACTGAAGGTGCAAAGTCGGGCCCTGCCGCGACATTGTCTTTCGATCTGTTCAGGCATTCGCCCAACTCGGAACGCCGGGAAATCGGACAATTCTTGGTGAACCGAAGTACTCCCTCGCCCTGGGTTCTGCTTAACTACGCGCTAACGAAAGACTCCCCGAACCGCAAAAGAAGGCACGGCGCAACGGCCACATTCGAGCCATTGCGCCTTAGTCACTGGTGCATTTGCTGTACAGTCAAATATTTGGCCCTAATCGACCTGTTCATCGCATCCGTATCGAAGGTCAGATTCCGCATCATCCGCTCCGACCATTGCAATGCCCCCGAAGTCAGGAGAAACGTCTCTGGCACCACCACCCATTCGCCAATCCAGACACCACCGGACCGTTCGTGTTCGTGCAGGGTCAGTTCACCAATTTGCTCGGCGCGCTGGCGGCCAAGGCGGGCCACAGCCTCGCCAAATTCCGATGCGCGCTGATTTCGTTTATGGGCCATCGCCGAAGACGCACCTCTGCCTGGTTCGTGTGCCTCAAGGAATTCCCCAATATCGGATGACGAAAGCTGATTAACGTTGTGGGCAATTTTACAAAGGGTACCGCAAAGCGCACCAAGGGCAGTGATGATGTCAGCCATTCCGTCGCGGGCATTCTGCCAATGGGGCTCGACCACACTCAGCCCAAGAGCTGCAGCCATGCCCTGTTTGATCTGCTGACCAGTCCCGTTTTCATAGCCGCGCAAATCGCCGACCGGCCCACCAATCTGGGCGTTCAAGCCGCGCATCGCCGCATCGTTCAGCGCTTGCAAACGGCGTTGCAGTTCCGAGTGCCAAACCATAAGTTTCGTGGCCAGCTGGATCGGCACAGCATGTTGCCCGTTGGTGCGGCCTATCATCATCGTGTCGGGATGAGTGGAAACATGAAGGTCAATGGCCGCAATAACACGGTTCAGTGCGTTCTGAACAAGCTCAAGCCCCAGTTTCATCTGCAAGGCCGTCGCAGTATCCATAACGTCTTGCGTGGTCGCCCTAAAATGCACATACACCGCGTGATCAGGCAGAAGTGCGCGCATCTGTTTTACCAACCCGACAATCGGACGGCCGACCAGCATCATTTCCTCCTGCAATTCGGTTTTATTCAAATCGCAGATAGATAAAGCATTGATCGCCTTCGCAGCCTCGGTGGGGATCAAACCAGCCATTGCCTGATGCTCGGCAAGTACCTGTTCCACCCTGAGCCAGGCCGAAATGACCGTATGTTCTGACCAAATGGACCGCATGTTCGCACTGGAAAAGCAATCCCGGTAGATACCATAATCAAGCATCTCCAAGTTCTCCTTGCGCAATCCGGCGTTCTTTCACGATCCCGCGTATGCGGAACGCCATCGCCGCAAGCCCGACCAACAGAAACGCCAGTGCAATGGGGCGTTCTACAAAGACCAAAGCCCCGCCATCGGACATCAGCAGCGACTGGCGAAAAGTTTCTTCTGCACCCTTGGCCAACACAAAGGAGATAACGAAGGCTGCGACGTTGAAATCGTATTTCCGCATCAGCCATCCAGCGAAACCTGCAACCGTCATGACGGTCACGTCAAACATCGACCCGCGCGCGGAATAGGCGGCAACAAACGAAGTCAGAAAGATCAGCGGGTAAAGCACGTTTGTCGGGATTTTCAGGATCAGTCGCGCGACCTGCGTGGCTCCGAAATAGCCGATTACTCCATAGGCGAGGATACCCAGCATGCCGCAGGCGAACAGTTTATAAACCAGTTCCTTGTCTGTCAGAAATAAGGTCGGGCCAACCTGAATGCCATGGATGAGGAACACACCCAAGAGGATTGCACCAATGGTTGATCCCGGAATTCCAAGCGTCAGCAGCGGTGCCATCGAGGGACCAGATACCGCGTTATTGGCGGCCTCGGGGGCGGCCACCCCTTCCAGCGCGCCCTTGCCCCACATCTCGGGGTTTTTGGCGCGGCGCTTGCCTTCTCCGTATGAGATAAATGCAGCGATGGCTGAACCGAGACCAGGTAGAACACCAATGCCCGCACCAATGAAACCGCCACGGAAGGCGTGCGGCAGGCAGGGTTTATATTCCTCCCATGTCAGGATGTTTCCGTCTGCCTTGCTTTCATTCTCTTTGGTTTCACAGGTGACTTTGCGCCGGTTTTCCAGCTGCGCAAAGACCTCACCCAGAACGAACACACCGATCATCAGCGGCACAAGTCCGATGCCGTTAGACAACTCGAAAGACCCGAACGTATAGCGTTCTTCGCTTGAAATGGGGTCCAGCCCGACCATCGCGATCAGGATACCCACCAAGGCTGACGCCAGTCCTTTGACGATTGAGTTGCCGATGACAGATCCAATCACCACGAAGGCGGCAAAATAGATGGCGAAGGTTTCGGGCGGTCCCAGTTTCAGGGCAATGGCTGCGATGAATCCGACGCCGATGACCAACAAAATGTCCCCCATCAGGTCGCCAATGATGGATGAAATCGTGGCGACCTTCATCGCTTTGCCCGCTTTTCCAGCACGTGCCAGCGGATAGCCATCGATCTGTGTTGCTGCACTAGCCGCGGTACCAGGTGTATTGAACAGGATTGCCGCGATCGACCCGCCATAACGCCCGGATTTTCCGATCACATACAGGAATGCGAGCGCAAATATCGGCGACATATAAAAGGTGATGGGAAGCAGCATAGCAATCGCGGCTGACGCTGTCAGACCGGGTGTGGCCCCAACGATCATGCCAACGACTGCGGCAAGGACAATTGCAAACAGCAGCGTTGGGTCCGTGATAACCGAAAGAAGAGCAGGAAAGATATCCATGGCGGATTACCCCTGAATCCAGCTGAGCAGATCGAAAACCTCGCCATAAGGCGGGTAGACGCCGAGCAGGACAAAAAAGATGAGATGGAAGACCAGCGGGCAAAGGATGACAGACACGGCCAACCCGATCCGGCTGCGCACCCCGAAGAAGTAAAGGACCAGAGGTGCGACAATGGCTGTTGGCAGCAAGTAGCCAAACCAGCGGAACGATTGTTGATAGATCAGGGCGATGATGAACAGAATGATGATCTGCAGGCCCGCTCCGGTATCCTGCTCCTGGCTCACGCCACCCGCCGTCTGACGCGCGGCGCCCACCAGCATCAGGCCCGAGAGAAACAGTAGCGCAACAGCGGCAGAGAACGGCACAATCCCAGCCCATGTATCCCCCGGGGATGCTGCGGGCACTTGCCATGCTCCCCAGATGGCAAAAATCGAAATGAGGGCAAGCACCAAACCTTCAGCATAGGCACGCATGACAATCTTCCCTGTTTCCTACTGGTAGAATTGGACCGGGTGGGATGACCGCCCGGTCCCGACGGTTTTAGTTGGTCAGACTTTGAACCAAGGGGGTGGCGTCCTCTTTCATCGCCGACAACGCCGCCTTGGCATCCGCACCACTCTGATAAACCGGACCAGTCCCGCGTGAGGCGAGAAGTTCGGCAAATTCGGGCTTGGCAGCGATCTGTTCAAGCGCGGCCTCCATTGCGGCGACCGCCTCCGCTGGCGTCCCTTTCGGAGCAAACACGACCACCGGTGAAGACACTGCAGCAAATGGAATACCCAGTTCCCCAAAAGCTGGCACCTCGTTCATAATGCCATCACGTTCCTGACTGTTGACGGCCAGCGCGCGCAGTTGCTCTTCAAAACCAGCCAATTGTTGAACACCCAGAAAGCCAAAATCAGCCTGCTCTCCAATCAGTGCGGCACGGGTCGGCCCGCCCCCTTTGAACGGCACATCCTGCGCTTCGATACCGTTATTGGCCAGAAACCCCATGCCGCCAACGTGATGGAAACCACCGCGACCCGAATGGGCCCACCGCAATTGGCCGGGGTTGGCCTTGGCTGCATCAATTACGTCCTGCACGGATTGAAACGGGCTGTTGACCGGAACCATCAGCGAAGTCTGCAATTGGCCAACCTGTGCTACGAAGTCAAAGCTTTCCAGCGCGTCGATATCGGTGTCGCGTGTCATGGTCGATAGCAGGAACGACCCACCTGAGGTCATCATCATGGTGTACCCGTCTGGACGCGCGCCAACGACTGCATTGGCCCCATTCAAGCCACCCGATCCGGGTTTGTTCACAACAACCACTGGCACGTCCAAAACCCCTTCGGCGGCGGCCGAAATAGCGCGGGCATAAGCATCGGTACCGCCACCGGCCTTGTAGGGAACAACAAGATTGATCGGACGTTTCGGCCAATCTGCGGCAAAGCTTGCAGTGGCGGTGACGGCGACGGCCGCGAATGCAACACTCAGTAGAGTTCTGCGTTTCATGAGTAACCTCCCAATTTCACTTGGGATCAAATTACGCGATATCTTCAATTGTAAAAAATGCAAATATGTTATCTTCTCTTGCAAAAATTGTAAGAGTTAAAAGATGAACATCAAGGCTCTGCGCGCATTTCGCGCCACATTATCAGAAGGGTCCCTTGTTGCCGCCTCTGAGATACTTCATCTCAGCCAACCCGCAGTCAGCCGATTGATCACGGGCCTTGAGGCCGAACTGAAGCTGACGCTGTTTGATCGGAGCGGCCGCAACCTGACGCCAACGCCGGAAGGGTTGGCCTTCTACAAAGAGGCTGGCCGGATTCTCGACAATCTCGACGAAGTGCCACGCATAGCGGCCGAGATCAAAGCAGGGCGCACCGAAACACTGCGTATTGTGACAATGCCCCGAATTGCACAATCCCTGTCTGCCCCTGCGGTGGCTCGGTTCATGAAAGCAAACCCCGACACCAATATTAATCTGGATGTCCGCGCCAGACGCGAGGCGGGAAAATGGCTGGCCGGGCGGGAATACGATATCGGAATTGGGGCATTGCCCGTCGACCACCCCGGCATCGTCACCAAACCCCTTTTCCGAGTGCGGGCGCAGGCGGTATTGCCCGCAGACCACCCTCTTTCTTCTCGGAATCACCTGACAGCGGATGAGATTGCCGGAGAACCCGTCATACGCCTGATGCACGGGTTGTTGTTACGGGATCAGCTCGACGATATCTTCCGTTCGGCAGGTGTGACGCCCAGACAAACCTGCGAAGTCGCCGCCTCTCAACTTGCTTGTGCACTAGTGGCCGAGGGGGCAGGCGTAACGATCGCGGATGAGTTGGTTGCGGCGCAGGTCGCATCGGGGAACCTTGCACTCGTGCCCATGATACCCGAACGTTGGATGACCTTTGGCTTACTCTACCCGGTTTCTGATACACGCTCCAAGGCGTTGCCATTGTTCGAAAAGGCATTGTCCAACATCGTCGGTGAATTGGCGCAGCAGAGCGCCACACTTGAACATAGCCTTTAGAATCCGTCATCAGGGGTCTTGGAACCGATGGCGACCTGCTCCAATAAACTGTGTGACCTCCTAGTGAACAAAAATTGAAGAGCTAGCCAGTTAAAACTCTGACAACCTGCCTTGAGTGTGCCCATGCCAAGATACAAAATCGAACGGCAATTTACTGACTAGATGAACATGCCGTTTGAAGCTGGCGTGCTCTTGGATCAGATCGATCCTGACATCTTTGCTTGATACGCACACACGAGATGGTGCAAGGGCCCAGCGAAGAACCGGATATCGTCTTGCCCATCTAATTGACCGAACGGAATTCCGGCTGATACAATCCTTTTGCGACACGGCGATTGAAACCAGTCTGGCGATGGAAGGAGCGCCCCACCGGCGATACTCCGCCTTGACTGCAAGTAGCTTTTCGCCGATCCAACAAATCATGCATTTTCACCGTTGCGCCATAGTTTAATATACGGCCCACCGAAATCACTCTGGTCTCACAGAGAAACAGTTACCAAAGGCCCTGTACGTGAACATTGAAAACCGCATGACTATGCCGCCCCGCCACGAGCTGCGAACAGTGCGCAATCAGGGCATTGCCTTTTTAGCTCTGGCGTTTCTGTTCAGCATTTTCGTCAACCTACTAATGCTGACCGGGCCTTTGTTCATGCTGCAGGTCTATGATCGAGTATTGGGTTCGCGTGCGGTAGAAACCTTGGCCGCCCTGTTTTTGCTGGTGGCACTGCTATATGGCCTTATGGCGATGCTGGATTTTGCGCGCGGCAGGATCGTGGCCCGATTCGGTGCTCGCTTCCAGTCGCAACTGGATGAACGTGTGTTCGACGCCACCCTGCGCCGATCGCTATTCCCGCAGGCGCGATCCGCACCGGCGATGGCATTGCGGGATCTTGAATCGATCCAGAACCTTTGCTCCTCACCGGTTCTGCTGGCCGTTATGGACATCCCGTGGACCCCAGTGTTTCTGGCAGCAATCTTCCTGTTTCACCCGCTTTTGGGGTGGCTGGCAGTGGCTGGCGGAAGCTTGCTGATCCTGATCGCCCTGCTGAACCAGTGGTTGACCCATCGCAAGGTGGCAGAGGCGCAGAGAGCCTCGGCACAGGCCAACGCTTTTTCAGAACATGCAAGACAAGCCGCCGAAGTGGTGCGGTCACAGGGCATGCAAGAGGACATAACCCAGCGCTGGCAAAAACAGCGAACCAACGCTCTGCGGCAGACCATAGCCGCCAGTGACTGGACGGGCAGCTTTACCTCGCTGACCAAATCGCTTCGGTTGTTCCTGCAATCGGCGATGCTGGCGCTTGGCGCCTTGCTGGTGCTGCGCAACGAATTGACACCAGGGGCGATGATTGCCGGTTCGATTCTGTTGGGACGAGCGCTTGCACCGGTGGAGCAGGCGGTTGGCCAATGGAGCATGGTCGAACGGGCGCGCACCGCCTGGACTTCGTTGAACCGTTTTCTGGATGCGACCCCACCCGAAGCCCCGCGCACCAAGCTACCTGTGCCCGAGGCCCGGCTGACCGCCAAAAGCCTGACCGTCATTCCTCCAGGCGCGAGCAAACCGACGCTACGTAATGTCGCTCTACGACTTGAACCGGGCAAGGCGTTGGGTGTCATCGGCAAAAGTGGATCCGGAAAATCCACTCTGGCCAAGGCGCTTTTGGGCCTGTGGCAACCGGCAGCCGGGGAAATCCGGCTGGGTGGAGCAACCTTGGATCAATACGATCCCGACGATCTGGGACAACATATCGGCTATTTGCCGCAGGAAGTTACACTGTTCAACGGGTCGGTCGCCGAAAACATTGCACGCATGTCGGAAACACCTGACCCCGATGCGGTTGTGGCCGCAGCCAAAATGGCCAACGCGCATGAACTTATCCTGTCCCTGAGCAAAGGGTACGACACCTTCTTGGAGGGCAATGACAGCCAGTTGTCGGGCGGACAAAAGCAACGGATCGCGTTGGCCCGCGCTCTGTATGGAAATCCGGTTCTGTTGATTCTGGATGAACCGAACTCGGCGCTGGATGCCGATGGAACCGAGGCATTGAACGCTGCGGTACGAGGTCTGAAAAAGGCTGGAAAATCTACTATCATCATGACTCACCGCCCGCAGGCGATTTCGGAATGCGATGATCTGGCGGTGGTCGAAAACGGCCAGGTGGTAAAGACCGGCACCCGGGATGAGGTCCTGGCCGCTATGGTGCAAAACGCAGGAGCCATCAAACGGGGCCTCCGACAGGTGAATAAAGATGCAGGATAAGACGGCTCAGGACACGCGCCCGGTATGGCGCATTACGATACCGGCTCTGGTCGGCTGTACGGCTTTGGTGATATTGGTCGGTGGACTTGGTATCTGGTCCGTACAGACGCGTTTGGCAGGGGCCATCATCTCGCAAGGGGTTATCGAGGTACAGAGCAACCGGCAAGTGGTTGAACATCCTGACGGCGGCGTGGTCGGTGAGATTTTTGTTCGCGACGGTGACGCGGTCGCCGATGGCGATATGCTAGTACGTCTCGATGACACGTTCCTGTCATCGGAAAAGACCATCGTCGAAGCCCAACTGTTCGAATTGCTGGCGCGCAGGGCCAGGTTAGAGGCCGAACGCGACGGCGCTGATGCAGAAACTCTGGCGGTTTGGCTGGCTGAAATTCAGAACCAGGAAAATTTCGATCCCGAACTGATTGAAGGCCAGCAACGCCTGTTCGAGGCGCGGCTGAATACCATGAACCAGCAAACCGAACAACTTGGCAAACAGCTGGTTCAGATCGAAAGCGAAATAGAAGGCACCGAAGCGCAGCTTGTTTCTCTGCGGACGCAGGTTGACCTGATACAGAACGAGTTGAAAGATCAGCAGAGTCTGTTTGACCGCGGCCTGACCCCAGCCAGCCGGGTGTCGGCTCTGCAACGGGAAGATGCCAGCCTGACTGGTGAGATTGGCCGTCTGGAAGCCTCGGTCGCACGGTTGTCGGGTCAGATTGCTTCAACCGAAATCGAAATAGTCGAACTGAACGCCACGCGGCGCGAAGAGGCAATTACCGCATTGCGCGATGTGCAGACACAAATCTCGGAACTGGCCGAGCGGCGATTGTCTTTGGATGTGCGCCTGTCACGTTTGGATATTCGCGCACCTGTCGCAGGAACGGTCTATGACAGTCAGGTTTTTGCACTGCAGTCGGTGATTCAGCCCGCAGAACCCATGATGTATGTAGTGCCGCAGGATACGCCACTTTTGGTGGCCGCCCGTGTGGATGCGATCCACGTTGATCAGCTGCATATCGGTCAGCCGGTTTCCTTGCGCTTTCCCGCTTTTAACCAACGCGAAACGCCCGAGATTGACGGACGTGTTGTCACCGTTTCGGCGGATACATTCACCGATGAAGCAACCGGTCAGACATTCTATCGGGCCGAAGTCGCCCCCGAAGACAATCAGGTCGAGCGGTTAAACGGCCAAGCCCTGTTGCCGGGCATGCCAGTGGAAACCATGATCAAGACAGATGAAAGAACGCCTTTGTCCTACCTGATCAAACCCCTCGCCGATTACTTCAACCGGGCATTCCGCGAATAGTGGGCTATGGTCTCAAACCTGCTCGAGGTTGCCCAGAAGGATTGAAGTCATATCGGTGGTGAGCACATTGTCGACCACGGTGACATTCATGCCTGTTTCATAGCTGACATCGTTCGCGGTTATTCCGGAAAGATCAGCATTTTCGTCGAGGAAAACCCACTCTGCTTCATGCGCTGTCGGGAGACCGACTGCCGTCTGCAGGATGACCAGGGCATCCAAGGCATTGACCATTCCATCCTGGGTAATGTCCGCCGCGATCAGGTTTTCCGGTGTGGCAGGACCCCAGGTTGGATCCAGCCCGACCGAGATACGCAGTACCTGCAACGCATCCAGTGCGGTAATTTCATTGCTGGCCGTCGAATAGGTTTTGACGATGTCCAGTTCACCTTCAAATGTCCCCATAGGCAAATTCAGATCAAACCGCCCCTCGTCATCCGCCCTTACGCTGATCGTACCGCCACCGTCAGGCGTAAAACGGATCTCGGCGTCGGACAAAGCGGGGTTCGCAGTTTCCGAGTCGATGGTCACATCGCCCTGAACCCCATCTGAACTGCCCGGATCCAACCCCCCGAAGTCCCCAAAATCGACAGGGATGTGATCCGGTCCACCGAAACCTACCCCGAAAACCTCGGCACTGGTCAATGGGCCTCCGGTCAAAGAGTTCACAACTATGACCTCATTGATATATTCGATCTGCGCGCCCTGCGCAGTGGCCGTGAATGTCAGTTGCCCCGGCGTGCGTAGCAGCGGATAGTCGAACAAATCCAACCGGTCGATCCAAGCCTGAAAACCGTTAATCGTTGTCGGGTCGCTGCCATATTGCATGACAAAAATGTCCGCACCGGCACCCCCATACATGGTAGTTGCCCCAACACCTGCGATCAGAATGTCTTCGCCCTCACCGCCCACAAGGGTTGTTTCAAGAATACTGCCGCTGAGCATATCATTCTGCGCCGTTCCGGTAACCGTTCCGAAGCCATCCCGCACGAAACCCAGATCCGCAATCGAAACACTGAGTTGCGTCAACCCCGCATCCTGCTGTGAACCGACAAGGATCTGCAGCTCATCCCCTACATGGGCAACGCTTAGCGTCTCGACATGCTGCAAACCGCTGTGAATTGTGTCGGCAAAGCTGTCCAGATGCACCAGTTGACCGTCAGGCGTCAGCGTGAACAAGGTGACGCCGTCATCAGCTCCACCTGCGACGACAAACACATGCCCGTCGGCTTCGATAACGGCCAGATCCTGAACTGTTTCGAACCGCGTGTGCAAGGTGTCCAAAACATGGTCTGTGGCGATCAATCGCCCGTCACCCGCGAGCTCCATCACGCTGAGTGAGTTACTGCCCGCCCCCGCTACGACAATCCAGGACTGACCATAAGCCTGCACGACTTCGACCGCCGTTGGCGCCGCAATCCCCAGTGTCGCCAAGGCATCACTGTTGTCGACAACGGCTATTGCACCTGTGTTTTGATTGACATTGTAGGTACTGATCGTGCTGCTGGCCGCATCGGCTGCAATCACAAAGTGATCTGCCCCGGCCTGCAGCACCTGCATCGAATCAGCCTTTCCGGTGATTGACGCCGCCAAGCTCAATGATCCGTCCTCGTTCACAATATAGGTAGCTACCTGCCCCGACGACTCGTGCGCGATGGTCAGGGCATCGCCAAACTGGACAAGGGATGAGATATCTCCGCCCCCAGTCAGCAATCCCGTTTCGTGCAGGGAACCAACAGTCCCGTTTGGGTTCAGGTCGTACCCAACCAAACCGGTCGCCAAACGCACATCCAGTACGAGCTGGTCGTCGCCGGCCAGCGTTACAGGCATACCGAAACTACCAACCTGAAACGTGATGGTTCCACTGAAATATTCCGTGTCCTGCAACTGTGGCAGCGCGCCCTCGACCAGCTTCCAAACTGCAATGCCCCCGCCCGGACCGGTCACGCTGTACAGGTACGTGACGCCATTAAGCGTTTTTAAAGCCGTATCGCCGATACCTGAATCGAGCGCTGCGCTCCCCGTTGCAACCACGCCTTCGAACTGAAGCATCATATCAAATCACCCCACGCCACACCCGGCACAAGCACAGGATGATCCGATGCCCAGTCCGAAACCAAAGCTGGAATGTGGAGAAAACGAGGAGTTCGGCTTCAGTTTAACTCAATTTTTTCTGGTCCGACCGCATGAGTCACCGAAGGGAAAGACAGATGAACAAAACTCGGACCCTTCGGGCGGGCGCGGAAACCACATGTGAGGGCAAGATGACGAAAGAACCTGAATCCAAGAACAATCCAGCCGATGCTCAGTCGAATCTCGAACGCAAGCGAAACATCCGAAAGTGGATCGACGGCAAAATGCGTCGTTGGGTCGGTCGTGGCATTGCCGGTGGGCTTGGGTCGACGATTCTGGCGTTACCCGCCTTGGCGCAGGCCACAATCGAAGAGCTTTACGCCTTCCAGTTCGCGGAAACGATCCCCGGCGTCCGGTCCGTCAAGCTGCTGGACAATGGCGATGTTCTTCTGAAACTGGCGGACGGCCGTAAGATGATTGTCGCCGCTGAAAACGTCCAAGTGTTGGACAGCGGAGCGATCATGATCGCCGAAGGCGCGGTATCTGAGATTGCTCAGTTCAGTCTTGCCGAAGCAGGGGGAGCAGCCGCTGCCGGGGGTCTTAGCGGGGCAACGGCTGCATTAGGCGGTCTTGGCCTGGCTGGCGCCGCAGCCGCAGCCGGCGGCGGAGGCGGCGGCGGAGGCGGCGGGGATGATGACGCCCCGGCGCCAACGCCCAACCATCCGGTTCTTAATCTGGCGGAATCGCAAGGCAACATGCTAAGCAGCGCCCGCATTGGCCTGACCCCACCTGAGGGCACTGAAACTGTCGAGATCACCATCGGTTCGCTCACTAAGGCCGTGACGCCCGCAGACGGCGGGAGCTGGAGCCTATCGTTGACACCAGCCGAAGCCGCCGCCTTACCACAAGGCGTACAAACCGTGACAATCCGCAACCTCGACGCCGAAGGCACGGAATTATCAGTTGAAACGGTCACATTTGCCGTCGACACCATCCCCCCAACCCTAACAATTGCAGGGTTTTCTGACGGGGCGGTAATGAATGCCTCTGAACAAACGACCGATCTGACCGTAACCGGCACCACGAACGCCGAGAACGGGCAAACCGTTGTCGTTACGATCAATGGGCAAACCTATTCTGGCATTGTTTCTGGCGGCCAGTGGAGTGTATCTGTCCCGTCCGCCGACCTGGTGGCCTTACCCGACGACACTACGATTGTCGTAACCGCGGATGTCAACGATCAGGCAGGCAACTCGGCAACACAGGCCGATGCCAGCTTTGATACGGACTTTACCGCCCCAACAATCACACTGGATCCAATCGCAGGCGGATCGATTGAGTTGATTGATGTCAGTACCGATCTGACTCTGACAGGGACAACGACCGCCGTCGACGGTCAGCCGATTACCGTCACGTTTGATGGCCAATCTTATTCAACCACGGCTTTAGGTGGGGCTTGGAGTGTAACAGTCCCAAGCGCCAACCTGAACGAACTTTCCACCGGTGTGCCGGCGGCTGTCAACGTCACGGTTACGGATGCAGCTGGCAATATCTCGGTACCTGCATCGGCATCTGTCCCAGTGGATCTGACAGGCCCATCTGTCGCCATTTCTCCGCTATCCGTCGGCGTGGTTCTGAATGCTGTCGAGGTTGGCTCCGATCTTGCAATCTCCGGTTCAACCACCAGTGTAGAGGACGGCCAACAAGTCACGGTTACCCTGAATGGCCAGACCTACACGGACACGGTTTCGGGCGGCAGCTGGAGCGTGACTGTGCCAGCCGTCGATCTGGCTGCTCTGGCTGAAGGGGGAAACTTTGCGGTAACAGCCGATGTTTCTGACGCCGATGGGCTGGCGGCACCACAGGCCAGTGTACCGCTTGCCAAAGATGTCACGGCACCAACCCTGTCAATTGACAGTTTCTCGGACGGAGCTGTTCTGAACTCGACCGAGCAGGGAACGGACCTGACAATCACAGGATCTACCACAGCTGAGGACGGGCAGCTTGTGACTGTTTCGATGAACGGTCAAACCTATACAGGTGCAGCCTCGGGTGGCGCATGGTCAGTCATCGTTCCTGCGGCGGATCTTGCTGCTTTGTCTGACGGGGTCACCGTGCCAGTCACTGCAGATGTGTCAGACGTTGCGGGAAATCCTGCGATCCAGGCCAGCAACAGCTTTGATACAGACTTTACCGCCCCGTCGGTCAACGTCACGAGCCTGTCGGATGGTGCCGTCATGAATGCCGTGGAACAAGGCACAGACCTGACTGTCAACGGAACTTCTGATGCTGTGGACGGTACGATTGTTACGGTTGAAATCACCCGTCCAGATGGAACTGTAGACGTCACTGGTTCCGCAACGGTCAACAGTGGCACTTGGATCTATACAGCCTCGGCCTCTGATCTGGGCGCGTTGCAGGATGGCGTTGCATATGAAGTGGAAGCCTCGGTTTCCGACACGGCTGGGAACAGTGCGCAAGACACAGCAAATTTCGCCACCGATTTCGCTGCTCCGACGGTTACCCTCGATCCCCTACCAGTTGGAGCCGAACTGGACGTGACCGAACAAGGCAGCGACCTTGCCATTTCGGGAACAACCAGCGCCGAGGATGGCCAAACAGTTTCCGTCACCCTGAACGGCCAAACATATACCGGTACTGCCTCTGGTGGTGTCTGGTCTGCAACCGTGCCCACCAGTGACTTGGCCGCACTTTCGGATAGTACGGGCTATCCAATTTCGGCCAGCGTGAACGATCTGGCCGGAAACCTGGCCACCCCGGCGACGACCACTCTGACCACAGATTTCCGGCCGGTATTAACCCTGAATCCCGTCGGTACAAACGGTGCTGTTTCGGTGGCCGACGCTCAGGCGTCCGGAGTAACTGTGTCGGGCACTTCGGTTGGGCTAAGCATGGGTCAGGCAGTAGATGTTACCCTCAACGGAAATCCGATTGGGTCCGCAACAGTTGGCGGAGATGGCAGCTGGTCTCTGGCTGTGCCGGCCTCGGATTTCTCGGGAACCAGTGCAGGTGATGACCTTGATTTCGCTGCCGATGCTACGGTTTCCGGCGGTCCGGATCCCCTGACCGCAACTGACGATAACACCGCTCATGTACCAGCGGCCTATGTCGTCACGCAGGCCGGAATAGTCGGAAATACGGTAACCTTCGAGATATATGCGGACTCAGATCGGGATATCTCAAGCGGCCTTGCCATGACGGCAGACCTGGGCTTTGACCCATCCGTCGTGACCTTCGATTCCGGTACGGATATCGGCAATGGAGCGTTCGATTTCTTTGTGTCCAACCCGATTGGGGGCACCGTAATCCGCTTTGCTGGCGCTGCGACCACTTTCACGGATCTAAGCCAGCCCCTGGTCACTTTCGAGATGACCGTTGTCGACCCGAACCAGCCAATCGAGCTGACGATCAACACCCCGGATGGCGGTCCAAGTGTCTACCAGATTGGCACAAACGGAGATGACACACTGGTTGCCACCGATGTTGACAATGTCATCCGCGGGCAGGACGGCGACGATATGATTGACGTTTCGGAAGCTGGGCGCGACGTCATCATTTTCGAGGCTGACCCGACCGCAAACGGTGTCGATACGGTAACAGGTTTCACAATTGGTTCAGCGGCTGATGTAGCCGATGCCGTCATGTTCAGCGGCCTAAGCTTCGGAACGCTTCGCGGCGACGGCACCGATGTCGAGACACTGGCCGTTGGTGACGCGATTGGCGCGGATACCGGGGTTATCGGCCTGACATCAGTATTGGGTGATCTGTCTGAACATACCATCGAAACCGCCGTCGAAAACCTTACCGGGGCTCAGGCCGGCGACGAGGTTTACGTGATGGCGACAGATGGAACGGACAGTGTATTGGTCAAGGTCAACTATACAGCTCCGAATTCGGCGTCGGTAGAAACTATGGCGCAGTTCACTGGATTGGATGACCTGAGCAATCTGAGTGCAGACAACTTCCTACACACCGACCCCACCGGGGCATCTGCCTGATCCGCAAAATGGCTGCCGCTTAATCTGAGCGGCAGCTACTTCATTCCACGGGGTAAAAAAATGGCACAGAATGGCCAAGTTCCAGTCACCTTCTCTCGGCATGGGCAGCGATACTGGAGACGTTTCACATCTTACAAGTTCGCGGCCAATCGCGTTGAATGCACGATTGTACTGCAAGAAATTGAACAAGCAGCAGCATCTTTTCCAATTGTATTCAGGAGGACCGTCAGAGGTTTTGAGCCGACGGCTTTGTTGTCCCTGCGTGCGAAGACACCCATTCCCTTCGTATCACAGGACGGGCAATGGCTAGCTGGTTATGTGCCATCGGAATTGCGTTGTTATCCTTTTCTGATCGAACGTATCGACCGAGAGACGGTAGATCAGACACCCTTGTTTCAATTGAATGTGGACGAAGAATCTGGGCTGCTAAGCGACCACCCTAACAATGAGGCCTTTTTTGACGACACAGGTGCCCCTTCACCTGCGCTGCGCGAGGTAAAAGTTTATCTTCAAGCCCGCGCTGCCGCCCAAGAAGCAACGCTAGCCTTGTGTCGCACCATCAATGATATTGTTTCGTTTGAACAAATTACAGCGCACAACGGGATCGCTCTTCCGCCAGACGTTTTTGGAGTTTCGGCCGAGGGGCTCAATTCACTATTGCAGAGTGAAAAACTAAAACTGGTCGATTCCGGCGCGATTTTGTTGATCCACGCGCATCAGATTTCGCTGTCTCATTGCGAGTGGCTGGCGCGGGCTCAACACCAGATTACCCAGCAAAACGCACTGGAAGAATACACGGAAAATTCAGACTTTTCCGGTTTTCTTTCCGCAATAGCCAACGCGCAGAATGACGACTTCCTTGGAACCAGTGGGGTGTGAAACACCTATGCCAATACGTGAACGCAAAGTAAAAATTGCAGCCGCTTTTTGTCTTGCAGTGTTGTCTTCAGCCTGTGCACCAGCCCCCGAACTGACGGGGGTTGAAATGTCGCTTTCCAGCGGCTCGGTGGGTGCCGGTGCCAATGCTCCTTCGCCTCGGCTCGCGCAAAGCGCATTTGGTCAAAAGGTTCGTGCCGCCATCGAATCCAGCCCCGAATTGGCACAAAGTGCAACACGGCTTGAAATCGCTACTGCCAATCAAGACGCGGCCAAAGGGGCTTTTTTGCCGCAATTGTCCGTTGGCATAAACGCCCGGTCCGAGCGCATCGACTCGGACATTGCCGATGTCACCCCCTACCTTCGCATATCACAGCTTGTCTATGATGGAGGTGCGGCGTCGAATGACCTCACCGCCGCGAAGGCCCGCGTGCTCGAAGACCGGGGTGGCCAACTGCAAACTGCTGCCGCAATCGCGCTTTCGGCAATCGAGGCCTATGTAGTAGTGCTCGACAGACGGGAAATTCTAGACATTTCAGCCCGGAACGTCTCGGCACACGAAGATTTGGTTCGCCAGATCACAGAGCGAACTGTTCAAGGAGTGGGATCAAACGCGGACGTGCTGACAGCCCGCTCTCGTATGGCGGATGCGCAGACACGGTTGGCGGATGCTCAAGCTCGGCTTGATCGCGCGGATGCTCAATTCCGCGAATTCTTCGGCACCGCTCCGGGGGTTTTGCCACCTCCTGTAGAGGCCCCCAAATTGGCTCGCACCGATGCTCAGATTGTCATGGACAGCCCTCAGGTTCGGCGGGCGGATGCAGCGCTGTTGTCGGCAAAGGCCGAACAAGCCGCTGCTCAAGCGCGGCGCCAGCCCGACATACGCGTCGCGGCTTTTGCAGATCGGGACGATAGCAACGACGCAAATTACGGCGTTGACTTGTCCTTCAACTACGAGATCGACAGTACCGGACAGCGCCGCGCCGCAATCGCCGCCGCTGAAGCGCAAGTCAAAGAGGCTGAATTCACACGTGAATCTGTGATCCGGGACATTCAACGAGAGTTGGAGTTTATCCGCTCGGACCAGCAAGCTGGCGCGGTGCGATTGCAGGCCGCCCGTATTGCGGTTCAAGCAAACGCCGACAGTGTTGCCGCAGCGCAAGAGCAGTTCACCATAGGGCGGCGCAGCCTGATCGAAATTCTGGACGCGCAAAGAGATTACGTGAACGCGCAAGAAAGGCTGATTTTGGCCGAGCAGAGTTTTTTCCTGACCAACTACGCCGCGCTCAGCCTCACCGGTGACATTCTGGATCTCATAGGGGTGTCACCACTCAAATGGAATGAGGGTCTATGACACAGCTATTGCCAATTTCACGAGAAACTACGCTTTCGCCTTTGGAAACATGTCTGTTGCATGTTGCGGCTCAGATGGATCGACCAATGACAATTGCCACCTTACATGCCGCCCAATCCGGCCCGGGTGGAGAATTGACGCTTCGCGACGCAATCGAGGTGGCACAAAGAGCTGGTTTGCAAACCGGCTATGGCAAACGCAAATTAAGGGACTTCGATACCAGTCTGACACCGGCACTTTTACTGCTGGAGGATGGCAAAACTGTTGTCTACCACGGCCGCTCGTCTGGCGGCCACCTTTTGATTTTTGATCCCGACCTCGGAAATGGTATCGGCGAAGTATCCGAAGACAAACTGCGGCATACATATACAGGTTACGCCATTCTGTTTCGCCGCAACCACCACGATGAGGTTTCAACCAGCGGCAGCACCTATTCCGGGCACTGGTTCTGGTCGGCAATGGCCGCGAACCGATGGTCCTATACGCAGGTGATCCTGGCGGCGGCGCTCGCCAATTTACTTGGCTTGTCGACGTCGATCTTCATCATGGTCGTCTATGATCGGGTTCTGCCGAACGAAGCGACCGAATCTCTGATCGCCCTGACTGCGGGTGTCGGCCTCGCACTGGGGTTTGATTTCCTCTTAAAGCTGTTGCGCGCTGGGTTCATCGATCGCGCCGGTCAAAAGGCCGATATGCTGATGGGGAGGCGCGTGTTTGATCAAGTTTTGAACATCCGAATGAAATCCCGTACCGGCTCGACCGGCGCCATGGCCAGCACCGTTCGCGAGTTCGAAACCCTCCGCGAGTTCTTTACTTCGGCGACCTTGGTCGCACTGGTTGATCTGCCGTTTGTCGCGCTGTTCATTTTTGTCATCTATCTGGTCGGCGGTTCGCTAGCACTAATTCCCGCGCTTGCGGTACCAATCGTTCTGCTGGCTGGAATTGCCGTACAACCGGTGTTGTCACGCCTGGCTGAGAAAAGTTTTTCAGACGGGCAATCCAAGCAATCCGTTCTGGTAGAAACGGTTTCAGGACTTGAAACCATCAAAACAACCGCTGCGGCCAAACAAATGCGAACCCGCTGGGAAAACGCGATACAACGGCAATCTTCTCACGGTATGCGAAGCCGGGCGGTGACACAGTTCGCCTTGAATTTGACCGGGTTTATTCAACAGACGGCACAAGTTTTGATCGTCTTTTACGGTGTATTCCTGATTACGGACGGTCAGGCCAGCATGGGGGCATTGGTCGCCTCGGTCATGCTGACAGGGCGCGCGCTGGCGCCGTTGGGGCAACTGGCCCAGACCCTGACGCGCGTCAATCAGGCTCGAAGTGTCTATCGCAGTCTTAACGCCTTGATGCAGGCCGAAAGTGAAAGGCCGCAAGGGCGCAACTGGGTCAGCCGAAATGGGTTTGAAGGTCGCATTCAGTTCAAAGACGTGCATTTTGTCTATCCCGATCAGACCGAAGACACCTTGTCCGGAGTGTCGTTTACAATTGAGCCTGGTGAGAAAGTCGCGATATTAGGGCCGATTGGGTCCGGGAAAAGTACGGTAGCGCGCCTGCTGCTTGGGCTGTACGAGCCGCGCTCAGGGTCAATTCTGTTGGACGGGGCTGACATCCGTCAGATTGATCCAGGGGATTTGCGCCGAAATATCGGTTCTGTATTGCAGGATATCTGGCTGTTTTCGGGCACCGTACGTGAAAACATAAACAGCGGCACCGTCAGGCCACGGGATCAGGATCTGATCCATGCTGGCAAAGTAGCCGGAGTGGAAGATTTTGTTGCCCACACCCAGAATGGGTATGACCAGAAACTGGCTGAGCGCGGCGAAGGCCTATCCGGCGGTCAACGACAAGCCATTGCGTTAGCCAGAGCGCTGGTTGGGCGACCTCCAGTTCTGTTGCTGGATGAACCGACCAGCGCGATGGATGTAAAAACCGAAGCCGAGGTGATCCACCGCCTCAAACAGGCAACACAAGACACAACGATGGTCATCGTTACACATCGCACCAGCCTACTGGAACTGGTTGACCGCGTTATCGTGATTGAGGGCGGGCGTGTTGGCGCCGACGGACCGAAAAGCTTGCTTGCTGAACACTCCCGAAAAGCAAGGAGGCATCTAAATGTCGCGGCATCCTGACCTTGCCACACTCGCGCGAGAAATGCGCGGACGCTCACCAATACGCGGATCCTTGCTTTTACTGGTGATTGCATGCTGCCTGATCGCGCTGGGTCTGTGGGCTCACCTAACTGAATTGGATGACGTGACCCGCGTTGATGGAAGGATTGTACCTTCGGCGGACATCCAGAAGATCGAAGCCACCGAGCCCGGCGTTCTGCAATCACTAAAAATTCGCGAAGGGCAAGTGGTGGAAAAAGGTGCACTGCTGATGGAGTTCGAAACCACCCAGATTGACAGTCAGCTAAGCCAGGAACAACAGCGCGCATTTGGCTTGATGGCGCGCACTCATCGGTTGCGGGCAGAAATTGACGGAACCGAACTGAGGTTTTCTCCGGAACTGATCAAAGGCGCCCCTGAGGTCGTTCGTTCGGAAACCGCGCTTTATCAAGGGCGACAGTCCGAACTTCACGCTGAAATCGCAATTCTTGAACGACAGCGCCAGCAAAGAAACCAGGAATACGAGGAAGGGTTGGTGGACCGTGTCATCGCCGATCAGACGCTTAAATTGTTGGCCGAAGAACGCGCAATAATGCAGCCGTTAGTGGAAAAACGGATGGAGCCAGCCACGACGCTTTTGACTCTCCGCCGTGGTGAAGCTGAATGGGAAGGCCGAAGAACGCGGGCCGTGGCCGCGACCAACAGGTTAAGAACTGGGCTGGACGAAATAGACGACCGAATCCGCGCCACCCGCAGCAGATTTCGCAGCGCCGCACTGACGGATCTGGCGACGACGACCACAGAACTAGCGGCGTTGCAACCTATCCTGCCGGCACTGCGTAACCGAGCCGACCGGGCACAGGTACGGTCTCCGGTTCGGGGTGTTGTGAACCGGGTGCATCGCAGCACAATCGGGGGGTTGGCTCGCAGCGGCGAGGAATTAATTGAGATCGTACCCCTGAACGACACCTTGCTTGTCGAAGCTTATGTGCGACCGGAGGACATTGCATTTCTGCACTCCGGTCAGCCGGTAAAAGTCAAGATTACAGCATATGATTTCGCCCGCTATGGAGCTTTAACCGGTCAAATCACGCGTATCGGCGCAGACACGATCACGCGATCCGAGCGAAATGACGAAGAGGTTTTCGTTATTGAGATCGAAACCAGTAATTCGATGCTGGATGCCGATGGCCTCGCGGTTGAAATCATACCTGGCATGATTGCAGAGGTCGACATTCTTTCAGGTCGGAAAACGGTTTTAGAATACCTGCTGCAACCTGTTGTAAAAATCAAAGACAGGGCCTTGCGCGAATAAAACGAAACAGATTGGGCAAAACCCGTACGCGACTCTTGGTTTTCGACCATAATATGTGGAACGGGCTGGCTTTAAGATACGGGTTGCTTGAACTGCTGATCAAACAATTTCCGGAACACACCATCCTTTTCGATCAAGGTATCCAAATTTCCTTCTTCGGTGACTTCACCTTCTTGAATGACAATGATCTTGTCTGCTTCAAGCACGGTCGACAATCTGTGGGCGATGACAATCGTCGTGACATTCTCGGTCAGTTTGTCCAGCGCTGTTTTCACAAGTGTCTCGGATTCCGCGTCAAGGGCACTGGTGGCTTCGTCCAGCAACAGGATTTCGGATTTACGCAAAATCGCACGGGCAATGGCCAGCCGCTGTTTTTGTCCCCCGGACAGAAACGCCCCATTTTCACCCACTTGCGTGTCATACCCAAATTCCATTTTGCTGATAAATTCATGGGCATGCGCAGCACGGGCCGCATCGGTCACTTCTTCGTCGGTGGCATCAGGACGCGCAAATCTGAGGTTCTCCATGATGGTGGCCGAGAACAAAAACGTTTCCTGACCGACATAAGAAATTTTTTGGCGCAACGAAGCAAAACTTGCACTCTGCAAATCCTGACCGTCAATTTCGACAGTTCCGCCATCGGGATCATAAAAACGCAGTATCAGGCCGAAGATCGTCGATTTACCGCCGCCGGACTGGCCAACAAGAGCCGTTGTCTTCCCGGCCTCAAATGTCACATTCATATTCGATATGACATTGGGCTTTCCCTTGTACCCAAAACTGAGATCCCTGAGCCGGATTTCGCCCGGGCCTGAGACGAGAGGTTTCGCATCGGGTCGTTCGCGCATCGGTTCTTCTTCATCCAGCAAATCAAACATCATGCCGATCGGAACCAGCGCCGTTTCGATAACAACTCGCATTTTCGACAAACGTTTCGCCGGTTCGTACGCCATCAACAGCGCCGTGATAAAGGACATCAGCTGACCCGCAGTAGTCGGAGCACTTCCGGCGATTCCTATAGTGCTAATTACCAGAACACCCGCAATGGCTAGACCCGCCAGAAACTCCATAAGCGGACTGGCGACCGACTGCAGTTTTGAAATCGAGTTTGCCCGTTTTTCGACCGATTTGATCGCGCCATTCATTCGACCAACCATATGATCTTCGAGCGCAAAGACCTTGATAATTGTAATACCACCGGACGTTTCCTGCAGAACTTTGATGATTTCCGACAGCGCCGCCATCTCGGATCGCATGATTGCGCGAACACGTTTAAGCAGGTAACGCACACTCACCAATGCAACCGGGCCAACAACAAAGAACAGCACCGACAATAAGGGTTGCTGATAGACCATTACGAATACCAGGCCGATCAATGTCAGCAAGTCACGCACAAAACTGGTGACAATGACATTGACCAACCGCCTGGCTGCCTGTGCCCCCTGCGTGACGCGCAGCAACAAGGCTGAGGATTCGGTTCTGGAAAAGAAACCGACACCGCGTTTGATCAGTTTGCCGTAAAGGCGCTCTTGTTGAACAGCGATGATGCGGTTCCCGGCTCGCGCCAAAAAAACCGCCTGAACATATGACGCAACCGCTTTGCCCAAAAACAATGCAATCACCACGAGAGCTACCAGGTAGACCTGTGATCGCATCTCTGGTTCCGTCATCGTGTTGACAATGTTTTCCATCATCCACGCGGTGCCGGCTGTAGTCGCGGCGACCACGACCATGGCAATCATCGCAATCCCATACAGCCAACCCTGATTGCGCAAGCTTTCGCCCAGCAAACGGCCAACATGACCCGACTGCCATTTGGCCAAGGTCTTTTTGATCATTCTACTCTCCAAAACCTTTAGCTGTTCCGATTCCCGGCAGCGTCATGATCTCATCCCGCATTGAACCAGCGACCGCCGGACGGGATGGTGTTAATTATGCGCGGCTAGGCAAATAATCCATAGCCCGCGCACAGATAAAAAAGTGTTGTGACACAGTAAACATCAGGTCTAAGATTTTTCCCTGTCATTCGTGTAGCGATATGGTTTTGCTAAGTTAATCTCAACACAGAACATAAAGTAAGCCCACTTTTCAGTCGTTAATAGGCGTTTTACCGCCACTCAACATCCCCTAGGAATATGTATCCCGCCCCATAGATTGTCTTGATAAGGCGCGGGTTTTTCGGATCTTCCCCCAGCTTAGTACGCAACCGAGAGATGCGCACATCCATGGCCCGGTCAAAGCTATCGCCAGCAGCCCCACCTAGTGCTTCCTGCATCTGTGCCCGGCTGATTAGACGTTTGGGGCTGTCCAGAAACAAACGCAGCACCTCACCCTCGGCATGGCTGAATGGCGTCTCGGCACCGTTGCTGTCTATCAGAACATAGCGGTCAAAATACGCGGTCCAGCCATTGAATTCGGCCACATCCGACTGCGATGCCTGCTGGCGAGGCGATCGCAACCTGGCCCGGATGCGGGCCACGACCTCGGCAGGGTCGAAAGGTTTAGTGATGTAGTCATCCGCCCCAAGCTCCAGCCCGGTCACCCGATCCTGCACCTGCGCCCGGCCCGAAATGATGATCACCGCCGCCCCCTGTTCCAGCGCCAACCGGTGCACAAGCGCTAACCCGTCCGTATCCGGCAAAGACAAGTCGACCAGACACACGTCCGGCGTCACACGTTTTAGCGCAGCTTCGAATTCCCGCGCCCGGGCAAAGCTTTGGGTGCGAAACCCAGCCTCTTCCAACGCATCGGTCAGAACACGGCGGATTTCAGGTTCATCGTCGACAATAGTGACCAGCGGTTGCGTCATCAGGCGGCCTCGGTTCGGATCAGGGCGGAGAGTTGCGCCCGAGTAAACGGTTTGCTCAGGACCGGCGCCAGCGTCAGCGCCTGACGGTGCAGCGGGTCGGAATAGGGCAATGAGGTCATCAGAATACACGCCAGTCCCGGTTTCAACTGCGCCAGAAGATCAAGCCCCGTCCCCTGCCCTTCCAGGCGAATGTCTGACAGAACCAATTCGATATCGTCAATATCTGCCGTCAAAGCCAGTGCTTCATCGACCGAGGTCGCCTCGATCACCGAACAGCCAAGTTCAACCAGCATATCCCGGAACTGTCCACGCAGATCATCGTTGTCTTCGACAAGCAGAACAAGGCCATCCTGTACTGGCGGCGCTGGACGATAAGGCAGGCGCATGGCCACCGAAGCGCCCGAGGGCGTGTTGCGTAGGCTCAGATCTCCGCCAGCCAGCTTCACCGTGTCATAGACCATCGGCAGGCCCAGCCCTGACCCTTTGCTGCCCTTGGTCGTAAAGAAAGGATTCAGTGCTTTTTTCAAACCTTCCTCGGAAAAACCCGGCCCGGTGTCCGTGACTGCAATCTCAATCCAAATCTCACCAATCTTATGCGCGCTGATCGTCACCTGACCAAACCCGCCACAGGCATCGCGCGCGTTCAAAACAAGGTTCAGCAACGCATCCTGTACCATGCCCGGATCCAACATAAGCACCTCATCCGGCAGAGTATTGACTACCGACAGACCCACACCGCGCGGCAGGGATGGTGAGGCGAGGATACGCAGATCTTCCAACAGGCCGCGCATATCTGTCGCTTTAGGTTGGAACGTCCGGTTGCCCGTCATATCCGCGATCCGGTTCAGCAATTGGCCACCCCGACGCGCGGTTTGCTGGGTGGCAGCCACTAACTCGCGCGCATCTGCGGACAAATCCATCTTTTCCAGCCGGGACTGCATCCCCAAGATAATCGTCAGCAGGTTCGAGAAATCATGCGCTAGCCCGCTGGTCATCTGTGCTGCCATGGCTCGGCGTCGTGTCTGTTGCAAGGCTACACGTGCCTGCGTTTCCTCTGTAATGTCGACGGACATCACATAGACTCCGCCCTCTCCATCCGGCGAGAACGACACGCGGATACGGCGGGAATCCTGATCCTCGGTAAACTCGAACACCGAAGTGTCGCCGCCATAGGCTTTGAGTAGGTAAGGTTCGACTCGGGTAAACGCTGCTGCCCCCAGCGCGTCAGAGATATGCATGTCTAAAATTTCTGACGGGCGACCTGGCATGACTGAACTGAGCCGCCGATTGGAATAGTCATACCGGCCGTCCGGATTCAAATGGGCTATATGGGCCGGCATCATCTCGGTCGTCATGCGCGTTCGGGCTTCGATCTCGGTCAGCTGGCGCTTGGCCTCTTCTAGTGCAGTGTTGGTCGCGGCGAGTTTCCGGTTGGCCGCCGAAAGTTCCTCGGCACGGTCCAGCAATTGATCCGACAACTCTTCGGATCGGGCACGTAGCAATGCTTCGGCCTGTTTGGTGTTGGTGATATCGGTATAAACGGAGACCCAGCCACCCTTGGGCAGAGGCGCGCCTTCGACCGAAATAACACACCCATTGGCACGGACACGTTCCATATAATGGGGTTCAAACGTCAGCGCCTGCTGGACCCGCTGATTGACGGCATCATCGACATCATTGACTGCCCCATATTCGCCCTGCGTAACCAGATAACGGATCGTGTCGGCAAATAGGGCACCCGGCTGCACCAGTTCATCCGGCAGGTCGAACATGTCCTGAAAACGCCGGTTGCTGACCACCAGCCGTAACTGGCTGTCATAGATCGACAGAGCCTGACCAATCAGGTTCAGACCCGCGCTGGTCATCAACTTTATCTGTTGCTCGGTAATGTCCAAATTCATCCTCTCCGCGAACCATGCGTAGCATTGGTTCCGTCACAGGTGTAGTGGACAGATTGGTTCAATACCTAGGTTTGGACTTTGCCCCCTCCGGAGTGATGGAATGCAAGGACAACGTATGGTCCATGTTTCGCATCCGATGCCGCAGCATCTGCCGCCCCAGACGCGCCAGATCCGCTGCGTAATCGGGGTTGTTTGCAACATCCTCCAACTCTCCCTTGCCGTCGTGATCGAACAGCAGCGGCGGCAAGTCCGCGGCGAATTCGACCAGAGTAAACCGGTCGTCGCGCAAAATGCTCAGGCATGAGTCGCTGTTGCCCGTTCCCAGTTGCTGCTGCCAAAGCGTAGGGCTTTCCGGCTCTGAAAAATCCAGTTCGCTAAATGAATAATTACGCCAGTCCTCGGGCACCTCTTCACGCAGCAGCGGCAACAGAGACCGACCGTCCATCGCGTTCGGAACCGACTGGCCAACCCATTCAAGGATCGTCGGAATAATATCGACGGATTCGGTCGGCGCGGTAACCACCTTGCCTGCCTGCGCTTCATTACCCGGCAGACGGATCATCAGCGGCGTATGATAAGCCGCGTCATAGACTGTCATCTTGCCCCAGCAATGGCGATCGCCCAGCATCTCACCGTGATCGGCGGTAATCACCAACAAAGTGTCGTCATATTGATCGCTGTCCTTAAGATACTGGATAACTCGACCGATATGATGATCGACTTCGGTGGCCAGCCCCAGATAGACCGAACGGAGGGTCTGGATGTTCTCGATTGTGGGATCAACGCTGTCGAACCCCAGCACGAAATCCGCCGCCGTCTGCTTTTCCATCGTCGGACCAAAGAAGGGATGTATCGCCCGTTCTTCGGCTGCGTCAGAAAGGCCCGCAGGCAGCGGCAAGGACACCGGATCGTACATCCTGTTATATGGCTCCGGAGCCACCAGCGGCGGGTGTGGCCGGATATAGGTCAGATGGGCAAACCAGTTCTGACCTTGCAGCGGGGTAAGACTGTTCAGGAATGTGTCGGTTAGAAAGGCGGTGTCGCTGTCTTCGGCTCGGTACAGGGCCGGGTCATTCAGACGCGGCGCGCCTCCCGTGGGAGAAACCGGTTTGTGGACGTCCCAGTAATCGTCAAAGCTGTACCCTTTCCGCATCAGATGAGATCGCCAAGGATAGGATTCCTCCAACCGCATCTCGACGATCTCCTCAAACCCAGCCATCGAGTTTTCATAGGATTTCAGAACCGGATCACCTGCATCATGCACACGCGGATCTGCCGAAGTGTCGGTGTAACCGAACAACATGGGCAGATAACCGGCCTTGCGCATCTCGGTCGCGATGTTGGGCGTATCATGCCGCAATGGCGTGCCATTGCGGACCGAACGGTGGTTCATCGCGTACTGCCCGGTCAGGATTGAGGCCCGCGAGGGTCCACATGGATTGGTGACCGAGAAATGGCGGTCAAATGTCACGGCCTCATCCATGAACGCCCGCATATTTGGCAGATCGACATGTTCCGCAAGGGCACCGTGCAGGCAATCCGCCCGCAACTGATCAATGATGATGAACAGAACATTTCCCGCGTGCTTCATGACACTTACCTTGATTCCAACGAGGCGCTAACGCAGCGGACTTTGACTTGGTTCTGTGGTCTCGGCAAGCCGTTCATTGCCCAGTTAATTGTGCAGGCTTGATTTGGACTTGCAGGCTATAAACAGTCAAATTTGCAGCAGACGAACTTGGCACCCGTTGGTCGCACCCAAATTGTCACACCCCTGCTATGGTACGGTGGCAAATCTGCAATCCGCGTAGAAATCCGTTGCGGAACAACGTGGTTTGACATCACATACGCCCATGACGCAGCCCACGATACATTCGGACCAGGACGCAAACGGCGTCTGCCTGCGTATATCGGGTGAAATGCTGACCAAATCTCTGGCTTCTGTTGAACAGGCTTTTGCTGCCGTCCAGCCACAAGGCGGCAACATTACATTTGATCTGTCACAGGTTGAAGCGCTGGATACCGGCGGCGCATGGCTGATTGCCGATCTCGCCCGGCGAAACCGGGCTGTAGGCGCCGAGATCCGGTTCGAAGGCCTTAGCCCTGCCCAGTCCGCCCTACTGGATACTGTCGCCAAAAATATACCTGACGATCCGGGTGTCGAAGCTGAGCACCGCAGTTTTATCGACTGGGTCGCCAGCGTTGGACAGCGCACCGCTGGGGCCTGGAAGGACACCCTTTCGATGCTGGGGTTTCTGGGCCTGACTTTGCATCGATTGGCCCGTACCATCGTCAAACCATGGCGACTTCGCAAAGCGGCATTGGTGTCTCAGATGGAAGAAACGGGTTTCCGGGCCATTCCGATCGTTGCCCTGATGGGGTTTCTGATCGGTGTGGTGCTGGCCTTTCAGGGGGCCACCCAGCTGAAACAATTCGGAGCCGAGATTTTTGTGGTCGAGTTGATCTCGATCTCGGTGCTGCGCGAGCTCGGCATCCTGTTGACGGCCATCATTGTTGCGGGCCGATCAGGATCGGCATTCACGGCATCCATCGGCTCGATGAAAGTGCAAGAAGAAATCGACGCCATGCGCACATTGGGTCTGGACCCGATCGAGGTGCTGGTGATCCCGCGCGTCGTTGCGTTGCTGATCATGCTGCCGATCCTGGGCTTCATTGCTGATATGGCCGCCCTGATCGGAGGTGGCTTGATGAGCTGGATCGATCTTGGCATCAGCCCCGGCATGTTCGTGACGCGGTTGAAGGAAAGCACCGGCATTTGGCATTTTGCCATCGGCATGATCAAAGCCCCGTTCTTTGCGGTGGTCATTGGCGTCATCGCCTGTTGGCAGGCAATGCAGGTCAAAGGATCAGCTCAAAGCGTCGGGCAAAGAACAACCGCCTCGGTGGTGCAGGCGATCTTTATGGTGATTGCACTGGACGCGCTGTTTTCGATCTTTTTCTCGGTGCTGGAGGTCTGACATGGACGGTTCCGTGCTTGAAAAGACCTCAGAAACCGGCGCTCAGCGCGAGGCGGTCATCCGCGTGCGCAACCTGACCAACCAGTTCGGGTCGCAGGTGGTGCATCAGAACCTCAACCTGGATGTCTGGCGCGGCGAAGTGCTGGGCATCGTTGGTGGATCGGGCACCGGCAAGTCGGTTCTGCTACGCACGATTGTGGGACTGAACAGACCCGCTGCAGGCAGCATTGAGGTTCTTGGTGTCGACGTCTTGAATGGCCCCGAACAGGAACGCCGCCGCATCGAACGGCATTGGGGCGTGGCTTTTCAAGATGGCGCGCTGTTTTCGTCACTGACCGTTTTGCAAAACGTGATGGCTCCGCTGCGTGAGCATACCGGCCTTAGCGAAAAGCTAATGTGTGCCCTTGGCAACTTGAAAATCAGTCTGGTCGGGCTTCCGGCACTAAGTTGCGGCAAGTTTCCGGCGGAACTTTCGGGCGGCATGCGCAAGCGTGCAGCCCTGGCCCGCGCACTGGCACTGGACCCCGAGATCGTGTTTCTGGACGAACCCACCGCCGGGTTGGACCCAATCGGGGCCGCTGCCTATGACGAACTGATCGGCGAGTTGCAGCACGCACTAGGGCTGACCGTGTTCATGGTCACGCATGATCTCGATAGCCTTTACGCCATTTGCGACCGTGTCGCAGTGCTGGCTGAAAAACGCGTTCTGGTTGAAGGACGGATTGAAGAAATGACCAAAGTCGACCATCCTTGGGTGCAGGAATACTTCACCGGCCCCCGGGCGCGCGCGGCGCAAAAGAAGGGGCAGGACAGGTAGAGGCCATGGAAACCCGAGCGAATTATATCCTGATCGGCGCCTTCACCCTTGCGGGTATTCTTGGTGCATTCGGCTTTTTTCTGTGGCTCGCGAAATTCGAGGTGTCGCGGCAATACGCCTATTACGATGTGCTTTTCGACAATGTGTCGGGCCTGTCCGCCGCCGGCGGCGTCAGTTTCAACGGCCTGCCGGTCGGTCAGGTTATTTCGCTGAATCTGGACGAAGAAGATCCATCCAAAGTGCGGGTCAGGCTGGAGGTCGACGCAGATATTCCCGTCACCGAGAATACGATTGCGCAACTGCAATCGCTGGGCGTGACCGGAGTCAGTTACGTGGAACTGACCGGAGGATCCGCCAGCGACACGCGGTTGCCACAGGACAGCGTGATCAAAAGCAAACGCAGCGCCATTCAATCTTTGTTCGAAGGTGCCCCGAAGGTGTTGGATGAGGCCGTCACTCTGCTGGAAAACCTCAATGCCGTGGTGGATGACAAGAACCGCGAATACGTCAGCGACATTCTCAACAATCTTGCGTCCGCGTCGGGCAAGCTGGAGAAAACGCTCAGCGATTTCGAAAACCTGTCAACAGATCTTGGCGGTGCCGCCAAAAAGCTGGGCGACTTTACGGATCGGCTGGATCAGTTGGCCGATACGGCCGAAACGACCCTGACGACCGGAACCGATACGCTGAAAAGCGTGAAAACCGCATCTGAATCCGCGACGGCGACTCTGGACAGCGCCAAGGTCACAATCGAAACAGCCAACAAGGCAATTCAGGAAGATGTGCGGCCCTTCATCGAACGGGCCACGACGCTGGCTGAGAACCTGAATGGCCTGACCCAAGAGGCCGGGGTTTCATTGGCGACAATCACCGAGACATTCGTAAACGCAAACAAGACTCTGGGATCGATCACCGGCGCGATGGATTTGGCCAAAGGCACCCTGACGTCCGCAGAACGCGCCTTTGACTCGGCCAACAAAGTTATAAACGAAGATATCGGCACCGTAATGAACGATATTCGCACAGCAGCAAACGAAGTGTCCGCCACTGTGAAGAACGTCACCCAACGGATTGACGACATCTCGGCCGATATCCTCAGCGCATCGAAATCCGCATCAGAACTGCTGGGAACCATTGACGGAATTGTCCAAGATAACCGCCGCCAACTGTCCGATTTCATGCGCGTCGGCCTGCCGCAATTCACCCGCTTTATCGAAGAGTCGCAACGACTGGTCATCAGCCTGGATCGTCTGGTGGACAAGGTTGAACGTGACCCCGCGCGTTTCCTTCTTGGAACCCAAGCATCGGAGTTTCGCCAATGATTAGGCAATTTCTTGTGGTTCTCGCCCTTGTGTCTCTGGGAGGGTGCGCGGGTCTGGGAACACTCAGACAGGCATCCAAGCCTAACGATCTGTACCTGCTGACACCCAAAAGCACGTTTTCCACCTCATTACCGCGCATTCAGAAGCAGGTCGTGGTACAGGAACCGACCGCTACTGCGGCCGTCAACACCGATCAAATTGCTATTCAACCCACACCGCTACAGGTCCAGTACCTGCCGCGCGCGCGCTGGGTGGATCGCGCGCCGCTTATTGTTCAGGCACTGCTGGTTGAAAGCTATGAAAACAGCGGCAAGGTGGCCGCCGTTGGCCGATCGACCGTGGGTTTGCGCGCCGATTATGTTATCGTTCCGGACCTGCGGGAATTTCAGGGTCTTGTGATCGCCGGAGAAGGTAGTTCATCGACTATTCGGGTCGAAGTACGAATGAACATCAAGATCATCGATGAATACGAAGACAAAATCATCGCCTCGGACTCTTTCCGGGAATATGTGGTTGCTGCCAGCGATAAGACCCCGGATCTTGTCAAAGCGTTCGATGATGCCCTGGGCAAGACTATGCGGGATGCGGTGGAATGGAGCGTGCGCAAGATCAACACGCACGCCGCCAACAATTCCGATCGGTTTTAGGTCTGGGAAACGGGCGCTATAAAAAAGCGCCCGAATGCCAATTTCAGTGGGATAGCGTTTGGGCCAGTCGCATCAAGGTGATGGCCTCGGCGCGATAGCCAAATGGGTCTTCGCCCTTCGCGCCATTGGCCAGCGTGATTGCATCCGCATAAGACCACGAGCCCAGATATTCTCCGCCGCGCAGCAATTGGCCAAAGCCCGCAATGGCGTATGAGAATAGTACATCTTCTGTCACAGCCCCCTGCCCCGGCAGGATCGGTTGCTCGATCAGTTGGCTTTCCGCAGCACCCGGAGTTTTGTACCGCAATTTGAAGAACCCGATTTCCTCTGAACCGTCGGAAGCAGTCTGTTCTGCATAGCGCAAAGGACCGTTACGAATGGCGTCTGAGCCCACCGGTGTGACTTCGTAAATCGCAGTCACCGTGTGGCCTGCACCAATATCGCCCGCATCCACCCTATCGTTCGAGAAATCCTCGCGCCGCAATGCACGGGTTTCATATCCGATCAGACGGTATTCGGCGATTTGTGACGGGTTGAATTCCACCTGTATCTTGACGTCATTGGCAATCGGAAACAGCGCGCCGGTCAGTTGATCAACCAAAACTTTGCGCGCTTCGCTCAATGTGTCGATATAGGCCGCCTGCCCGTTTCCGTTCTGCGCCAACGCCTGCATGGTCGCGTCATCCAGATTGCCGCGCCCGAACCCCAGAACGCTCAGGAACGTGCCGCTGTCGCGTTTTCGGGCGATGAAATCTTTCAGCGCATCTGGATCAGACAACCCAACGTTGAAATCACCATCGGTGGCCAGAATGACCCGGGTGACTTCATCGTCCACAGTCATCCCTTCGGCCACCTGATAGGCCTGCTGCAGCCCAGCCTGCCCAGCAGTCGAGCCTCCGGCTTCCAACTGGTCCAGCGCATTCAGAATCTTGGTCCGCTCGGACGCCTCTGTTGGCTCCAACACCTGCCCGGCGCTGCCTGCGTAGGTGACAATCGACACCTGATCCTTGGGCCGCAGCTCGGACAGCATCAAGCGGAAGGACTGTTTCAGCAAAGGCAGCTTGTCGGCATTCTGCATCGATCCAGACGTATCAATCAGAAAGACGAGGTTCAGCAGTGGGCGATCTTCAATCTGTGGAAGCGTGCCCTGAATGCCAATATGAACCAGCTGCGTGCCCTCGTTCCACGGGGTCGGGGTCACAGAAATCGTCGGTCGGAATGGCACATCGCCTTCGGGCGCGGGATAGCTATAGGGAAAGTAATTCACCATCTCTTCAACCCGCACTGCGTCTTTTGGTGGAAACTGACCACGCATCAGCGACGACCGGACAATCGAATACGAGGCCGTGTCGACATCGATCGAGAAAGTTGACACCGGATCTTCGCTAGTGACGTTCAACGGATTGGTATCGGTGTTGGCGAAGGCTTCGGTATCCGATTCCGACACGATGTGCATATCTTGTTGCACTGGGTCGGACGCTATCGCCGGGGCGGCTTCGTGTAACGCACCGCCTGCAATCCCTGCTTCGGGTGTCGCGCCCAACCGCTTGCTCTGCTCTGCCGCACGAGGCATTGGTTGCGGAGCATCTGCTAAAAACCCTGAGACCGTTCCTTGTGGCTCCGGAGCAAGTTTCTCTTCTACGACAACTGGGGCCTCAACAACGGGCTCTTCTACCGAATCGCCGTAATCGCCAAAAGACAATCTGCGCTCAGAGTTTTGCGTCTGCGGAAGAATTACCACCAAGGCAACGGCGGCGACGGCGGTTGTCGCGGTCAATGCGCCGCGATGTGTCAGGACGTTCAACATAGATTTCGCTCCTTCTGTCAGGCGGACCATTGGGCCTCGCTTGACAGTCGGACGCATGGCATAGCGCGATCCTTGGGCGTGGGCGAAATTTTTCTGAGCCTGTTCAAGATTTTCCACCCGGCGTTGAGCATTCGGCGCGGGCGTGGCGGCGTTCATCAAGGTTTTGAAATCATCAAGATCGTCTGTCATTGAGCCAGCTCCTCTTGCCGCAGGGCACGCAGGCGTTTGCGGATATCCGACATGCGCCAGGACACTGTGCCTTCGGACACGCCCAGAACTTCGGCAGCCTGAGCATGGGTCATCTCGTCCTCAAGCGTGAGGGCCAAGGTGTCTCGCAATTCTTGTGGCAACGCGCGCATGGCCCGTTGTAGCCAGTCAACGGCTTCGGCGGTTTCCGCTGCTTCGGCCCGGCGCATTTGCTCTACATCGCCCCAGCCCACTGCCGCGCGGCTATGGCTTGCCTGTCGTCGGCGCGCATCTTCAGCGGCGTTAACAACAACCCGGTAAAGCCAGGTGGTAAATTTGGCCTGTGCTCGAAATCCACCAATCTTAATCGGCAGGGCGGCACAGATATCCTGCGTCAGGTCCTCGGCCTGATCACCGCGACCGCATAGCCGAAAGGCCAAACGAAATATCCGGTCGTAGTGGCGCGCAATAAGGGCCGCGAACGCATCCGCGTCCCCCTTTGCGGCCGCTTTGGCCAGATCCTCATCCGATGTTGTCATACGCATCACGATGAGTAAGACGGGCCTGAAAGGTCAATCCTTGGCGACAGATCGAAAAAAATTAGAAATGCTTCGCTGATGCCATTTTCCAATCCGCAGCAAAAGCTTCGGGAGGCGTATCGGTCAGCAAGGAGCCTTCATCGATCAGAGTGTACATTTCTGCATAAGATCGTTCATGCTCATCCGCGTTGCGGCAGCGGATGTCGCTTGGGTGCAGGTCGGACACTTTTTCCTTACCCATGGCACCCAAAAGCTCGCGAAAGCTTTCCAGCGTGGCGTCGTGAAAACGCTGAACCCGCACACGCTTTTGCGGCACGTTCACTGCCCGGCCCCGGATAGGGTCCTGTGTGGCAACGCCTGACGGGCAACGGTTCGTATTGCAATGCAACGCCTGAATGCAGCCCAACGCAAACATCATCGCCCGCGCCGCGTTGCACATGTCGGCACCCAGTGCAAATTTCTCGACCATGTCATATCCCGTGGCCACCTTGCCTGAACAGATGATCCGCATTTTGTCGCGCAGGCCAGCGCCGCGCAGACAGTTGTTGACGAAGATCAGCGCCTCGTTCAGTGGCATGCCCAGTCGATTGGTGAATTCGACCGGGGCAGCGCCCGTGCCGCCTTCGGCACCATCAATGGTGATAAAGTCAGGCAAAATCCCGGTTTCCAACATCGCTTTGCAGATCGCCATGAATTCGGAGGGGCGGCCAATGCACAGCTTGAACCCGACAGGTTTACCGCCCGACATTTCACGCAAATGCTGTACGAAATGCAGCAAACCCGTCGGGCCTTCAAAAGCCGAATGTATAGGCGGAGAAATGACGTCCTGATGCTCGGGCACATGGCGGATTTCGGCGATTTCCTTATCCACTTTGGCCGCAGGCAGCACCCCGCCGTGCGATGGTTTCGCCCCTTGCGACAGTTTGATTTCAATGGCCTTGACCACATCTTTTTGGGCTTTTTCAGCGAATTTATCCTTGTCGAACTCACCTTCGTGCGTGCGGCATCCAAAATAGCCCGTTCCTATCTGCCAGATGATATCGCCACCTTCGGCCAGATGGTACGGGGACAGTCCGCCCTCGCCCGTGTTGTGCGCAAAATCGCCATCCTTCGCACCACCATTCAGGGCGCGGATCGCATTGGCACTGAGTGCTCCAAAACTCATGGCGGATACGTTCAAACGTGACGCGTTGTAAGGCTTGGTACATTGCGGCCCGCCCAGCATTACCCTTTCCTCGCTTTCGGGCACCTCTTTGGGCGCAAGCGAGTGATTGGCTCGATGATAACCAACGGTCATGATATCGTACTGCGTGCCAAAGGCCTGAGTATCCAACTGCCCCTTGGCGCGGGAATAGACCAGGCTGCGAATAATGCGGTTATAGGGACGCCCGCTTTCGTTGGTTTCAACGAAATACTGGCGGATTTCCGGGCTGACAAATTCTAGCATGTACCGGAAATGCCCCAGAACCGGATAATTGTTCAGCACATTATGCTTTGTAGTCAGCATATCGTACAGGCCGACCACGGCGTATGGGATGAGAATGACTAAAAGCCAAAGCGCCGGTGGCCAGTACAGCCCCCACAGCACAGTCAACGGCAAACACACATAGCTGAGAAAGTAATAGAGTCTGCGTACAATCATTTCGTGCTCTCCCAAGGTGCTGCCAAAGTGACTAGTGGCAACCGTGGATCAAATCGACTTTTGATTGCAAGCGTTTGTACTAAAGTTCACGTGATCGGGTGGGATTGTGAAACTGGCGGCTATTAGGGCCACGGTTGATCCCCATTGCACCAATAGGTATGCCGAAACAAAGGTAAAATTGGGCAGGAATTCAGACCGTGACACAGACCCGATCCGCCGTTCGGACCACGGCCACAATGTTCGCTGCCGTTTTCCTAGGTGGTGCCGTGGGTTCCTTGCTGCGTGAGGCATTCTCGGCCCAAATCCCCGGTGTTCCGATAGTGACGGCCACGTTCGGGATCAATATCGTAGCCTGTTTCATACTCGGCTGGCTGTATGCGGTACGGCATCGCGTGAATGCGCACGTGTTGCATCTGGGTGCAGTCGGGTTTTGCGGCGGGCTGTCCACGTTTTCCTCATTTGTGGCTGAACTGGAACGCATGGCGGCTACCCATCTTTGGGCTGCAATTTCGGCTGCTGGCTTGGAAATCGCTGTGGGACTTGCTGCCGCCATCTTGGGTGAGGCCATCGGAAGGCGGCTCCACAGTCCGGGGGCAGCGAAATGACCGAACTGTTCTTGCACGCCATGTTCGGACTAGGTGGCGGTCTGGGCGCAGTGATGCGCCATTGGATCGCCCTGTGGGTCCGGCACGACCTGCCGCTGGCAACCCTGATTGTGAATGTTCTGGGCAGCCTGCTATTGGGTCTATGGATCGGATACCTGGGCGGGCCGGTCGATATGGGCGAGGAAGAAAGACGATTGGTCTTCGGGTTCTGCGGCGGCTTTACCACGTTCTCAAGTTTTGCCTATCAATCGCTGGAGTTGCGGCGACAGCGCACAATTGCGCTGGCTGCGGGAAACATCCTTCTTAGCTTGGTACTGTGTTGGCTTGCCCTGCTGCTGGGTCTGTTCCTAATACGTTAATGTGCGGGAACCGCGCTCTGTGTGCCGGGCTTGGGCGCCCGACAGAAAAACAGCAATGGGATCGTCGCCAAAGCCAGCAAACCCAGATTGTTAAACACAGTCAGATATGAGATCAGTTCGGCTTGCTGGCTGATCGCCTGCCCCAGTATGGCGGCACCTTCGGCGCTGTCAGGCGTCAGACCAAGCGGTTGCAGATAGGCCTGCGCTGCCGGGTTGTAGGGCGTCACATTCTGGCCAAGCACAGCAGTATTTGTCTGCAACCCGCGCACCACCCATGTACCAACCAGAGAAATCCCAACCGACGAACCCAATTGACGCGTCACGTTGAACAGGCCGGACGCTTCATCCTGTCGGGATTTCGAAATGCTCTCGAAGGCCAGGATCGACATGGGTACAAAGACCAGCCCCATGCCCAAGCCGCTGACGGCGCCCGGCCAGGCCAACTCCCAAAACCCCGCATTCATGTTCAGGGCACCCATCATGAAATTGCTTATCGCGGTTAACATCATGCCCAATCCGGCCAGGACGCGCGGATCAAATCGATGCACCAAAACGGCTCCAGTCACCACCATGGACAGGCCCGCCGTAATACCTCGCGGAATGAACAGGTGACCCGAGGCAATAACCGGATAGTCCAGCAGGTTCTGAACGAATGTCGGCAAGATCGCGATACCTCCGAACAGCGAGATCGCAAATCCGGCAATGACCAAATTGCACAGCGCAAAGTTGCGATCCGCAAACAGACGCAGATCAACAACCGGGCGTTTCGTGCTGAGCGCGTGAACTACAAACCCCAACGCGCCCAAGATCGACGCGATCAAAGCCACCTGAATGACACGCGAAGACAGCCAATCTTTGGTTTCGCCCTGATCCAATATGAATTGCAGGCACCCAATACCGATGGCCAGCAAGGCCAAACCTGCCCAGTCGATCCGCACATCTTCGGTTTCATCATCCGGCAACTCTCCGGTCAGCAACAGCAGAGCCATAGCCGCTACGGGAAGGTTGACGAAGAACACCATCCGCCACGAGAAATACTCGGTTAAGATAGCCCCCACCGTCGGCCCCAAAACAGGGGCCACCACGACGCCCAAACCAAATACCGCCATTGCCTGCCCCCGTTTTTCGCGGGGAAAAGCATCAAACAGGATAGATTGAGACAAAGGAATCAGGAACGCACCGAACATGCCCTGCGCCAGCCGGAAGAATACGATAGTCTCGAGGCTCCAGGACAGGCCGCACATGACGGACATGGCGGTAAAACCGGTGATCGCGGTCAGGATCAGCCGCCGCCGTCCAACCCGGCGGGCGACAAAACCGGTCAGCGGCATAACAACCACGGCCGAGACGATATAGCTGGTTAATATCCACGTTGCCTGATCGGTCGTGGCACCGAAAGCCGCCTGAATGTGGGGTAGCGCCACGTTGACGATGGTGCTGTCCAGCACCTCGAGTATGGCGCTGAGCACAACGGCGACAACAATCACCGGATTGACGCGGCTGGCCGCCGGCCCGGTCATTTTTCTGCCTGATCGACGGTCGTGTCCACGGTCACCTTACTGCTACCACCAACGCGTAAGGGCACATCGGTCGGGTCAAGTTCCACACGCACCGAAAAACGGCGGGTAACCTTGACCCAGTTGCCGCTGGCATTTTCAGACGGCAAAAGCGAGAAGGTATCCCCCGAGCCCCGCCCGATCGATGCCACCTTACCTGTCAGCGCGACCCCCGGTAGCATGTCGATCTGAACCGTGACCGGCTGGCCGGGACGAATGCGCGGCAACGCGGTTTCTTTGAAATTCGCATCCACCCACCAATCCGAGGACTCAATAATTGAAAACTGCGGTGCATTGGCGGCAACCGCTGAACCCGGCCGCAGTGTCAGGTTGGCGATCCAGCCATCGGCCGTTGCATAGACGGTGGTCCAATCCAGATCCGCTTGCGCAATCTCAAGCTGCGCGCGGGCAGACAGAACATCATCCTGCTTTGCGGCCAGGCCGCTTTGCAACGCTAAAAGGGCCGATTGGGCGGCGGTCAATCGGGTCGAGGCCTGCGCAAATTCCGTGGTTGCCTGATCCAGTGAAACTTGTGCCACATCCCCATCAGAATATAACGCCTTGGTACGCTCAAAGTTGTTTTTTGCCGTGTCAAACTCCGACTGAGTAGAGTTGACCGCAGCCTCAGCAGCTGTGATCTGGGTAGAATAGGATTGCTCCTGCTGAATAGCGCTGTCCAGATCGGCCTGTGCCTGATCGACGGTTGCCTTGAATTGCGTGTCGTCAATGGTGAACAACAGATCGCCCACTTTGATCGGTTGATTGTCCGTAATCGGCACTTCAGCCACCTGCCCAGTGACCTGTGCGGCCACGTTGATGATATTCGCACCGACATAGGCGTCTTTGGTTGAAGGGTAGCGCTCCTCGTGGCGCCAAAACAGGAACAATCCAGCGGCAATAGCGATCACCATGGTTGCGACGGCGACGGTTTTTGGGGATTTCATACGTCAGACCTCAGGCAATTCACTACATCGGATAGGTGTGCATTCGCACCGCCAGATTGCCCATAATCCAGACAGTCCCCAGAATGATGATCAAAAGAACCATCGTGGAGAACAGGATCAGGTCCAGATCTTCCCGACTACTGCGACGGCGGTCGATATGCAGGAAATAGACCAGTTGCACGATCAGTTGCGCCAGCCCCAGAAGCGCGATGGACAGGTAAACTCCTTTGGTCTCGATGCCGTATTTATAGGCGATCATAAACACCGCCCCTGTTAGCAAAAGCGAGCCGCCATAACCGATTACATAACGCCGACGTTCGCGCCGGTGCATCTCGCTGCGTTTATCCATAGGTCAACCCTCCGAAATAAACGATGGTAATGATCCCGATCCAGATCAGATCGAGAAAGTGCCAGAACAAAGCCAGCCGCACCACGCGAGACATCAGCAGATCAGTTAGGCCAAACATGCGCAACTGAATGCCCAGCACGATCAGCCACAGGCACCCTGCTGCAACGTGCAATCCGTGCAAAGGCACCAAGCCATAAAAAGCCGACAGAAAGCCACTGCGCTGAGGGATGCCGCCCTTTTCGGCCATCGCCATGAAGTCACGTATTTCCAGCACCAAAAAACTGAGCCCCAGAACCAGAGTCACGCAGAACCAAAACACGATCCGCCATCGCGGCAGGTTGTATTTCAACGCCAACATCGCCAGCCCTACGGTCAGGCTGCTGGTCAGCAGGATCATGGTCTGAGCGAAGATGCTGTAGAGGTCAAACAGCTGATGCGGACCGGGCCCGCCGGCCTGAGCGTCGATCATGGTGATGTAGATGGCGAACATCAGGCCGAAATAGACCAGATCGCTCATCAGAAAGACCCAGAAGCCAAATGTGACGACTTCGGCGGCCTCGTCCGCGCTGGCATGCCGTCGCCCGAGGTTCAGCCCCGGATAGCTATGCGTCGGTGCGCGCTTCATGTCACGGCCTCCAGATCAGGGCGGGCAAGACCACGGTTTTCCGGAGCGATTTCATGATCTCGATCCACCGGCGTTGCGCTGCGAACCAGATCCAGCCAAGCTTCGTGCTGTTTGCGAACCTCTTCGGCGGGGATGACCTCTTCGGTATCCAGTCGGAACGTCCAAAGGATGAAGGACAGCAACATCAGCGCAGTCACCAATGCGGCCAGCCACCAGATCCACCAGACCAGTGCGAACATCCAGACACCGCTGAGAACGCACAGGATGAACCCGATGCCGGTATTGCGTGGCATCGAGATATCCTCGTATTCATCAGGTGTTGGGTAGGCTTCCCCCCGTTCCTTTGCGGCGGCAAAGTTATCCCGGTCCGTCACCTGTGGGATGACGGCAAAGTTGTAAGGCGGTGGCGGCGATGGAATTGACCATTCCAACGTGCGCGCATCCCACGGATCGCCGACCGGGACGCGGGTTTTTTCACGATCACGAGTACTGACCCACAATTGGACGATCACCGACAACAACGCCAACAGGATCACCAAGGCACCGATGACGGCGATGATCATATAGGGATGAAAACTGGGGTCTTCCCAACTAAACGACCGGCGCGGCATCCCCATGAGACCAACGAAATAGAGCGGCAGGAAAGTCAGCATGAACCCGACCGTCCACAGCACAACCGTGATGCGGCCCCAATACTCGTTCAGTCGGAACCCGAAAGCTTTGGGAAACCAGTAATTGTATCCGGCCAGCAGACCGAACAGCACGCCCGGAAGCAGAACATTGTGGAAATGCGCCACAAGGAACAGGGTGTTGTGCACCTGATAGTCGACCGTCGGGTTGGCTAGTATCACGCCCGACAAACCGCCAATCACGAACAGCATCAGAAAAGACAAACCATACAGCATCGGAACCGAAAACCGGATGCGGCCGCGATACAAAGTTGCCATCCAGTCATAGACCTTCACCCCGGTCGGAATGGCAATTAGCATGGTGGCGATACCGAACACCGCATTAATCAGCGCACTTTGGCCCATGGTAAAGAAATGGTGCAACCAAACGGTGAAGGACAGCACTGCGATGCACATGGTGGCAATCACCAATGAGTTGTAGCCGTAAAGCCGCTTGGCCGAGAAAGTGGCGAAAACTTCAGAATAAATACCATAGGCAGGCAGAACCAGCAGATAGACCTCGGGGTGGCCGAACAGCCAAAACAGGTTGGCATAGTTCATCATGTTGCCGCCGAGGTCGTTGGTGAAAAAGTGGAAATCCAGATACCGGTCTGCTGCCAGCATCAGCGCGGCCACGCCAAGCGGCGGCATGGCGAAGATGATCAGGATCGAGCTGCTTATGATCGTCCAGCAATACATCGGCAGCCGCATGAATTTCATCCCCGGTGCCCGCAGCTTGTAGATCGTCACGGCAAAGTTGATCCCCGTCAGCGTGGTGCCGATACCCGAGACAACAATGGCCCAGATCCAGTAATCCGGCCCAACACCGGGGTTAAATGCGGCACCAGTATAGGGCGGATAGGCGGTCCAGCCTCCGGTCGAGAAATTGCCCACCACCAGCGACACCATCAGCATCATGCCCGCCGAGACAGTCAGGCCCAGACTGATCTGGTTCATCACTGGAAAGGCCACATCCCGCGCGCCGATCATCAGCGGGATCAGGAAATTCGCGACCCCAAAGACAAAGGGCACGGCGACAAAGAACACCATAATCGTGCCATGGGTGCTGAACAGCTCGGCAAAATGTTCAGCTTCGAGGAACCCATCACCGGGGCCCGCTGCCTGTTGCGCGCGCATGACCACGCCCTCAAGCACGCCCCGCGCCAGCATGACAATCGCAAAGACGATATACATGATGCCGATTTTCTTGTGATCGGCACTTGTCAGCCAGTCGCGCCACAATGGCCCCCAAAGGCGGAACCACGTAAGTGATCCGACCACGACGATTACCCCAACGATCACTACGGCAGCCGCCGCGTTGGCTACGATTTCATTCGCGTTAGGGTCTTGGATCAGACCCGTGATCGGGAAGGCATCCCAGTTCAGGCGGCCAAAGAATCCTGTTTCGGTCATTGCGCGCCCTCTTGCCCGAATTCAGCGGTTCCCGGTTGTTGATCACGTGGCAGTGGTTGCCCACCGTGATAACGGTGCAGAATAGACTGGAACAGATCGCCTTCTCCCAATGTGAAATACAACGCGTTGAGCGGCATCAATGGGGTTCCCAGTGCTGCCTGTACTTCATCCCGATCCGTGCGCATGGCCAGTGTTCGGTAGGTGTCCTCGGTCAGAGGGATGCCATGGGTGCGAACGCTTTCAACCCAGGCTTCAAAATCTTCCGATTGCATCGCCTGAGTCAGAAACTTCTGCTTGGTAAAACCCCGCCCATTATACTGCGTGTTTTCGCCCTGCATCGTCTCGGGCGTGTCGGCCACCAGATGCAGCTGAGTCGTCATCCCCGGCATCGCATATATTTGCCCTGCGAGTGCCGGGATCATAAAAGACTGCATCACCGTATCCGTGGTCAGCGTCATCGCCACTTGCTGTTTGACCGGAATTCCCAGCTCTCCGACCGTGGCGATACCAAGGTCGGGGTAGATGAACAGCCATTTCCAATCGAGGCCAACAACCTGCACGTTCAGCGCGGGGGTCTCGCCGAATGGTGCCGCATAGGGGTCAAGCCTGTGGGTGGCTTTACACAGATAGAACGACAGCAGCGCCACGATCACAACCGGCACGCCCCACATGGCAAATTCCAGCTTTGCCGAAAAATCCCATTTGGGTCGGTACTCTGCCGCGCTCCCCTTTCGCCGCCGGTACCGCAAGGCGATCAGAGGCACCAGAACCAGAACTGGCAACACAGCTATCATGATCAGGACGGTTGCCCGCAGCAAATGGGTTCTCTGAACCGCCGCGATAGGCCCCTGGGGATCCATAAAGCTGTTACTGGCCCATGCCATCTGGGCCGAGGTCGCCACAACCGCGATCAACAGTGCCATTGCTGAAGGTTTTAGTAAGGCCACGCCAGATCGTCCTCTTAAGCCTTCGTTTCGGCCAACTATCAGCAGAGTCACAGATTATCTCAAGGTTTTTTCCAAAACCGCCGATTGTTCCGCACCCCAACTAAACAACTTCAGCATTACGACTACGCAAATCCTCGCCGAGGAGGCGGTTGACTTAACATGCGGGCGGGTGAGACATTTTGGTGATGCGTTGGATTTTTCTCGCCCTCAGCCTTTGGTGCCTTTCCACAAGCGCAAGCGCACAGAACCGCGCGGCGGTCGAACGCCAGTTTCAGGCGTGGCTGCAGGATACGATCTGGCCACAGGCCAAGGCCAAAGGTGTCTCCCGCGCGACCATGCAGCAGGCCTTTGACGGGGTAACACTCAACTGGAAGTTACCCGATCTGGTGCCGCCGGGCGGGTCTGCACAGACGCCCAAACAGCAAAAACAGGCCGAGTTTGGATCGCCTGGCCGATACTTTAATGCCGGTTCCGTCCAAGGTGCGACCGCCACAGGACGACTGATGGCTAAGCGCCACGCCGAGACCCTGGCAATGGTTGAGGCGGAAACCGGCGTTCCCGGACGGGTCCTTCTGGCAATCTGGGGTCGTGAGAGCGGATACGGTCAGGTGCCCATTCGCCATGATGCCTTTCAGGTGTTGGGGACAAAGGGTTTCATGAGCACCCGGTCCGACTATTTCACCGACGAACTGATCGCCGCGCTACAAATTGCCGAAGCCGGGCATGCGCCGCGGGGCACATTGAAAAGCAGCTGGGCCGGTGCGTTGGGTCAACCGCAATTCATGCCCTCAAACTTTTTGACCTATGCGGCGGATGGAAATGGTGACGGGCAGTCCGATATCTGGGGATCACCCGAGGACACGATCGCCTCCATCGGGCATTTTCTGGAGCAACACGGCTGGATCACCGGGCGCGACTGGGGGTTCGAGGTCACGGTTCCGGCCCACATATCCTGTGCTTTGGAAGGGCCGGATCAAGGTCAGTCCATTCAGGACTGGGTCGCTTTGGGGATCACTCGGGTGTCGGGCAAGCCTTTTCCACCACACGAACTGCCGGGCGAGGGGTTTCTGATGATGCCCGCTGGACGCAACGGACCCGCCTTTATCGTTACGCCGAATTTCTACGTGCTTAAAGATTACAACAAAAGCGATCTCTATGCCCTGTTTGTAGGCCACGTCGGTGACCGCATTCAGTATGGCGTCGGGGATTTCAAAGCCCGCTGGGGCAGGATCGACACCCTGTACCGGTCAGATATCGCCGCCATGCAACGGACGCTGGAAAATCTGGGTCATGATGTCGGGGGCGCGGATGGATTGCCGGGGTTCAAGACCCGTCGCTCGATCGGGCGATGGCAACAGGAGACTGGGCGCAGCCCGACCTGCTTTCCCGAAGCCGGCATGAAATCTGCACTGGCACATTAGCGATTCGCTCGTTGATCGAGCGAAATTTAGCGCACCCGGCCCTTCCTTGACGTCAAGTTTGCACAGCGCCTTTCACAAAAATGTCAAGAATGGATGAAGTTTCATTATTAAATTTCCGAACCTACGCCCATTTCGTTCACGATCCACCTGTAGTTGCTTAAATTGTGGGCAGCATCTTTATCCCGAATTGAATTAATGCCACCTTCGGCGGCAGTGAAAGGCGACTTTCGCAAACACGTTCCCGACTGCAAACCGAAAGACTGCGACGCGGTGTTCCTTGCGATCTGAAAAAGCAAAATCCGAACTCGTCCCGGTCTTGATCAGGGTCGGACAAACAAGGTGGCCAGCAGCCATCCTGAATGGATGCGCATGCCGGACCCCCAAAAACGGGAGTAGAAAAACATGAACAAGTATATGCGTACATCTCTGGCGGGGTTGCTGACCTCGACTATGATCACCGGTGCCGCCTTTGCTGCTGGCACCCATCCTACAACCGGCGAAGCGCTGGCGGATGACCAGACCTTTATCTACCGCCTCGGCGATGAACACAGCTCGGTCGACCCGCAGGTTGTCGAAGATACCTATGGGGCCGAAATCACCCGCGACCTGTTCGAAGGTCTGATGAACCAGGACGAAGACGGCAACCTAGTTCCTGGCGTCGCCACCGGTTACACCACCAACGACACCAAGGATGTTTATACCTTTACACTACGCGACAACGCCAAGTGGTCGAATGGCGACCCGGTAACCGCAGGTGATTTTGTCTATGCCTGGAAACGCGCTGTCGATCCCGCCCTGTCCTCGCCCTATGCCTGGTTCATGGAGCTGATGTCGATTGAAAACGCCGCTGAAATTATTGCCGGAAACAAGCCAATTGACGAGCTGGGTGTCAAAGCCATCGACGACCATACCCTCGAAGTCACCCTGAGCGCGCCGCTGCCCTATTTCCCGCAGATGACCACGCACTCCACCACCTTCCCGGCCCCACAGAAAGTGATCGAAGAACACGGCGACGCCTGGACTCGGCCTGAAAACATCGTCTCGAACGGTGCCTATATCTGGACCGAACATCTGCCGCAGGAACGCTCGGTTCGTGAGCGTAACGAACTGTACTGGGACAATGAAAACACGATCCTGGACAAGGTCGTAACGCTGGTCATCAACGACGAAAACGTCGCTTTGACCCGCTACCTGGCTGGCGAACTGGATCGCACCGAAGTTCCTGCAGGGCAGTTTCCCCGCATGAGCCAGGAACACCCGGATCAGGCCATCAGCTTCCCGCGCCTGTGCAACTATTATTACACATTCAACCTGACGGAAGACGGCCCCGAAGCGTTCAAGGACCCCAATGTCCGTCAGGCGCTTTCATTGGCTGTTGATCGCGAGATCATCACCGAAAAAGTCATGGCTGGTGGCCAGCCGCAGGCTTACACCTTCGCGCCCGAAGCGACCGCTGGATTCACGGTCCCCGAGGTCGAGATGGCCTCGATGACTCAGTCCGAGCGGGATGAGCTGGCCAAGGAACTGCTAGCCGGTGCCGGTTACGGCCCGGATAACCCGCTGAGCTTTGAAATGGTCTACAACACCAACGAAGACCATAAAAAGGTCGCCGTGGCGCTGAGCCAGATGTGGAAGCAGAAGCTGGGCGTGAATGTCGAGTTGGCCAACATGGAATGGAAAGTTTTCCTGGAAGAGCGTGGCAACCAGAACTTCGACCTTGCCCGCGGCGCATGGTGTGGCGACTATAACGAAGCCTCCACCTTCCTGGACCTGCTGCAATCGCAATCGGGTTACAACGACGGCAAATACAGCAATGCCCGCGTTGACGAGCTGCTGGCCGAGGCCAAAACCTCGGACGATCCAGCGCCGCTGTACACCGAAGTCGAGCGGATCATCGCACAGGAAACGCCTGTGATCCCGATTTACCACTATGCTGGCGTTTACATGATGGACACCGACGTCGGGAACTGGCCGATCAACAATGTCGAGCAGAACTGGTACTCGAAGAACCTCTACAAACGCGCCGAGTAATCGTCTTTGAACCACGCCCTGTCCCGGATGCAACCGGGGCAGGGCCAATAAACATGGGGGCATGAAATGCTTGCCTATAGTCTGCGGCGACTGTTGGTCGCCATTCCGACGATTCTGTTGCTGATCGTCGCCTGTTTCTTTCTGATGCACTTCGCGCCCGGTGGGCCCTTTACCTCAGAGCGACCTCTTCCACCGGCGGTTCTGGCCAATATCGAAGCCCGCTATGGGTTGGATCAGCCGCTGTGGAAGCAGCTGTGGGATTACCTCTACAATATCGTCGTGCATTTCGATTTCGGCCCGTCCTTCAAGTTCAAGGACCGCGATGTGAATGATATCATCGCACAGGGTTTTCCGATCTCGTTGACTTATGGGTCGTTGTCGTTCCTGGCCGCGACCACCGTGGGCGTCGGTCTGGGGATTGCCGCCGCAATCAAGCACAACAGCTGGATCGACTATTTCGCTGTTGGTCTGGGGATCGCCGCGCAGGCGCTGCCGAACTTCATCATGGGCCCGATCCTGATCCTGACCTTCACCCTGTGGCTGGGTCTGCTGCCCGGTGGCGGCTGGAATGGTGGTCAATGGCAATATCTGATCATGCCCGTCATTGCACTGGCGACCTCGTACATGGGGTCGATTGCGCGGATCACCCGGTCCTCGATGCTAGAGGTTCTGAACTCGAATTTTATCCGCACCGCGCGGGCCAAGGGCCTGCCAACCAGAACCGTAATCTGGCGTCATGCGTTAAAGCCGACCCTTCTGCCTGTTGTGTCCTATCTTGGGCCGGTCTTTGTCTACGTGCTGACCGGTTCGGTCTTTGTCGACATCTACTTCTCGACCGGCGGTCTGGGTCAGGCCTATGTCGGCTCGGCCCTGTCGCGGGACTATGCGGTGCTGTTGGGAGTCACCATCCTTTATGGAGCGCTGACCGTTGTCGTGAACTTGCTGACCGACCTGGCTTATGCCTGGTTCGATCCGAAAATCCGGTACTAAGGGGCTGGCAATGCTTGGAAAATCACAGAAAGCCGCCCAGCTGGCCGACGATGTCACCGACTATACGGTCATTCAGGGGCGCTCGCTATGGCAGGACGCACGGATGCGGTTCGTCCGCAACAAGGCCGCGATGGCCAGCGTGTTGATACTGGCGCTGATCATTCTATTCACAATCATCGGCCCGTATTTCGCCGTTTGGAGCAACGAGGAGATTGACTGGAACGTCATGGGCGACGTGGTCGGTATGGGGATGCCTTCAATCGAGACCGGGCACTATTTCGGCGTTGACGATCTGGGGCGCGACCTTTACAGCCGCGTCATTCAGGCCACCACAACATCGCTGCTGGTCGGGCTGATCGGGGCGGCGACTGCACTGATCGTCGGCACCTGCTATGGTATCGCCGCCGGATATATCGGCGGGCGCACCGACAGCGTCATGATGCGTTTCGTCGACATCCTGCTGGCAATCCCAGCCACGTTGATCGTCATCTTGCTGCTGGTCGTAGCGGGACGATCGTTCTTCATGCTGTTCATCGCACTTGGCGCGGTGGGCTGGCTGACCATGGCGAGGATCGTGCGGGGTCAAACCCTGACCCTGAAGAACCGCGAATTCATTGAGGCCGCCCGCGCCGCCGGTGTCAGCGAGTTCACCATCATGTATCGCCATATCCTGCCCAACCTGCTGGGTGTGGTAATTGTCTATGCCTCCTTGCTGGTGCCGGAAATGATCCTGATGGAAAGCTTCATCTCGTTCCTCGGATTGGGCATTTCGGAACCCTACACCTCGCTCGGCCGTCTGATCGCCGAAGGTGCGGGAACCATGGCTTACGGCACGCTGTGGCAGTTGATGTACCCTCTGACAATCTATGTCGCCATCATCATCTCGATGTTCTTCATCGGCGATGGTTTGCGTGACGCTCTGGACCCGAAGGATCGCTGATATGAGCCTGTTCTCTGTTAAGGACCTGAGCGTCCAGTTCAATACCCCGGACGGTGTCGTCGAGGCCGTCAAAGGCATCAGCTTTGACATCAATCCGGGCGAATGCCTTGGCATCGTGGGCGAAAGCGGGTCGGGCAAAAGTCAGACCTTCATGGCAGCGATGGGGTTGTTGCCGCCTGCCGGGCGGGCCATCGGCTCCGCCACGTTGAACGGCCAGGAAATCCTGAACCTGCCAATCAACAAGCTGAACAAGATCCGTGGCGACGATGTCGGCATGATCTTTCAGGACCCGCTGACCGCGCTGACCCCGCATTTGCGGATCGGTCAGCAAATGCGCGAGGTTCTGCAAGTCCACGAAGGGCTGCAAGGGTCCGCCGCGCGGGCACGTTGCCTGGAATGGCTGGATCGCGTCCGCATCCCCGAGGCAAAGCGACGACTGGACCAGTATCCGCACGAATTATCGGGCGGCATGCGTCAACGCGTGATGATTGCGATGTCGATGCTGTGCAATCCCAAACTGCTGATCGCAGATGAACCGACCACGGCGCTGGACGTTACTGTGCAGGCCGACATTCTAGACCTGATGGTGCGCCTGCAAAAGGACGAAGGCACGGCGATTGCCCTGATCACCCATGACATGGGCGTTGTTGCACGGATGTGCGATCGTATTCAGGTCATGCGTCTGGGACAGTTCGTAGAGGCCGGAGACACACGCGAGATCTTCCGCGCGCCGCAGCACGAATACACCCGTACTCTGCTGGACGCGATGCCGCGGATCGACGCTGGCGACGCGCCCAAGGCTTTGGCCAAGGTCGAGGACCCGCTGCTCAAGGTCGATGACGTCAAGGTCCATTTCCCGATCCATGTGTCAGGTGGGCTGTTTGGGCGCAAGGTGCCGCTGAAGGCCGTGGATGGTGTCAGCTTTGACATCCGCAAGGGTGAAACCCTGGGTGTTGTGGGCGAATCCGGTTGTGGCAAATCCACGTTGGCCCGGGCCGTTCTTCAATTAATCGAGCCCAGCGGTGGTAATGTCAGTTGGCTGGGCCATCCCATTGTCGGGTTGAAACGGGCCGAGCTGAACAAGTACCGCAAGGACTTGCAGATCGTGTTCCAGGATCCTCTGGCCAGCCTTGACCCGCGGATGACAATCTCGGCCTCTATCGCGGAACCGCTCAAGACCTATCGTCCAGATCTGACGGGCCGGGAACGCAAGGAAATGGTCGCCGACATGATGGAGCGGGTTGGATTGAAGGCCAACATGATCAACCGCTACCCGCATGAACTGTCGGGCGGGCAGAACCAGCGAGTCGGCATTGCGCGGGCGATGATCAACAAGCCCAAGCTGATCATCTGTGACGAGGCGGTTTCGGCACTGGACGTGTCCATTCAGGCGCAAATCGTCGAATTGTTGCGTGAATTGCAACAAGAATTCGGCCTTTCGATGATCTTCATCAGCCACGACTTATCGGTGGTTAGGGCGGTCTCGAACCGGATCATGGTTCTGTATCTGGGTCGGATCGTCGAACTGGGGGACGGAGAGGTGATCTGTTCCGAACCGATACACCCCTACACAAAGTCCCTGATCTCGGCAGTTCCAATTCCGGACCCCGATGTCGAACGCAGCCGCCAGAGATTGAAGATTCCTGGCGAACTGCCCTCGCCAATGGACCCCAAGGCCGCATTACGGTTTCTTCCCAGCCGGTTGGCCGCGGGTGAGACCAACTACGTGCCGCAGCTGAGCGAGGTGAAGCCAGATCATTTTGTGGCGGAACACGACCCGCTGGACACCATCATGAACGGGGCCTGACCCCCGCCCCGAAGCCGATCACCTGGCTTTGGGGTCTACCCAAATCGGTGGTACCGTGGCAATCATTCCACCTGACTGGCTTACCGCGGAACGGATGCCTGCTGCTGATTGGAGCAGAATTCCGCAATGTTGCCACTGGCAGAACCTGATCGTTTTGACTCTTATCTCACTGGGTGGCACCATCTTTGTAAAGGATGCGTCGGTTGTTTGTGATCGTTGAAAGTTGGGGCCGAAGCGCCTAAGAGGTCCACGTAATACACAGACTGTCAGACATTGTTTAAGTAAGTTGAGAGGTCAAATGGCACGCAAGGTCACAAAGGCGATCTTCCCCGTTGCAGGGCTTGGTACGCGGTTTCTGCCCGCGACGAAGTCGGTCCCGAAAGAGATCATGACGTTGGTGGACCGGCCACTGGTACAATACGCCATCGACGAGGCACGTGCTGCCGGCATTACAGAATTCATTTTTGTCACTTCGCGCGGCAAGTCCGCACTTGAAGATTATTTCGACCACAATCTGGTGCTTGAGCAAGAGCTGAAATCCAAAGGCAAGGACAAGCTGCTGGAAACCTTGAGCGCTACCAATATGGAAAGTGGCGCGATTGCATACATCCGTCAGCACAAGGCGTTGGGGCTGGGGCACGCGGTCTGGTGCGCCCGTCGTCTGATTGGTGATGAACCCTTTGCGGTTATGTTGCCCGACGATGTGATCGCGGCCGACAAACCTTGCCTGCAGCAGATGGTCGAAGCCTATGAGGAAACCGGCGGCAACATGGTTGCGACCATGGAAGTTCCTGCCGACAAGACCAGCTCGTACGGTGTGCTGGATGTAGGCGACAATATCGGCTCGGTCGTACGTGCACGTGGTATGGTTGAGAAACCCAAACCAGAAGAAGCACCATCGAATTTGGCAGTCATCGGCCGTTATGTTCTGGGGCCCTCGGTGCTGTACAACTTGAACCAAAAGAAGAAGGGCAGCGGTGGTGAGATTCAGCTGACCGATGCCATTGCCGAAGACATTTGCAATGGCGTGCCTGTCTTTGGCTATAAATTCGACGGTCAGCGGTTCGATTGTGGTTCAAAATCCGGGTTCCTGCAGGCCACAGTTGCCTTTGCGCTGGCCCGCGACGACCTGCGCGACGACCTGAGCCAGTACCTGCGCGACATCGTGGCGACTGAGCAGGCCGCTCAGTAACAGCCTCTGAACACATTTCGACCGGGGTTTCCCTCGGTACGGCAATTTCAAAAGCCGGGGCATTAAACGCCCCGGCTTTTTTGATGCTCTGGAATAGTTAGCAATTGGTTTTGCAGGCGTCCGGCAAGGTCACACGAGATTCACCCACACAACGGCAATGTGGCGCGCAATGCAATTGTCGGACCGACAGCCACAGGAGGACGCTCGTGTCACAGAATTCACCCCGATTGAACCTGCCATTTCTGCAACCGTCGCAGGCCCAGAAACATGTCACCCATAACGAGGCGCTGCGGGAACTGGACGTGGTTACCCAATTGAGCGTGACCTCGACCAACGCGTCCACGCCACCAGCCGTTCCGGATCAGGGCGAGGTTCACGCATTGGGGACCGCGCCGACAGGAGACTGGACGGGCCAGGCCGGGATGTTGGCCGCCTGGTTGGACAATGCCTGGCACTTCATTGCGCCCGGCACCGGCTGGCGTGCGTGGGATGAAGGTGCCGAACAGCTGAAGATCTGGGATGGCGGTGCGTGGATCAATCCTCCGACGGTCACGCAGAATTTGGACGGGGTGGGTGTCGCCACTAGCTATGACAGCACAAACCGCTTGTCAGTGCGGTCCCCAGCGACTTTGCTCAGCCATGAAGGCGGCGGGCATCAATTGAAAATCAACAAGGCCAGCGCGGGCGACACCGCGTCGTTACTGTTTCAATCCAATTGGACCGGTCATGCCGAAATGGGGCTGTCGGGCAATACCCACTTTGCCATCAAGGTCTCTGCCGATGGCAACAACTGGACTGACGCCTTAAGCTTTGATCCGGCGACAGGTATAGCAAATGGAGCTGCAATTCAGACCAGCGCCGATGACACCACATCCGGCCGCCTGATGCGGGCTGACTACGGTTACGGCCCGGGCAACCTGTTGGGGTCCGTCTCGGAAACTGGAGGCGTGCCAAGCGGGGCCGTGATCGAACGGGGCTCGAACACTAACGGTAACTACGTGCGATTTGCCGATGGCACGCAAATCTGCACTGTGACCCTGCCTGCAACGGGTTGTACGAACACCGAAGGCGCGCTGTTCGCAAGCGGCGCGGCAATTTGGGACTTCCCGATGGCTTTTGCCACTGGCACAACCGTGTCGGTCAGCGGTGGCGGAGGTGCCAGCTCCCGGTTTATCGGGTTTGACGCCCCGACCGAGTCTCAGGTGGGATACAAGGTTTTGGCCACATCAAACGATGCGACTGCACTGGTGCCAACGGCCGTTGCGATTGGCCGCTGGTTCTGATCTGTCAACTGCCCGGGCTATGGCCCGGGCCGTCACTTGGCCCGCAAATCCGCCGCTGCCTGATCCAGGAACCAAGCATAGGTTTCGCGGATACCGTCCTGCAGCCCAACACGCGCACGCCAGCCCATATCGGCCAGACGGGACACATCCATCAGCTTGCGCATGGTGCCGTCCGGTTTGCTCACGTCCTGAGTGATCTGCCCGGTAAAACCGACTGTTTTGGCCACTAACGCCGCCAGTTCTGCGATCGAGATATCTTCGCCACAACCCACGTTAATGTGGCTCAGCATCGGCTCGGTGTTTGCCTCGTAGACATCACGCGGCAGGTCGAGGACGAACAGCGACGCCTCGGCCATGTCGTCCACATGCAGGAATTCGCGTCGCGGTTTGCCGGTGCCCCAGATCACCACTTCGGCCAGACCGTCTCGCTGCGCTTCGTGAAAGCGTCGGATCAAGGCGGGAAGAACGTGACTGTTTTCGGGGTGGAAGTTGTCTCCCGGACCGTACAGGTTCGTCGGCATGACCGAGCGGTAGTCGACCCCATGCTGCCGGTTATAGCTTTCACACAACTTGATCCCGGCAATCTTGGCCACGGCGTACGGTTCGTTGGTGGGTTCCAGCACACCGGTCAGCAGGGCATCTTCGCGCATCGGTTGCGGTACTGCGCGCGGGTAGATGCAGGAACTACCCAGCTGCAAAAGCTGCTTTACACCGGCGGCAAAAGCCTGATGGATCACGTTACATTCGATCATCAGGTTGTCGTAGATAAAATCCGCCGGATAAGTGTTATTGGCGTGGATACCGCCTACTTTGGCGGCAGCCAAAATCACCACATCCGGACTTTCGGATTGCATGAAATCGCGTACTGCGGCCTGGTCGGTCAGGTCTAGTTCAGCATGGGTGCGGGTGATCAACTCAAGCGCTTCGCCAGTGGCCTGCCGATCCTGCAAACGACGCAGAATTGCGCCACCCACCATGCCGCGGTGACCTGCTACATAGATCTTGCGCATGTCGTGCTCCTCAGCCGTTTTCCAGACTTACCGGCAACTCATAGCCGTGCTCTTTCAACAGCGCATGGCGTTTCGCGGTTTTCAGATCTTCGACAACCATTTCGGCGCACATTTGCTGGACGGTCAGTTCGGGCTCCCAACCCAGCTTGGATTTTGCATTCGACGGATCACCCAACAGCGTTTCCACCTCAGCAGGACGGAAATACTGTGGATCGATACGCATGATCACATCACCAGGTTTCAGAGCCGGAGCATTGCTTCCCTCGATCGACTTGACCGTCGCAATTTCATCCACGCCTTGACCGGAGAATTCCAGCGTGATGCCCAATTCAGCCGCTGACCATTCGATGAACTGACGGACTGAATATTGCACACCTGTCGCAATCACGAAGTCTTCGGGATTGTCCTGCTGCAGCATCAGCCACTGCATCCGGACGTAATCTTTCGCGTGACCCCAATCCCGCAGACTGTCGATATTGCCCATGTACAAACAATCTTCGAGGCCCTGCGCGATATTGGCCAGACCACGAGTGATTTTGCGCGTCACGAAGGTTTCGCCGCGACGTGGACTTTCGTGATTAAACAGGATGCCATTACAGGCATACATGCCATAGGCTTCACGGTAATTGACGGTGATCCAGTAGGAATACAGCTTGGCCACCGCGTAAGGAGAACGCGGGTGGAACGGCGTCGTTTCGCGCTGCGGCGTTTCCTGAACTAGACCATACAGCTCGGACGTAGAGGCCTGATAAAACCGCGTTTTCTTCTCCAGCCCCAAAAAGCGGATCGCTTCCAGCAAGCGTAGGGTCCCAATGGCATCAACGTCGGCCGTGTATTCCGGCGATTCAAAGCTGACTGCCACATGGGACTGCGCCCCAAGGTTGTAGACCTCGTCAGGTTGCACTTCCTGAATGATTCGAGTCAGATTCGACGTGTCGCTCAGATCGCCGTAATGAAGGTGCAATTTTGGATTGGGGTCATGCGGATCCTGATAGATATGATCGATTCGCTGCGTATTGAAGGAAGACGCACGGCGCTTAATTCCATGAACTTCATACCCTTTTTCCAGCAGGAATTCGGCCAGATAAGATCCGTCCTGTCCTGTAATACCTGTAATCAACGCCTTTTTTGTCATCTTATTTTCCCAGGAAATACTGTGTGCATCTTTGCCACCTCAGAAACAGCAAGAAGTAGCAAAATGCAACCCAGCGCACAAAATGACTGAAAAAACAGACGGCTGTTTTCCGCCAGCCTATTGGTTAGAGAAACTGTACGATAACAGTGGTTTTATGGGACGTGCCCTGAGCAGGCCAGTCTGGTCTGCATACGGATCAGGATTGGTGGTCAGGACGTCCCATAGAGCGGCACGTCGCTTTTGGCCCCATCCGCCAGTGCCTTACTTTGATCCCGGCGCACCTGTTCGTATAAGGCCAGCGATTTCTCCGAGAAGGGCGCGCTCGGGGCCTCTACATGGACAAAATTCGACTGTTCGTCCTGACCGCGCGCCAACATCGCATAGTCGCGATCCGCGACCAGTTGCCGGGCGTTAGGGTTGAGATAGCGGATCGCCAATCCAATCCTGCGGTCATCGGAACGGTTTGGGCCCGAACCATGTATGGTCAGCCCGTGGTGCAATGACATTTGCCCAGGGGCAAGTTCGATATTGGTTTTATCCTCGTCCGCGACATCAACGGCAACCTCCTGTCCGCGTGACAGAAGGTTGGTGTCGGAATAGGTGTCGTTGTGCGGCAGGATCGGGTTCTTGTGGCTGCCCTGCACGAAATCCATGCAACCGCTTTCGACCGTAGCCGGGGATAACGCGATCCAGGCTGTAACCTGATCCGGTGTCTCGCCCATGCCCCAATAGGTCAGGTCCTGATGCATACCTACGGTGTGTTCGGTATGGGCCTCTTTGACGAAGAACTCGGCGGACCAGACCATGATGTCCGGCCCCAAAACACCTTCGACAATATCCAGAATCCGCGGATCCTGCGCGACCCTTGCAGCCATCGGTATGACCAGATGCGCATTAACGCGCTTGTAAGTGTTCAACGGCAGGGGCAAATCGGCGGACAGCCAATCCTTTTCAAGCTGTTCAAATTCTGCACGGATTTCGGCGACCTCGACTTGTGAGAAAACCGTCAGAGGGAACAGAAACCCGTCTTCCCAATAATTCGCGGACTGGTTTGCTGTGAGGGCGTGGGGTGAGTTTGCGGATTGCGGCATAGGACACCTCGTAAAAGCTGATCTACGTAGGATAAGCCGGAACACCGCAGGATCAGCGCGCAACCTCTTGCCCGTTAGGATAAGTTCAGCTTAGCCTGTCATCATGTCGTCCCGTATCCCTTCGCTCAACTGGCTGCGCGTATTCGAGGCCGCCGCTCGCACCGAAAGCTTTGCCCGTGCGGCCACGCAGCTGAACATGTCGGCAGCGGCCGTCAGCCAGCAGGTGAAGGCGCTGGAGACAAGGCTGGGTACGCCGCTGTTTCACCGCCATGCCCATGCAGTGACCTTGACCGAAGCCGGTCGGGCCTACCTGCCGTCGGTTCAACAATCATTGCTGATGCTGGAGACCGCCACCACAGGGCTGTTCGGCGAAACCCGCGAACAGCGGCTGTTTGTGCAATCTATTCTGCTTTACGCGCACGGAATTTTGGCCGCTGGGTTACCAAACTTTCACGCGGAGCATCCGAAGATCAGCCTGTCTCTGACCACAGGTAATCTGGTTTCGGATTTCGCCAACCAATTTACCGATTTGCAAATCGTATTCGGCAATCCGACATTCTATGGCACGGAAAGCGATCCGTTGTTGCAGGAGTGCCTGTATCCCGTAGCCCCACCAGATATCGCAGCACAGATACACCACCCTCAGGATCTCTTCCATTTCCCGTTGATCGAGGTCTCGACCCACCGAGCCAGCTGGCTGCATCTGTTCGAAACCCTGCGTCTTCCAACGGGTCAGGCACGGTATTTTTTCGCCGACAATTCCCTGATGGCGGCCGAAATATCGGCCTGTGGCGGTGGCATCGCTTTGGCCCGCGCGCCCGCATCTGACCGAATTATGGAATTATCTGGCCTTGTCCCCTGCCTGCCCGACGTTCAGGTCGCAGGTCATGAAGCCTATCATTTGGTCTATCCATCCCGCGCGGCCCTGCGCCCACCGGCGCGGGCCTTTCGCGAATGGCTGTTGGATCACAACGCGGCGGTCCAGACCCGGTAACGCCCCTGCCCTGTCACCTCGCGGATCAGGCCGCGCCGAGTGAACCGGTCGATATTGCGCTGTACGGCTGCGCGTGACGCTTTCGTCAGCTCTTCGGCCAACGGGGCCGAGACCATAGGCCAGGCGGTCAGAACATCGATCAGCAAAGGCGGAGTTCGGCCACTCAGCCCGCTGGTGGCCTCGCGCGCGCGCTGTTCCCAGGTGCTGACCCGATCAAGATGCATCAGCGCAGCCAATGTCGCCTGCCCTGCCCCTTTGATCCAGGCCGAAAGCTTTTCGTCTACTTCGCCTGCCCCACGCAACGCCCCCGGGCCAGACAGGGCCAGAGGCATGAACATCGCCCCACCCCGCCCCATCGTTGCCGCATGGCGGGCTGCGATAATCGCGGCTTCGGTATCCTGCCCTATACCTTGGGATAGGGCGCGCCAGGCATGAAACCCCATTGCCGCCTGCGTCACCGGGTGCAGACCTTCGGCATTGCGCATCACCTCGGCCAGATCGGCCACCGCCTCGGGGATGTCTTCGATCCCTTGCGCCATGCGATCCAGAAAGGCGGTCAGCCCAATCTCCCACCCGTTCTCGGACGGGCCCGGCCCGGCGGTCAATCGGCGAACGGCCCAACCGGCCCGAAACAAGGCTTGAACGTCATCTCCGGTCGCTCCGATCCGCAGACCGGTCCACAAGGCCAGCCGGTCAACACTGATACGATCCCCGGTCCACCAGCCCAGATCGGACACATCCATCAGCGCCAACCGATGCGTCCACCCATCCGGCCCGGCTCGCAGACGTTCATCCAAAGCACCAAAAATCGCAGCAAGATCGGCCAGTTCAAATGCAAGCTCGTTCTGTGCCGCACGCCAATCCCTTGGATCGAAAAGCAGGCGGCGATCTACTTTTGGAACCGGAGGCAGAAAATCCTCGACCGCTTCTTTATCCTCGGGCGGCAGGAACCATAATTCGTCGTCTTCGGGCGGATCCACGTCATAGATGCTGGGAGGACCAACCGCATCGGCGTCCTCATCCGGGTCAGGGATGACGGGCTTCTTTTTCATACCCGACATACTTCGAGGATTTGCCCTGCTTCACAAGGCGTTTTTGCGCATTACACGTTTAACTAGCGAAACTTGTAGTCAGAAAATCCAGTTGCCCGCTCAGATCGGTTTGCCCGTCGCTGCCAATCAGCATGTAGCCATAGCCGTCCTGTGCCCACGTGGCTGTGGCCAGACCGCTAAGCACGGCCTGTTTCACATCCTTGTTCGGCGCGCCCTCACCCTGTCGGATCACACAAAAGGCAAAGGGCTGGCCCTGTGCGTCGGCAAATACCACCTGAATCAGCGGCTTGCCCTTGAATGACAAGACTTGCGCGCGTTTCAGTTTCATCCCTGGCAAGGCTTCGAGTTCTTCGCGGTTCAGCGACCGACCCAGCTGAGCCTCGGCCTGCGCGAATTGTGCATCCAATGCCTCGGATGAACTGTCCAGCGATGCAATCGTATCCGGCACATAGAGCGACTGATAAATCGCCGCCTGCTGGGCCCAACCCAGCGGCTCGGGCCGTGTGGCCCAGAATGTTGCGGACGCGGCCACAACAGCAACCGCAGCCGCAACGGCCAGCAAACGCAGACCGCCACCGGCAGGCGCAGCCGGGGCCACCGGCTGTGGCAAATCTACCTTGGGCGTTTCCGCTGGCACACGTTCAAAAACCGCCTGCACCACAGGTGCGAACGGGTCCAGCGCCATCAGGCGCTGTTCCAATGCAGGATGAGACTCAACCGCGCTTTCGATCACGCCAGCTTCGGCCTCATCCAGCTTGCCTTCCAGATACGCCATCAGCGTCTCATCGGAAAACTTCATTTGCCACTCCGTCGGACGGCGTCTGCCGCCTCATGCTGCATCACGGTTTTCAGTTTCTGCCGGGCGTTGGACAGCCGGCTCATGATAGTTCCTATCGGCACCTCCAGCAACGCAGCAGCTTCGCGGTAGCTATAGCCCTCCACGAACACAAGCATAACCGTCTCCCGCTGCGCCTCTGGCAGCTGCATCACTTGTGTAAACACTTCAGTAGCGAAAATATTCGTTTCTGAATCGTTTCCGGGTGCAATTAAATCTGCCTCGGGTGTGACGGACAGTGCCTGCGCCTTGCGGACCGAGCGCGCCCGCACCTCATTCAGCCAGATCGAACGGCAAATCGTCATCAGCCAGCTATCCAGCCGGTCGTGCGAAGTGACCTGATGGTGACGCTCTAACGCACGCAGACATGTGGATTGCAGCAGGTCGTCGGCCACGTCAGATGCGCCGGACAGCGCCAGCCCAAACCGCCAGACGCGTTTCGAATGCATTTGGATTGCGCCGCGCACGGCTTGTTCCGAACTAATCTCACCACCCATCGAATAAATCGCGACCTGTGTGTGTTTGCTTTCCACGGACCGGGCCCGCGAGGTCAGGACTGACATAACCTGAGGAGGAAAGAAATGAAACTTCTGTTGAAGGCAGTCACGATTGCGTCGGCAATTGTTGCAACCCCGGCGCTGGCGGACAGCTGGACCCTCGTCCCCGAAGGATCGCATCTGGCCTATGGAACCATCAAGAAGGACACCGTGGGCGAGGTCAATTCCTTCACCAGCCTCAGCGGTCAAGTCAGCCCCGACGGCAAGGCCGAGATTCAGATCGACCTGTCCTCGGTCGAGACCAATATCGACATTCGCAATGAACGGATGATCGAGTATGTGTTTCGCAAAGCAGGCACTGCGGCGCTGACAGCCTCGTTTGACTTGGCAGAAGTCTCGGGGCTAGCCGTCGGTGAGACCACCATTGTCGATGCTGAGGCCATGTTGTCCCTGGTCGGAACGGATGTGGCGTTCGATGCGGAAATGTTTGTTGTGCGCCTGTCCGAGACCTCGGTGATGGTGTCGACCAACGACATGGTGTTCATCAGCACCGAAGACGCGGGCGTGAATGGGGGCGTCGACAAACTGATGGATCTGGCCAGCCTGCCGGGCATCACCCGGACGGTTCCGGTGACGGCCCGGCTGATATTCAACTTGGATGGCGAACAGGCTGCGGTTGCCCCTGCTGCCCCGGTTGACGTCGCCGCCGTGGAAGGAGACATCAAGGCGGGTAAGAAAGTGTTCCGCAAATGCAGCGCCTGCCACAAGCTGGAACAAGACCGACACACCGTGGGCCCATCGCTGCACGGAGTCATTGGCGCCACGGCCGGGCAAGCAGACGGATTCCGGTTTTCCGACCCCCTTCAGCAATCGGGCATAGTCTGGACTGCTGAAACCCTGACCGCGTTCCTGTCTGACCCGCGCGGTACCATCCCCGGCAACAAGATGCAGTTTCCCGGCCTGAAAAAGGACGAGGACATCGCCAATCTAATCGCCTATCTGCAAGCCGAAACAAAAGGCTGATCCCGAACCCGGCGGAAACCGGGTTCCCATTGCCCACTCTGCCACGCTATCCCTTGTCTCAACCACGATGAGGGAGACGCTGGGCATGAGTGAAATGGTCAAATTGACACTGGATGAAATCCGGGACCTCAGCCTTTCTATACTGACCAAATCGGGTTTCGGGTCAGATCATGCCGCAGCTATCGCTAATACGCTGACCACCTGTCAGATTGACGATTGCCAGTCTCACGGACTGTTCCGCCTGTTCATGTGCGCCGACACTATGAAAGCCGGTCAGATCGATGGGCATGCTGAACCCGTACTTGCGAGGTCGGACAACGCTGTTGTTCGGGTAGATGCACAGGGCGGAATATCCCTGTTGGCGTTTGAAAAGGCATTGCCGGCGTTGATCGAGAAAACCCGCACTCACGGAATCGCTGCAATGGCGATCAACCGGTGCTTCCATTTCTCGGCGCTTTGGCCAGAGGTGGAGCGGCTATCCTCGGCTGGTTTAGCGGCGATGGCGATGGTGCCCAGCCATTCCTGGGTTGCCCCTGCCGGGGGAACGCGCGGCAGCCTTGGCACCAACCCGCTGGCTTTCAGCTGGCCGCGCCAGGGCAAAGATCCGTTCACATTTGATTTTGCCACCAGCGCCTTTGCACGCGGAGAAATCGAGCTGTACCGCCGCGCAGGCAAACCCCTGCCCGAAGGCGTAGCCATCGACAAACACGGTAACCCGACCACCGATCCGCAGGCCGCGATGGACGGAGCCATGCTGACCTTTGGCAATTACAAAGGTTCGGCCCTATCGATCATGATCGAACTTCTGGCTGGCCCGTTGATTGATGATCTGACCAGTCTAGAAAGCATGGAATATGCGAATGGCGCGGGCGGCGCGCCCTATCATGGTGAAATCCTGCTGGCCTTCGATCCAGCGCATTTTAGCGGGGGTCGGGTCGACGAGAATGATACCCGCGCCGAACGTCTGTTTGGCGATATCACCGACCAGGGCGCTCGCCTGCCCTCGCAACGACGCTTTGCCGCGCGGGCCCGCAACACTGAACGCGGCTTCGTCGAAATAGCCAAAACCCTGCATGATGACCTGCAGGCTTTGGCCGAACAGGCTCAGGCGCGCTAAAACCTCTTTCCCTTGGCGATGCGGCTGGCTAAGAAGTCCCTCCAGACATATTCAGGAGGCCACCTTGGACCGCATCGCCCGCACCATCGCCACCGAAATCAATGCCCGCCCCGAACAGGTGGGGGCCGCGGTGAAACTGCTGGACGAGGGGGCCACCGTGCCTTTTGTCGCCCGCTACCGCAAAGAGGTAACGGGCGGTCTGGATGACACCCAACTGCGCACCCTGTCTGACCGCCTGACCTATCTGCGCGAACTGGAAGCGCGGCGCGAAACGATCCTTGGCTCGATCAAGGACCAGGGCAAACTGACCGACGATCTGGTCAAGTCCATCGCACAAGCCGATACCAAGGCGCAGTTGGAAGATATCTATCTGCCTTACAAACCCAAGCGCCGCACCAAGGCGATGATCGCGCGAGAAAACGGGTTGGAACCGCTGGCCGATGCTATTCTAGCGGATCGGTCCGCCGACCCCGAAAATTTGGCGCAAGGGTATACTACTGAGGCGGTCCCAACCCCCAAGGACGCACTGAACGGCGCACGGGACATCATCACCGAACGGCTGACCGAAAACGCTGCCCTGCTGGGTGAGTTGCGCAATTTCATGCAGCGTGAGGCCCTGCTGACTTCAAAGGTGATTGACGGCAAGGAGCAGGAAGGCGCGAAGTTCAGCGACTATTTCAGTCATTCGGAACTGTGGGCTAAAACGCCGTCTCATCGCGCGCTAGCGATGCTGCGCGCCTCGAAAGAGGGGATCGTGACGCTGGATATCGCGCCCGAACCCGAAACCGGTGCTGCCCGGGCCGAAGCCATTGTCGCGGCCCACCTGCACACACGTGGTGACGGCCCCGGAGACAAATGGCTTCGCAAAGTGGCTGGTTGGACATGGCGCGTGAAACTGTCCCTGTCGATGATGGTGGAACTGATGGCGGATCTGCGTAGCCGGTCGCAGGACGAAGCGATTAACGTTTTCTCTCGCAATCTTAAAGACTTGCTATTCGCGGCACCAGCGGGAGCAAAGGCAACACTGGGTCTGGACCCGGGTATTCGGACTGGCGTCAAAGCTGCGGTGGTTGATGCTACGGGCAAAGTGGTTGCGACCGATACGCTATATCCCTTTCAACCCAAGAACGATCTGCGCGGCGCGCAGTCCGCCATCCTGAACCTGATCGCCGTACACAAGATTGAACTGGTCGCAATCGGCAATGGCACCGCCAGCCGCGAAACTGAAAAACTGGTGGGTGACACGCTGAAACTGCTGCCCAAAACCGTTTCGGCTCCGACCAAGGTTGTCGTGTCCGAGGCTGGCGCGTCGGTCTATTCCGCTTCGGAACTGGCCGCACGTGAGTTTCCTGATCTTGACGTGTCGCTACGCGGCGCGGTGTCTATCGCCCGTCGCCTGCAGGACCCGTTGGCCGAACTGGTGAAGATCGAACCCAAGTCCATTGGCGTAGGCCAATACCAACATGACGTCGACCAGCACAGGCTGTCTCAATCTCTGGCCTCGGTGATCGAAGATGTGGTGAACGCGGTCGGGGTCGATCTGAACACGGCCTCGGCTCCCCTGCTCTCTCATGTTTCGGGATTGGGCCCCGGACTGGCCGAAGCAATCGTCATGCACCGCGACCTGAATGGCGCATTTCAGTCGCGCAAAGAACTGCTGAAAGTCGCCCGCCTTGGCCCGCGCGCTTATGAACAATGTGCGGGCTTTTTGCGCATTCGGGATGGGGCGGAACCGCTGGACGCATCCTCGGTTCACCCCGAAGCCTACGACGTAGCTCGCCGAGTTGTTTCGGCCTGTGGCCGCGACATCCGTCAGATCATGGGCCACGACGGAGCACTAAAAGGATTGCACGCCGAGCAGTTCGTCGATGACACTTTCGGTCTGCCGACTGTTAGGGACATCTTTTCCGAACTTGAAAAACCGGGGCGAGACCCCCGCCCCAGTTTTGTCACCGCCTCTTTTACAGATGGTGTCGAGGAAATCACTGACCTGAAACCGGGCATGGTTCTGGAAGGTACGGTAACAAACGTCGCCGCGTTCGGCGCTTTTGTGGATATCGGAGTGCATCAGGACGGCCTTGTCCATGTCAGCCAGCTGGCCGACCGCTTCGTCAAAGACCCGCATGAGGTGGTAAAAACCGGGCAGGTTGTCAGGGTCACCGTGGTCGAGGTGGACGTGCCCCGTAAACGGATTGGCCTGACCATGCGCAAAGATGGCGGAACTTCGGCGCGCGAAGATCGGGTAAATCGGGGCCCGAGAAAGAGCTCTAGCCATTCAAAATCCAGAGGCTCGAAACACACAAAACCCGACGGTAATGCACACAACAGTGCATTCGCGGACGCGTTAAAATCAGCAATGAAAAACTGACATGTCGCAAAACTTGTTGAACGGTGAGTGGCGGCCATTAGCTGCCTCGTTTATCCGGCTCACTGACCAAACATCCAAAAGCTGGATGCCGTTGTTTGTGCAGATCAGGCAGCCATCGCGGTTTTCAACAGAGTCTTAAAACTAATTTACAGCCTCAATCGTTGAAAGGCGGGCTTTCGGAAATTGAGGTTCGCTGGCGCAATGCCCGAATGCGAACATGACCGCCGGTTTCCATTGATCGTATCCCCACCAATTTTCTCGGAAAGCGCCCTCCTTCAAGAATAGTTTCAAGCTGAGGGTCGCTCAGTTTATTTTCCGGGTCAAAGATCTTGGTCGCATGCCGATAATTGAAGGTTTCGACAATTTGGGACGGGGCGTTTGGATGAGCGGACCTGTGCGGCTCCAATTGGTGTGTCTTTCATTGAGCCTGAAATAGCGCTTGCAGAAACCGGCAAAGCTGGAGAAAACTAGCTGCAGTATTCGTGTTTTGCACATAATAGAGCCATGGACACCCAAGCCCTTCGCCTTTTTGTGCTTGCTGCGGACAAGCTGAACATCTCGGCTGCGGGCCGCGAATTGGGTTTGGTACCAGCGGTTTCCAGCGCACGGCTTGCCAAACTGGAACACCAACTGGGAGTCGAGCTTCTTCATCGCTCAACGCGCAAGGTTTCACTTTCATTGGAAGGCGCTGAGTTCCTCCCATATGCGCGTGAAATTCTGGCGCAGGAAGATGCAGGCATGGCTGCCTTGGGGTATGGATCGGCAAAAGCCACTGGCACTTTGCGCTTTACCGCGCCCAGTACATTTGCCCAGTTATATATCGCACCGATCCTTGCTAGGTTTCATGATCAGCATCCCGGAGTCATTTTGGACTTGCGCTTGTCGGACACTCAGTTCGACCTGATCGAAGGAAGCTATGACCTTGCGCTTCGCAATGCGCCATTGGTCGACACCAGCCTCAAGGGTAGAAAGCTGGCGGATGATAGGCGTATTTTGTGCGCTGCCCCTCACTATCTGGACGAGCATGGTGAACCCGAAATCCCTGACGAACTGACCAACCACAAACTCATCGCGTTTCGTCATAGCCGGGCGCGAACACTGAAGTCTGCGCGTGGCGCCACCGCATCGTTCGATCCAGGTGCTGCAAAATGTTCACTGATTATGGATGATGGACTCAGTCAAAAGCTCGCAACTGTGGCTGGCGCAGGGATCTCTATGAACTCGCTGTGGAGTGTTCAGGAAGAGCTTGCATCACGTAAACTGAGGCACATCCTCCCTGAATATGAAGCTGCAGAAGAGAACGTTTTGTGGCTCATCTACCCGAAATCGAACGTTCTGTCGCCCAAGGTTCGTGTATTCATGGACTTTCTGATCGCTGAAATTGCCGTGCATCCGCCATGGGAAAATCCGACAACCTAGCCTCTACTCACAGAGTGAGGGCAGCTATTCAACCGAACGCACCGCAGCATAAAGCCTTCGAAAGCGCCTCATTCGCTCGGACAATGCTGCAATGTCAGAGGGCTCGAACCTGTCCGAGGTTGATGGTTGAAGACCGAGATCGTTTCGGCCCAAAGCACCGTCGCCGAAGGCTGCCAGCCGGGCCGCGCCATGGGCCGGGCCGGAATCCGCTCCTTCCGACCGCACAATTGGTTTACCGGTTACCGTTGCGATCAGGCTCAACAACAGATCTGATCGACTGCCGCCTCCGATGGCGGCCAGTTCCGGAAGACTGTCAATCGTGTCACCGAAACTCTGCGCGGCGTCGGCAAAGCAGAAAGCGATTGCCTCCACCACAGAGCGGCAGATATCCGCGCGTGTTGTCGAATCCTCAAGACCAAAGAAACAGGCCCTAATATGAGAATCCCCAAGCGGGCTACGTTCGCCCGTCAGGTAAGGCAGGAAAATCGGCGCGCGATCACCACTGACCGTTTCGGCAAGCGCTACGACTTCGGCGGCGGACAGCCCCAGTTGACTGCCAACCCACGAAATCGGCCTTGCACCATTCAGCATCGCTGCCATCTGATACCAACGGTCGGGCAGTGTATGCGCGAAAGCATGCACATAGTGTTCAGGGTTGGGTTTGTACTTGCGATCTGCCACGAACAACTGGCCAGACGTCCCCAGGGAGATGAAGCCACGCCCTGGTTCGGTCGCGCCCAGAGATATCGCCCCGGTTGCTGCATCTCCTCCTCCGGCCACGACGGGCACCCCGGATTTCAACCCGGTCTCTGCTGCGGCATGTGCTGTAACAGTCCCAACGACAGTGTGACCGTCGAGCACCTGCGGTAGCCATTCGGGTGCTACCTTGGTTGCTTCAGCAATACCGGCATGCCAATTTCGCGAAGCCTGGTCGAGCCACATTGTCCCGGCGGCATCGGACGTGTCGGTTGCCAACTCTCCGTGCAAGCACAGTCCAATATAGTCTTTGGGCAGCAGGATATGGGCAAGTCGGGCATAGTTTCTCGGTTCATGTTTTTTCAGCCATGTGATCTTGGGCGCGGTAAACCCCGGCAAAGGAAGGACACCAGAGATTTGCCCAATCTGTGGTTGGGCTGCGCGCAATTCATCGCACTCACCTACCGCTCTACTGTCATTCCACAGGATTGCCGAGCGGATTGGGCGCAGATCGCCGTCCAACAATACAGCCCCATGCATTTGGCCGGACAGCCCGATGGCTTTCACGCCTGAAAGCGCGATCTGCCCTGAAAGCTTGCCCAAGGCATCTCGCGTCGCCAGCCACCAAAGGTCGGGTTGCTGCTCTGACCAACCAAGTTGCGGCGAAGATGTTTCTATCTCTACTGAAGACGTCGCAATAATTTGATCGACATCTGCGCAGACTACCTTGACCGCTGACGTGCCAATGTCGATTCCGAGATACATTTACAACCCTTGCCTTGCGTCCGAGGCGCGGCACATGTCCGACTATTGATTTTTTAGCGCGCGCAAAGAATATGTAAAGCTATGATAAGATCAAAGGGGCGAAGACCCGCAGGTAGATTGGCATGACCAAGATAAAGAACATGGAAGAGTTCGCCGCCCTCAGCGGAATATCCCGTCCGACGGTTTCGAAATATTTCCACGACCCGGAAAGCGTGCGACCCACAACACGGGCGCGTATCGAAGAAGCGTTAGAGCGTTTTGACTATCGCCCCAATATTTACGCCATAAATCAGAACCGGAAGCTGACCAAAAATATTGGCATCGTCGTGCCCTATCTGGCGGATCCCTTCTTTGCCGAGATCGCGCGGTATCTGGAGCAATCCAGTATCGCCGCCGGGTACCGCCCGTCCCTTTTCAGCTCGCATGGCGAACAAAAGCTAGAAAACGAGATCCTCGACAGCTTGCGATCCTTGAAACCAGCAGGTGTTTTGTTTGCGCCGTTGGGCCGCGCGTCAGACCGATCAGCAATCGAGAAATTCTGCGCTGACGTTCCAACTGTTCTGTTTGACAGTAACCTTGATGGTATGGGCGCAGCCTTTGTCGGTTCGGACAATTTCAGCTTTGTGTCGCAGACGGTGGAATACATGACCCGCACCGGCGAACCGCCTTCGTTCTTTGAAATGCGGACCCCGGCCAACCCGAACGCAAACAAACGGCGCAAGGCCTATATCGACGTCATGGAGCGCCTTGGGTTTGAGCCTCATGTCATCAAGATCGACGGCAAGGGATGGGCTTTTGAAGAGATAGGCCGCCAGGGTGCGCAGAAAATATTGGAAGAGCGTAGCCTGCGCACCGACTCGGTTCTGTGCAGCAATGATCGATTGGCCATCGGCTTTCTGGCGGCTTGCTACGAACAAGGGATTCGGGTGGGTCGGAAGGAAGATTGCACGTTGCGTGTGGCCTCAAATGACGATCACCCCTTTGCAAAGTTTACATGCCCGTCCCTGACAACCGCCGCGCATGATTATGACAATGTAGCCGCGCGCAGTGTCGAGACGTTGTTCGAACTCATTGAAAGTGGTGGGAAATTTGACGAGCGGACGGAAACGCTGTTTCCGGCAAGGCTTGTTTTGCGCGAGTCCGCTTGATTAATATTTTTAACGCGCGTAAAGTTTTTATTGACGCCGCGACAATTTACGAACTACGCTCTCTGCACAGCATCCAAGCTCAGGGAGGACAAGGATGTATCTGAAAAACGCACTTCGTGCGGCGACAGCGTTAACTTTCGTCGCCACGGCAGCAGCCCACGCACAATCCATCACCATTGCGACCGTGAACAACGGCGATATGATCCGGATGCAGGGCTATACCGACAAATTCACCGAGGCGACCGGCATCGACGTCGAATGGGTGACGCTTGAGGAAAACGTGCTGCGCCAGCGCGTGACCACTGACATCACCACCAAAGGTGGCCAGTTCGACATCATGACCATCGGCATGTACGAAACCCCGATCTGGGGTGCCAACGGCTGGCTGGTACCTCTGGAAGGAATGTCGGCTGAATATGATGTGGACGACATCCTGCCGGCGATGCGCAACGGGCTGAGCCATGAGGGTACGTTGTTTGCGGCTCCCTTCTACGGTGAAAGCTCGATGATCATGTATCGCACCGATCTGATGGAAAAAGCAGGTCTGGAAATGCCTGATGCGCCGACCTGGCAGTTCATCCGTGAAGCCGCGGCCGCGATGACAGATCGCGACAACGACATCAACGGTATTTGCTTGCGCGGCAAGGCCGGTTGGGGTGAAGGCGGCGCGTTTATTACCGTGACCGGGAACTCATTTGGTGCGCGCTGGTTCGACGAAGACTGGAAGCCCCAGTTTGATCAACCGGAATGGAATGAGGCGCTGACTTTCTTCGTCGACATGATGAGTGAATCCGGCCCGGCAGGTTACGCCACCAACGGCTTCAATGAAAACCTGTCACTGTTCCAGCAAGGCAAGTGTGGCATGTGGATCGACGCCACTGTAGCGGCATCGTTTGTGACCAATCCTGACGACTCGACTGTGGCCGACAAAGTTGGCTTCGCATTGGCTCCGAATTCGGAAGGCATTGATAAGCGCTCCAACTGGCTCTGGGCATGGGCGCTGGCCATCCCTGCAGGCACCGAACAGGCGGATGCTGCCAAGCAGTTCATCGAATGGGCAACCTCGAAGGACTACATTGAGCTGGTGGCCGAAAACGAAGGCTGGGCCAATGTCCCACCGGGCGCACGTACATCACTGTACGAGAACCCCGAATATCAGAAAGTTCCATTCGCCCAGATGACACTGGACTCGATCCTGTCGGCTAATCCAAATGATCCGACAGTGAAACCGGTACCCTATGTCGGCATCCAGTTCGCGGCAATCCCGGAATTTGCAGGTATTGCTACACAGGTCAGCCAGGAATTCTCGGCAGTCTATGCCGGACAGCAATCCGTTGAAGAGGCGCTTGAAAAAGCGCAGGCCTTTACTGCAGAAGAAATGGAAGCCGCAGGCTACTGAGGACTTCTCCCCGCGGGTGGGCAGAGGTCTGCCCCCCGCCTTACCCTTCCACAATCCACGTTTTTCTCGCAGGCTGGTATGCGCCTGAACAGAGAGGGTTTGCGTCATGGCAACTCAACATTCCCGATCCGTCGCGCGCCTGATGATGGCACCCGCCGTGGTCCTGCTGCTTGGCTGGATGCTCGTGCCGCTGACGATGACACTATACTTTTCCTTCAAGAAATACTTGCCCCTGCGTGGTGGTGATCTCGGCTGGGTCGGGTTCGACAACTACGTCCGGTTCGTCTCGTCCAGTTCGTTCTGGCCTGCGGTTCAGGCGACTTTGGTGATCGTTGGCGGCGTTCTGGTGATCACCGTCATCTTAGGCATCCTGCTGGCGATGCTGTTGGATCAACCGATGTGGGGTCAGGGCGTTGTCCGTATCCTTGTGATTGCACCGTTCTTTGTGATGCCCACTGTCTCTGCACTGGTCTGGAAGAACATGTTCATGGATCCGGTTAACGGCTTACTGGCCCATCTGTGGCGGTTTTTCGGGGCCGAGCCGATCTCGTGGCTTTCCGAGGCATCCATGACCTCGATCATCATGATCGTCTCGTGGCAATGGCTGCCCTTCGCGACGCTGATCCTGCTGACCGCGATCCAGTCGCTTGATAGCGAACAGTTGGAAGCGGCCGAGATGGACGGCGCACCTGTTCTGAAACGCTTTTACCACATCGTCCTGCCGCATCTGAGCCGCGCGATTACCATCGTGATCCTGATCCAGACGATCTTTCTGCTGTCGATCTTCGCCGAAATCTTTGTGACCACCGGCGGCGCGTTCGGCACCCGCACACTCACCTACCTGATCTTCCAGCGTGTGCTGGAAAGCCAGAACGTTGGCCTTGGATCAGCCGGAGGTGTCTACGCCATCATCCTTGCCAATATCGTTGCGATCTTCCTGATGCGCATCGTTGGCAAAAACCTGGACGCGTGAGGAGGTAATATCATGGCCCGCGCCGTCACACCCCGCCGTAAATCGCTGAACACTGCCCTTGCCTGGGCCGTTGGTTTGCTGATCTTTTTCCCGATCCTCTGGACCATCCTGACCAGCTTCAAGACCGAGGCACAGGCGATCGCCAGCCCACCGATCTTTCTGAACTTCAACTGGACGCTTGAGAACTACGCCATCGTGCAGGAACGCTCGGACTACATGCGGTTCCTGTGGAACTCGGTCATCATTGCGGGTGGTTCAACCATTCTGGGCGTGATCATCGCAGTGCCTGCGGCTTGGGCAATGGCCTTCGTGCCCTCGAAACGCACTAAGGACATCCTGCTGTGGATGCTGTCGACCAAGATGCTGCCAGCGGTGGGCGTGCTCTACCCGATCTACCTGCTGTTCATCCGGCTTGGGTTGCTGGACACGCGTGGAGGTTTAGTCGTTGTCCTTATGCTGATCAACCTGCCGATCATCGTCTGGATGCTCTACACCTATTTCCGCGAAATTCCCGGAGAAATTCTGGAAGCCGCGCGGATGGACGGGGCGACACTGAAAGAGGAAATCCTCTATGTTCTGACACCTATGGCCGTTCCGGGTATCGCCTCGACCATATTGCTGAACTTCATCCTGGCCTGGAACGAGGCGTTCTGGACGCTCAACCTGACAGCAGTCGACGCGGCCCCACTGACCGCCTTCATCGCCAGCTATTCCAGCCCTGAAGGCCTGTTCTTTGCCAAGCTCAGCGCGGCCTCGACCATGGCTATTGCGCCAATCCTCATCCTTGGCTGGTTCAGCCAGAAACAACTTGTCCGCGGCCTGACCTTCGGCGCTGTGAAATAAGGAAGACGACTTATGGGACGTATTCAACTCAAATCCGTGACCAAGAGCTTCGGCGACGTACAGGTCATTCCACCGCTGGATCTGACCATCGGAGATGGCGAGTTCACGGTGTTTGTTGGCCCCTCGGGCTGTGGCAAGTCAACTTTGCTGCGCCTGATCGCGGGGCTGGAAGACATCACCTCGGGCTCCATCGACATTGACGGTGCGGATGCCACAGACGTGCCCCCTGCTAAGCGCGGCCTGGCGATGGTGTTTCAATCTTACGCCTTGTACCCGCATATGACGGTGCGCAAGAACATCGCCTTCCCTCTGCGCATGGCCAAGCTGGATCAGGCCGAGATTGACAAGCGCGTCGAAGGCGCGGCGAGCGTCCTGAATCTGACGGATTATCTGGACCGTCGCCCGGGCCAATTGTCAGGTGGGCAACGTCAGCGGGTCGCCATCGGTCGGGCTATCGTGCGTGAACCGGCGGCATTCCTTTTTGACGAACCCCTTTCCAACCTCGACGCGGCACTGCGTGTAGGTATGCGGCTTGAGATCAGCGAACTGCACGAGCGTTTGGCGACCACGATGATCTACGTGACCCACGATCAGGTCGAAGCAATGACGATGGCCGACAAGATCGTTGTGCTTCAGGCTGGTGTCATCGAACAGGTCGGTAGCCCTCTGGAACTGTACCGCACACCGCGCAACCTATTTGTTGCAGGCTTTATCGGTTCACCCAAAATGAACTTTATCGAAGGCGAAGAGGCCGCCAAGCATGACGCCCATACCATCGGCGTGCGCCCTGAACATATCACGGTATCCGATAGCGATGGCTCATGGTCCGGTGTCGTAGGAGTATCCGAACATTTGGGATCCGACACGTTTTTCCATATCCACGAAACCGGCTTGGCCGAAACCATTACCGTCCGTGCGGATGGAGAAGTGGGGTTCCGCCACGGTGATCGTGTCCATCTAACTCCACGCGCCGATGTTATTCACCGGTTTGACGCACAGGGGCTACGCATCGAATGACGCGACTGGTTGGTAAAACCGCTCTAATAACAGGGGCTGCGCGCGGCATCGGCCTGGCCTTTGCCAAAGCCTACGTCGCTGAGGGCGCACGTGTTGCAATAGCTGATATCGACATCACCCGTGCGCGCAACGCCGCAGACGAAATCGGCGACCATACGCTGGCTATCGAGATGGACGTGACCGATCAGTCCAGCATCGATTCTGCCGTTGCACAAACGGTCGCGCATTTCGGAACCATCGACATTCTGATCAACAATGCCGCGATTTTCACCGCCGCCCCTATTACCGAGATCGAGCGCGCTGATTTCAACCGCGTCTTTGACATCAACGTCGCCGGGACCTTGTTCACCCTACAGGCTGTCGCGCAGCACATGATCGCAAACGAGGTCAAAGGTCGCATCATCAACATGGCGTCACAGGCAGGGCGTCGCGGGGAACCTCTGGTAGCGGTCTATTGCGCCAGCAAAGCGGCGGTTGTCTCACTGACGCAATCGGCAGGATTGAACCTGATCCAGCACGGGATCAACGTGAACGCCATCGCACCGGGCGTTGTCGACGGAGAACACTGGGACGGCGTCGACGCCTTTTTTGCCAGACACGAAGGTAAACCCCTGGGCCAGAAAAAGCGAGAAGTGGCCGCGGCTGTTCCCTACGGACGGATGGGTCGCGCCGAAGATCTGATCGGAATGGCGGTGTTTTTGGCCTCGGACGACGCTGAATACATCGTCGCGCAAACCTACAATGTCGATGGCGGAAACTGGATGAGCTGATGAACCCTCTGGCGAACGCAAATCTTCCAATACAGCTGGGTTGTGCTGCCCTCGCAAATCTCCCCGCAGCAGTCAGAAAGCCATCATATGGGCGCGCTGAATTGCGACCGGGCATCGTTCATATTGGCCTTGGAAATTTCCACCGCGCGCATCAAGCTTGGTATATCCACCAATTGATGCAGCAGGGCCTGGCCGATGACTGGGCAATTGTCGGTGCCGGCGTGCGAAATTTTGATGCCGCCATGCGAGAGAAATTATTGGCGCAGGATTGTCTGACGACATTGATCGAACTGGACCCGGATCGAATATCCGCCGAAGTGATTGGTCCCATGATCGACTATTTGCCAATAGAAGTCGGCAACGCGGCTCTGGTTCAGAAAATGACTGATCCGGCCATTCGGATCGTGTCATTGACCGTGACCGAGGGGGGCTATTTTTTAGACGCCAACACCGGTGCGTTCAACACAGGTCACGATGATATTCGCCACGACGCGGCAAACCCCGATCAGCCACGTACGGCTTTTGGTGCGATTGTCGCCGCTCTAAAAAGACGTCGAAAGGATGGCTTGAAACCTTTTACTGCGCTTAGCTGCGATAATCTTCAGGGCAACGGAACGATCCTGCGCAATTGCGTCGTCGGACTGGCGCGATTGTCCGACCCAGATTTAGCCGACTGGATCGAACGGCATGGTGCATTTCCGAATTCAATGGTGGATTGTATTGTACCTGCGACGACCGAACAGGTGATATCGCAATGCCTTGCGCTTGGCATTGATGACCACGCACCCGTCTCGCACGAGAACTTTCGCCAATGGGTGATCGAAGATGATTTCTGCGCTGGACGACCGCCACTCGAACAGGTCGGAGTAACGTTGACGCGAGATGTTCACAGCTATGAAACGATGAAACTGCGCATTTTGAATGGTGGTCACCAACTGCTCGCAAATGTCGGGGAGATTTTGAATGTCCCGACGATTTCAGACTGTATGCAGGACCCCGACATCGTGGCTTTTTTCGAGAAAGTTCAGGCAGATGAGATCCTACCGCATGTCAAAGCGGTTCCCGGAACGACATCAAACAAATATCTCGAGTTGGTCGAGAAGCGATTTGCAAACACTGCAATTCACGACACAACACGCCGGGTCGCTTTCGACGGATCAGCGCGACATCCAGGTTTCCTGCTACCGTCATTGCGCGATGCGCTTACGTCTGGCGCTTCCGCCAACGGGCTCGCGCTGGCCGAAGCGTTCTGGTGCCGGATGTGTGTGGGCATACGCGAAGATGGCTCCGAAATCGCCCCCAACGACCCCCAATGGGAGAACCTAAAAAAAACCGCGCTTGCGTCCAAAGCAGACCCAGAGCTTTGGCTTGAACAAAGCCTCTATTGTGGCGAATTTGGCCGCGGCTCTCAGTTTTCCAAAGCCTTTTCCTATTGGCTGACTGCGATTTGGCAGAACAGTAGCCGGGCAGTGCTAGCTGAATATGTCGCTAACTGATCACAGGTAGACCAAATTCGCGTCACTCAGATTAATCCGTCACGGACACCCCTTGCTTTTCCGACAGTTGAAACTGTGCGGTCCGAGCGCTGCTTCTATAGAAGTGATCCCCCGCTGTGTTGAAGCAAACGAAGGAAACACACGACAAATTAGCAAAAGAGGTCGGTAGAGATTGCCACTCGGCAAATACCTGCACTTCCCAGCGCATTTTGCAAAAGTACTTCATGGTGCCCGGGGCTGCCAATTTTGCACCGAGCCAGAATTTAATTCTTCTGCAAGCTCACGCCAAGTCGCTTTTCCTTGACGATCGAAAACGCTTGCAGGAGGCATTTTTCCAAACTGCTCTTCAATGCTAAGCATGAGTACCAAGCTAAGAATGGAATCCAGAAACGGGTGTGTGGTGTCAGGGTCAAACCTTACACGCGGCACCAACCCCTCGTAGTCTGCGAAGTTTCGCATCACCTCCAGCATTGGGGACAGTGGTTCTTCGGAGAGCGTTGCGACCTCGGGGTGCTGTGTCGACAAAACAGATGTGTCCGCAACCCCATCTTCCAATAACGACCGAAGCCTTTTGCGATCCAATTTCCCGCTTGGCAGGCGCGGCAATTCCTCTGTGTGTATAAATCTCAAAGGGGCGGCGGCAGGGAAGAAGCTTTCGGAAATGGCTTGCCGCAATTCGGTCTCCAGATTGTCGACATCCTTTCGTTTGGTTTCAATGGCAATGGCAACGGCATCTGCTTCGCGAATTTGAGCAACTGTCACAAAAGCCCGTTCGACCCCTGATACATTTTCAGCCGTGTCAGTAACAGCAATCAGCGACAGCCTACGCCCCCGGATGTTTACAACATCGTCAACCCTCCCCAAAACATCCAAACTTCCGTCAGGCAAAATGGTCACCCAATCATCAAGAAGAATGGGCTCTTTAAGCGGATCAATGACCTTCCCACCCGCCAGCAGACTCTTAAAATCACCCAGAGTCCGATCGTATCCGACGCCTTTGATCCGGCCAATCTCGGTAGGTTGCAAGTCTTCACCGTCTGCATTGACTGCTTTTGCACCGGGCAAGAGCATTCCACCCGGAGACCCCTGGTATTTGGCAAAGTCTTCGGCAGAGAGCCTTCCATATGAAATCTCAATAAACTCAGAAGCACCGTAGGTCGCGTTTATTTCAGCCTTGGGAAAACGATTTACAACATCCCGAATAAGACGCGCGCGACTTGGTTCTCCCCAGGGGTAGAAGACAGTCAATCCGGGTAGAAACTCGGGTGAGAAATTGGGGTTTTGCAACATACCGTGCAATACGCTGCACGGCGCGGACAAAGCTGTCGTGGACGTCGCGGCCATAAGGTCGCAAAGCTGTTTCAGATCAGAAAACCCGGTGGTTGGAGGCAAGACAATCGTATGGTTTCCCACAAATGCGGGCAGTGTTTCCAGCGCGGTTGCGGTGTCCCAGCGCACGACTGTCAGCAAGGTTTGCGGCTGATCGTAATCGAACACACGCATCCGAGATGCCATGCCCGCAGCCAGAACAACGCCTTTGGGCTCACCCGAACTGCCAGAGGTGTAAACAACGTAGGCGGGGTTATGAAGATCGAGGGGGGGCAATGCCGGGGCCTCGGCAAAACTCTCTAACAGAAAGTCCAAGGCAACTTCGTCGCAATCGTCGCCGATAATCAGAGCGTTCACATTCTCCAACTCTGGGTTCGAGGCAGTCAAACGACTCCAAAGTGAAAAGGTGACGAGAACCAAATCAGGATCAAATGCTTTCAGGCGGTCGACAAGCTGTTCATCTGCGTCCTCTGGCAAACCGACGCAAAGCAGACTTCCGGTTGCGGTTGAGGCCAGTTGCGCCACAATAGCCGCAGGACTGGCCGGTAGCAGGCACAAAACTCGATGCTGGTCCGAAAAATTACGCCTATGGTCTGTGTGATTTGGGGCCGTATCTTGAAAATGCAGCAGCATGCTGGACATGCGCAAACACAAGCTTGCCAAAGCTCCGTATGTGATAGACCCAGACGCCGTTCGTATGGCGATATGAGACGGGTCATGATTGGAAAGCCAAGATAGCTTACTTTGACGCACCGTGTCGCATTGCATCCAGGTTTCCAAGTCAACCAGTTCGCGCTTTGGCATTGTTCCACCGTAAGCAGCGATCAAATGCCGCTGAACCGGCATTTTCTGTGTCAAAACGAAGCTTCGACAAACTCGCGCCAGTTGCTGGGTAAACCACAACCTCTGGACCAGATTTGAACCCGAACAAGGCGGCGGGTTAAGCGGGACGATGTCAATGACCGGCACCCCACTCTCGTCAATCCATGTAGCAGCAAAGCAAACATCCGCGCCGCTGGAAATAGCGAGTTGTGCAGGAAATCCCGGCAGCTTGCCAGGACGTAAAAGCCACGGCACCAACATTCTTCTGCCCGGCGCTCGTTCTCCGTCGAAATAGACTTGAAGTACCGCCCCCGAGCGTAAATGGTCCAGGTACCGGTTGGAGTAGGAATTGCGTTTTGCCATCCACCGACCCGATAAGGTGATGTCGTAACCTTCGCTGCGCGCCGCAGCCAAAAAGTTCGACGGCTCCATCGGGTCGCCAGCTTCAGGCGCAATCTCGACAAGTGTCTGAACCGGTTTCCCTATTCCCGCCAACGCGACTTGCAAGCGCCTCGAAGAAAAGGACAAATTCTGGGAATGAGGAGAGAGTACTAGGATTCCCTTTGAGTTTTCAGCATTGCTTTTCAACCAGGTTTTCGCCCGACTCGTAAGCGCAGATCCAACGCCGTATCTCACCCCTTGCGATGAAGTTGCATAGTCCTGATCTGCTGGAAAGGCTGTGGGCATAGATTCCGGACCAACCACTCGCACACCCTGGGTTTTCGCCAAGTCAATCAGAGGTTCATTTCCGAACGACGCCACGCCAGTCGCAAGACGTAGCAGCTTGTCGAATAATTGTTTCTTCGCAACATTTTTTTTGGGCGGAGATACTCGACCCGACATCGCGCGAATGAGGGATGCTTCAACATAGTAGGTCTGGTCTTCTGAGATTGCCTCATCCAGTGCTTTGACCAGATGCTTTTCATCGACCCAATGCCAGTGTGAAAATATCACGAAACGCGCCATTGGTGCCAAGGGTAGTGCTGCCGTTATCAACTCGGGTTTGTAACCAGCTTCCAACCCATCGTTCAAAAAAATAATCAAAGATAGTGCGCGCTGTGGATCCTTAGAAACGTCAGAAAGCAACACGTCGATATCTGCAGTGTTCCCTTCTCTTTCGGTTAAGAGGGCATTTACAATCTCTTGGTTTGTTGTTCGCCACTCAGTTTCAGAGAAATACTCAGAGTCCAGATTTCTAGGTGAAGTTTCACTACGGCGATCCGCCAACCTGTGACCGCATTCCGAAATTGGATCTCCAGTCTCTCGCCTGATTATCCGTTTCTGAAGTGGTTTATAAAAGTCGCGCAGCTCGGTCTTATTCTGCTCTAACAATTTACGTGCACTGCCAACTGCACGCAAACCGATAAGGTTTCTAATTCTCTGCGCGATAATATCAGCGCCATCGCCTGGATTGCTGACAATCACCCTGTTCAACTCAGCTTCGTAACTGTCTTTCAATGAAGCCGTTGCATCGTTAATAGCCCGTAACAGATTCCAGCGGGAAACTCTTGCGAGATCCACCTGACGCAGTGATTTCAGAACGACCCGGCCAAGCCTTTTGCGCGGTGCTACGCCGAATAAAAACAGCAGCCAGCCCACCGCGCAAATTTGATTTTGGCGCACCTGATAACTGAAACCTTGGTGGGAAAACTTCGAACGAGGATATTCCAGCGAAGTCTCCGCTTGGTGCTCCAAACCCTTGGAAATAGCACGCAAGACTTTCTTTAAGTTACCCTCACTGCCTTCAATTGGCTTCATGTGTTTCTTCCCGACCCGAAGATCGCGGGTTCGCCGCGATCCCTTTCCCGGGCCTCACTGAGCCGTCAGCCGGGGTCAAATGTATAACAAGCGTTGGCTACGGCTTTCCCGGGCTACAGACCGGATTTAACCCGCGTCCACATGCGTGTCACAAAACGCTGTGTTTCAGAGTCCCAGGGTGTTTTCATATAGAGGTTCTTCATCCCTTCGTCAGAAGGGTAGAGACCCGGATCATTCAGAAACTCTTGCGATGCGAGATTTCCATTTGCATACCAAACATAGTTTGAGATAGCGGCCGCGTTTTTTGGCTCCATCAAGAAGTTAATGAACCTATGAGCAAGTTCCGGGTGAGGCGCATCTTTCGGGATCGCTATCTGGTCAAACCACATTCCCGAACCTTCTCGGAAAGCGCTATACTGAACTACGACCCCGTTTCCTGCTTCTGCAGCACGGCTTCGTGCTTGCAGGGCATCACCTGACCAAGCCATCGAAACGCACACTTCACCGGTTGCAAGGTCCGAGATGTAGCCTGTCGAGTTAAACTTTCTAACATACGGACGGACCGCATTGAGAACCGGTTCAGCTTTTGCAATAACATCGAGATCGCGGGAATTCGGATCCTCTCCGATATAGGTCAGGGCGGCTGGTACAAGCTCGGACGGAGCATCCAGAAAGTTCACACCACAATCGGACAGTTTGGATACGTATTCCGGGTTGAACATCAACTCCATCGTGTCCAAGGGGATTTCGTCACCAAGAGCCTCACGAACTTTCTCGACGTTCACAGCAATGCCCGTCGATCCCCACATATAGTTCACTGAGTAGCTGTTTTCCGGATCGAAAGTCGCGGTTCGTTGTTCGATGGCGTCCCACAAGTTAACGGAATTCGGCAGTTGTTTTTTGTCCAGCGGTTGAAAAACACCGGCTTCAATCTGACGTTGTAAAAAAGTACCCGAGGGAAACACGACGTCATAACCAGAGTTACCCGCGAGCATTTTAGTTTCAAGCACGTCGTTGGAATCGAAATTATCATAGACTACTTCGATCCCAGTTTCGGTTGTGAATTTTTGCAGCAGAGACTCGTCGATGTAGTCCGCCCAATTGTAGACATAGACCTTTTCCTCGGCATATAGCGCAGTTGCGAAGAACAGGGTCATCGACGCCATCAAAATTGGTTTCATTGAGTACTCCTAGGGTGTCCCGACAGGCCGTATAGGGCGCGTTCCATCCGTCTTATGTTCATGAGCTTGAATCAACAAGCGTGAAATGAAGACCAAGCTTCCCTGTGGGATGAGCGGCAAAATTTCGGAACAGCCTTTGGACATATCAATAAGAGGAATGCCTATTGGGGAAGTGTCACAAACTATAGTCCTAGGTGACCAGAGCGCTGGTTCCCGCGTTTGTTGCCATTGGATCGATCACAAACGTGTAGCAACTTGATTGCTTTGAAAGGCTGTCAATTATCCCTAGAGCTTAGATTTGTTCGCCGTGTTCTATAATTTGCTACTCTATATCCTATCATGATTTAGAAAAGACCTGGCCGAACGTGATGTGCGTGTTAACCTCGCTACCTTGAACGGTATCGAAGTCGCAAAAAGATCCTAAATAGGCAGTTCTCTAGCACTAGGACTTCCAGGATTCAGTAATTTGGTGAACTTGCAGGATGGGTGCGTCGAAGCCAAAGGCTATCCTACCCTTTCAATGAACTTGCAACACAACCAATCGAGCGGTTCGGTTCTTCCGATTAGCACTGTTTTCGCGATTTCATAAAAGTACAGCCTAGACGACAGCAGTAGGTGCGTTCTGAACTTAGAGTGCTTATTCTGCGTTTGCTTACAGTTTTTTTGCCTTTTCAACCTACCACTTTTTGATCAACCATTTGCTTAAACGAACAACCGAACGCCGACACTCCCCCAACGGCGCCCGGTTCGAAAAAGCAAGTTCTGCTATCCTGACAAGACCCTCGGCAGCCAAAGCGTAAGGGCCGGGAACGCGATCAACACCCCGACGCGCACAATTTCTGCCCCGAAGAACGGCATCACACCAAGAAACGTATCGCGCATCGGGACATCACGGGATTGCGCCGAGATAATGAAAACATTCATGCCAACCGGCGGTGTGATCAACCCAAGTTCAACGACGATAAGTGCTAATATTCCGAACCAGATTTTGAGGTCTTCTGTGTCCATTCCAAAAGGCGACGTTTCGGCGGTTGCGAAATCTCCACCATTCATCTCAACCAGAACCGGCCAGAAAAATGGCATTGCCAACAGGATCATTGAAAGGCTGTCCATAAGGCAACCAAGAAGGATCAGCGCGAACAGCAACACTAATAGGGTCGTCATCGGAGTCAGGCCAGAATTTGCCATCCACTCTGCCATTGCCTGAGGCACACCGCCCCGAGACATGAAGATCTTCAGAAGTTCGGCCCCGAGTAGGATCAGATAAATCATACCTGCGGTTCGCGCGGTCTCCAAAAGTGCCTCACGTGCGTCCCTAAGCGAAAACTGCCCGCGGACTAGGCCAAATATCGCGACCATGACCACTCCAACTGCGGCTGCTGGAGTGGGATTAAAAAAGCCAAGGTATATCCCGCCAATCACGACGCCGAAAACCAACCCAACAGGCAAAACATTTAAGGTGGCGGCAATCAATTCCTCGCGCGAGGCGCTTTCCCCTTTTGGACCGGATTGTGGTGAAATCAATACGTAAACCAGGATCGTCAGGATGAAGAACAGCACGGCGATCAAACCGGGAATCATAGCTGCCTTGAACATCGTTACAACATTCGCTTCGACAATGATCGCATAGATAATGAGCACGACGGATGGAGGGATCAGAATTCCCAGCACCCCTCCGGCGGCTATCGTACCAGTCCCAAGCTTGGGCGAATAGTTATAGCGTTTCAGCTCTGGTAGCGCGACTCGACCCATTGTCGAAGCAGTGGCCAGCGACGATCCGCAGACCGCACCAAACCCTGCACATGCGGCGATGGCGGACATCGCCACGCCGCCGCGCATCCAACCGAGCCAGGCATTGGCTGCGCGAAACAAATCCGCGCTCAAACCCGAACGCGATGCGATTGCCCCCATGAGCACGAAAAGCGGAACAACGGAAAGATCGTAAACGGAAAACTGCCCGTATGCCAAATCCTTGAGTTGGCTCAGGACAATTGCCGGGCCGTTCAACAGCGCGATTCCAACGCCACCGACTGCAATCATCGAGTAAGCAATGGGAACGCGAATGGCGATCAGGAAAATCAGAACACCCAGGCCCGAAAGACCTATCGTGATGCTGTCCATTTCAATAGACCTCGCTTCTGCGCAGCTTTTGCAGCGCGTCCTTCAGAGTGATCAACGAGGCCACGAAGAGCAGCACAAGCGAAATTAATGCGGGCACGAAAGCCCACCAGATCGGGATTTCGAGGATTCCAGTAAATTCCTCGTATTCGCGATAATCCTGCAGGCCGGCTCCCATGCGCCAGATAAGCAATGCTGAAAACAACAGCGCAATCAGAGCCGCAAAGATGGACATCAGGGCAACGGAAAGGGGGCCGGCACGCATGGTGAAAATGTCAGCCGACACGTTGGCGCCTACAAGTTGGCAGTAAGGCAAGAAACAGAATGCTGCAATTGCCGCCCCCATCTCAGTCAGTTCAAAATCGCCGGGAAATGGTTTCCCGACAATCGCACCAGCCAAAATCGACCAAGCATTCACTAAGACGACAACGATCAGAACAAGCCCGCCGAACAGGGCCCAACCGGTTATGAGAGAGCGGGCGAGGCCGATAAGCCTCGCCTCTTTTTGCGTCGAGCCCCACATTAGTCAGTTCGTCGCCATGTTCTGATTGACAAGTTTCACGGCCTCATCATAGAGCGCCTGACCGTCAATACCCTTTTTATCCATTTCCTCGATCCAACGAACAACCACCGGAGCGACGGCATCTTCGAACTCGGCCCACTCGGCATCGCTCAGTTGCACATGCTCATTGCCAGATTTGGTCGCCACGCCAATTCCAAAGGTCTCTGCGCCATCCCAGATCTCACCTACCTTGGCGTGCCAATCCATATCAGAGTTATCGATGAATATTTGCTGAATGTCTTCGGGCAAGCTGTTCCAGCGGTCTTCATTCATGATGACCGAGAACGATGTAGTGCCAAGGCGTTGACCACCTGGTCCTTCGATCTGGTACTTGGTCTGCTCGTGAATCTTAAGCGGCGGAATGATTTCGAACGGGATCAACGCACCGTCGATCACTTTTTTTGATAAAGCCACCGGAATTTCCCCTACCGAAGTTTTTACCGGATTGGCGCCAAGGGCCTCGATAATCCATGAACCGGTCCGCGATGGAATTCGAATCTTTTTTCCAGCCAGGTCGGATGGCGAGCGCACTTCCTCATCAGCCATATGAATCGCCTGACCGCCATGCACGTGTTGAAACAGAGGAACAACGCCTTTGAAATCCTTACTTAGTTCACCGTCTTCATACATTGTACGCATTGCCTGGTTTACGGCAGCACTGCTGCCTTGATGCACGCCTGGAAGCTCGAATACTTCTGTGCGCGGGAACTGCCCGGCGGCATAAGCATTCACGATCCAAGCGATATCAACAACACCGTCGCGCACCTGTCGTGGCAGCTGAGGTGGCTTTCCACCCAGTGTCATGGATGGGAAAATCTCGATTTTGATACGCCCGTCTGACGCGTCCATGATTTGTTGCGCCCAGGGTTCCAGCATCTGCGCGTGCGCCGGTGCCTTTGGGCTAAGAAAATGGTGAAGCTTGAATTCATAGTCGGCCGCCCAGGCAAATGGTACGGCAAGTGCAGACATCGCTGTGCCCAAAGCGAAATATTTCGCTCGTTTCAGAATACCCATGATCTCCTCCTGATCTACAAATCTAGCAAACACCGCCCCGGGAACAGGCAGTATTCCGTTGAAGCCGTTTTTTGTCGCAACGCATGTTAAGTTGCTCAGAATAATCCTCTGCTTCCGCTTGGCATTATTGTACCCATTAGATTCACCAACAAAATTGAGGATTTTTGACATTTAGTTGCCAAAATAGGCAACTGAATGAACCATATGTCGATACCAATCCTAGTTTCGTAAAAAAACACGCCGCCAAGGAACATAGTTTCGCCACGCTGCAATAAATTGGGTTCGGTCAAAAGCAACCTCCTCTCTCCGGCATACCTGCGTTCACAGTGTCCCGGTACGGGCGATTGCAATATTCAAGAGAACCTGCCGCCTTTCTACGGTCGCAATCCGGATCGCGCGGTCCAACGCTGCTGGTAATTCGTCGCCCGTCTCTACAGTTTCAGTGTAAGCACGGCTTGCCTCAGCTGTTTTAGTGAAATCCGGACTCGGTTGCAGCCGGGTCAGCGGAACGTCATTCGATTTCCCCACCAGACCGTTCTGATATAGCCCTTCGACCGAGTGGTGCACAGCGCCCCATTCTTCATTGTTCAGCACTAGCGTGATGATCGGCAGTCCCATCGCCTCAGCGATCAAGTGGCAGGCCGTGGGGTTGGAGAACATGTAACTACCGTCCCCCATCGTCGCAAAAATCAGACGGTCCGGCTCGGCCAACTGCCCTCCCAATGCTGCGGGTAACCCCCATCCCAGACCACCGGCATGGGGTTCTTGGAAGTAACTGTTGTGGTCTTGCAGGTCGAGCGGCCCAAGCGGCAAGCCGAGCTCGTGGAAAATAGTCGCTTTGCGCCCTTTGATCGCCTTGCCGACACAAAGGCTCACCCAGTCTTTTGACATCGACCCACCAGCACCCTTTTCTGCGATTGCAACAACTTCCTTGCGATTGATTTCTGCGAGATTGGAGATGCTCTTTCGACGGGTCTCGAGACGCCCTTCGTCGCGCGGCAATCTTTTCATCACCGCAATAAGTGCAAGCAACGTATCTGACGTCTCTCCCGCAAGGGTAACATTTGCCTGGAAATTTCGGACAGGCGTGCGCGAAAAAAGCGGATCCGGGCCGAGTTGAATGACTTTCACATCGTCACGAAGGTCAACCTTGTCCGGCCACCACGGGGCCAACGAATTGATGACAAGAACGACATCTGCCTCGGCCAAAAGGTCCTCGGGGTTCTGACCGATGTGCATTGGATGTGCGAGTGGGAGGGATATCTGATTGGCCCAGTAGTGGCTTACCGGCAGCGCCCAATCGGAAACGAAATCTCCGAACGCGTCGAAGGCGTCATATGAACCGGTGCCCCGCTGGCTGATGATGAGGGGATTTTGAGCGTTGGCAAGAAGCTCTGCCGCCTCAGCAAGCGAAGACGGTGCTGGCGCCGTGACCACTGGCAACATGATGGATTGTTGATCCAGCCCTTCGGGCGGCGTCTGCTTGCACAAAACCTCACGCGGCAGGCTCAGATAGACCGGCCCTTTGGGAGTTGAGTTAGATATCGCCCAAGCTCGGTCAAATAGTTCTGAAAGTTGTTCGGGAAACCGCAACTCGTAGTCCCATTTGACCGTTTCACGCACGAGGGCGGTTTGATCGTACATCTCCTGCCCCCACCCGATCGGCACGGTACGGGCTCCGAACCGGTCCTTTTCCATAACCGGCGTGCGCCCCGACATAAGGATCATCGGAATGTGGTCGCAAGATGCGTTGATGGCTCCGGTCGCGCCATTCGACAATCCGACATTGGTGTGGAGCATGACCGACTGGATGCGGCCCGAAATCTGGTAATACCCATGTGCCATACCCATCGCGGCATGTTCATGTGGACACGTAACCGGGATTGGCAAATCAAGTTTCTTCTGGCGCGCTTCGATCAGCCCCTCGATAATAGGAGGGAAATCCGTGCCCGAATTGGCAAAAACATAGTCAATGCCAAGGGCTTTGAGTTTCCTGAATAGGGCGCCGCCTGCTGTTATTGATTGGGTGTTGGCAGGTTTATCCACAGTATTTTGGTTCCTCATGGCGGCCCAAAGAATAAATGGTCACGCGCGCAATCCGGCCTTTGAGCCGGATCAGGGCCGCCAGAGCCGTATTGAGCGGTAACGACACGTTACAGGTTTTTGCCAACCGCGAAACCTCTCCACGCAGGCTGTCGATTTCCGTTGGCGTCTTGCTTCGATATCCTGAAGCATCGACGGATTGTCTTTTTGTATGATGTACCAGCGAAGTTTGTATCTGAACGATCACGGCAGCACGATCGCGGAAATGCGCTCAGTGTTGCCAAGGCCGCCGATGCCATCAACAGCGGGACCCCCAATCTGCGGAAGACGCCATTCGGCATCATCTGCTGCACGTTCAAAACAGTATGGATCTGGAGCAGATCCAGAAGGCAGAACCCGACCTAGTCAAGATACTCTCCGGTCGATTGTAATAGGGATTCTATCTGAATTGGAATCTGAGCTTGAACCCAGATCCAAACCAAACCCCAAACAGATTATCGATCGGTCACCGAAAATCACTTTCGATGTAATTTCGATTTCTAGACATCTTACCGATTCCGGGGTTGAACGAATTGGTCGGATCGCAACATTGGTAGTGTGCTGCCAGATCTGGTTTAGCCTGATACAGATGGCCAACATTGTGCTCGGCAGGGTACTCTGCACCACGTTCATCAAAGATTTTCAGCATCGCCGCCTTGAGCGCCTTGGTGTCCGCACCTTTCTTGACCACGTAGTCCTGATGCATCACATGGCACATGAAGTGGCCATAATAGAGCTTGTGAACCAGTTGATCCTCTATCTCTGGTGGAAGTTTCTCCAACCAGTCCTGATCGTTTCGGCGGAGGGCGACGTCCAAGGCGATGATGTCCTCTACCCCATCTGCATGGATCGCCATGTAGCGAACTGCAGCGCCTGCTGCTGCGAATCGGTGCAAGCCGGCAATCTTCGCTTCCCGTACGGTGCATCTGAAAAAATCTGCGTCGCGACCTTTCAGGAATACAGGCAGCCAATCCGCAGCTTCGTCAATACCGCCGTCTCGCATCTTGAGAATCAGGTGATGTTCATAGCGATCGCGAAACTCCACCATCCGTTTGGGCAGAACACGCGGCCACAGAGACGCAGCTATTTGCATGAACCGGTCTGTGAGGTTTCGCAGAACCGGAATCCGACGTAGGCGGGCGTCTACGGCTCCTTTCATGGCAAAAAACATCGGCAGCCGGTCGGTGCCCAGCTTGTCGATCATGACCACTGTGTCTTTGCCATAGCGTGCGGTGATGTCGAACACCTCGCGCTGCATGTATTCAGCTGAGACTGGCAAAGACTTGAACTCGGACAGGATATGCCGGCGCAAATCGGCCAGATCGTCGGGGTCGTTGGTCCCGATGTAGAAAACCTTCTCGGCATCGTTTTTGGGAAAAGTATCCAGACGCACTGCAAAAACTGCTAGTTTCCCTGCGGAACCCGCAGTTTCAAAGAGCTTGGCCTTGTCTGCGTTGTACCGCGCGGGTGTTTCGGCATCCACATCGCGCACGATCTGCGCGTAGTCGCTGGCCGAGGCGCGTTTGTTCGTGCCCCCCGGATTTCGCTCAAATGTTCCGGCATCTAAATTGGCAAGGATATCCTCGGGCGTTTCGCCCAAATCAATGCCCAGATGATTGACCAGTTCCAGATCGCCTTCCTCGTTGATCCGCGCATAAACGGACAGTTCGGTGTAAACCGGCCCGCGTTCGACCAAAGATCCGCCAGAGTTGTTGCAAACCCCACCGACAATTGACGCACCTATACAGGACGATCCAATCACCGAATGCGGTTCGCGCCCCAGCGGAGTCAGTAGTTTTTCCAACGCGAACAGCGTGGCACCGGGAAAGCTGACGATCTGCTCTCCACCATTCAACGTCACAAGCGTATCCATCCGGCGGGTGTTGATCAGAACAACATCGCGATCGTAGCGGCCCGAGGGGGTCGACCCCTCGGTCAGCCCTGTATTGGCCGCCTGCATAATGACGATCTTATCGGCCGCCACACAGGCCTGAAGTACGCGCCATTGCTCCATTAGGGAACCTGGCTGTATCACGCACAGCGCGTCACCCTCGCCCGAGCGGAAGCCACGCCGAAACCGTTCTGTGGCCTTTTCACCGGTGAGAACGTGACGCGATCCCACGATAGATCGGAATGTCTTGATCAATGCTTCGTTGGTCATGTCACTTCCCCGTCAAAGTTAGGCGTCGCGAAACCGGATATTCCCGCTGTTCAGTTGATCGATGCGTGTCACGCCCATCAGTTTCATGTCCCGTTCGATCTCGGCTCGCATCAACCCCAGCGCGCGCTCAACCCCCGCTTGACCCGCAGCAGCAAGTGGATACAGATAGTGTCGTCCGACTCCCACTGCCTTGGCCCCCAGCGACAACGCCTTGAGCACATGGGTTCCGCGTTGAATGCCGCTGTCCATCATCACATCCAGCCTGTCACCAACCGCATCGACAATCTCGGCCAGTTGATCGAACGGTGTGCGTGAACCATCCAGCTGACGGCCACCGTGATTTGACAGGATAATTCCGGTACATCCGATATCTGCCGCGCGGCGGGCGTCTTCGACGGTCATGATACCTTTGAGGCAGAACTGACCATCCCAGTCTCGCACCATCTGCGCCACGTCTTCCCAGTTCATCGACGGGTCCAGCATATCGGTGAAATACCCACCGATCGAACTGGCACCACCGCCCATATCCACATGCTCTTCCAGTTGCGGCAGGCGGAATTTCTCGTGGGTGACATAGTTGATCCCCCACATCGGCTTGATCGCAAATTGGACCATGCCGCCCAGCGTCAGTCGGAACGGAATCGAGAAGCCGGTGCGCAGATCACGCTCGCGGTTGCCGCCGGTGATGCTGTCGACGGTCAGCATCATGACCTCGACGCCTGCCTCTTTGGCGCGCTGCATCATGGCGGCGTTCAGGCCGCGATCCTTGTGGAAATAGAACTGATAGACCTGCGGATTCTTGTGCTTCTGCCGTAGCTCTTCCAACGAGACGGTGCCCAGCGAGGACACGCCGAACATGGTCCCGTATTTCTCGGCCGCTGCCGCAACGGCGCGTTCCCCCTGATGGTGGAACAGACGCTGCAAGGCGGTGGGTGAGCAATAGACCGGCATTTCCAGTTTTTGCCCCATCACCGTGACAGACATATCCACGTCCTTCACCCCGCGCAGTACCGAGGGCAACAGATCGCAGCGGTCGAACGCATGGGTGTTCTCCCGATAGGTCACCTCATCATCCGCGCCACCGTCGATATAGTTGAAGATGGGGCCCGGCAGCCGCTGTTTGGCCAGCCGCCGGAAGTCGTGGAAGTTATGGCATTGGTTCAGACGCATTGGGGCAGCTCCTTAGTAAGCGACCGAAGGCAGCCAGGTGGCGAGGGTCGGCCACAGGAAGACCAGCGCCAGACCAGTCAGCTGCAGCAGTACGAAGGGGATGATACCCTTGTAGATGTGCATCAGCTTGATCTCGGGCGGGCAGACGCCTTTCAGGTAGAACAGGGCGAAGCCCACCGGCGGTGTCAGGAAGCTGGTTTGCAGCGTCACCGCGACCAGGATCACGAACCACACCAGCGCCGGTTCATCCAGAACGCCAAAGCCTGGAATGTCGATGCCAAGGCCGTTCACGATGGGGCGCATCAGCGGCAGTACGATCAACGTGATCTCGATCCAGTCCAGAACGAAGCCCAGCAGGAAGACGATGAACAGGATGAAGAGAACGGTGCCGTTGGCGCCGAAGCCAGTGGATTGAACAACGTGTTCGATCAGCTCGTCCCCACCCAGTTCCCGCAGGACATACGAGAACACGGTCGCGCCCAGGAAAATCGCGAAGATGTAAGCGGTGGTGTTGAAGGTCGACACCAGCACGTTCCACAGCTTCTTGAAGGTCAGCTTGCGATAGCCCAAGGCCAGCAGGGTCGCACCCAGCGCACCGATGCCCGAGGCTTCGGTCGGTGTGGTCAGACCCGCAAAGATCGAACCCAAAACCGCAAGGATCAGCATCAGGGTCGGGATGACCGCGATCAGCACGTCCTTGACGGCAGCCCAGTCGGGGGCCGTGGCGCCTTCGGGCACGGGGGCCGCGTCGCGCTTTACCAGCGCGAGGATGAAGATGTAGGTCAGGTAGAGGCCACCGATGATCACACCGGGGAAGACCGCAGCCATGAACAGGTCACCCACAGACAGGGCCATCTGGTCGGCCATGATTACCAGCATGATCGACGGCGGGATCAGAATGCCCAGCGTACCCGAAGCCGAAACAACACCGGCAGCCAACGTCGGCTGGTACTTCTGCTGCATCATCGAGGGCAGCGACAGTACACCCAGCAGAACAACGGACGCACCGATGATGCCGGTCGAGGCCGCCAGAATGATACCGATCAGGGTCACCGTGATCGCCAGACCACCGCGAACGGTGCCGAACAGGCGCTGCATCGAGGACATCAGACGTTCGGCCACACCGGATTCGTCCAGCATCAGACCCATGAAAATGAACATCGGCAGGGCGACCAGAACCGCGTTGGACATGGTCGCATAGACCCGGTTCACCACGGCGCCAAGGGTCAGATAATCAAGCCCGGTAAAGGTGCTCTCCAACCCGGTCCACAGCATCAGGTCGTTGTCGAAAAGGTAGGCCAGACCACAATAAGCCACACCCACACCCGCCAGCACCCATGCCACCGGATAGCCGGTGAAGAGCAGAGCGATGAAGGTCAGGAACATCGCGATGACCAGCTTTTCCTCGGTGGTTTCCACCAGGAAGGTCAAGCCGGCGCAAACTGCGGCAAACACGGCCAGAACCAGCAGGATACGACGCAAAGATGCACCTTCGCGCTCTGAGGCCGGTCCATACAAAAGCGCGTGCCCATCGTGGATCAGACGCGCCAGCGCAGCCAGTGCTAGAAGAACAAAGCTGATCGGGATCACCGCCTTGAAAGCCCAGCGGGCAGGCAGGCCGGTTGGGCTGTCCGAGCGTTCATTGACCCGGAAGCTTTCATAGAAGTAATCGTACCCCTGATCGATCATCAGATAGATGAACGGGGTCAGCAGGGTCAGAATACCGATCACCTCGATGACCCGCTGGGCCCGGCGCGACAGTTGCATGTGCAACACGTCTACGCGCACATGGCTATCGGTGATCAGGGCATAGGAAATACCGATCATTGTGACGATGCCGTAGAAATGCCACTGAATCTCATCCAGTTTGGGATAGTTCTGGCTGAACAGGTAGCGCAGCGACACCTGAGCGAATATCGCCCCCATTAGCAGGACATTTGCCCACATGACCACATGGCCAACAGCCTTCACGCTTGCGTCAATCGCAACGGCGATCTTCTGACGGTCAGTCTCGGGGTGCTCCAGGATGCCTTCATAGGCTTCGACCGGATCGGTAAGGTTGTTCTGTGTGGTCATGGTCATACCTCGCTCAGCAGCCCGGCGCGCGGGCAGTGAAAGGTTAGAAATTCCGAAGATCAGGAAATAAGAACCGGAGCGACGGATGCCGCCGCCCCGGTTTCGTCAGCAAGGGAGGTTACTGACGAGGGAGGAACGCGTTCGTTTTCCAGAGGCCGTAGCCTTCCCGGAACTCGTTCATGTCGGCCAGAACCTGAGCAAAGAAAGCGTCGTTGGCAGCTTCTTCAGCAGCAACCTCATCCCAAGTTGCACGGAAGGTCTCCAGCATCTCGGGCGACCATTGTTTGATGGTGACACCGTTGTTTTCGACGTTGTCGATCAGCGCAGCGTGCTGAATGGCTTCTCCTTCGGCAAAGCTGTCCGCCATCGAGGCTTTACAGGCGCTTTCAATGATCGCTTTGTGCTGATCGCTGGTTTCGTTCCAGACATCTTTGTTGATCAGCAGTTCGAAAACAGTGGCCTGCTGATGCCAGCCGGGGAAATAGTTGAATTTCACCAACTTGTGAAAGCCCAAACGCGCGTCGATGGCGGGCATCGAAAATTCGGTTGCGTCGATGGCACCTTTTTCCAGCGCGGGGAAGATTTCACCGCCCGGCAGCAGCGAAGTCGCAACCCCCAGTTTCTGCATCACTTTGCCGCCCAGACCAAAGAAGCGCATCTTCAGACCGTTCAGGTCTTCGGGAGAATTTATCTCGGATGCGAACCAACCCGAGGTCTCAGGCGCAATAATCGCGCAGGGCAGAACTTTGACGTTGAAACCGGCCTGATCATACATCTCTTGATAGAGTGTCAGTCCGTTTCCGTAATACAGCCAGGCCATATACTCGCCCGCCTCGGGGCCGAATGGAACGGCCGAGAACAACGGCGCGGCAGGGATTTTGCCCGCCCAGTACCCAGCAGTGGTGTAACCCGAGTTGATTTTGCCAGTGGATACGGCATCCAGAATTTCAAACGGCGGGACCAGTTTGCCCGGCTCGTATACTTTCATCTTCAGCGTACCACCTGACATCAGGTCCAGCTGTTCGGCAACACGCGGGATTGGCGAGCCCAGGCCCGGCAATTCGGTCGAAAAAGCAATCGGTGTTTTCAGCAGCAGTTTGTCGGCGGCAAGCGCAGGTGCGGCCATCAGGCTGGCAGCCACGGCGAGGCTCGTCAGGGTCTTCTTCATGAAATCTCCTCCAGGATAGGTCTGGGCATTTCCCCAATCAGCGGCGCAGGCTCCTCCAGCGCCCTTCCGGTGGTAAATTAACTTTACCAATAAAAACCAGTCAACAATTTTATTTACCAATGGGTATCTCTAGTGCATCAAATGAAGATATGCAGAGCCAGCTTTGCCAGAAGCGCAAGAAGGTGATGCAAATAGGGAAACGCCTAAATTTTAGCAAAAACAAAATACTAAGATCATATTGCCCGCGATGGGCAGCAGCTTGAGTTTTGATTAAATATGGTTATATTTATTTACCAGTAATCTTTGTTTTGGCGTTGAGCAGAGGTCAGCATCATGAACTCCACAGCAATCTTTGAACCGGTCGGCCACGAATCGCTGGCCGAAGCGGTAGTGGCTCAGATCGAAGACCTGATCGCCTCGGGCGTACTGAAACAGGGCCGTAAACTACCCTCCGAAAGGGATCTGGCCGAGATGCTGCGCGTATCCCGACCAAAACTACGCGAGGCGTTGTCTGCTCTTGAAGAACGCGGCCTGGTGACAACCCAGCATGGTGAAGGGACCTTTATTGCTGCGCTGACTGGACAGGCAATGATGCCAGCGCTGCTGGCGCTCTACGAGCGGCATGAACCGGCCTTTTTTGACTATCTGGAATATCGGCGTGAGCAGGAAGGATTTGCCGCCAGACTGGCCGCGCGCCGCGCGACAAAAGCAGACAAGGAACGAATTGCAGAAATTCTTGAAGAGAATGAACGAGCCTGGCAAGAAAACGACTCGAAGGCATCTCAAGAGGCCGACTTTGCGCTGCACTCTGCGATTGTCGATGCCAGCCAGAATGCGACCTTGATCCATATGATGGCATCGATCTACGAACTCGCGCGCAAAGGTGTGTTTTACAATCGTGACTTTCTAAAAACGATCGACGGCACAGGCGAGAAGCTTTTGCAACAACATCTCGAGTTGGGCCAAGCAGTGATTGAGGGGAACGAGGCTCGCGCTGAAAAGGCTGCCACCGATCATATCGACTTTGTTGAGCAATCGTTCAAACTGGGGCTAGAGAGACGCCGGTTGGAAGCAATGGCCGAAAAGCGTCGGCTGCTGTCGGATCACCGTCTCTTTAAGGCACCGTAAAGTTAATACACTTTGAGAACTGATGTTCCAACGGGTGGTGTTGCCCAAGCTCATGTTTGCAACGCCGTACAAGTGAGCTTTGTCGGAACATTTCTTCCTTCAGAACATGTTGGCAACCTCGATGCCAGCCAAAGTGGAAGACATAGACGAGCACGTTTTCAACCCACACATATGGCGAACTCGCCCTTTACATGTCATCGGTCCTTTTTCACGACACTATTTTCGTATTTGGACCTGAATTTCTTTACCTTGATCAGTCAACGTAACCATTTCTTAAATTTGTGGGTCTCATGAATTTCAGCCTCTTTGGCCCGGTTTTGTCGCCCACTTCGCTGAGAATTTAGTGCTGGTCGAAACTTACAAACATCAGCTGGTAAACTCCGTAGACTGCATGAAAGGACTGACCCCGCCTCCCAACCGACCTTTGGCGCCACACGGGATGAATGCAATCTCAACTGATGATCGCATCTCCAGCACAATCAAGCCTGAACGCTCCGAAACCATTGGGACATTTAGGTCAATGCGGGAATGATTTGAAAATCTGCCTCTCAATTTAGAGGCGCTCAGACACAAGCCGAAGCACAGGGTCATCGGGTGTGCATGAAAGATGTCATGGAACACGACAAGCTACATTTTGAAAAGTTTCGCCGCCCGGACGAGATTGAGGACATCCGCGGCGTGCTTTTGTCAGCGATGAGTAAGATTGAAGCTTAAGTGTGGTCTGATGAGGTTATGTGAATTCCGCTGACCCTCGAATTCGCGCCGACAGCAAACAGCAGCTTTGACGACCGCAACACGACATTCTCACCCGAGAGCCAATGGTAGGTTTGGGCCGTCTTAGAGCTTCCAGAGTCCGCTTCCTGCAAATTTTCCGTTTTCGGGTAGTTTCTCTTGATGCTCCGAACCACTACGGTGGGAGCTGAAGCAATGAGCAGGGTAACGTGATGCGTAGTACAACCTTCATACTATTGGCTGCAATTTTCCTAGGCGCCATCATCGACCCTGATCCTGTAAAGGCGGCCTCGCTTGGACGATACGAGGTTTTTGGCGTTGAAGGCGGAGATATGCTGAAATTGCGTTCAGGGCCTGGAATAGGTTTTAACGTGATTGTTGGTCTTCCAAATGGAACCGCGCTGAGAGTTCACAGCTGCGAACAAACTGGCGGCACCCGTTGGTGCCGCGTTTCTTTGCAACGAGCGCGCGGACTGAAGGGATATGTCTCCTGGGCATATTTGCGTAAAATTTGATCCAGCAGCGGTTAACATGCCACTTTGATGGTGAATATGGACCTGCAGCGAACGTTTCGCGATACCCATTTGATCAATTAATACCAACCCGATACCGGAGAGCTGTCGGCGGGCTCGTGCCACTTCGAGGCAACGAAGCCCTTGACCAAAATTGTTACGCCGTTCTTCATAGAGAGAAAGCAGTTCAGGTGTTCAGAAAAAACTACTGGGTGCACGAAACAGACCAACTAGACCGAGGGATGTACGCTGGTGTGACGCAGATGAAGGCGCTGCGGTGACGGCAAGCAAAACGATCAAATGTCTGAAATCGCACGCTGGTTAAAAAAACATGGTTTGTCTAAGTATGTTGAGGCCTTTTCTGATCACGAAATCGAACCCGGTGATCTTACCGAGTTAACAGACGAAGACCTTATATCAATCGGCCTTCCCTTGGGTCCAAGACGACGCTTCATTAAGGCTGTTCGAGCCGATACAGAAAGGGACTACCGACCTCACAACTCCACACTAGGCCCCGCGATCGTGGCAGAGCGACGGCAACTTACCGTCATGTTTATCGATTTGGTAGGATCAACCGAAATATCCCAGCGCGTCGATCCGGAAGATCTAGCCGAAGTACTTCGGCTGTTCAAAGAAACATGCGCCGCGTCAGTGGCGGCTTTTGATGGTCACATCGCAAGCTATTACGGCGATGGAATTATGGTTTTCTTCGGGTTTCCCCATGCGCACGAAGATGACCCAGAAAGAGCCATTCGTGCAGGTCTGCGCATCATAAAAGAAGTGCCAGATATTCGCACTCATGTGAAACTCAATGTCCGAATTGGTATAGCAACAGGGTTGGTCGTTGTCGGTGACCTGCGTGGCGAAAAAATGTTTGAGGATGGGACGGCAATGGGCGAGACGCCAAATCTGGCCGCACGCCTGCAGGCAATGGCAGATCCAGGCACGCTGATCGTTGCTCCAAATACTCATCATCTGGCGGGTGAAACTTTCGAATATGTTCTCCGGGGCGCATTCAAGCTCAAGGGTTTTTCCCGAGAGGTCGAAGCTTGGCAAGTAACAGGACTGCGAAAAACCATTAGCCGTTTCATGGCTTTAGACGATGCGTTGCTCAAACCTTTGGTTGGTCGCGCCGCAGAATATGTGACCTTGAAAAGTAAATGGGAGTTAACCTGTAGTGGTCAAGGACAGGTTGTTCTCGTGTCGGGAGAACCTGGAATAGGCAAGTCTCGATTGGTAGAAGAATTAAGAAAGTATGTTTCGGACGCGCCGAACGCTCAGATTCGATACCAATGTTCCCCCTACCACTATGCTAGTGCGTTTTATCCTGCCATTCGCCAATTCGAAAATGCTGCTGATCTTCGGTCCGATGATTCAAACGACGTAAAGCTAAAGAAGATTTCTGCCTATCTAGACGACCAGTCCGACCATGCATTGAAGTTGGCCGCATCTCTTCTTTCTGTTCCATTTGAAGAACAATTGGGGCCACTAGAGCTGACACCGCAGCAACTCATGGAGCAAACGTTACAACTGCTAACCAGCAATCTGGCTTCTGAAGCCAAAGAGAAACCAGTGCTGCTTTTGTTTGAAGATGCGCATTGGATTGATCCGACGACTAAGTTGCTGCTGGATCGGATCACGGACCGTATTCGCGACCTTCCGGTACTGGTTGTGATGACATTCAGACCCGAGTTCGACCCAGGTTGGGCGCTGCAATCGAACCTTTCGAAGGTTGTTTTGAAGCAGTTGGATTTTCAACAGGTTAAGTGCATTGTAGACGAAGTTGCCAAAGGCCAGTCGATCTCTGATGAGATGTATAATGTGGTGGCAGCCAGATCTGATGGTGTGCCGCTTTACGTAGAAGAGGTGACAAAAGATCTACTCGAATCTGGAACTTTGACTGAAGGTAGAGATGCTTACTTTGCGGGTGGAACTTCGCCGGCGAACTCTGTTCCCAGAACTTTGCACGATGCGTTAATGGCGCGACTTGATCGCCTGAGCTCTGCCAAGGAAGTGGCCCAGATTGGCGCGGTGATTGGCCCGCAGTTTTCTTATCCATTAATTGCCAAAGTGGTCGGCATTGGCGATCAAGCGCTGCGCGCAGGTTTGACACTCTTGGTGGATGCAGGAATCGTTACAGTTTCAGAAACGGAAGGTCGTGAAACTTTCAGCTACCGCCATGCCCTAATCCGAGACACTGCTTACAACAGCCTATTGAAAAGCGAGCGTCGGGCTTTGCACGCTCGTGTTGCGCAAAAACTTTCCGACAAAGATGCTTATGTTGGCGATGCTAGTCCGGAAATTCTGGCTCACCACTATACGATAGCCGGCATGAGTAAAGAGGCCATGGACTATCGGCATCTCGCAGGTCAACGAGCGATCCAGCGTTCAGCCAATACTGAGGCAAGCACGCAGCTCTCCTTGGCGATCGATCAGTTAAGCAATCTCGACCACAGTGGTGAACGGGACCAAAAAGAAATTGAGATCCTGGTTCTCAAAGCAGGTGTTCTGCGGTCGACTGCTGGAATTGCAGCCGATGAAACCGGTGCCGTCTACGCAAGAATACGCGACCTGTGTGAACGCGTGGACGAAAAAGAACAATTATTCCCAGTATTGAATGGTTTGTATTCCTTTCATTTGGTACGGGCTGAATATGATTTGGCCAGGGACGTTGCAGAACAACTGCTGGATTTGGCGGATTCGTCGGGCGAGACGCAACACCTCATGGTGGCCCATCGGGCTAAGGGTGCAGTACTATTCCATATCGGCGAGCTAGATTCAGCCCACGAGAATTTGGAAAAAGCCCTTAAGCTCTACAATCGAAAAAGAGATGGGCACCTCGCGTTTATTTACGGGTCGGACCATGCTGCGATAACCTCATGCTTTCTTAGCCTGGCCACTTGGATGCGCGGAGACCCCGACAAAGCACTGGAAATTCAGCAACAGGCGGTCGCTGCAGCACAACAGCTTGAGCATGCCCATAGTATAGCGCAGTCCCTGACATACTTGTGCATGCTTCATCTGTTGCGCCGTGAACCCGAAAAAGTAAATGAGGTTGCGACCCAGTTGGAAGAGCTTTCAACCAAGCACTCTTTTACCTTCATGTCCTTGACTGCAAACCTCTGGCGAAGCTGGGTGGATGCCTTTGTTTCGCCAGCTCCGAATACCATCCACGCGTTGCGAAATGCTTCTGAAGCATGGTGGGCCAGCGGCGCAGGAAATTACAAACCTTTCTTTCTCACCTTGATTGCCGAACTCACTTTAAAAACAGGTGATCGGAAAGGCGCCTTGCTTTTATTGGCCGGTGCGCGCGAGCATCAAAGCCGTACAAACGAAAGGTGGGCTCAAGCAGAAACTGACCGAGTTTATGCAATTACGACTTCCGATAGCGGCTTGGCCGAAGTGGAGTTTCGTGAGGCTTTGAATACTGCACGAAAACACCGGGCGAGAATGTTCGAACTTCGTACACTGGTTGATTACACAAGGCATTGCAGAAAATTTGGGCGCGCTCCCATACCTATCTCCGATCTAAGCACAGTCTTAGAGACGGTCGCTGGAGGAAAGCACACAATCGACGTGAGCGATGCCAGTGATTTGCTTGGTGAGGTATCCTCAGGTTAAACCCCAAAAAAACTCGGATTCACGCAGTTGGTTGGCCCGAAACTCATTCTCACAAATCAATATGATGCTGGTCTGCTTGAGAGTTCACAAGACGATTATACTCAAGAGTAGTCTTTCCGAATTTTTCATACCCCGCGCTATAGCGAACAGCAGTTAAGTCGACACAGCGGTTGTTCGTTCAAGACGCGGTAACCCAAGCATTGCAACAGCGTGATGAGAGTCCGCTAAACAGGAAAATCTCTAGATCGTCCTTATTGGGTTGCTGTTAGAAACCACCTGGACGATCTGCCGTCTAACGGAAGAAACAATTGCCAATGCTGAGTTACCCGTATTCTCATACATCCTTGTCGAATTATGGGCCGAAGGAGAGACAACCCCGTATCCACTGTGATCCACCGAACGCCATCGGTTCAAAGTTATGTTATTAACTGATACACCCTGCTCTCACATGATTTCTTCCAGATCACGGTTTTTGAGAAAACCATCTATGTTGAGCGCCCTTCATTTCAGAAGCTTAGGATCACAGGGTTATGAAGCAAACTACAATAAACCTGATCGGTGCAGGTCGGGTCGGGAGGACCTTAATGCACCTGCTGGCCGCAAATCCGAACTACCGGGTTCAGGACGTCCTCAGCGCCAACCACAAGTCCGCCCAAATCGCCGTCGGACGGATCAAGGCCGGACGCGCGGTTGAGCACATTCCAGATTTGCGCCCCGCTGATATTTGGATTCTTGCGGTGCCGGATACTCAGATAGCCGCTGTGGCGTCAGAGCTTTCTAAGAAACTGGCCGGGAAAAAGGCGAAGAGAACATCCGTGGCGTTTCACTGCAGCGGCTTTTTCCCGGCCTCTGAAATGAACCCACTCAGACATTTGAATTGGCAGCTGGCCAGCATTCACCCGGTTATGTCCTTTGCCGACCCTGAGCGCGCGAAAGATCAGTTCAATGGCGCTTTATGCGGAATCGAAGGTGACAGCGCGGCCCTAACAGTCATTCAGCCCATTTTGGAACAATTGGGGGCTGAGTGCTTTGCAATCCGGTCGGACGGCAAAAGCCTCTATCATGCGGCGGCCGTTATCTCGAACAATTTTACCGTTGTCTTACAGGCGATCGCACAAGAAGCTTGGATGAAAGCAGGTGTTGCAAGTGATATTATCGAGCGACTGAATGCCAATCTCATGGAGAGTACAGCAGATAATGTAAATGCCCTAGGGCCGCGAAAAGCTCTTACGGGTCCAGCAGCGCGAGGTGACGAACAGGTAGTCGCCTCTCAGGGCAAAGAGGTCGAGCAATGGCACCCGGCGGCAGGTGAAATCTATCGTATCCTGAGCAGTATGGCTCGCACTCTTAAGACGAGCGGGACTACCGGTTCCGGGTCGTAAAGCCCGCGCTGGTGTTTGGCCCTTATAGGAAAAGCCATAGAATCAGTGTAGCTCCTATTTAGTTTGCATT